>JAXMBX010000034.1:0-58538 GCA_046349635.1 Planctomycetales bacterium
ACTTGATGCCCCAGCGGCTGAGTTCACGAGACCAGCCGAAGAGGAAATTCCCCTGACGGGCGGAGTTCACGCTCGTGGCGGGGGAGATCAACTCTTGAGAATGAGGGTCGGACGTGGCGAGCGTGAGAGGGAGCGACCAGTCCCAGCCGAGAACGGCGAGGGTTTCGCCGACCTGTCCGGCCTTGAGCCGTTTGACGAAGCCTTCGCGGACGAGACCGCGGGGGTCGTTCGAGCCGAGGAGGAGGACTTCCCCTTGAGCGGTATCAATGGCGAGGACATGACTGAATGAGGAGGAGATTGTCCGGAGGGCCTGCTCCCAGGGGGCGGCACCGTAGTCCATGGTGATGAAGCGTTGACAGAAGATCCCCGAGGGGCGGAGCGCGCGGGAGGCAGACTGATAGAACTCGCGGGTGTAACCGGAGGCGAGCGGGAGGAGCGAGGATTGTTCGGGATTGGCGAGGATGACGTCGTAGGTTACCGGATGGGCACGGTTCCACCAGAGAGGAGACGAGTTCTGCAGCGAGAGACGGTCATCGTGCCAGTCGATCCAGTGGGGGTCGACGGTGGCGTGCTTGACGACGTCGACCAGCGTGCGATCGGGTTCGATGCAATCGAGATGCTGCACGGGGGATGCGAGGAGAGCGCCGAGGGGAGAACCCGAGCCCAGGCCGAGAAGCAGGACATCGTGGGCCTGCTCATGGAGGACCATAGGAAGGGTCGCGGCGAGGATTTCAGCGGTGTAGTGGGGGTGCTGACGGGTGTCTTGAGTGGTGACTCCCTTGGGAACCCCATTGGCACGGATTTGCATCTGGGAACCGCGCCGGGTCCAGAGCGTGATGGTCCCCAAGTCCCCTTCAAACTGGCGATGGAAGCGCGTGTCGTCGAGGTATTGCAGGACATCGAGACCGTGGCCGGAGATCCTGGCCTGGGTCATGTTCGTGGAGAAGAGAATCTGAGCGGCCTTGGCGGGTTGATAGTGCCGCAGGCCGAAGATCGCGAGAAGGACCGGGACGACGCCCGCGATAACCACAAGATTCGCGGGGCGAACCGCAAACAGGCCGGGATGAGAGATGAAGGCAAGAGAGGCCGCCGTGAGACAGAGGACCGCGATCAGAGCCCAGACAGCGGGGCCGACCGAGGGGAGCAAGGCTTGTGAAAGAGTCGCCGCGAGAAGGGCCACGAGGGCAAAAAGAGAGAGCGTGTGCGGCGACTTCGCAGAAGAGTTGAATGAGAAACCGGACAGGAGCAGAGAGGCATTCAGGCCGATGAGGAACGGTCCGAATGCAGCGAACGGAACGCGGAACAGGTACGCCATGAACGTGGAACTGACGGCGGTGTTGATCCAGAGAGAACCGGCAATGAGGGAGTCGTAGCGGAAGAGACAAAGGGCGATCAGCAGGGAGGAGGCGATCAGGCTGTATCGAAGGAGGGTGGTCGGGTTGAGGTTCCGGAATCCGTTCAAGCGGGCCACAGTGATGCCGAGGGCCAGACCAGCGGAGAGGCCGATGTATTCGGCGGTCAGGAAGTTGGCGGTTTCAAGGATGAGTTGCGTGGCGATGCGATGCCAGGCCGTCCACAGGAAACCGGAGGCGGCGGCAACGAGCGCTAGGGCAACCGGGGCGGACGTCATTGCCAGCGGGGTGGCCGGGGATGAGTCCGTCGAGGCGCTTTGTTTCGAAGTGATGAACGCCGGCAATGCGACGAACATGCTCAACAGGGCGGCGAGATACTGGGCGGCGAAGAGGCCCGTGAGTTCCAGAAGGGAGGGGGCGATGACCAGGGACAGAGCGGCGCCGGCAGCGACAACCGCAGTCCGGCAGGTTGCGGGTTGGCTGGAAACCCAAGTCGCGGGGATGCGGGTGCTTGCCCAGAGGAGCAGGATGAATTCCGCAGCCAAAAGTGCGAACGCAGAGAACGCGGGGACGGGTTGTAGAACAGGATAGGCCGCGAGCAAGGACGCGGTCTGGGCGAAGCCAAGATCGAGAACGGCCAGAGTCGGCCAGGCCAGTAGAGAGACACCGGCGCAGGGAAGAGCGATCTGGAAAAGCTTGAGCGGTGAATGATTGAACGCTCGCAAGGAGAGAATGGCGAAACAGAAGGGGATAGACCAGAGCATCCCCAATGCGATGCGGGGGGAATAACCCCAGAGGAGGGAGACCTGGAGTGCGAACGCCAGAAGGAGGAGGCTGATGGCTGCCCCCATCAGGGCGGACAATGCTCCCAGGCTGAGGCTACGAAGATACCCGTCCCTGCGTGACGCAGACTGTTGCATGGCTTCCCTGCCAATCGCGTTGAGGAATCAGCGGATCGGCAGAGAGAATCGCTCTCGGGGCGTCCGCTGGTCGCGAAGCACTTCTCCCCCCTTGGGAGCCGGCATGACGACGGGGGAAAATTAACGTAAATCGTTCAGTGGGGTAAAGATCAGTTTTGGGGCGGTGGGGTCGCGGATCCGAATAAAATCAGTGCCCAGAGACGCCTAGACCGCCCTAACTGGCGCATGGGATGCCGAACCTGCTACCTCTTGCTGCTTCGCCGCCCGGATTCAAGAATCCGGGCCACCCAATTACCCGGGTTACTCATTCCCCGGGTCAGGGGTGCGGAGGTCGAGCTGCTTGAGGTTCCGCTCGATGGCGAGGATGACCGTCTGTTGCTCGGAGGTGGTGGTATTGGTGGCAACGACGGGAAGGATGTGACGCCCTTCGTTCAAGGGCATGCGGAGGCGGAAGCTGCTGAGGGAGTCGAGCTTGACCGGTTTTCCCTCGAACGTGACCTGGGCATTGGGGGAGACGGTCCCGTAGATGACGACTTCTGTTTTCAGTTGGAGGGAGACGCCGCCGGGATTGCGGTCGTTGCGGAGGGAGTTGGAGTCTGCGAGGGGGGCCGAAGGGGCCATGGAGCGCTGCAGCCGATGTTCGAAGACTTCCTTCAGGGGGGAATGGGCCTGGGAATCGGTGTAACCCCCGGACATGGCATAGACCTGCTCGCAGTTCTGAACGAGGTCGCTCCAGTGTTCATCGCCGGATTGGGGAGATCCGGGAAGCGGAGGGGAGACAACATTGGAACGGGAGACGGCGAAGAACCGGCCGGAGTTGGTTTGATAGCCGATCTGGAGACGATATGAGCGGCGGCCGGCTTCGATGGGGATGTACCAGTCCTGAACGCCGCCGTGGATCGGAATGGATTGGAGGAGAACTTCGGCGGAGGTTCCCAGGTCCGTGGCGGTGACATCCATGAGGCGGAGATGGGGGGTGGCAGCGTGCCAATCGACGCCGAGGGCAACTTCAGCACGGCGGATACTTTCAGGGGTCAGATTCCAGTGGGCCTGCAGCCAATAGGGTCCACGGACGATCACGACGAATTGATCTTTGCGGGGCGAAGTATCCGCAGGAGGGGATTGTTCGGCCGATTGAGCCAGGTTCCGCGCGAAGGGAATGACATGGTTCCCATGTTGGCCGTTGCCGTTGTTGTGCCCGCTGCCATTGGTTTCGTCAGATCGGGTGGCTTTCCCATTGCCGCGAGAACGGGGAAGAGAGGCGGCGTCGGTGCGACGATTCAAGACCGAGACGGAGGGCTTTTTCCCGGGCGGCTTAGGTGAGGACGTTTCCTTGCGAGACTTGGACTGACGCTGGACGGCGACGACCTTGAGAATCGCGCGGACGAGTTCTTCCTTCCGCATGGCGTGATAGCCTGCAATCCCCTTGCGGCGGGCGATGGCTTCGAGGGTATTGCGGGGGTGGTTTTTGAGGCTCTGAGGGGTCATTGGCGACTCCGTCACGCGGTAGTCACCAGGCTCTGCGGAGGTGATTTCGCATCGGAGGGGATTGATTTGAGGATTCCGGTTCTTAGGAAATCCGCAATCAAGACCTCGATCCGATGTGCCTCATGCACTCACATTTGAAGTCTGACCTTCCGTGTCAATCTGCCTCTGCGTGGAGACTGATGAAGGGACTCAAGAAGTAGGAACAATGCAACCAGAGAAACAGAAAACTTGTGCTGAGATGAACTTATGAACGAGGATCCGACTCAGAGGAGATCCGAAAACCAAGTCTGAACCCCGTTGCGACTTCCCCTATGACAGACCCGAGACTGGAAGGACAGGAGAAGCCCTTCACCCGTATTCAGGGGATGCCTAGAGGTCGAAATGTCGAGAGAGGAACTGATCTATAAATAATGGTTTAAACGACAGTTTTCAATGGCGAATGAGGGAAAACAGGGTGGATCCGGGGGTTGAAATGGGAGCTGAGGAAAAAAGAGGGATGCGGAGGATTGTTGCCGGGGGCTCTTCGGGTGACAAAACGGAGATTTGAGAGGTGAGGATTGGGGCTTTGTTTTTCGAAGATGGGAACCGAATTTCAAGTTTGAGAAAAGGCTGTCGGAATCTTCAGGGATCTTTGACATTGCCGATATGCACCGATAGACTGGCGACGCTTACTGGAAGGTAGAAAGCTGGCGGTCTCTCTTGCAAGAGGTTGCGCTCACGAGATTTGGAGGTTTTGATGAATCGACCTCCGGAGTATCGTGACTCTCCAATAGCTGAAGCCTCCCGGTGGGTCTCTCGAATCACTTCGGTCGCACTGACGATGGTTCTTCCGGCAGTCGGGGGTTATTTCCTCGATAGGTACTTGGGAAGCGGTCCCTGGATGCTGTTGCTGGGAGCCGGGTTGGGATTGGTGGTTGCGTTTACGGAACTGATGGAGCTGGTGTCCCCCCGGAATCAGAAGCCGGGAAGTTCCCGAAAGCCCCCAGACCAAGGCCCACGTTGAGTTTCCGGTGTGGTATGGAGAGCGAGGTAGTGAGCCGTGAAACAACGGTCTGCGTGGAAGAGCATCTTCCTCCTGAGTGCGGTGATCGGTTTGTTGTGGTGTGTGCAGATGGCTGTGGCGCACCAGTGGACAGGCCAAGCCGGAGTGCAGGGAGCGACCGTTGCCGCAGTTGCCAACCTGTTACCCGGGTTGCTGGTGTTGAGCGCGTCCGCCTGGCTTGGTGAGTCTCGCCGACTGGCTGTGGTTCTCGCGGGAACAGTGCTGCGGATGGGAGTCGTGCTGGGTGCGTTGATCGCAGTCCGGCAGATTCGGCCCGAGTGGGGCTGGCGTGACTTTCATGTGTGGCTGTTGACGGATTATTTCGCATGCCTGGCATGCGAGACGTGGATATTGCTCCGAAGTATCAAGTCGGAAACAGGGTTGAATCAAAAAGCCAAGAGTCTGGAATGAGACGAAGGTGCTTCAGAATTCTGCCCTGACTGTCGAATAGAGTGGGACTTTCTTCGTTTGTGAGTCGGTTGAATTGAGGGGTTAAATACACTCATGTTCGCGTCGAGCGGAGACGTCTTTCATCACATTCGCGACGCCCGGAACCTAGAACTCCCGCGGTTTATCATTTCCTCGGGGCACACGGCGGATTTCCCGACGATCCTCGGATTGCCGCTGACCAAGTTCATGATTCTGCAGGTGATCGCGGGTCTGTTGACGCTGTTTATTTTCATGGGACTTTCGTGGCATATCCGGAAGGGTAACCACTCGAAGGGGAAGTTCTGGAATTTCTGGGAAGCGATCGCGCTGTTCGTGCGTGACAATGTGGTTCGTCCGGCGATCGGGACCGGTCACCATCATGGGCATGACGACCACGGTCATGGCGGACATGATCATCATGGCCATGAGCATGGCCATCACCATGAACACGGTCATGACCAGGCTCACGCGCCTGTGGCGGCTGTGGATGCTTCTCATCCTGCGGACAAATATCTGCCGTTCATCTGGACGTGCTTTTTCTATGTCCTGTTCTGCAATCTGCTGGGTGCTTTGCCCTGGCTGGGATCTCCCACGGGGAACCTGGCGGTGACGGGAGCGCTCGCGTTCGCGGTGTTTATCATGGTTGTGATTTCAGTCTCCCGGGAACTGGGTGCGGTGGGCTTCTGGCAACGGCTGGTCCCTTCGCTGGATGTTCCGAACTGGATCAAGCCGGTCCTGATTCCGCTGCTGTACGTGGTGGAAGTGGCTGGTCTGCTGATCAAGCACGGCGTGCTGGCCATGCGACTTTTTGCCAATATCATGGCGGGTCACACCGTCATTGGAATGATCCTGGGTTTCATCGCGATGGCGACCGGGGCATTGTTTTACGTGGTGACGCCGGCGAGCATTCTGGGGCAGGTGGGAATCGGCCTGCTGGAGCTGTTCGTGGCGTTTCTGCAAGCGTATGTGTTTGCGTTTCTGGCGTCGCTGTTCATCGGAACGGCGGTCCATCCGCACTAGAGTTGAAATTTCGTTTGTCGACCACTGGTCGATTTCAAGATCGAACAGTTTTCCCGTTCACCGTTACAGTGTTGCAAAGCAAAGGAGATCTCAAGTGAATCAAGTGATGCGTGTCGTTGGCGCTACGTTCGCCGTTATGTTCGTGATGTGCGCTCCGGCGATGGCCCAGGACGCGGCTGCCGCCCATGCGTTGATCAGCTTCAAGAGCGCGGGTGCGTTGAGTGCCGGCCTGGTGATCATCGGTGGTGCGATGGCGATCGGCAAGATCGGTGTGGCCGCCGTCGAGAGCATGGCCCGTCAGCCTGAAGTTGCCGACAAGATCCAGACGGCGATGATCATCGCCGCGGCTCTTATCGAAGGTGTGACGTTCTTCGCGCTGGTCGTCTGCTTCATGGGTCTGTAATCGCTGTCGAAAGTGAAAGCCTGCGTGCGAGCGTTGGCGTGCGTATTTCCGTTATGATTCAGGAGCGTTCGATCATGAAGCGTCTGTGGCAGTGCAGTGCCCTGTTGGCCGGGTTGACCCTCGGCACATGGGGACTCTATCCCGGACAGTCGTGCGTGGCTGCGGATCCGCCCAAGGCGGCCGCCGAACACCATGAGACCAAGCCCGCAGAAGGGAAAGCTCCCGCGGAAGCCGGGGCTCATGGAGACGCCGGGGCCCACAAAGAAGCCGGGCATGGTGATGGAGCTCACGAGCAACGTGGGCCGATCGAAGTGCCGGTGGATCTGGCGTTGTGGAGCCTGGTGACGTTTGGCGTGTTCCTGCTCGTGCTGACGAAGATGGCATGGAACCCCCTGATGACGGGTTTGAGCGCTCGCGAAACCGGGATCCTGAAAAATATTCAGGATGCGGAAGTAGCACGGCTGGCCGCCCAGAAGAGCCTGGCGGATTACCAGGCAAAGCTGGCGACCGCGGAAGCTCAGGTCGATCAGATGCTGGCGGAAGCCCGACGTAACGCTGAAGTTACCCGGCAGGAAATGCTGGCTGCGACGGAGCAGGACGTGAAGAACCTGAAAGATCGGGCGCTCGCCGAGATCGATCAGGTGCGCGGCCAGGCGCTGGAGCAGTTGTTCAGCCACGTGGCGAATCTGGTGACAAACGCGACGGAGCACGTGCTGGAACGAAGCCTGACGGATGCGGATCATCAGCGGCTTGTTTCGGATGCGGTGACGAAGTTTTCGACGAAGGGTTAACTTCCGGGGGAAGATCATTTCCGGAGTTTCCCCCGGCCTGAGTCCGTGGAATATCAGCCAACCATGAATACTGCGACCAATCCCGAGTCAGTCCAACCGGCACACGTCCTGGAGGATCCGCGCGCCCAGCGCATCGCGAACGTCTATGCGAATGCGTTTCTGGATGCCGCGGGAGCTGCGGGAGACGTGAATGGACTGCTGGAAGAGTTCCAGTCGTTTGTGGAGTTGCTGAACGGAAACCCGCAGTTCAAAGAGCTGTTGTATTCCGGAATGATTCCGAAGGAAGAAAAGATCGCGATCATCGAGCGGGTGATTGCTCCGCGCGGCAGCAAGACATTTACGAACTTCCTGTGGGTTCTGGCGGAACATGGCCGCAAGGATCTGCTGCAGGAGATTCTGGCGGAGGCGCTGCTGGAGCATGAGAAGCGATCGGGGAAAGAGCGTGTAAAGATCACCAGTGCGCAGCCGTTGTCGGAAGCGCAACTGGAAGAAATTCGACAGGGTCTGGCCAAACAGTTGCCGTTTGACCCGATCCTGATCCCGAAGGTCGATCCCAAGCTGATTGGCGGGATTGTGATTCGGATTGGAGACACCGTTTACGACAGTTCGCTTCGTTCCCGCCTGAAGGGTTTGCGGGAACGATTGCGCGAGAGGAGCCTAAATGAAATTCAAAGCGGACGAGATCGCTTCTGTCATTCAGAAGGAAATTGAGACCTACCGCAGCCAGGTCGAGACCACTCAGGTGGGTCGCGTTCTGGAGGTGGGTGACGGTATCGCCCGGGTGTACGGCCTGGCCGGCGCCATGTCGGGGGAAATGGTTGAATTTCCCAGCGGCGTGCGCGGTCAGGTGTTCAACCTGGAAGAGAACTCCGTGGGTGTGATCATCCTGGGGGACTACCTGACGATTTCCGAAGGTGACGAAGTCAAAACCACCGGAGCGCTGTTGTCAGTGCCGGTGGGTGAGGCGTTGATCGGCCGCGTGGTCGATCCGCTGGGGAACCCGCTGGACGGCAAGGGCCCGATCGTGGCCCAATCGACCCGCCCGCTGGAAATGATGGCTCCGGGCGTGGCCGGTCGTCAGCCGGTGAAAGAACCGCTGCAGACCGGGATCAAGGCGGTGGACGCGATGACCCCGGTGGGCCGCGGCCAGCGCGAACTGATCATCGGCGACCGGAAGACCGGCAAGACGGCGATCGCCCTCGATACGATCATCAATCAGAAAGACAGCGGCGTCATCTGCGTGTACGTCTCCTGCGGTCAGCGGGCGAGCACCGTGGCTGGCGTCGTCGAGGCGTTGCGTGCGGCCGGTGCGATGGACTACACGATCGTGGTCAGCGCTCCGTCGTCCGTCGCGGCTCCGCTGCAATACGTCGCTCCGTACGCGGGTGCGGCGATGGCCGAATACTTCATGTATCAGGGGAAACACACTCTGGTGGTGTACGATGACCTGTCGAAGCAGGCCCAGGCGTACCGCCAGTTGTCGCTGTTGATGCGTCGTCCGCCGGGCCGCGAAGCGTATCCCGGTGACGTGTTCTACTGTCACAGCCGTCTGCTGGAACGTTCCGCCAAGCTGAGCGCGGAGCTGGGTGGCGGATCGATGACGGCGTTGCCGATCATCGAAACGCTGCAGGGTGACGTGTCGGCGTACATTCCGACGAACGTGATCTCGATTACGGACGGCCAGATTTACCTGGAACCGGACCTGTTCTTCGCGGGCATCAAGCCTGCCATCAACGTCGGTATCAGCGTGTCCCGCGTGGGTGGTAACGCCCAGACGAAGGCCATGAAGAAAGTGGCCGGCGGTCTGCGTCTCGACCTGGCGGCGTTCCGCGAACTGGAAGCGTTTGCCCAGCTCGGGACCGAACTGGACAAGGCGACCCAGGCGCAGTTGAACCGCGGTTACCGGATGGTGGAACTGCTCAAGCAGCCCCAATACCAGCCTTTGCACTTCGCCGACCAGGTGATGAGCATTTATGCAGGTACTCGCGGCTACTTCGACGAAGTCCCCGTGAATGAAATCGCCCAGGTCGAGAAAGAAATGCTGGAGTACATGAAGAGCCACAAGGCGGCGCTTCGTCAGCAGATCATCGACAGCAAGGAATTGAGTTCTGAGACGGAAGGGCAACTGAAGGATGCGTTGAAGGAATTCATCGCGAAATACCTGAAGTCCCACGGCCACGTGAAGGAAGCAGCGGCGGCGACGGCCTAGTTGCCACCGCGGTTGACGTTGATCCGGTTTTGAGTTTTCTGAAACGACAAAAAGGTCTGAAGCAGCCATGGCGAAAGCCCGTGCGATTGTCAAACGCCTGAAAGCGGTCAAGAACATCCGCAAGATTACGCGGACGATGGAATTGATCGCGACCGCGCGTTTCAAGAAGGCGATGGACCGGGCGACGGAAGCGGCGGCCTATACTAAAAAGATTTCGGAACTGGTGGCGGACCTGTCGCAGAGCAACCTGTCCTTCAGCCATCCCCTGCTGGAAGCTCACGACGAAGAGAACAAGAGCATCCTGCTGGTGTTGAACTCGAACCGCGGCTTGTGCGGGGGCTACAACACCGGCGTCCTGAAGCTGGCGATTGCCCGGGTCCGGGGTGCAAGGGAAGAAGGACGGGCGCTGCAGGTCGAAGTCTCCGGGAAGCGCGGCATCGCGTTCATGAAATTCCAGGGGATCAAGATCGACCGGTCGTTCACGAGCTTCGAAGACAAACCCGGGTTCGACGAAGTGGAAGCCCTCGCGAACCGGTACATCGACCTGTACTGCAAGGGTGAGCTGGACCGGCTGGACGTGGCGTATACGCGGTTCGAGAGTTCCTCGCGGCAAACGGCAGTGATGGAAACGCTGTTGCCGGTGGGACAACTTACGGCGACAACGAAGAACGCCCCGGCGGCGTCGGCAAAGGCGCCGGAAGCTGCCGCGGCGACGAACATGGATTACGAATTCCTCCCCTCCCCGAACGAGATCCTGGAAGAGATCGTACCGGCGGCGTTCAAGGCGCGGCTGTTCAAGTGCTTCCTGGACGCGGCGGTGAGCGAGCAGATTTTCCGCATGGTCGCGATGAAGGGGGCCACGGAAAACGCGGGCGAAATGATCAGCGACCTGTCGCGAATCTACAACCGTGCCCGCCAGGCACAAATCACCAGCGAATTGAGCGAAATTATCGGCGGTGCCGCGGCGTTGGAGTAATCCACGCGGAATAATCCACGCAGCGTCAGCGCAACCTTATAAAACAAGAACTACAAAATCTGTTCCCTGCAAAGAGCAAGAAAGACAGAGATTTCGAGATGGCAACCACAACCGCACCATCAACGCAAAGTTTCGGCGAAGTAACGCAGATCATCGGCTCCACGTTCGACGCGGAATTTCCAGAAGCACACCTGCCGCATATTTACAACGCGATCCTCGTTGACCAGGAGGTCAAGGGAGTACGGGTGAAGCTGACGGGCGAAGTCCAGCAGCACCTGGGTGGCGGCCGCGTCCGCTGCGTGGCTCTGGGTTCGACGGATGGCATGGTTCGCGGCATGAAAGTGCTGGATACCGGCGCTCCGCTGTCGGTTCCGGTCGGCAAGGGAACGCTGGGGCGCGTGTTTAACCTGATCGGCGATCCGATCGACGGTCGAGGGGACATTCAGTACGAGGAGAAGTGGCCGATTCACCGCCATGCTCCCAAGCTGGAAGACCTGAGCTCGAACACGGAGCTGTTCGACACGGGGATCACGGTCGTGGACCTGCTGACGCCGTTCGTCCGCGGTGGTAAGGCCGGGTTGTTCGGGGGTGCCGGTCTGGGGAAGACGGTTATTCTGACCGAGCTGATCGCCCGTATCGCGAGTGCCCACGGCGGTTACTCGGTGTTTGCCGGCGTGGGTGAACGAACCCGCGAAGGGAACGACCTGTGGCTGGAAATGCAGGAAACCAAGATCGGGACCACGGACCGGTCGGTTATCGAACAAACGTGCATGGTGTTCGGCCAGATGAACGAACCGCCGGGAGCCCGTCTCCGCGTCGCGCTGACCGCGCTGACGATGGCGGAATGGTTCCGCGACGCAACCGGGTCGGACACGCTGCTGTTCATCGACAACATCTTCCGGTTCTCGCAGGCGGGTAGCGAAGTGTCCGCGTTGCTCGGACGTATGCCGAGCGCCGTGGGTTACCAGCCGACGCTGGGGACCGAGCTGGGTGAACTGCAGGAACGAATCACGTCGACGAAGAAGGGAGCCATCACGAGCGTGCAGGCGGTGTACGTCCCCGCCGACGACCCGACGGACCCCGCCCCGGCGACGGCGTTCGCGCACCTGGACGCGTTCATTTACCTGGAACGCCGGATCTCGGAAAAGGGTATTTACCCGGCCATCGATCCGCTCGCTTCCTCCAGCCGAATTCTCGATCCGCAATACGTGGGTGAACGTCACTACAACGTGGCCCGCCGCGTGCAGCAGACGCTGCAACGGTACCGCGAACTGCAGGACATCATCGCGATCCTGGGTGTCGACGAATTGAGCGAAGACGACAAGCTGGTGGTGCACCGGGCGCGTCGTATCGAGCGGTTCCTGTCGCAGCCGTTCCTCGTGGCGGAAGTGTTCACCGGCAAGGCCGGGAAGATCACGCCGCTGTCGGAGACGATCGAAAGCTTTGAAGAAATCTGTGACGGGAAGTGGGACCACCTGCCGGAAGCGGCGTTCATGTACGTCGGTGGCGTGCGTGAAGCGGAAGAGCAGGCGAAGAAGATGGCGGAATCCGCCTGATTTTGATGGGATAAAATGCTCTGGACGGACTGCGGTCTTCCAGAGGTTGGGGACGCACTTTGGTCACCAATCGCATTTTGTCAGACGTGTTCCAGTATTGAGTTTTTGAGTTTTACTCGCGGTAATAACCATGGCCTTGCCCAAACAAATCCGATTCGTGCTGGTGACGCCGGAAAAGACGCTGTTGGACGAACTCGTCGAGAGCGTGCAATTCCCGCTGTACGACGGTCAGATGGGATTGTTGCCGGGGCGTGCCCCATTGGTGGGACGCGTCGGTTTCGGGGAGCTGCGGCTGGAACGCGAAGAGGGCGAACAGTTGTACTTCGTGGATGGGGGCTTCATCCAGGTGAAGGGTGAAGTCGTGACGCTGCTGACGAACCGGGCCATTCCGGCGGCAGAATTGAAACTCTCCTACGCCGAGGAACAACTGGCGAAGGCGGATGCCGAACGACCGCACGACGACGCGGGATTCGCGGTCAAGGATCGGGACGTGCTGCGGGCACGGCGGATGATCGATCTGGCGAAGAAGGTGCGACGCGAAACGGCGGGAGCGCGCTAGGGAACGGCCCGATCATTCTGCGGCGGAGACGCACTGTTCCGCGGGTTTCGGGCGGGCGATAACGAAGGCCTGCTGCCGCGTGGCGAGATAGCGATCCAGAGTTCCGTGCCAGAGGGCGAGGAACATCTCACCGGGCTTGAGATCCTTGTAGCCGTGCGAGGCGGTTTCCCACTGATAGAGTCGCGGGTCAAGCCCCTGCTCCGCATCCTCCTGGCGACAGATGACCCAGGTCTGCGGCCCCGTGGGGAGATGCTCCAGCGTTAAAGCCTCCGCCGAGTGGAACGGATGGCTGTCGTGGAGATAGACCCTCATCTTGGCAGCCATGGCAGGCTTGCCGACAAACCAGATTTCCGGTTGCTGATCGGCGGGAATGGCGTTTTCCAGGCGCGCGGCGATGGCTTCCGCCTGATCGGGAAGCCCCAGGGGGGCAGCGATGGTGAAGAGGAGCGGAAAGAAGATCAGGAACCCTCCCGCCAGTCCGGCGCAACGGCGGGTGCGGGGATTCCGCACGCGGCGAAGAGCCACGGCGCCGACGCCAAAAAGGATGAGGGTGGCAGCGTAGAGGGGCCAGGTCCAATGTGCACGGTTGAGCATCAGGAAGAGCGCGGCGGCGCCAATGGCCACGGAGACACCGGACAAGATCCGGGTGCGCCAGGTACGGACACGGGGAAGATATTCCCATTCCGGAAGCTGATTCCAGAACCAGGCACAGAGGATCGCGAGCATGGGAGTCGCCAGAAGGAAGTAGCGGACTGTAAACGGACTAATTACCGAGAGCGGGGCGAGCAGAAGCAGAGGCCAGCCAGCCAGGAAAGCGAGAATCAGTTTCTGATCGGGGGGGAGTTGTGGCAGCTGGGGGCGAATGTTGGAGCGGAAAGAGCGGAGTACCGGAAGTGACCAGGGGAACAAGAGAGCAAGATAGAGCAAAGGCGCCAAGGGGATCTGCCGCAGGGGATGCCACCACTTCAACGGGATGCGGGAGTTGACCTGATCCTCGAAGAAACAGGCCCAGGCGTCCGTGCCATGCTGGAGGAACATGGCCAGGTACCAGTCCGAGGCGATGATCGTGCCGACCAGACAGGGAGCGATCCAGGCGGAACGTCGCAGGGAAATTCGCCGCCACGGATTGTAGCGGAGGAAGAGAATTGCGTAGGTGGCGAGAAGAACGCCAGGAACCCCCTTGGTCGCGATGGCGAGACTGGTGCCGATGCAGATCCACCAGGGAGCGGAGCGGCTGTCCGGATCGCGCAGGAGTAAGATCCAGCCGAGGAGACTGAGGAGGAGGCAGAAGATCTGGACGACGTCGGTGAGGGAATAGATGGAGGCGAGCACCAGCAGGGGATTGGTTGCCATGATCAAAGCGGTCAGGTGCGCAACGGACCGGTGACGGGTCGCGCGAAACGCAATCAAGGCGGAAAGGACAATCACTCCCCCCCCAAGCAGCAGGAAAGGGAGGCGGGAGCTGAAGGAACTGATGCCGAAGAGTTGATAGCTGGCGGCGATAATCCAGTAACAGATAGCGGGCTTGAGGAAACGAGGTGTGCCATCGGGATCACGGGGGGTGAGATAGTCCCCGGAATGAACCATGAGAATGGCACCATCGGTATAGTGCCGCTCATCCGGGTGATAGGCGAGATAGGTCACGGCGAGGGGAGCGAGCGCGAGGCAATAGACGAACGCGATCGCCAGGATCGCGAGCGCGGACCTTCTCCCTAGAGAATCAGATACGTGGCGTTGGATCGGCGAACAATGGCCCTGCATACCGGCCCTCCATGACCGGGATGTGCTGTGATGTGAATTGAGAAAAACGCGTGACTTGCGAAGAGGTGCATCGAGGAGGGGTGCGGTGCCCAAACGAGCGGGACAAACCTTTGACAGGCCCGGGCATGCGGGGCAAAATAGAGCAGAAAATGTCAAATTGTTGAAGATGAGTTCCGTTTTCAGGAGATTTTCCCTGAAAATCCGGCTCAGAACGACACCCCTAAGACGTGCATTTGCGAGAGGTCACCATGCAGAACGTATTTGGGTTCGCCGTTTCGCGGCGGATTGCCTTGGCAGTCCTGATTCTCTGCTTTTCCCGCCAGATGGCGTGGGCTGTCGCGTTTCCGGACAAAAATCTGGAGACAGCGATCCGCAATGTCCTGTACGACAAGAAGGACACGTCCAAGGAGTTGACCGAAGACGACCTGAAGAATGTGTATGTGCTCGAGGCCCGAGGGAAAGGGATCAAGGACCTGACCGGGCTGGAGAAGTGCATCAACCTGCAGTTGCTGAACGTGGCGAAGAATGAGATCGCGGAGGTCAAGGCGCTGCAGCCTTTGGTGAATCTGCAGTCGCTGGACCTGTCGCAGAACAAGATCGCGGATATCGCACCGCTGAGCGGACTAAAAAATCTGCAGTACCTGGAACTGAGCCAGAACCAGGTGGCGGACCTGAAGGCCGTGGAAGGGTTGGGGGCGCTCTCGGCGCTCTACCTGGCGGAGAACAAGATTCAGAACGTGGCACCGCTGGCGGGGCTGGTGAAGCTCTCCTCGCTGGACCTGGCGAAGAACCAGATCGTGGACCTGAAGCCGCTGGAGAAGGTGAACAAGCTCTCGCTGCTCAAGCTGAGCGACAACCAGATCGTGGACATTGCTCCGGTTGCCCAGCAGACGCAGATCAACATGCTGTTGATCGAGCGGAACAAGATTCAGGATCTGGCTGCGTTGGTGAAAGCGTCGAAGGATGATGCCGCCGGGCCGAAACGGTTCGCGCCGTTTTTGCGGTTGTATCTGGCGGGGAATCCGCTGAGCGACGCGGCGAAGACGGAACAGACGAGCCTGTTGAAAGCTGCGGGGGTGCGGATTGAGGGGTGAGCAGCTTTATGCAACCCCTCACCCCCGGTCCATACACCCACAAGGGGCGAGGGGAGAAGAGTAAATATCAGAGAAGGATGCACTGATGCAGGCGGAGATCCTGGCGATCGGGACGGAGTTGACGACCGGAGCGAAGCTGGACACGAACAGCCAATGGCTGAGCCGGGAGTTATCGGCTCTCGGGTTACCGGTGCTGTTTCACACCACGGTCGCGGATGACCGACAGGCGAATGTGGATGCGCTCCGGATTGCGTGCGAACGGGTGGACCTGGTGTTGATCACCGGAGGGCTGGGGCCGACGCTGGACGACCTGACGCGGGAGGTGATCGCGGAAGTGATGGGGGTTCCGCTGGAACTGCACGAGCCATCGCTGGAGGCGATCAAGGGGATGTTTGCACGGCGTCAACGTCCGATGCCGGAGCGAAACGTGGTGCAGGCGATGTTTCCGAAGGGGAGCGAGGTTCTCTTGAACCCGAATGGGACGGCGCCGGGGATCTGGGCGGAGATTCCGCGTGAAGGGCGGGGGCCAGTGCTGATCGGCGCCATGCCGGGGGTGCCGAGCGAAATGTTCCCGATGTTCCACAACGAAGTGGAGCCGCGATTGAAGCGGCATTTCACGGCGGGAAAAGTGATCCGCGGGGCACGGCTAAACTGCTTCGGGCTGGGGGAATCGCACGCGGAGGAACTGCTGGGGGATTTGACCAAGCGAGGCCGCGACCCGGAGGTGGGGATCACCGTGCATGAAGGGACGATCACGCTGCGGATTGAATCGCACGGGGATACGGCGGAGGAATGTGAGCGGAAGATCGAGGAGACAAAACGGCTGGCGCGGGAACGGTTGAAACAGGTGGTGTATGGGGTGGAGGACCAGGAACTGGAGGACGTGCTGATCCCGATGCTGAATGAGCGGGGAGTGACAATTGCCAGTGTGGAATGCGGCACGGGAGGGGTTGTCGCGGAGCGGATCACGCGGGTGGCGGGGCATGAACAGTGCTACAAGGGGGGGCTGATCCTGGGGGCGACGGAATCAGCAAGCCTGGCGGGGGCGAAGGAATTCCATGCACGGTTGAAGGCGGACTACACGTTGTACGTGGGGGAGTTTCCGCTCGAGAGTGAGGGGGAAGCGCTGACGCCGAGCGCGCAGGTGGCGCTCCTGGCGGGAGACAAAGTGGTGGAACGTCAGATCGTGTTAGGAGGCGATCCGACGATCCTGCGCATTCGAATCGCCAAGGGAGTGCTGAACCTGCTGCGTTGACGCTGCGGGGGAAGAGAAGTAATTCGCAAGCCGGTTGCGAACTTTTCCGGGAGTCCTCTTGGGTCGCTGATCGAGGAATGCCTCGGGCTCGTGCGGTGGAAAATTGTTCGGTTCCCAGTCCCATGAAAAATCCCCACGGTGTTTGAGCGTGACTGGAGCGGCGATCAAGCCGAGTCCTGCCCAAGGTTCTGGCCGGTGGAATGGGTGCTGGCGGCGAAGGGGTTCCCACGCGGAAGATCGACGCGCTGCTGCATGATCGGGACGGCAAGCTTTATAAGCGGCAGGAATTCGCCGGGGCAACCGACTCCGCAGATTTTGAAGAGGTCAACTTCGACCAGGAAACCGGCAAGCGGATCGGCTGGAGGCCCGTGGGAGACGGTCCCGAGGATCAATGGTTTCGGGAAGGGTTTGCCAACCTCGAACAGAAGGTGGATGGGACCTACGAACTGGTCGGCCCGAAATCGCAAGGCAACCGGAGAAATATGAGACTCACATGCTTGTGCCGCACGATTGCGCGTCTGCAATTACGGATCTGATCCGCGACTTTGAGGAATTCGAGCGTACCTGGTGGATCAGGACATCGAGGGGATTGTGTTCCACCATGCGGATGGCCGGATGGCGAAGATCGAAGCGGGACTTCGGGTTGAAGCGTGACGCGCGACCTGAAACTTGTGGTTCCGTAGATCGATGCTCAATTCAATCGAGTTAAGAAATCGATTGATTCCAGGGATGTGACGACGAAAGTGAAATTGGTTCTTTCGTCGTCGGATGAGTGAAGGTGAGTGAAGAGGCGTGGAGGGTGATTTTGCCGCCGAGTTTTTGAGGGGAGCCGTATTTGGTGTCTCCCAGCAGCGGGTGGCCGGCGTTCGAAAGCTGGACGCGGATCTGGTGGCTGCGGCCGGTCTCAAGGTCGATTTCAATCAGGCTGTTCTGGCCCCAGGGTTTCAACAGTTTCCAGGCGAGGCGGGCTTCGCGGGCATCAGGAGTTCCAGGTTTGACGACGTGGACTTCGTTTCTGGCTTCGTCCTTCACGAGCCAGTCGACAAGGGTGCCGTGGGTGCCGGGCATGTGGCCGGAGACGAGGGCGGTGCAGCTCGTACGGTGCGGGGCCGCGGAACTGTTCGGAAAGGCGGGCGGCGGCTTTGCTGGTGCGGGCAAAGAGAACAATTCCGGAAACGGGACGATCAAGACGGTGGACGAGGCCGAGATAGACTTCGCCGGGCTTGTTGTATTTGGCCTTGATGTAGGCTTTCGCCTGATCGAGCAGATTGGGGTCGCCGGTTTTATCCCCCGCGACAAGCAGGCGGGCCGGTTTGACGACCGCGAGGCAGTGATTGTCCTCGAAGAGGACTTCAAGCGAGATGCGGGGGCAGTCATTCGGGAGTTCCTTCGGGGAGGAACTCGGTGAGCCGTTTGACAAGGATGGTGGCGTAGGAACCGCGGGGGAGATCGAACTGCAGGGTCCACTTGTGGCGTCCGGGGTGGATGTCATCCGGGGCGGACTGGCCCCGGAGACCGCGGGGGAAGTAGATGGCGTTGCGGTCCCCCTTGGAGAAGAAGCTGTCGCGGGGATACTTGACGCGGACCTGTCTTAGTTCAAGGCCGAAGGTTTGCAGGACGTTTTCGATCAGGTCGAGGGTCGGGCCGGGCTCGAGCTTGAGGCGAGCCGAGGGGAGCGGCAAGGAACATTCGCGGAACAGTTCGAGCTTGTCTTCCGGGAGCGAGAGATAGAAGGGAAGCGTCGCTTCCTTGAATTGAAAGTCGCGAAAGTTCTCCGCGGGGACTTCCTGACGGATCCAGGTGGCAAGCATGCGGTTCCAGACGGCGCTTTGAAACGCGGCGAGATACAGGCTGCGGAGATCGACGCGGAGGCGGGCGATGGCGCCCCGGAAGTCGCCGGGGCGGTCGGCCAGAAATGTGATGACGCTGCGGCGATGAGAGCGGTCGAGTCCTTTCTTGCAGGCCTGCCAGTTCCCCCAGTTGTCGCGGAGCGTTTGCTTTTGCTGGCGTTCATCGGGGCGGTCGTGGACGTTGGGATCGGCGAGGGCAAGCCAGAGGGCGCGTTCGTAGTTACCGAGACACCAGGGCTGGGCGACGAATTCGCCGGAGGCGCCGAGGGAGCCGAAGCGTTGATCGTCGAAGTAATTCGGGAGGCCGGTCCGCTTGATGTCGGCGAGGGTCTGCTGGATCTGCGGGGCCTGGTCGGGATTGAGGTCGCGGAGGACGAGCAGAAAGCGATTGCCGGAAATGTCCTGCGGTTCAAACGGGCGGGTAGCCTGGCCCAGGTATTCGAGTTCGAGGAGGTCTTCGCGAAGATTGTTGGGAGGACCTCCCTTGATGGTGACATATTGCTGCGTGAGGGCGTGGCGGTCCTTGAGGCCGCCGTAGGAGATGCGGGGACGGGCGATGTTCCAACGGCGAAGAATGGATTCGATGGCTTCCGGGGTGCCGAGGGAACGCTTGGTAAGGAAGTACAGGGCGTAGGGACCGCGGCCGCGCTGAAAGTCGGTCAGTTCGGTGACCTGGAAATCCTCGGGGATCCGTTTGAGCTTCACGGGAGAGTTGCCTGCAGAAGAGAGTTCACGATGAGTCGAATCAGGAATTGAGGGCGGCGACGGCGGACTCGATATTGGGCTTGAGAACTTCCGCGCTCTTCTTGAGGGCGGAACGCTCGGCATCATCCAGAGGGATCGGGAAGCGGGCGAGAATCCCTTCGCCGCCGACGAGGTGCGGAACGGCCAGAGTGACGTGCTTCACCCCTTCGATGTCGTCATGAAAACCGCAGACGGTGAGAATGGAGCGTTCGATGCTGCGCAGGATGACACGGGTGATGCGGGCCAGGGCAGCTTCGATGCCGTAATAGGTGGCTCCCTTGCCGGCGATGATGGAATAGGCGGCGCGGCGGACCTGGCTATCGATCTCCAGACGGATCTCATCGGTGAGAGGCTGTCCCTGGAGATTGCAGTAGTCCTCAATCGGCATCCCGGCGACGGTGGCATTCGACCAGGTGAGCACTTCCGAGTCGCCGTGTTCGCCGATGACATAGCCGTGAACGTGGCGGGAATCGACGCCCGCCAGATTGCCGAGCAAGGTGCGGAAGCGGGCGGTATCCAGGGTCGTTCCGGAACCGACGACGCGGCCGCGCGGGAGCCCGAAGCGGACGGCAATTTCCGCAGTGAGGTGGGTCATGACATCGACGGGATTGGTAGCGACCAGGAGCGTGGCGCCGGGGGCGTTCTGGATGACCTGGGGGACGATCTGGTTAAAGATGGCGGCGTTGCGGGCGAGGAGTTGCAGGCGGGTTTCGCCCGGCTTCTGGTTGACGCCGGCAGTGAGGATGACGACCTGGCAGCCGTGGAGGTCGGTATAGGTTCCCGCGCGAACGTGCAGCGGATGAGAGAAGGGGACGGCGTGAAAGATGTCGTTGGCTTCGGCAGCCGCGCGGGCCTGATTCTGATCGACGAGGACGATATCCCGACCAACGCCGTTCATGACCATCGCATAAGCGGCGGTTGAACCGACAAATCCACTACCGACAATTCCGACTTTCATCGCCTGTTTCTCCCCCAGAATCCCGCACGCAACCTGATGAACCGGTTATAGCCAATTCGAGGGAATTCGTCGCGGTACGCGGAGTGGAAAATTGCGGGAGTCGATGAACGTCCGGAAGATCCCAGCGTCCATTTTGAACACATGGTTTCAGAACGGCTCTGGCGAAGTCTGTGGTCGCCATCACAGGAAAAGCGAGTTGGTGCAAGAGACGCTTGTCCCATACCCCTCACCCCTGACCCCTCTCCCACAAGGGGCGAGGGGAAAAAAGAATTAGTTGGCGAGGGGGAATGTCTGCGGGGGGACGTGGCGGACGTGGAGGGGGACGAACGCGGAAGAACCGTAGAGGCGATAGCGGTCGTGTTTCTCGTAGGGAGCGTGCGTGAATTCCACGTAGCGGAGGATGAGTGGGACTTCCCGCTCCGGTATGACGATGGAGCGGTTTTCCTGTGCGTGAAACCGGGAGATAAACTGGCCGATGGTCCAGGTCTCAAAGGAATCGGAGTGGAGGGTGGAGCGCAATTCCGGACGGAGATAAAAGACGACCGAGCCGATGCGCTCGCGGAGGAAGATAGTGCGGGGGATGCTCGTGGCGGTGGCGTTCCAGTGGGCGGCCAGTGAGCGTCCGGAGTGCGTGTGGGACAACACGGGGAGGAAGAAGAGAACCATCGCGGTCCCCATCAGGGCAAGTGAACCTGAACCGAACAGGAACGCGGGCCAGCGGCGGTCGCGCAGGAAAAAAATCGGAGCCAATGATGAGAGAAGGGTGAGCGTGAGGGTCACAAGCATCAAAAGTGGAGTGACAGGGGTGTGAGTCATTCGGGCGAAGGCCAGCGGGATCAGAAAGAATGTGATCGGCAGGAGGGTAAGGAGTATCATCCCGGACATGCGGAAAATACGTTCCGCGTGGAGAGGGAGTTCCCGATTCGCGAAGCGCCCCCACAAGTCACCGACAAGCAGAGAGAGGGCCGGGAATAAGGGGAGGAGATAGCTGGGGAGTTTGGACTTGGCGGCGGAGAGGAAGAGAAGCCCCAGTCCGCCCCAGAAGAGAAGGAGAATGCGGACGTGATCCTGCGAGGTCGCGTTCGAATTTTTGAAGAGGGGGGTGAAGAGAGCGGGAGTCAAAAGGTAGGGCCACCAGGGGAGGGAGCCGGCGGCGAGAACGGGAAGATAGTACCAGGCGGATTTGAGGCCGTGCGGTTGGCTGTTGCTGAGAAAACCCATCAGGTGCCGTTGGTAGAAGTAGTAATACGAGTAGCCGGGGTTATGGAGTTCCATCGCAACGTACCAGGGAGCGGCCACGATGCAGGCGATCAAGGCGGGAAGGATCAGGGCCTGGGGAATGCGGAGGAGAGGGCGGCGCGCGGTCCACCAGACGGCAGGGATCCAGGCCAGGAGGATAAAGACGACGCCGAGGAGGCCTTTCGTGAGGACGGCCAGGCCCAGGGCAATACCCGCAATGATGGACCACCGACGCCGCAGCGTGCCAGTCAGGGCCGATTCATCAATGTTCCACAGCGAAAAAACGCCGAGAAGTGTCCAGGGGACGAGGGCGATGTCGTGGACGGCGACCTGGGAGGCGGTCCAGGGGAGGAAAAACAGAGACTGTGCGGCGGCGGCGAGCCAGCCAGTGCGGCGAGTGAACCAACGGGCGCCAACGAGACCGGTAGCAAGTATTCCCAGGAGGCCGAAGCAGAGACCGGGAAGGCGAATGGCGAATTCGGTCGAGCCGAGAAGTTTCAACGATCCGCAGAGAGCCCAGAAGTAGAGGATGGGCTTATCGAAGAAGGGAGTGCCGAGAAAGCGGGGGGTGACCCAATCGTGATGGTCCACCATTTCCTGAGCGATGGCAGCGTGGAGTCCTTCATCCGGATCGACGAGCGGGGCATCCACGCAAAGAATCGCGAGGTAGGGGAGCAGGAGCAGAGCCGTGAAGAGAGCCAGAACAGGTTTCGAGGGAAGAAGCGGGGAGCGAGGCCTGTCAGGCACGAAACACCATCCTTGGTGAAAGTCGCGGCGTGTTTTGAATTGCGTTGCGGCTCAGAACCAGAGCCGTTTGCGGATGAACTCCAGCACGTCGCCGAAGAGGACATACCAGAGACTGTACGGACCGCAGTTGATCTTAGCCCGAACTTCCGCTCCGATGCGATACTTGTCCTTTAACTTTATTTTATCTTCGGGAGAGATGTCGGCGTAAACTTCGACGACGGTCCCCTGTTCATCGGAGACGTTGGCGCGAGAGGCGATGGGGCCGAGCGTTCCCTGGTAGGTGACTTCGGTTTCGGTGGCCAGCAGGAACTCGACGGGGAGTTTTTCGTCCTTCTCCCGTTCCTGGGCGCGGAGGATGTGGCCGAGACGATGCTCGGGGACATCCAGCTCCAGGTGCCAATCCTTGCTTGTGTCCATGACTTCGAGGAGGAGTTCTCCTTGTTGCACGGGACGATAGAGCAGGACTTTGTCGGGATCAAAGGTGGCGATCACGCCATCAATGGGGGTCCGGACGGTCAGATCCTCGCGCATTTTCGTAAGGATCGTCACCTGGGTTTTGGCCCCCTCGATGGCCAGTTTCGTCTGCTGCAACTTCCCGGCGAGGCGGATGTAGTCATCTTTATTGGTGGTACGATTGAGGTTGTTGAGTTCGGTTTCGAGGCCGTTGGCTTCCTTGCGGCGTTCGTTGTATTCGTTCGTGGCAGCCAGTAACCGGGAACGGATGTCTTCGTTTTCAAGTTCGACGACGGGAGTTCCGGCGGCCACGCGTTGCCCGCTGGTGACGAGAACCTTGGTCACGCGGCCTTCGCGCGCGGCGAAGACGTCCCGCTTGACGATGGGCATGAGGCGCCCCTTCCCTTCGACGCGGTAGTCCCACTTCATCCAGATCATGGCGGCGACGAGGATGAGGATGGCGACGGTAGCTGCGATGACCTTCGCAAGCGTCCGGCCACGGAGGGCTTCCACCACCGAGCCGATGGCTCGCCAAACGGGGAGCAGAAACAAGGATTCGTGGGAGATGGAGTTATTCAGGGCGGCGGCGGAGTGTTCGGCGACGAGCTTGATCTTTTCCATCATGCCGGGTCGGGGGCGGCTGTCGGTGACCTGCTCCACGATCAGGGCACCGATAGGGCGCTTCCAGCGTTCGTTGCGATTCTTTTCGGACTTGCCGCTCTTTTCGTCCTTCAGTGCGTCCGTCGGTGGAACAGGGGGGAAGAGCGGGACGATGATCAGACAGCGCGGCCGCTTTCGTGGACGTAGTCGGCGAGGGGCTTTTCGATCTGGGGGGGATATTTTTCGAGGGAGCCGGTGTAGGAGAGGGGTTCCTTCGCGGCGATGACGCGATCGGTCAGGAGACGCAGGGTGCGGACCATGTTGGCCCGCTGGTTGACGTGATCCTGTCCGCTGATGGCTTTGACGGTGGTTTTCTTACCCCGTTTGACGGCGATGCTGAGCCGGTCGCAACGGATGAGCATGCGGCCATCGTTGGCGGCAGTGGCGGCGACGTCATTCAATGCGAGAGAACGCTGCAGATCGAGAGTGAAATCCTGGAACTTCTTGAGGTATTCCTGGGGAGAGAGTTCCGCGGAGGCCTCCTGGCGCAGGCGGAGATAGCGAGAGGCGTGACCGCACATCTGCTCGATAAACTGCAGATAGCCGGGGCGGGCCTGGACGGGGGCATCGCCGCGCTGAAAGATCTGCACGACGCCGTAGCATTCCTTGTTGCGGAGAACCGGGCCCATCACGAAGAGATGAGGGGTGGGGGTGCCGAATTGGGGATTCTCTCCGGCGCCGAACAAGCGGGCCTGACCGGTGCTGGCGACTTCATTGAGGAGGGGACCGTTCAACTGGTCGGCGGATTGATTTTCACGGTAACCGGTTTCGAGGAGATTGAGTTCGTAAGCAAGGCGAAGCTGGCGGTTATCGGCAGCGAGCCAGATGGTACCGGCCTGGGCACCGAGGGCGAGGACGAGACGGCGGAGGAATTCCGTAAAGAAGACCTCTTCGGGGATGGCGGACCCCGACAGTTCTTCGATTTCACGGGCCAGTTGCAGCACCCGTTCACGAACCTGAGTTAAGGTGGCGGAATTGCTCATTAACCGTCCTTACGATTCACGCCTCCCGGAAGTGGGAGAGATCCGTGAAAATTGTATCGGGAAAGATCCGGAGGACCGGAGGGGTCGGTTGGAGGGAGATGTGCCAAAGACCGTTGATTTCCTGAGAAGTGCCTTGATCTTAGGGAAATACCCCTTTTTTGCAAGAGGGGTCTGAAAGGGGGGCAGGCTCGTGAGATCGCGACACTCTGGAAAGGGATGTAAGATGAGCGTTCAACGAACTATTAAGGAGAACGCCCCTGAAACCGCAATTAAGCCTGGTGATTGAAACCTCCCACGAGCCGGGGGTGATTGGACTGTGGAACAATGGAGAGAGCCTGAACGAGGTCAGGCTGTCCACGCGAAACCGGGCGCAGAACCTGGTGATTGCCATCCGGGACATGTTCCGCGAGGGGGGATTTAAGCCACGGGATTGCACACAGATCAGCGTGGGGATCGGGCCGGGGAGTTTTACCGGGCTGCGGGTCGGAATTGTGTGCGCGAAGACACTGGCGTATGCGTGCGAGTGTCCGGTTGCGGCGATTCCGACCTTACGGGGACTGGCGGAGAATGCGCCGGCGAATGTGTCGCGCGGCACCTGTGTGGTGGATGCACAACGGCAGGAGGTGTTTGCGCAGACTTTTGAGCGAGAAGCTGCGGGAACATGGAAAGAGACGGGAGAAATCCGGATTCTGCCGTTTGTGACATGGGGGAGCGAACTCACGCCTGCAGATGCGGTGCTGGGGCCGGCTCTGGAGGAACGGGAGGAACTGCTCGCGAGAAAGTGCCGGGTGCTGGATCGGACTCTCTGGCAGCCAAGCGGGAAATCGCTGGCAAAACTGGGAGCGCTACACGAGTTTCAGCGAACCTGCTGGGACGTGTTGCCGCTGTATGTGCGGAAGAGTGCGGCGGAAGAAAAATGGGACGCCCTGCGGGCGACTTAGTAGACAGTCGAGAGTAGAAAGAAAAAGAGACTGGCGGGGGCCAGTCTCTTGCGTTGATTCGTGGTCTCTCGGATAGACACGTTCCCGGTTAGAACGTGGGAGAGGATTGACCGGCAGGCCGGCCACCGTGGGTTGTGTCGTTTGATATCCGATCTGCGCGGAGGGATAGTAGGTGGTGTTGCCCGCGGGGAGCGGCGTTGTCGCAGCGGCGACGGGCATGCTGGTAGTGGTCGTCGGAACGGCAGCACCGTAGGTCGGAGTCAGAGAACCGGTCGGGGCTCCGTAGGGAATGACCTGCTGAGGAGCACCCATGACACCGCCACCGCCGCAGGGATCACAGGCGGGACGACAGCAGCGATTCCGCCAGCAGCAGCCGTTGAGACTGGAGGCGAGGCTGATGCCAACGATGAGAAGGAGGAGGCGTTTCATGCTGAGATCCCTTTCCGTGCCTTGAAGCACACCGAATCGCGTCTGGCCGAGTGGATTTGGCCTTATTTCGCCGGGGAAATGAGAGACGGGAGTGAAAATCGAGAGGTGTGCGTCCTGAGAGCGGCGGGAAGTTAATTTCTTTTGAAAAAGAGGTCAACAGGAATTTTTTGCCTGCGAAAACAAGAAACCCACCCTCCCAGCAAGCAGGAAGGGTGGGTGAGAGTGGAACTTAAGTGATGATCAGCAATACGGTCTCGGAGAGATCGTTACTTGCGTTCTTTGGCGTAGCGGACGCGGCAACCGATGGCAACGGTCTCCGTGACGGGGGCTTTTCCCCTTTCAAAGTCGCTTCCACGGCATTGACCAGATGATGGGTCTTGGCGAGAGCAGGATCGCTGTGGTCATCCATCCCGCCCATGTAAACAACCTTGCGGTCCTTGTTCAGCAGGAAAAACTCGGGAGTGAAAGTGGCGCCGAAATCTTTGGCGATCTTCTGGGACTCGTCAAACAGGTAAGGGAACGGATATTTCTTGTCCTTCGCCCGCTGCGTCATGGCGGGAAGGAGGTCCGCTTTGACCTTGTTGACATTGATGGCGACGACGCCGACCTTCCCTTTTTCGCCACCATATTTCTTACAGAAGTCGATGATGCGATCCTCGTAATCGGTCGCGACCGGGCAACTGTTGCAGGTGAAGATGACGACGAGGAGTTCCTTGTCCTTGAATTCGTCAACGCCGTGCTGCTTGCCGTCGGTGCCCGGGAGCGCGGTCCAGACGGGGGCCTTGTCGCCGATGTTGAGGGCGGTGTTGTATTCCCCGGCGAAGGCGGAGGTCAGCAGAGAGATTGAGATCAGGCTGAAACGGAGAAGTCGACGCATAAGCTGCTCCCTGAAGAATGGGTTCTCGATGAATTCAGGGTAATCTCCGGGAATCCGAATCGTCAAATATGGAGCATCACCGACGGTGGAGATTCTGCGGGGGAATGGCTTAGAATCAGAGGCTCACTGAGTCACAGCAGGGATCGGACAGAATACCGTCAGAAGAAAGGGACGTTCCATGAAGCTCGGCCTGATCAATTCCGCGTGGGTTCAAGCGGGGCGCGGCACGGCATGGGGAATTCAAAAGACCAAGGAACTGGGCTTCGACACGATCGACATCCACACGGACCCGTTCGAGATCGACGTGAAGGAGCGGTGCCTGATCAAGCGGGAATGCGACCGAGTGGGGCTGCCGATTGTCTCGCTGTGCTGCGTCTCCACCGGCCTGATCGACTTCAACAAGAGCGTGCAGCGGTTTCACGTGGACCGGACGAAAGCGTACCTGGACCTGGCGTACGAGTACGAAGCGGAGAATGTGCTGCTGGTGTTGGGGGAATATATCTGGGACCGGCAGATCATACCGCCGGCGGAGCAGTGGAAGACAGGGGTGGACAACTGCCGCGAACTGGCGGACTACGCCGCGAACCTGGGGCTGAAGATCGCACTCGAACTGGAACCGTTTCCGCTGTCGGTGTTGAACAACGTGGATACGATGGCGCGGTTTATCGACGACGTGAATCACCCGGCCCTGCAGGCGAATATCGATGTTTCCCATTTGTGCCTGTCGAAAGTGCCGGCGGCCGAGCTGAAGCGGCTGAAGGGGAAAGCGATTCACGTCCACATCTCCGATTGCGACGGGAAATTGCACGGGGATCTGCCACCGCGCGGGTGGTGGATTTCATTCCGTACCTGCAGGAGATCAAGGCGTTGGACATTGACGGGACGATGTCGATCGAACTGGAGTATTCGCCCGAGCCGGAGAAGATCGTGGAGTGGGTGGCGGAGGCGTATCGGGAGACGGACAGGCGGATGCAGCAGGTGGGGTTGCGAGGCTGAGAGCGTCGTTCAACGCTTTGCCAAAAAAAAGACTGCGTCAAAGAAAGAAAAGAGGAACGAGCGAACTCGTTCCTCTTATTCTTTGTGGTCCTGCCGTTGTGCGAGATCAGTACTTCCAGTCAACACCGAAGCTGTAGGCCCCTTGCTCCCAGCGGCTGCGATGGTAATCGATGATGGGAGTCGGTGACCGCCAGCCCACCGCGGTGGCGGGGCGGAGGACTTCGCCCACCAGGAGGAAGTTATAACCGAAGCGGAAATTGGCGTCCTTGAAGAGGTACGTCTTATTCAGGTAGGGGACAAACTGGAAGATATGGGATTCGGCGAAGATCTGTTGCTGGAAGATCGGTGAGACGTGAACGTGGCTCTGCTGAGTGACGAAGGCATTCGGAGTGGGATTGCTCGCCGTGGCAGCAGGAGGAGAGTATGAGTAGATGTCGTAAACATTGTTTCCGCCGATCTGGATGCTTTCGGAGTTTGCGGCGATCGCAATTTTAGTCATACCCCAGATCTTGAATTTCTGCCCCCCCATGTCGTAGCGGAGTCCGATTTCCGGACCGGCGACATAGCTGTTGGCCCGCGAATAGAGGTCGGTCACGGTAGGGGTCCAATTCGTGGGAACCGAGATCCCTGAAATCGTTCCCGTGGTGGGGTCCACCGTGTAAGACAGACCGCTCTGCACACCCTGGAAGGCGAATTCCTCCTGAAGCCGAACAAAAGTGAGGCCGTACATGGTACGAACTTTCAACCAGCCCTTGTCGTAGAAGGCGTTAGGAGACCAATCGATGTTGGAGCCCCAGGCACCGACCTTGTAGTTGAGTCGGTACTCGAGATCGAAGAGAGCCCGTGTTCCTAGGAGGGTCCCATCATTGAGGGCCACTGCACCCCGGGGGAAAATTCGCAATTCCAGGGGGGTATCCTGCGTGGGCGAGGTCGGAGAAACCTGGGGGCGCCATTCGTTATCGGATTGGCCGACCCACCAGAGGTCCGTGACGAGTTGGGTATCATCAGGATTGATAACGGCCCAGCGTCCGCGAATACCGTCCGACCCGAAGCCATTAAAACCAGTTGTGAACTGATTATTCATGACGCTCGTGTTGAAGTCGGTGAAGCCAGTGGTTCCATTGGGGGAATTGGCCGTCGCGGTATAGAAGTGCCGGGCATCGCCGACGAGAGTCGGACCGGGGCCATATTGCCCCACACGCAGGTATTCCACGCTGAACTCGTAACGGCGACCGCTGTTGTTCGTTTCGTTGTACCACAGACCGCGATAGTTGCGGTGTTGATCAAAAGAATGATCGAACGGGGAAGTCTGGGGCCAGGGATTGGGCACGGAGCCGGGATAAGCCCCCGGGGGGCCGTAGCCGGGCGGCGGACCTTCCACCATATTCGGTGGAGGGACGAGAGGTTGCGGAATTCCCCCGGGAGGAACGGGAACCGTCCCCTCTTCGGGTTCTTCGATGATTTGTTCCGGAGTTTGGGGGCTCTGCGCAAAAACAACCGTAGATTCGAGAGCCACGGTCATCAAGCAGAGAAGAATCCAAACGATGTGGCGATACTTCCGCATCACGTCACGCCCTTGTTCAACATCAGTCAGGTATCATGACAATCTCGCGCAAGCGATGCGTAAAACGCCTCGCTATGTACGGACCTGCGGATAGTATCGGTTGGGTAATTTGAGAATCTGTAACGATTATTCCGAAATTTCGGAGAGTTCCGGTTTTGACGGCGATGCGGGATCGCAATTTGTAATAATTGCAGGAAGTTGATTGTGGATCTGGGTGTATACTTTCCCAACTTCCCATTTTATGAGAGACCTCGTTCCATACGTTCCGTCGCTCGGGCATCGACCACTATGAAGAACTCGCGCGCCACTGCGATTCTGTTGGCATTCCTGTTCGGCTTCGCGCTGGTTGCCCCGACGTCACTGCGCCAAGTACGAGGCGGAGTTTCGCGCGCGGAGCAGTTTCCCGCCGTTTTGACCCAGTTCAAGAGCTATGAGGGAAATCCGGTGTTCACGGGTGCGGGCCCGGGGCACTGGGATGTGAAGATACGCGAACGGGGGTGGATCCTGAAGGAGGGGGAGACCTATTACCTGTGGTACACCGGGTATGACGGAGATCGCGAGAGCATCAAGCGTCTGGGGTTGGCGACGTCCAAGGATGGTCTGCACTGGACTCGCTACGCCGAAAATCCCCTGCTGAAAGACGTCTGGGTAGAAGACGTGATGGTGCTGAAACGCGGGGACACCTATTATATGTTCGCCGAGGGGGTTCACGACGAAGCCCACTTGCTCACTTCCAAAGACAGGATCCACTGGACCCCACAGGGAAAGCTGGACGTTCGCAAGCAGGACAATACCCCGATCGAAGAGGGGCCGCTGGGCACACCGGCGGTGTGGTTCGAGGACCAGACCTGGTACCTGTTCTACGAGCGGAAAGACCTGGGGATCTGGGTGGCGACCTCGAAGGATACCAAGGTGTGGCGAAACGTGACCGATGAGCCGGTCATGAAGCTGGGGCCGCAGGAATATGACTCGGTGATGATCGCCTTCAACCAGATCGTGAAATACGGGGGGAAATACTACGCCTCCTATCACGGATCGGGATCGACTTCCCGGCCGAGCCTCTGGACAAGTGACCTGGCAGTTTCCTCGGATCTGATTCATTGGAAGAAATACGTGAACAATCCGCTGACGGGGGAAGCAGAGAACAAATCGAGCGGGATTTTCGTCCCGGAGGGGAAGGCATTCCGGTTCTACACGATGCATGAGAACGTGAACGTGCATTTGCCGGTGGACGAGAAGAAATAGTCCCAAAACCCTTCTTTTTGAAGTTGCGCCGGGAAGGAAGCTTGAGGGATGGAACCCCATGAATCGCCCGCGGAGACGCCCCACACCCGCAAGTCCTTTCTCTTATGGGGAGTCGCACTGGAGGGAGGATTGATCCTCGTTGCGTGGGGGATCGAATGGCTGTTCCCGGGGAAGCCAGCGCTTCCGACCGTGCGGCAGCAATTGCAGGACTTCCCTGTTGGGGCAGTGCTCGGCGGAATCATCGCCGGTGTGGGAATGGTTCCGCTCGCCATGGGGATCGAGCGTAGCCGGTGGAGTGAATTCCGACGAATTACCCAGATCCTGAGAGATCTGCTGGGAGGGATTCTTCCCCTCATGACCTGGTGGGAGTTGCTGTTGATCGGGGGGCTGGCGGGGTTGGGAGAAGAGGTGTTGTTCCGGGGGGTGCTGGAACCGCGGGTGGGATGGATCGGGAGCAATGTCCTGTTTGGATTGCTCCACCCCATCACGGTGGTCTATGTCTTGCTGGTAATCATCGCGGGGATGGTCTTTTCCGGCCTGAAGTGGTGCTTGGGATCCCTGTGGGGGCCGATTCTGGCGCATGGGCTGTACGACTTCGTCCTGCTGGTGATTCTCGCCCGGAGATATCGCGCGGAGCGGGAATGGACGGGATGGAAGCCCCCGATTGAGGGGAATTCCGAGGGAGCTTCCTGCTGAAAAATCCTCTTGCAGGAATTTGCCCCTTCTGAGAGATTACGGCCTCAATGGAATGTAAGCCCCGAGAGAACCCGCAGTCTTTCGGTTCGGCTGCGATTCGACCATCCCTGTCGCCTGGGGGGGATCTGATTCCAGATCCGCAGAGAGGGGATCGGCCCTGCCCGCAATCGAGATAACAGAGGAAGGAACCCAATGACCCAAATCAGTGTACCGAAACAATTCACAATGGCCCTGACGCTGGGGCTGTGCAGCAGTCTGTGGATGGCGAAGTCAGGCGTTGCCCAGGGATATCGCTAACAGCAGCCCGACTTACACCTCGGGCTCAACTCGAACCTGAGCGAAGCGACCGCCGTTCTGGAATCGGCGGTGCCGGAACCCTGTACCAGAAGCTGGAACCGGGCCAGGATCCGAATCGAACAAATTGATTGCCTATGCGGACCTGCGGGATGCTGCGGTTGTACACCGGCGCGCTTAGGGTGGCGGGCTGGGACCTGGAACACGCCGCGAGCGGCTTCTCTCAGCGGGATTACTCCGCTATCGTTACAACAACCAAGATCAACGACGAACGGATAGCGCGCAACGCCGCGAAAAGTACTGTCGTTCCGCGAAGGGAAACGCATCCGCAACCTGCTGCTGCGAGTCCGCAGCACAGCCGTCTCCGTAGATCACCAGATCAGCTTCTGCGATCCGCGCGCGATTCAGGAATGGCGGCAGGAAGTGGTCCCTGCACTGGACGACACTATCGCAGCGACTCAGCCTCTGTTCTACGACGATGACGACGCGGCCCGTTATCACGCTCCGGGCCAGCAGGCTTCTATTCCTTCGAACAAGCAGCCGAACATTGTTCCGACAAGTTCCGGCGTGCCGGAGAACGCAGTGGAAGTGGGCAAGTTCCCGCACTACCTGCCTTATGACGGGAAGGGACAAGGATCCGGACGCTACTTTGAAGTGAAGGCATTCGGCGGCCCCGTCATGATCCGGAAGATCCGCTTCCGCCAGATCGACAACGCCAACTCGACGATCGGATCATCGGTTCCGCGCGAGCTGGTGATCAACAAGGTGATCGAAGCGGATCAGGTGATGTATTTCGCCTGCAACCGTGATCGCATGGTGCACCTGACCAAAATGGAAATCGAATGGGAGAACGCGGACGGTCGTCGAAAAGGCTTCGGCTCGATCGATCTCGTCTCTGAAATTCCCAACCAACGGCGCTAACGTCAGGAGGACGGGCATCACCTGCGGGAGATGCTCGTCGACATACGGCACGGATTCCTCGACGTTCTCGTAAGTCAATGGGCCAAGGACACCCGGTTTCGCAAGAGACCGGGTGTTTTTTTGGACTGAGTTCCGAAATGAATTTCGTCGGGACAGATTTTTTTATTTGAAAATCCGGTGAAATCCTCTTCCTCAATTTTTGAAGTTCTGATAATTTTGCGCGATCATTGGCGCGAAGTTCGAGTGGCAGGTCCGGTTGCGCTCCTGAAAGGCCGGAAAAAAGCCCGCATCCGAACAGGCGCGCCGGTGAGTCGAGTTTGACGGCGGCTCAGGACGAGCCGGGGCGAACCCGAAACAGCGGACCAAGAACCAGAGCGTTCGATTCTCACGGCGGTAGGAGGCCCCATGAGTACGGGACAACGACAATCAACAAGCGTGCAGGTTCGATGGATGATCCGGCGCGACATGGCGGACGTGCTCGAAATCGAGCGTGAAAGCTTTGAATACCCGTGGTCGGAAGAGGATTTTCTGAATTGCCTGCGGCAGCGAAACTGCATCGGCATGGTGGCCGAGCATGAAGGACGGGTCGTGGGGTTCATGATCTATGAACTCTTCAAGGCGAAGCTGCACGTGATGAGTTTTGCAGTGGCTAACCGGCTGCGTCGCACCAGCATCGGAAGCCAGATGATCGAAAAGCTCATCAACAAACTGTCGCAACAGCGACGGCACAGCATCTCGCTGGAAGTCCGGGAGACGAACCTGAAAGCCCAGCTCTTCTTCCAGAAGCAGGGATTTCGGGCAGTGTCCGTCCTGCGGGATTTCTACGAGGATACGCTCGAGGACGCGTACCAGATGGAATATCACCTCGATCAGGAGGACATCAGCCTCCCTTTCGCAGGGCCGCATAACCGGATCGCGAGTTTCGAGAGCGAACTGGGATAAGCGGCAACAACCGACTGTCTCGAATGCATTTCCTGGCTTAAACCGACATAATCACGCAGTTACGGAATTCCGTACCTGCGTTTTTTTTGTAACGTGAACGTACGATGAAGCCTCGATTGATCTTTGTGCATCTGCTGCCCGGCTTGGTGGAACCCGAAAAGCTGTCCGGTGGAGTGGCGGTGGTGATCGATATCCTGCGGGCGTCGAGCACGATCGCGCATGCGCTGGGGAACGGAGCGATCCGGGTCATTCCCTGCCAGGAGATCGAGGAGGCGCGGCACACGGCGAAAGGACTGACCCGCAGGCCGTTGCTGGGCGGGGAACGTCACGGCACGAAGATCGAAGGTTTCGACCTGGACAATTCACCGCGGAACTACACCCCGGAAGCATGCAAGGGTGAGACAATCGTGTTCACGACGACAAACGGAACGCGAGCGCTGGCGCGTTGTCGTTCTGCGCGACGGGTGCTGATCGGATCCTTCTGCAATATTTCCGCAGTTTGCGCCAGCCTGGGAGCAGAGACCGGTGGGATCCATCTGATGTGCGCAGGGACGGATGGGAACGTGACGCTTGAGGACGTCCTGTTTGCGGGCGCCGTGTATCGCCGCCTGAAGAAGGAACATCCTGATCTCGTTGCCGGGAATGACTCGGCGCTGCTGGCGAGCCAATTCGCCAAGGTCACAACCGAAGATCACGCCATGATCCTGCGGGTCTTCGCAGGAAGCCTGGGGGGAAAGAACCTGATCGAGGTGGGCTTCGAAGAGGATCTGGAACGCTGTGCGCAGATCGACCTGTTCAATGTCGTTCCGGAATGGGATGCGGGAGAGAACACGATCAGCGCGGGATAGCGATTGCAACGTACGATCTCAAGGGATCTGGCGGCCGTGGGGGTCGACATCGGGGCCGCGAAGTTCCTCCTTGAGTTTGTCCTGAAGCTCCGGTCCGATGTAGTGTTCGACGCGCGAGGCAGGGGCGTGGAGATGGTCCGCGGGGAGATCGAAGTGCTTCTCCATGAAGGCCTCCCACAAACGGTGCGAGCGAACCAGGGATCGAGCGCGGGTGCGGCCTTTCTCAGTGAGTTGCAGCCGGCCTTGGGGAGCGGCAAGCACCAGGCCGCGATATTTGAGGAGAGGGAGGAGGAGCCAGGGGCCCCAGCCTCCGCCTGCGAGCCGGAAACAGTCTGCTATTTTCAGGCCGGCGGATTGAGGGGCTTCTTCCTCCGCGCGGAAGAGAGCTGCAATGACGTCTTCGGCAATGATGCGGAAGGAGAGGGAGAGGTTGTGCCAGGTGCGGGAGATAAGTCCGTACCGTGGGGCGAAGACGAGGGCGAGGAGAAATTGCAACCCCGCCACCACGGACATCATGCCCGCGACGCTGGTGTTCCAGCGTGTCGCTCCCCAATAACCGACAATGCTGGCGGAAATCGAGCAGAGGACGGAGAGAACAATCATGCGTCCCAGGCGGTCGGTCAGGAGGTGAGCAGTCGCGGGAGGGACGATCAGCATGGCGATGACGAGGACCGAGCCCACCGCTTCGAAAGAGGCAACGCTGACAACGGCGACGAGCCCCATCAGAAGGTAATGCAACACCATGGAGGAGAACCCCATCGAGGTCGCCAAAGCAGGGTCGAAGGAAGACAGGAGAAGTTCCTTCCAGAAGAGAAGCGTGAAGAGAATGGTCACGATGCAGACTGGAACCAGAGTGAAGAAGGCACGAGGAACTTCCCAGCTACCCCACTTGACAGTGTCCAGCGGAATGAACTCGATAAGTCCGTACAGAACGCAACCGGGATCGAGATCGACGTTGCGTGCCAGCTGGGTAATGAGAATGACGCCGAGAGCAAAGAAGGAGGTAAAGACGACCCCCATGCCTGCGTCCTCGGAGACGTTGCCATGCGACGTGAGGGACTGGGTGAGAATGGCAGTGAGAACCCCCATCACGACGGCCCCGAGAAAAACAGGCCAGCCGAGCAGGTTGCCCGATAACAGCGCGCCAATCACGATGCCCGGGAGGACGGAGTGGCTGATCGCGTCTCCGAGAAGGCTCATGCGACGGAGGACGAGGAAGCAGCCGAGGATTGCACAGGGGAGACTGCTCAAAACTCCCGCGAGGATCGTGGCGAGGGGAAGTTCCCAGGCAGACCAGAATTGAGCGACGATCATGAAGCCCTCCACTCAGAGGGGAGAGGGAGGGGAGGCAGGTCTGCGACGAGAACTTGATATTCGTCGGGAAAGCGTTGCTGCCAGTCTCGCAGGTCGTCTTCTTCGTACAACTCCGCGGAGAGCTGGGGATAGCGGAGGATGATCTGTTGGCGGAGGATCTCATCACGGACGAGCTGACGGGCGAACTGCTCTCCATCCCGCGTGAATTCGACGGTGTTTTCCCGGGCAGGAACGATGAGCCCTTGTTCGATCGCCAGTTGCACGATCCGCGGTTCAGGTTTGACTGCCATGCGGAGCGGCGACAATGTGAGCTTAGCAGAAGCCAGTTGTTCGGGCCGGAGCTTCGCGCGATAAATCCGGCGCAGGAAGGCATCCAACCGGAGTTTGCGATGAAAATGATAATCGGCGAAGCGGCGGGCGATTACTCCCCGGCGGGGTGCGAAGAACATGGAGACCAGAAACAGGACAGTGCCGGTGAGAACGATGATCGGACCGGCGGGGAAGAGGCTGTAGTTGGCACTGATGAGAGTCCCTACCCAGCCGATGCACGCGCCAAAAATGAGTGAGAGCCAGACCATGCTCTGCAGGCGATCGGTCCAGAAGCGGGCGGCCACTCCAGGAAGTATGAGCAGCGAGGCCATCAGGACGACACCGACGGTGGGCAGTCCGACCACGACGACCACGGCGATCAAGGCCATCATCCCGAGATCGAGAAGGAACGCCGGCCAGCCCTGGACGCGGGCGAAAGCGGGATCAAAGACAACGAGACTGAACTCCTTGAAAAGGAATACAATGATCAGGAAACAGGCCAGGGAGAGACCCGCGAGGAGATAGACATCCTGGGCGAGCATGCCGGCGGTTTTGCCGAGAATGTAGGAATCGAGCCCGGCCTTGCTGCCGGACGTGACCTGGTTCTGGATGATGCGGCTGAGGCTGATCCCGGCCCCGAAGAAGACGCTGAGGACGATGCCGATGGCGGCGTCTTCCTTGATGCGGGTGAAACGGCGCAGGCCGGAGATCACGGCGACGCCCAGCAGGCCGCTGCAGAAGGCCCCGATCAGGAGCGCGAGCAGATTGCGCTCTCCCCAGACGAGAAACGCGAGGCACAGGCCGGGCAGCGAGGCGTGGGCGAGGGCATCTCCCGTGAGGCTGCGACGCCTGAGAACGGCGAAGGTGCCGACGAGTCCTGCGGTTCCCCCCAGCAGGCTGGTGCCGAGCAGGACGATAAGGGTGTTGTAGGTGATGAAGCTAGAGCCGTTCATGGGCTGCTTCCCGGGTCCGGAGTGCTTCGGCGGCATCATCGAGGAGTGCCAGGCGGCCGCCATACGTGGCCTGGAGTTTTTCAGAAGTGAAGACTTCCGGCGTGGGACCGCTGGCGACGAGACGCATATTGATCAGGACGACATGGTCGAAGTAGTCGCGGACGGTCCGGAGATCGTGATGGACGACGAGGACTGTCTTGCCCGCCTGACGGAGATCCTTCAGGGCCTGAAAGATGACCTGTTCGGTGGCGGCATCGACGCCGGCCATCGGTTCATCCATGAAATATATTTCCGCTTTCTGAGCGAGCGCCCGGGCAAGAAAGACGCGTTGCTGCTGCCCGCCGGAGAGTTGCCCGATCTGTCGATTTCTCAAATCGACGAGACCGACCCGCTGCAGGCATTCGAGAGCCCACTCCTTTTCCTTGCGTCCGGGACGCCGAAACCAACCGAGGGAACCGTAGGTGCCCATAAGGACGACATCGAGGACATTTACGGGAAAATCCCAATCAACCGATTCCCGCTGGGGGACATAGCCGAGGAGATGCTGTTGTTGCTTGAGGGGTTTGCCGAAAAACTCGACGGTGCCGCTGGCGAGCGGCACGAGTCCCAGAATGGCCTTGATGAGTGTGCTCTTGCCGGCACCGTTGGGTCCAATGATCCCCACGAGACGGGGTTCACGGAGTGTGAGGTCGATGTCCCAGATGACCGGCTTGCGGTGATACGCGACCGTTACGTCATGGACATCGAGAATGGGAGGGGGACCGGCGGACATCGGGCTACAACAATTTTGGCAGGAGGATTATTTCAAGGCATTGACGATGGTGTGAAGATTGTGGCGGACCATTCCAGGGTAAGTCCCTTCCGGAGTGCCAGGTTTCCCCATGGCATCTGAGAATAGTTCGCCGCCGATCTTGACGGCATGACCGGTCTGGGAACAACCCTCGACGAGGGCTTTGACCGCCCGATCGCTGACGCTGCTTTCGATGAAGACCGCCTTGATTTTGTTCTTCGCGATGAAGGCGACGAGTTCGTTGATCTGCTTGACCCCCGCTTCGCTTTCCGTGCTGATCCCCTGGATGGCCTTCACCTGCAGGCCATAGGCCTTGCCCAGGTAATGAAAGGCATCGTGGGCGGTGACGAGAATCCGCTGAGGTTCCGGAATGGTCGCGAACTCGGTACGGCATTCCTGGTGCAGTTTCTCAAGCTGAGCCTTGTAATCGGCGGCACGGGATTTGAATTCCGAAGCGTATTGCGGCGCCATTTCGGAAAGAGTCGCTGCGACGACAGCGATGGTTTCACTCCAGAGAGAGACATCAAACCAGACATGGGGATCGGCAAAGTGGGCTTCGAGCCCCAGGAGGCGATCCTTAGGGAGGGAATCCGCGATGGGGATGGTTTTCTTGCGGCGGGCGAGATTTTCGAAGACCTCTCCCATTTTCCCTTCGAGGTGCAGGCCGGAATAAAGATCACGTCGGCCGCGTGGAGGAGTGAAATATCGCCGGGGGAAGTCTTATAGAGGTGGGGGTCAACACCTTCCCCCATCAACTGCTGGACGGCGACCTTGTCCCCGCCGACATTCCGTGCGATGTCGGCCACCATTCCCGTGGTGCAGACGACCTTGAGTGGAGCGGACGAAGATGCAGGTTTCGCCGGAACGGTCCCTTGGGATTCGTTTTGCGGTGGTTTTCCGCAGCCGGAAAGGGAGAAGAGTAGAACGGCACCGAGTCCCCAGACGAGAGAGTGTCGCAAAAGAAGAGAGTGCCCGAACAGCAAACGAACATTCATCATAGCCCCACGCGGGTCCTTCCTGGCCTGTTGTGCGACCTCCGAATCGCAGGCTTCACCACTCGCGTAATTTTGAATCGTCAAAATTTTGAATTTGATTGACACATTTTTATTTTGATCGAAGGGTGAGGTAAGGTCAAGGATGAGGTGCTGATGTTTGCCCCCGGGAAGATTACAATTCGAAAGGTCATTTCCCCCATTCACTTACGGGAGTCTTCTCCATGCCCTTCGCAGACCAGAAATCCGCTGTGCGACACCTGCTGATCGTGGTGCTGTCCTTGTGTGCCGGAAGCTCCCTGTGGGCCAAGGACTACCCGGGGTATTCGCTGGAGGAGACGATCACGGAGTACGACGTCGATCCGACCTGGCCGAAGAAACCCGCGCATGTCGCGGCATTCGGGTGGGTTTCGGGGATGGCGATCGACAAGGAGCAGCGGATCTGGCTGTTCAACAAGGGGAACAACCCCGTGCAGGTCTACACGAAAGATGGGGAGTTCGTGCGGACGTGGGGGGAGAAGTCGTTCGTCGATCCGCATCACCTGCGAATTGACTCGGAAGGGAATATCTGGGTGGCGGACTTCGGGTTGCACATTGTGCAGAAGTACACGCCGGAAGGGAAGCTGCTGCTGACGCTGGGTGTGCGGGGGGAATCAGGGGAGGATGATAAGCACTTCTATCGCCCGACGGACATGGCGATTACTCCCTCAGGGGATATCTTCGTCACGGACGGGTATGGAAACCGGCGGATCGTGCATTACGACAAGGAAGGGAAGTTTGTGAAGGCGTGGGGGAAGTTCGGCTCAAAGCCGGGCGAGTTCGTCCTGCCTCATGCCATCGCGCTCGATTCGCAAGGGAAGCTGTACGTGGCGGACCGGAACAGCGCGCGAATCCAGATTTTCGACCAGTCGGGGAAGTTTCTGGATCAATGGTCGAACCTGATCATGCCCTGGGGTCTGAGCATCAATGCCCGGGATGAAATCTGGGTCTGCGGTTCAACGCCGCACTGGTGGTACCGGAACGGGAAATATCCGGACGTGCGGGACCAGGTGCTGATGCGTTTCGACACCGCGGGGAAAGTCAAGCAGGTGTGGAGCGTGCCGCTCGGAGTGAAGGGGATGCCGAAGCCCGGGGATCTGATCTGGGGTCACTGCATCGTGCAGGATGCAGAAGGCAATCTCTATGTGGGAGACATCGAAGGGCTGCGGGCACAGAAATTTGTGCCCGTGACCAAGCGCCCCCCGAGCGATTTAAAGCCTAAAAAATAGGCTTACCGAGGGGTGTAGTACAACTCCGGATCGTCGACCACGAAGGCCGTGGACCAGGTGCGGCCATCATCCTTGTTGACGATGTTGAAGAAGAAAGAGTTGAGCTTACGGCAGGGGGACTGGTAGGGAGTCTGTGACGTCAGCCAGTCGGCCGCGGTCAGACGATCGACGCCAGGGCTGGCGAAGTAGTGGGTCTGTCCGTCCGGAGTGAAGGACATGCCGAGGGTCCACCAGCCGGGTTCATCGATCCGCTTACCGGCGACGAAGTCGTGGCCCATTTCATCGGCCCGGATGACAAGGACGGCATGGTCCTTGTCGTGGCCATCTTCCTTGCGGTTGAACTGGAAGAAGATTCCCGGCCAGTAGGATTCCAGCGGGGCGTGATAATTCACCGCGAAGAAGCGACGGTTAGGTGAAACCCATTTCGGGCCTTCCACGTCGGCGCGGAAACCGAAGTGCGAACCGGTCCGCTTTTCCCACTTTTCGAAGGGGGGAATGCAGACACGAACCTGAATATTGGGATACCACTCGGGAGGAATGTGTCCTCCGATGCGGGAGCTGCAGTTGATGATCAGGTCATCCTGCTGCATCTGGTAGCTGACTTGTCCGGGGATGCCGGTGTCCTTGGTCGCCAGGAACAAGGCCCCCTTACTGCCGGGAAGACCACCCGGAGGAGTCGGGATGCGGCGAACGATGTCCGGATGGCCGCGATAGGCACTTTCCGCGATCCGTCCGTTAGTAGATTCCCCGATGGGATAACGGGCGTCATGATCGATATTGGAGCTGGCCTTCGGCAGATTCGGCACGAATTCCCATTTGGGATCCTCGAAATCGTCGCCGACTTCGACCTGCTTCGTTCCGGTGCCGGGAACCGGGGGATAGGCAAAGGCATCCACCGCCTGGAATTGAAAACCAATCAGCAAAGCGACTAATGCACGAATTCCATGGCGGATGGGCATGGCGATCTCTTCCCTGAAATCGGAGCCGAAACGGATATTTACCAGGGGGAAGTCCTCCCCCGCAGAGAGCAACAAAGATGCGGTCAAACGTCGAAGGTTCTATCGGATCAGTCCTCCGCTAGAACCCAGACAATCGCTACAAGCGGACCGTCAGAGGGCAAGATTGGGCGTTGAGAGGCCGCAGAGTTTACCCAACGGGACCGGTTGGAGGTGTCCCGGGCGGCGAATCTCGCAGGAAGACGTTCACTGGGAGGCCCGATCCATCGGTCACGAGCGATCAGGCTGGCGAAGCTGCGGCTCTAAAAGTCTTTGAGGATCGGAACGATATGGGTCTGAACGGGGCCGCCGGTGACGTGGACGGTTCGGTTGCGATCAATGAACACGTTGATTTCGCTGCGGATACCGAATTCCGGGAGGTAGATTCCGGGTTCGATCGAGAAACAGGTTCCGGGAAGGACCTGGCGTTCCTCGCGGGTTTCGAGGTTGTCCATGTTGGCACCGTTACCGTGGGTTTCCTCGCCGATACTGTGGCCGGTCCGGTGGACGAAATACTGGCCGTAACCGGCGGAAGTGATGACTGTCCTGGCGGCGTCATCAACCTGCCAGCCCTGAAGCGTTTCGCCATTCTTAAAGGCGGTTTGGACACGGCAGATGGCAGCGTCCCGGGCCTGGGCGACAATGTTGAAGATTTCCGTATATTTGCCGGGGACTTCCGTGCCTACATAGCCGACGCGGGTGAGGTCGCTGTACACGGCGCGAGGTTGGTCCAGCTTGGCCCAGAGGTCGATCAGGACGAAATTCTCGACGTGGATTTCGGCTTCCCCGGTTTCATAGTGGGGATCGCCACTGTGGGGTCCGACCGCCACGATCGGGGGATGGTAGGTCGTCATACCGCATCGCTGGAAGTGCTGCATGATGAGTGTTCTGAACGGGCGCGTTCCGTTGTGCAACCGTTTTTCCGAATTTCATCGGCGATGAACTTCCAGGCGAGGTCGTAGGCGGCAGTGGTGTGGCAGGTCGCTTCCTGATGGGAAGCCCATTGCGCCTCGTCCCAGCGGGCTTCAAAAATCTGAATGAGATCTCCTGAGGAGATCAGTTCGACGCCACACGCGCGGACCTCCTCAATCGTTCCGGCATCGACACGGGAGATATAGGGATTACTGATACCCGGGGCATATTCCATGGCGAGGCGTTTGACACCGCTGAGCAGGGATTTGAGATGTTGTTCCAGTTCCTGCCAGGTGAGGTAGGTCTGGGCTTTCCCGGGGAGGTGATCGAGTGCCGCAGGTTCGATCCGGTGAACCAGCTTTTGAGGTTCTCCGACTGCCGGAATCAGGTACCACCAGCGGCGGGACAGGGAGGGACGCTGGTCAACCCCAGTTACCCGCTGGGCCAGAGAATTGCATCCCCGGAAGTCGTACAACAACCAGGCATCGCAGCGGATTTCGCGTAATGCGGCCTGGATGTCCAGCAATTTAAACATTTCCAGCTTTCGAAAAATTCAGGTTGAAAACCTCGGACATTCAGGAATTAAGAACAGCAAGGCAGTTGCCTTAAAACTCTTCCCTGAAATAGGGCAAAAATTTCGCGGGCGTCTCGAAGATTACGAGAAAAACGGGACTGTTGCAAAAAAACAGCACGTGAACATTCGCGGAACGATTTGCAACCCAACTACAAGCCTTGTCCTCAGTCCTTAAACCGTAATCCTTGCAAAAAACGTGTGGAGAAAACGATTGGGAATTGTCAAAAGTTCACCCCATCTTCCAGAATAGAGTTCTCCCAAGAAATTTTCTTCGCCAAAGCGGAAAACGAGATCGTAGGAGAGGGCATCGCTCGATTCGGATTGAGTTTTCCGCAAGGCAATGCAGGGGCACCCCCAGGTCGGTTTTCCAGCGTCGCTTTTTCAGCGCTCAAGGACTTCTTAAACATGCTGCACAAGACGGGTCTTCTTTCTGAAATCGCCCACCTGTTCAATCCGCGGATATCCGGAGCCGCGCGGGGCCGCCAATCACGTCGGCGCGGGGCACGGAGATTCGACCGCCTTGAAGCCCTGGAAATTCGTGACCTGTTGACGGTGAGCCTGAATACGTTGACCGCTCCCGACATGCCGGCGGGGAAGGTGATGTATGTTCCGCTGACGGGGACTGACAGTACCAACGCCGCGGTCAGCTATGACGTGACGAGCAGCAACAATAGCGTGACGGCCTCGGTGGTGAGCGGCGGCCGAAGTATCAAGATGACCGTCACCGGTAAGGATTCCCAAGGGAACACCTTCACGGGTGACCTGACGTTCCGGCTGTTTGAATCGCTGGAACCAACGACCACGGCACGGATCATCGACCTCGTCAACAGCGGGTTCTACAACAATCTGACATTCCACCGGATCATCAACAACTTCATGATCCAGGGGGGAGACCCGTCCGGAAACGGGACAGGAGGCTCCGGAACCACTTTCAGCGACGAGTTCAACGTGAACCTGACCTTCAACAGCGAAGGTCTGCTTGCAATGGCAAACTCCGGCGATGATACGAATGACTCACAATTCTTCGTCACAGACACGGACCTGTCGCTGGCGCAGATGCCGCAGCATCTGAACTTCGACCACACGATCTTCGGAATTCTCACGAGCGGATTCGACACCTATCAGAAAATCATTACCACACCTGTGACGGGAAGTACTCCGAATAACCAGGTAAAAATTACCAGTGCGAGCGTCTTTACTGACACGCAGAATGGCGTCCTGAGATTGTCGACACCGTCCGACTTCACGGGAACCTCCACGATTACGGTCACCGCCACGGGAGCCGCGAGTGCGACGGACTCCAAGACGCTGAACCTGAACGTGGTCGCGGATTCGGTCAACGACAAGCCGTTCCTGGGACCGGTGCAGAACCTGACGACTCAAATCAACACCGCGAAAACCTTCACGGTCAATGGCTTTGACCTGGAGAAGGACGCCTTGACGTTCATTGTCAGCGATCCGAGCACGTTTGCGAGCCGCCAACGATACCGGTTCAACCCCGGCGAACGTGAGCGTGAATATCCAGGTCACCCCGCGAGTGGCGACACACCTGCTTTTGCGACGATCACGCTGATCTGAATACCGGTTTCACCGAACGGTCAACATGATCATTGGTGTCCGGATGCCACCAACCGGGGAAGCGCGGCCTGGAACAGCCGTTCGAACTACGACACCCAGAAATTCAGCCCCGACGGTTGTGAATTCCTCTCCGACGGCGAATGCCGGCGGCCCATACTCGATCAAGACGGGGGACGGACTGATTTCGAATGCGTCTCGCCAGCACGGACCCGCAGAATGACACACTCTCCTTCACGTGGACGAACGGGGACGGGACGTTCGGAGACGCGACGGGGGTAAATCCGACCCTGACGAGCACTCAACTCACCGCTTTGGGGATCACGAGTACTTCTACCACTTACCACGTTTCCGTGAAAGCGGATGACGGGAACGGAATGTGACTTGCCGTCCTCCGCGGTCAACCTGACGTTGAGCGGCGGCGCGCAGGCTCCGACGGCCACGCAGGCGGCCCCTATGCCATCAAGACCGGGGACGGGTTGACATTGAATGGTTCCGGCAGTTCCGACCCGCAGGGGAATACACTGGATTTATTCCTGGGACGTCAACGGGGACGGCACATTCGGGGACGCGACGGGTGTCAGCCCGACCTCGACTTCCGCCCAACTGACTACCTTGGGAATTACAGACACGGCCACGACGTACCATGTCTCCGTGAAAGTCGATGACGGCAAGGGGAACTTGGTGACTTCCTGCTGCCGCAAACTGGACTTTGAGTGCCGCCGCACAGGCACCGACGGCGAACGCCGGCGGCCCTTACAACATCGTCAAGGGAACAGCCTGACGCTGAACAAGCCTGGTACGACCGATCCGCAAGGGAACACGCTCACCTATACCTGGGATGTGAATGGGGACGGAATATCTGGAGATGCAACCGGGGTCAATCCGACCCTGACGGCAGCCCAATTAACGACACTGGGAATCACCGACACGACGAAGACCTATAAGGTCTCGGTCAAAGTGGATGACGGACATGGAAATATTGTGACGTCGCCGCAGGTGAACCTGACAGTGACCGCCCCCGCCCCCACACTCGCCATCAGCGGCCCGGATGCCGGAGTCACGGAACAGCCGCTGACGTTCACGTTCACTTCGACGAGCACGGACAAGGCCGCGCAGGCCGGGACATTTACTTACAAGATCGACTGGAACAATGACGGACTATCGATGAAACGTGATCGACTTCCACCAAGACCGTTACCCATACCTTCGATACGGCCGGAGATGTGACTTTCAAGGTGACCAGCACCGACAAGAACGGACAGGTCAGCACCGCAGTCACGCACGACGTGAGCGTTACCGCGGTGGATAACACGGACGGGAACCTGACGATCGGCGGCACGGCAGATTCAGATGCCATCCTGATCTACAAGGACTGGCAAGACCGGCAAGATCCAGGGTCGCGATGAACGGGCGCAATCGTCGGGGAATACGACGTGACCGGTACGATCACCGTCTATGGCGGTGCTGGCGTGATCTGACCGGGATATCCTACCAGGGGTCCGCAATTCGACGGAAATCCACGGCGGTGATGACAACGACACGATTATCGGCAGCCGTGGTCACGACATGATCTTCGAGAAGCGGGTGACGACCGATTGCGTGGCCGCCAGAAGGGTGACGTGATCGTCGGTGGTGATGGAGATGACACCTGATTGGTAATCACGGGCGGGATATCATCATCGGCGGAGACGGGCGCGGACAATAAACTGCGTGGCGGACTTCGCGGTGACCCGATGATCGGCGGCCTCGACGGATCTGGCGACTCCGACCCGACCGCGCTACAGGCGATTCAGGCGACATGGCTGTCCCGCGACTCCATCGATAACCGGATCGCCGCCCTTGCAGGCCGGGGTCGGAAATAATAAAGATATCAAATTGACTGCAGACACCGTGACGGATGATGGCGCGGTCGACAAGTTCTTCGGCTACTACGGCCACGACTGGTTCATCGACGGGGTCGGCGACAATATCGTCGACCCGACGACTGGGATCGGCATGGCATCGCCGGAAACAAGAAGAGCAACCGGGTACGACCGCCTGAACCTGAAAAAACGTCCCACAAAACTTCAAAGCCCTCGCGGAATCTTCCCCGCGGGGCTTTGTTTCGGACGCGGAACAGCAAAACCGCCGATCGGAGGGGAGAAAACTCGTCTTAACCTCCCTCCCGGAGGGAGATATACTTCCCCGCCCCCCTGTCCGGAGTACCAGGCGTCCGGCAAACCTGGGGAACGTACATCAGGGATAGAAACAGGCCGATGGGAAGGGATGCCATAGCGTCATAGCAGTGATGAATCAAAAGGGTGGAGTCGGAAAGACCACAACCAGCGTGAACCTGGCTGCCGGGCTGGCGGCCTCAGGTGCGCGGGTCCTGGTGCTGGATCTCGACCCGCAGGCCCACGCGTCGTTGCACCTGGGAGTGGAAGCGCTCGGATCGGAACCGACCCTGTACGACGTGTTCGCGGGGAACGCAAGATTGCCGATTGTCGTCGGCCCGTGGCTACAAATCTGTGGGTCATCCCTTCCAGCATTGACCTGGCGGGAGTGGAACTGGAATTGGTGGACGTCGCTGGACGGGAATCGATCCTGCGGAATGCCCTGCAGGAGGCTCGCGCCGCCCAGGCCTACGACTATATCCCGATGGATTGCCCCGTCCGGGGGTATTAACGATCAACGCGTTGACGGCGGCGAATGAAGTGTTCATTCCGTTGCAGCCTCACTTCCTGGCGTTGCACGGGTTGTCCAAGTTGCTGGAAACGACGGCTCTTGTGACCCGACGGCCGAACCGGGACCTACGGGTCTCCGGGGTGGTGCTGTGTTCGTACGACACCGACCCGACTGGCGGCGGACGTGTCCGATGACCTTTGCAAAGTTTCTGGCCGCGAGCGATCCCGGAGCCGCCGTGGGCGAAGGCGCGGATTTTCGAAAACAAGATTCGCAGGAACGTTAAACTCGCAGAAGCGCCAAGCTTCGGGCAGTCGATCTTCTCCTACGCCCCGAAATCCTCCGGAGCGCAGGATTACGAGGCACTGGTCCGCGAAGTCCGCCAGATGGCAGAAGCTTTACAGACGCCGTTGGCGAAAGCGGGCTAGTTCGGACGCCTCATTTCGACGGGTTTGAGAGCAGGACGTTGGTCCCCTTCTTGTTCGAGAGAACGATGTCGGGGGATTTGTTGCCGTCGATGTCACCGACGAAGAACTGGGTCCCGATCCCCGTATCCTTGCCCGCTTCAATCTTATGCGGGGTGAACTTGGGGGGCTGCCCCTTGGTTTTGTGGATTTCGTACCAGTAAATGACCACCTCGCCGAGCGGATCTGGGTCTCCCTTGGGGCCGTGGGCGTAGAACCGTTTGCCAGTGACCAGATCCTTTTCGCCGTCACCGTTGATGTCGACGTAGTGCAGGGCGTGGGTCTGGGAGTAGTGCTCGTCGATCAGGTGATACTTGTACTTCGGTTCGGAGTTTGAGCCGACGTTTTCGAACCACCAGATGCCATTGCCGTGGGCGGAGCTCATCACGATGTCCTGGTCACCGTCGAGATCGAGGTCATCGACGTAGATATCCGCCGCGGGGAGATAATCCCCTTTTTCATCCTTGCCGAGCTTGAGAGGGTGAAACGTCCAGGGGCCGTTGTTCCGTTGTTCGGGGCCTTCCCACCAGCCCTGGGGAATGACGATGTCAAGACGACCGTCGCGGTTGACGTCACCGACGCCGAGGCCGTGGTAGAACTTGTGGGTGCCGATGGACTTCTCCACGCTGACAGGGGTGAACTGCCATTTCGCGTTGACCTTGTCGGGGGAGGGGATCTCGAGATAACCCATCTGTTCCTCAGGGTTGGAGCCGAGAATGATCTCGGGCTTGCCGTCACCTGTGACGTCGAGGAACTGCGGGGTCTCGTTACAGGCGCTGTGCCAGATCTCGTGCTTCTTCCAGTGCCCGGCTTCGTTCTTGGGGTTTTCAAACCAGTGGAAGGGGACTCCGGGGAAACTGATGGCGATGAGGTCGGTCCAGCCATCGGCGTTGACGTCGTATCCCCAGCAGGCGGTCTGGCTGTAGCCGGTGGCGCCGTCGTACTTGCCGAGTTTGGAAATCTCGTGGAGAGTCCAGTTCGGGGCTTCGTACCAGGCCTCGCCATTGATGACGTCGATCTTGCCATCATGGTTCACGTCGAAGGCGGTGACCCCTTCCCTAAGGCGAAAGATGTCTTCGAGCTTCTGCCGTTCCCACTTAATCTCCTGAGCGAACAAATTGGAAGAGAGACAGATTCCCAAGACCGCGGACCAGATGACAGGACGCATCGCAAAAGTCTCCTGCTTGTCGAATTGGTGAAAGAGGGGTTCACTGTATCCGAATCGGCGGGGAATTTCGAGAATTAACGACCCGCGGCGAAGGGACCGCATCAGGTTTCTTTCCGGCGTGCGAGTTCCACGACGCCATTCAGCAGCCGCTCCAAATGCTCTTCGCCCTGCAGAACGCGAGGGCGGATGTCCAGGGCCCAGAGGGGGATGCCCGCGAGATCCTTACGAGGGATCTTCACAAGGTCTTTAAGCGTCGTGAGAAAGAGATCGTTGTTCTGCAATCGTCCCCAATCAGCGATGGCGGCTAGATCACCCGCGGAATAGTGATGGTGATCCGGAAAGTGACGGAGAGCGATGCGAGAGTCGCCAATCCCCAAGGATTTGACCGTCTCGCGGAAGCCTTGCGGGTTCCCGATGCCGCAGAAGAGGGCGAGGTTCTTTCCCCGTAACTTCTCGAGAGGACGTGTGTCCCCGGCGGAATTGATCAAGTGGTCGGCAACAAAGGCGATGCGAACAATCAGCGCGACAGCCGCTCTGATGCAAACGGTTCTTGAATTGCCAGCAGTTGGGGTGGTTCGGAGACGAGATTGCCATGTGATGAGGACCAGATCTGCGCGATGGGCGGAGGAAAGTGTTCATGGAGGAGGCCACGGGGGAGAATGGATCCGTAGCTCCAGGGTTGACACCGATGCGACGAGGATGTTCAGATCGCGATGCAGGCGACGATGCTGAAAAACCATCAAGTCGAGCATTTGCAAATTCGGCCCCGGACATGACCGCCAGCGAAGCTTCAGCGCGACGCGGTCTGGCTGCTGGAATGGACGACGCCAGGGGAGATCTTTTCCAGGATGAGGGTTTGTCGTTTTTCTGGTCCGGGCCGGAGTGATAGCCCCGACTGAGAAAGGCGGGTTTAAGCCCGCGCTGCTGAAACCAGTCCGCGAGGAACGCGGCGAGAGGAGTTTTCCCAGTCCCGCCCGTGGTCAAGTTTCCTGACTGACAACCGGGACGGCCGCGCGGTGCGACTTGAGAAGTCCGGTGTTGTGGTGCTTGCACATGAGCTCGGACGACGATCCCATAGGGGATCGAGGCGAGGGACAGACCGAGACGGGCAAGCGCGGCGGAAAAGCCGGAGGCCTCACCAGAGATGACCCTCAAGTAACGATTGAGTGGCGTCACAGGAGGGTCGGACAGGTGTTGCATCGTCCACCAAAGTGCCTGCGGCTGATATCGATCACCCGCATCTTGCGGATGATGGCTTCGGCTATCTCGCTGCGCTGACGGCGGTCGGATCGTTGCGGTCCGCCTTCATGCCGTAGGTGACGTCCTTGCTCTTCGGCGATGACCGCGGCGACGCCCCGTTCGAGCTTCGCGGCGGCTTCATGTTCGCCACCGTACTGAGCATCATCTTGCCGGAGAGGATAACGGCGCGACGGGGTTGACCTTGTTCTGTCCCTTGTAGCGGGGGCGGAGCCGTGGGTCGCTTCGAAGGCGGCTGCTTCGGGGCCGGGATGTTGGAACCCGGGGCGACCCCAGGCCACCGACGAGACCGGCACAGAGGTCACTGAGGATGTCACCGTAGAGGTTGGGGAGGACAATGACGTCATACAGTTCGGCTTCGACGAGCTGCATACATGTTGTCGACGAGGCGTTCGGTGTATTCGGAGTTTGCCGTTGGTGTTGGGAACCTTGCCCGCCAGTTCGGCGTCGGGATCAATGACTCCCTTGGCGAGCTCGGGGGATTCGAACTTGGCACCGTAGGCGAGGGCGACGGCCCGGGACTCGGCGTACCAGAGGCCGTCCGTGTACTTCATGATGTTCGCCTTGCTCACGGAGCAGACCGATTTGCGGTCGTTCTTGAGAGCGTAGTCGAAGGCATAGTTGGCGATCTTGCGGGTCCCCTCATAGGAGATCGGCTTGATGCTGATGCCGGTGGTGGTGGTGCCGGTGGTGATTTTGCGACCGGTGGCGATGCTGTTAATGAATTCCTGGAGCTTGGCGGTCTCGGGCTTGCCTGCTTCGAACTCGACGCCGGCATAGAGGTCTTCGGTGTTTTCGCGGACGATGACGAGATCGACCTTGCTGTTGTTGAAGAAGGAGCGGACCCCTTTATAGAGCTTGCAGGGGCGAATGCAGGCGAAAAGTCCAAGTTCCTGGCGAAGGAAGACGTTGACGCTGCGGAACCCCTTGCCGATGGGGGTGGTGATCGGTCCCTTGAGGGCGATCTTGTTCGCGCGAATGGACTTCAGAACGCTGTCCGGCACTTTTCCCTGCGCCTCGATGACTTCAATGCCGCACTCCTGAACGTCCCAGTTGATTTTGACGCCAGTGGCTTCGACGCACTTGCGGGTGGCTTCCATGATTTCCGGGCCGACACCATCGCCGGGGATGAACGTGACGTTGTACATTCGGGCACTCAATCCAAAGGGTTTAAGGCAAGGGGTTTACTCATTGTGTCCCGGGTTGAACTTCGCGGCGCAACGAAGTTGAAGGCGCTGACTCAACCGTGGGGACGGGGCCTGAAGGGGACGATCCTGAAGATTTCCCAATCCGCCCGTTCTTTGTCGCCTCCAGCAGGTTTCCGGAGCGTTGAAACAACGTATCAGATGCAAAAAATGAATGCAAGCATCTGCAAGGGAATGACTTTGGTCGTTTCGCAGGGATCAAAATCTTACGAACTGCCAAGGTTTTCGGGTCAGGGATTCCAGGTGGACTTTAACGGATGCAAGCGTGGGATCGGTAAAGAGGGGCCGTTCCGCCCCTTCAAAGCCTCAATCTGTATCGATCATGCCGCCGATAGTGATCTTACCGTATTTGCCAGAAGCACGGGTTGAAAGGGAAATCCGCCCTGACTGCCCAGCGGAATGCGAATCCGGGGGGGAACCTTTCTGCAACGTTTGGCAGGGGGGATGTTCGATTTGGCTGGAAAACGGGGAGTCGAGTGTCCGATCCCTCCGAGCTGCAATTTGCGGAGGGAAGCGAGGACTGGATTTCCGGAGAGTTCCAGCGTCCGGCAGCGGTGAGAATTACCATGTCATTGTTCCGGTGGTTGAAGCGCAGCAAGCGCGGCAAAACCCTGTTGTGCCTGATCCTCAGCGCCCAGATGGTAGGGGTGGGTTGCACGGGGCGCAACGTGAAGCAGGTGACATTTGTCGGGGAGCCGCGTGATCTCAAGGACTATCGGGACACGGTGGCGCAAATCAGTTACCCCGTGGTCGATGAACCGACGGCGGAAAACGTGGCCATCACGAAACGGCCACGCACATTGCGCGAACGGTTCCAGGAAGACCAGATCTGGGACATGCCTCTGGCAGAGGCGATCCAAATTTCCCTCGCGAACAACAAAATCGTGAAGCGGAACGACCGGGGAACGATCCAGGGGGGTTCCAGCCAGTTGATGGCGGTCTCCGACCAGGCAAGCTCCGTCTGGGATCCGGCAATCCAGGAAACCGGGGTTCTCTTCGGTAACAAGAGCGTGGAATCGGCCCTCGCGGCCTTCGACACGCAATTCACCACGAACATGCTGTGGGGCCGGAATGAACTGATTCAGAATAACTTCTTTGCGTCCCAGGGTCTGGGTGAAGGACGAACGCTGGTCAGCGAAACGGGTCAATTCTGGTGCCGCTTGACGAAATCGTTGGTGATGGGCGGATCGTTCTCAGTGGGCCAGACGGTGAATTTACACCGGCCAGAATATCTTCCAGCCCTTCAACCTGTTCCCATCGACGTATACCGGAAACGTCCAGGCGAACTTTACCCAGCCTTTGTGGGCTGGTGCCGGGACGGAATTCACGCGAATTGCCGGTCCGATCTCGCAGAACTTCACCGGCATCACGGCGTGACCAGGGTGTGTCCATTGCGCATCATGGAGACATCACGCTGGCGGACTTCGAGCTCCGCGTGACGGACATGTTGTGGCCGATACCGAGCGTCTGTATTGGGACCTGTACAACGCGTAACGGCAATATGACAGTGCCATCGTGTCCTGCAAGAGGCAACGCCTGCGAGCCGGAGAGAAGTCGTGCTGAAGGCGGATATCGGGGTAACTGGAGGTCGTCATTGACGAAGCCCAGGCCCAGGAAACCTATTTCGAACGTCGTACCGCGGAAGAAACCGCGCTGGCGACCATCGACAACCTGGAAGGAAGCCTGCGGCGGATGCTGTGCCTGCCGGTGAACGACGGGCGAATTATCCGCCCCAGCGACGAGCCGACGACTGCGAATCATCCGACTGGCACACATGCCTGGCAACTCGACGGCTGCGGAACTGGTGGCGGCAGAAGTGGAACATCAAGAGCCTGGACCTGCAGTTGATTGCCGCCCGGAGCCTGACCCATCCGCAGGTGAACTTCGTATCTAGCTACCAGGTGAACGGCTTCGGCGACAAGCTGCTGGCTTACAACGACACGACGACGGCGCAGCATTGAACAGCTACTACGAAACACTGACACAGGGAAACCAGACCATGACGATGGGCCTACGCCTGATGCTGATCGGGTTCCGCCTCGCCCATACACAAGTCCGAAACATCGAGCTGCGACTGGCGAAAGCCCGGAAGGTGCTGCTGTCCGTCCAGGAAGAGGAAATCAGCTTCGAACTGGCGAATGGATTCCAGGAACTGAAGAACCGGGTGAATGCTGAAGACAAACTCTTCAACCGGCGGCGCAAGTGAACGGGAAGTCCAGGTATCTGAGGCGGAATTCAACGCGGAACCAAGACGCTGGATCTGCTGCCGCAGGCCCAGGCTCGCCAGGCGAGTGCGGAAAACGCGCACTACAACAGTATCGTGCAGCACACAAAGGCGATCACATACATCAACTACCGCATGACGTTGATGGACCTGAACAACGTTCACATGTCCGAAGGGGAATGGACGCCGGCGGCGTATCAACAGGCGTTGCGACGGGCCTGATGCGACCTTCTCGCGTGGAATGCGAAGGGGATGCGGACCCGCCGGAAGCGTTCTCCAGCCCGATATCATGGGGACGATGGGTTGTACATGCCCGCACCGACCGGGAGATGATACCTCCGCCGGAAGCTCCGGGGGCTTCTGGAAGAGCTGATGCCGACTCCCGACACGACGATTCCTCCTGGAAAAGAGGGGGCATTCAACAACGATGGGATTGGTCCGGAGTGGAGCCGCTGACGCCGTCCAATGAGTCGAGCGAGGTGCCTGTTCCGAATCTCCCGGACAAATCTCCGGTGGAGAACTCGAGTCTGAGCCGCCCCGCAGGGGAAGAAGAGCGAAGATTCTCTGCTGAAGAAACTCTGTCTCCGGATCCGCAGTAAAGAAACCGGGACGAGGATCTTTTCGCGGGAGAGAGATCGAGGATTCCTTATTGCGATCCGCCAGTCAGGGGACCAGAATGAGGTTCTGCACCTGTGCGAGCCTCATGCCGGCCCCATCTCCCGGATGTTGACAGGTGTCTGAATTCACCTGACGAGACATCATGGCGGAAATTTCGCGGCTGGAGCGGTTGTTGCGCCTGCTGGAGGCGCTGGGGACAGGCCGCCCCATGAACGCCGTAGTGCTGGCGGAGATGTGCGGCATCAGCCGACGGACGATTTTCCGGGATCTGGCCACGCTGCAAGAGGCGGGGATCCACGTCCACTACGATGAGCAGAAGCAGGGGTACTTTCTTACGCGGCCTTTATTTCTTCGCCCTGCAGACCTGACGCTGGAAGAGACTCTCGCTGATCGTGATGGGAGAGGAACTGGGGGACCGGGCATCAGGACTGGATGTTCTGCGATCACGCGGACGGCTGCCTTGAAGCTGGCGTGCAACCTGCCGGAGAAGCTGCGGGACGGCGTCAATCACATCACGGACGCGATTTCGATCCGGATCGGGAATACGGGAGCGACGGCCGAGGTCGCGGAACTTCGACCTGGTGCGGCTGCCGCCAGGCGGAAATACCGAAGCAGGATCCGATACGACAGCCTGTTCGACAAACGGAATATCGAGACGCGGCTGAGTCCATATCGGGTTCTGTTCAGCCGACGGGAATGGTACGTGGTCGGACGGTCCTCGATCCATCGGGCGGTGAGGACGTCTTCCAGCATCACGCGATCTCGTGAGCGGCGGAATTGCTGGAGGATCGCTACAAAGTCCCTCCCCGGTTCAGCCTGGACCGGTACTTCGGGAACGCCTGGCACCTGATCCGACGACCGGAAGATCCAGTCCACGTCGTGATCCGGTTTCAGCCGCTGGTGGCACAGAACGTGGCTGAGGTGACGTGGCACAAGACCCAGGAGATCGTCTGGAACAAGGACGGAACGATCGATTATCACGTCGACCGGAGGGGACGGACGAAGTGGCGTGGTGGATCCTGGGATACGGGGACCAGGCGGAGGTACTGGAACCGGTGAGCCTGCGGGAACGATTGCGAGAGCGGATCGAAAACGATGCAGCGGCTCTACGAAACCAGTCACAAGAAAAACGGGAGCGATCAAAAAAGCGGGAAGTGGAAGAAATAGCTGCCGTTCCAAACTTGGGAAACAACCTGCGGTGTGAGATACGAGTCTCTCACAAAATGCTCGACGAAATGCGGTTTCCCGCAAATTGCAGATCCACCGTGGTCACCAACCGCATTTTGTGAAGTGCCCCACGAACTCAAGGTCAGAAGTGAGGTCGAGAGCAGCCGAAGGCGTGGCGATTCTACGGGTTCAGCGACATGCGGCTGGACGAGGTCTCGATTCCGGAACTCAAGGCGGGACATGTGCTGGTCGAGCCGCTGGTGGTCCAGCCGAGCGTGACTGAGGCTCAACTGGGCACCGGATCAAGACGCTGGCCTACATCTGGGTGAAGAAACGGCTGGAAACGAGCCCCGCTGCAGCTCTTCGGACATGAGTTCTCCGCGCGAATTATTGAGACCGGTCCGGGAGTGACGCGATTCAAAGCGGGGGATCGAGTCGCGGCGCGAGCCAAGCTGCCGTGCGGAAGTTGCAATCTGTGCATTTCCGAACGGAGTTACCTGTGCCGCCGGGGACCGGTGATTGGCTTCGATCTGCCGGGGTGCTTCAGTGAAGTGGCGATCCTGCCGGAGATTTCGCTGGTGAAACTGGATGACGCGATTTCTGACAGCGAGGGGGCCTGTTTACAGTCACTGAGCGACAGCGTGGCGGCGGTCGAAACGGCGGAGATCAAAATCGGGGACGCTGTGGTAATTTTTGGGCAGGGGAGCATGGGGCTGGAATGCCTGCAGATCGCTAAGCTGAGCGGGGCCGGAATGTTGATCACGGTGGACGTGCGGGAGGAATCGTGCCGGACTTCCAAGGAACTGGGGGCGGATCACGCGCTCAATGCCCGGGAGTGTGACGTGATCCAGGTAATCCGGGATCTGACGGAGGGGAACGGAGCGGACGTGGTGTTTGAATGTGCGGGAGGGAGTCCACAGCAGGGGCTGGCGGGGTCGAAGACCGTGGGGCAGGCGATTGACGCGGCTCGCTCCGGGGGGCGAATTGTGGGGGTGTCGTGGTTCGGAACGCCGCTGGAGATTCCGATCGACCTGTTGCGGGAACGAAGCTTGCGCTATGTGTTTCCGGATATCAGCACGCAGGGGCATCTGGCACATACCGTGCGGTTGGCGGCCTCTGGACGAGTGCATCTGAAATCCACGATCACGCACGTGCTGGAGGGGATCGATCAAGTGCCGCAGGCGTTTGAGATCACCGCCAACAAGGGGAAGTACAAAGCGATCAATCCGGCGCAGGTCCGGATGAAAGGATAGTGGCGTTAGAGCCAACCTTCCGGGGACCAGCCTCGGGCGAGATTGTAGGCTTGCAGGGTCTGGCGAAAGACCGCTTCATCGATCATGGCCCCGGCGCTTGCTCCCCCGGCGAGTTGGGATTCGAAGAAACGGCGGGGAAGTGTGTCCTCTTCCGGGGTCCAGCCCTGCAGGACATTGAACTGCTTCTTGACGTTGATGATCCTGCGTGCGGTGGCGGTCAGCTCGTCGGGAGTGATGTCCCAGCCAGTGACGAGGTGAAGCATTTCCGCCATCGCGACGCGCTTGTCTGGGAAAACTCCCCGCAGGAACTTGCAGAGGATGAGGGAGTCCATGAGGGTCGCTTCATCCTCGATCTCCAGCAGGCGGGGAACCATCTCCGGAGAAAGATTCAGACGGTCGGATTCCTCGGAGAAATCGAGCTGATAGGCGCCGGACCGATTATGGTCAGCCCCGCGCGGATTGACCGCGAAGCCAAGAGCCATCCCCTGCAGGGCGCGGGGTTCATAGCCGGCGATTTCGAGACCTTTGACGTGCGGGGCGATTTGTTCCGCCTGCGGACCGATCTGTCGAGAGGCATAGCGACTGCCGTGCGCCAGCAGATCGCCGATTCCCTCGCGGCGTGCGATCTGGCCGAGAGCCTGCAGAAGTGCCGAGCCTGCGCCGAAGCGGAGCGGGGAATCGGGGAGCCAGCCCCGTTCGGTACATTCCATGGCAAATGCGATGGTCCCACCCGCGCTGATCGTGTCGAGGCCATAGTCATCACACAGGCGGGAGGCTTCAAGAACCGTTTCCGGATCGGAGATACCACACAGGGGACCGAGGGCGAAGAGATTTTCGTATTCCATCCGGACGCCGGTTTTCCGACCCGGAAGATGAAACAGATGCTCACAACCAATCGTACAGGCGGCGCAGGAGCTGCGCGTCCGCGGGATGGAATCAGGAAGATGTTCGGGGGCGAGCGCCAGACCCGCTTCGAAACTTCCCTGCTGAAAGTTGCGCGTAGGGAGCGTGCCGAGACGGTTGAAGACGAGTAGATTGCTGACGGTCCCAAGTTCGCGGTACTTGGCGGCTGCGGGGCCCATCGAAAGTTGCGAGAGATTGCGGCCGTATTCGATCAACTGCTCGGCGTGGGCGTACGAAGTGGGGCGTTGGCCGCGAACGGCGATGGCCTTGAGGCGCTTGCTCCCCATGAGGGCGCCCATTCCGCCCCGCCCGGCGTGACGTCCTTCGTGGGAGATCGTGGCATAGCGGACGAGATGTTCTCCGGCGGGACCGATGGCGACAAAACGAAATCCGGCACCGAGTTGATTCCTCAGCAGATCGGTCGCCTCTCGACTGGTTTTACCTACAAGATCGGGAGTGGAGATGAGTGAGGCATTGTCACCATCAATGATCAGGGTGGACCATTCGGGGGCTTGCCCCACGATGACGAAGGCATCCGATCCGGTCTTTTTGCCGGCAATGGCGAAATGTGAGGAGGAAAGGGAATCGTTGATCCGTCCCGTGAGGGGGGAGTGTCCGACGACGGCGAACTTGGCGGAGGTGGTGAGGGGGCTGCCGACGAGGGGGCTGAAGACAAAGATCAGAGGAGAGGAGGGGGCCAAAGGGTCCTGTCGAGGCTGGGACTCCTGCACCAGAAGCCAGGCCCCCAGACCCGAGCCGCCGATATGCTCCCGGAGAATCGATTCGGGGATCGGCATCGGTGTGGCTGTGCCCGTGGCGAGATCGATGCGAAGATATTGGCCGTGATATCCAAACATGCCAGTGCGAGGGGATTTATTCCTGTCCCGACGAGCGGGGTGATTGACCTGTCCTATTGAGATCATGGCGCCACAACGGGTTGAGGGCAATCAGGAGATCGTCCCGCTACGAAGGATTTCAGCCTTTGAGAGAGGCCTTTCAGGACGAAATAGCTGAAATGGAGAAAGTCTGCGGTGGAGGAGGAGATTCGACTGTGCCAGATGTGTCAGCCTTTCAACTTTGGGGAAATCTCCGGTCGATGGAAAGTAGAGAGACGCGAATTCCGGTCTCCAGGGAACGGATTTCCGTGTCAATCTGCAGGGGGACTGCTTGACGCTTCGGCGCACGGCCTCCTAAAATTTGTGAAAATAGAGAGTTTAATGCCTTTGTAACACGTTCCGGGTGACGGGTGCCTCTCTCTGCAATCCTGAGCGATCCCCATGGCTACTGATCTGCGGCGCAAAGAAGAACTGAGCGAATTGACGAGTCGCATCGTCGATACTTTTTCTCAAATCGGGATCATTCATCACCTTGCGCATTGTGCCCTGCCGAGCTACGAGGCGGTGATCGAGATCGCCCAGGACCTCAAGGAAGTGATCTTCCCGGGGTATCGTCGGCGTCAGAACCTGCACTTCGGCAACGTGCTGTATCACATCGGGGACCTGATCGACGGTCTGCACGACAAGCTGACGCAACAGATCGCCCGAGCGATGCGGCACGACTGGACGAGGCAAAACGACATCCAACCCGGACAATGCGCCGAGCAGGATGTGGATTTTGAAGCCTTGGGACAGGCGAAGGCGATCCAGTTCCTGGAAAGCTTGCCGCGGTTACGGCAATTGCTGGCTTTAGAC
>JAXMBX010000035.1:0-56637 GCA_046349635.1 Planctomycetales bacterium
CGCCGGGCGGGATCGGATCGGTCAGCGATCTGGTCGAACATCCCGCCCGGTTGATCGCCGTTCCGTTCGATATGTTTACCGCGATGCCCCTGATCATCTACAACTGGGCCTCTCAAGCGGGTGCGCAATATGAGGTGCTGGCCGCGGCGGGAATTGTCGTCCTGCTCTCCGTGCTGCTCCTGCTCAACACCTGCGCGATCATCATTCGGCATCACTTCCAGAAACAAATCCGGTGGTAAGCCATGTCCTCCTTATTGCGCCCATTTTCGGAACTGATCCAGCAGCAGCGGGAACGCATGTCTGAAGCCTCACCCAACTCCGACCAGCCTCAGACCACCGTCCCGAAAATCGAGACGCGGCAGTTGAACTTTTTCTACGGGCACAGCCAGGCGTTGTTCGACATCAACGTCTCCATCCCCCAACGAAATGTCACCGCGCTGATCGGCCCCTCGGGCTGCGGCAAAAGCACCTTCCTGCGGACCTTGAACCGCATGAACGACATCGTGGAAGGCTCCAGCCTGAATGGCAACGTCCTGCTCGACGGCATCGACATTTACTCCCCCGAAATCGACGTCGTCGCGCTCCGGAAGCGGGTCGGCATGGTGTTCCAGAAATCGAACCCGTTCCCCAAGAGCATCTTCGACAACGTCGCGTATGGTCCCCGCATCGCCGGGGTCAAGGATCGCAAAGTGCTCACGGAGATCGTCGAGCGGTCACTCAAACGGGCGGCCCTCTGGGAAGAAGTCAGCCATCGGCTCAAGGATTCCGCCCTCGCGCTCTCCGGCGGACAGCAACAGCGGTTGTGTATCGCCCGGTCGCTGGCCACCGATCCGGAAGTCCTCCTGATGGACGAGCCCGCCTCCGCGCTCGATCCCGCCAGCACCGCCCGCATCGAGGACCTGATCTTCGAACTCAAGCGGAACTACACCATCGTCATCGTCACGCACAACATGCAACAGGCCGCACGCGTCAGCGAGTGGACCGCCTTCTTCTACCAGGGACACCTCGTGGAAATGGGGCGGACCGAGCAGTTGTTCACGAAACCGCGCGAAAAGGATACGGAAGACTACATCACGGGACGCTTCGGCTGATCGAAATCAGGCCCCCCTCACGCGAGTGGGGTGAAAGGGATAACGTATGTCGATACATCTCATGCGGGATCTGGAAGCGCTGCATCGCTCCGTCCTTTCGATGTGCGCCATCGTCGAGGAGCTCGTCAACAGCGCGATGGAAGACCTCGGGAAGCCGTTCCGCGAACTCTCGCAGGATCTGGAAGCCCGCGACGATGAAATCGACCGCTGGGACGTGCAGATCGAAGAGGACTGCCTCAAGATCCTCGCCCTCCATCAACCGGTCGCCGTCGATCTCCGCCGCATCACCACCGTCCTCAAGATTTCCGCAGAACTGGAACGGGTTGCCGACCTCGCCGTGAACATCTCCGAGCGGGCCAGGGGATTGGCCGCCTGCCCGGAAATCACCATCCCCGACCGCCTGCACGAGATGGCGACCTATTCCCTCGAAATGCTCCACCACAGCATCGATTCTTTCGTGGAACTCGACAGCGATCTGGCCCGCGACGTCTGCAACCGGGACGACCACGTCGACCAGCTCAACCGCGAAATCATCGACGAACTGATTGAATACATGCGGAAGCACCCCGAGCAGATCGAGGCCGCCATCCAGTTATTCTCCGCCTCGCGGCACGTGGAACGCGTCGCGGACCATGCCACCAACATTGCCGAGGATGTCGTCTATCTGGTCGAAGGGCAGATCATCCGTCACCGCCGCAATCTGCAGAGCTGAAAGTCGCGATCCCGTCACAGGAAAACGAGATGAGCAAACAAACGATTCTGATTATCGAAGATGAACGAACCCTGGTTGAGGTTCTAACCTACAACCTCCAGAAGGAAGGGTTTGAAGTGCTGAGCGCCATCGACGGCCAGCAGGGGCTCGCCCGGGCACAGTCCGCACTTCCGGACCTGATCATCCTGGACCTGATGCTCCCGGTGATCGAAGGGCTCGAGGTCTGCCGCCAGATCCGTGGCGACCGGCGCACCCAGGAAATCCCGATTCTCATGCTCACCGCCCGCAGCGATGAGGTGGACGAAGTGGTCGGCTTCAACATGGGAGCCGATGACTACGTCACCAAACCGTTCAAACTGAAGCCGCTCATCCAGCGGGTCAAGGCCCTGTTGCGCCGTCCGCGCGGCAAGGAATTGCAGGCGGACTCCATCGCCCGGCACAGCATCACGATCGATCGGGAAAATCACCGTGCCGCCCTCGAAGGTCGCGACCTCCCGCTCACTCCCACCGAATTTCGTTTACTCTGGACCTTGATGCGTCAACCGGGGCGGACCTTCAGCCGCAACGAACTGATGGACTCCAGCCGCGGCGAGGATGCGAACGCCCTCGAACGGACGATCGACGTCCACATCCGTTCGCTCCGCCAGAAGCTCGGGGACCATGCTCCGCTGGTGGAGACGGTCCGCGGAATCGGCTACCGCTTCAAGGAAGAACACGAAGCGATCTCCTCGGAAAACGCCGCCTCCATTTCGTAAAATTCAAGAGCATTTTCGCCGTGAGATTTCCTTCTTGTGGCGCAAGGACGCGTTCTGAATCCGGGTCGAATTGCGAACCATACCTCGCGCAGGTACAGTGGCGTGTACGCTCGTCGGTTCCATGCGATTCGGAGCGACGAGAGGCAACGGCGGCAGTGAGGCCGCGCTCAGAACAGGGAAACCGCCCGCCGGTTCTACCGCTCGTTAAGGAGACGCGAGAATGAACACACCCGAGGGTCAGCCGGTCGTGGCGTTCATGGACATCGGCACCAACAGCGTGCGCATGCTCCTCGCCCGCATCCAGCCCGATCACTCGTATACCGTCCTCTCACAGCAGAAAGAGACGGTCCGCCTCGGGGAAGGGGAGTTCGAATCCAATCGCCTCCAGCCCGCCGCCATTCGCCGTGCCACGCTCGTCTGCGGCAAGTTCGCCCAGATGGCCCGCGTCCTCGGAGCCGAGGAAATCGTCGCCGTTGCCACCTCCGCCACGCGGAAAGCCGCCAACCAGGGGACATTCCTCCGCCGCCTCCGCCGCGAAGCGCAACTCGACGTCCGCATCATCTCCGGCAAGGAAGAGGCCCGGTTGATCTATCTCGGCGTCGCGAGCGGCATCAACCTGGGAGAAAAACGCGGCCTGTTCATCGACATCGGCGGCGGTAGCACTGAGCTGATCATCGGCAACCAGCAGCAATATGAGTTTCTCGACTCCTTGAAGCTCGGGGCCATCCGCCTCAGCAACATGTTCTTCACCGCCGAAAACACCGGCCCCGTCGCTCCCAAGGATTATGCCCGCATCAAACGGCACGTCCGCACGACTGCCATCCGTGCCCTGCAGCACGTCAAAAAACTCGGCTTTGAACTGGCGATCGGAAGCTCCGGCACAATCGTCAACCTGGGGGAAGTCGTCAACCGCTGGCTCTACAAGCGTCCCGCCCCCAAGGACATGACCATCAGCGTCGATGATCTCAAGCAGGTCATTCGCAAACTCTGCGCCCTCCCGCTCGAAGATCGCCGCAAGGTTCCCGGCCTCAATCCCGATCGGGCCGATATCATCATCGGTGGGGCGGCCATCCTGGAGACCATGGCCGAGGAACTGGAAATCAAGGAGATCCGCATCAGCGAGCGCGGCCTGCGCGAAGGCCTCCCCATCGATTACCTCTCCCGCAGCGAGCACCCCGTTCCCTTCGGACTGCAGTCTCTGCGCGAACGCAGCGTGTTCCAGCTCGGACGAGCCTGCCACTTTGATGAGTCGCATGCGCTCAAAGTCACACAGATGGCTCTCTCGCTGTTCGATGATGCGAAACAAGTCGGCCTGCACGATTACGGCGACTGGGAGCGGGAACTGCTCGAATATGCGGCGCTGCTGCACGACATCGGCTCGTTCCTCTCCCATACGAATCATCGCGCCCATTCCTACTACTTCCTCCGGAATGCGGAACTGCTCGGATTCGACCAGACCGAAATCAAGATCGTCGCCACCACCGCATTGTTTCACTACAGCCAGGCGCCCCGGATGAAGAATCCCGAATACGCCGAGCTCGACAAACGCTCGCGGCGGATCGTCCGGGTCTTGTCCATGCTCCTCCGGCTGGCGGAAAGCCTCGACCGGACCCACACCAGCGCCATCGACCAGGCGCATCTCCGCGCGGTGGATGATGGATCGATCTCTCTTGAAATCCTGTCCAACCGGGACTGTGACCTGGAACTGTGGGGGCTGAAAAAGCACGAACGGGCTTTTGAAAAGACCTTCCGCCGCCCCCTCACCATTTCCACTCCCCAGGTCTCGCCCCCGGAGAAACCCGCCGGGAACGCAATGACAGTGTCTGCGGAAAAGTAACCCGTTTGCGCGAAACTTTTCGCGTGGTAGCGAATCTTGCGAACCTCCCTGACCCCGCTCTTGTCCCTGTTTTCGCGTGGGTCAGTCCGCGTCCGGATTTCCTCGTCCCGGGTTTGATCGAAAACCGGTCAATCACGGGACGGACAAATCTTATTGACCGGGTCTGTTCCGCGCGCCTAGAATGCTTACGTTGTCGCCGTCATCAGACGTGTGACGGCAGGGATTGAAGCCGGAAGGCTATCAGGCTGGAATTGTAGCGACCGGGTAACCCCACGGGAAAGGAGGTGCTCCAAGAATGTCTTGTTCTGGTAACCAGAGGTGGGCTGCCTGACAGGCGCCGACGGGCTACTTGTGGTTGATCTTCTTTCACCAGGGATACTTTCCGGTGGAGAAAACGCAATCCGTCAGGCAGCCGTTCTCAACAGTCAGTTCAAAGCAGGCGAATTCGATTCGCTTCGTGGATGAGAAGTGTCGTGACACTTATTCGGATTTCAAATCGATCATCGGAATTCTCTGAACCGTCCGCGTTGCGGGCAGGGTGGTATCGTTTTGAATTTTACTGGTTTTCCCAAATTGGGGAGATTCAGGCCAAAGGGTAATCACACCTTCTCGTTCATTCGGTATGTAAGACTCAGGCCCTGAAATCCCCCCCGGGATTTCAGGGCTTTTTGATTTGGGCTGGGTTGCAACACCCGACTGCGAACGTGATAAATGCGAACGTGATAAAGCAGTGGGCCTGCGAAACCGGCTGGTTGATGTTCGAGGTTTCTATTCTTTCAGAAAGCAGCGGTGCGGTCATGATCATTGTCATGAGAAAAGGGGCCACACAGGAGACCGTGCAACGCACGGCCCGCAAGATCGAGGCCATGGGTTTCAAGGCGCATATCCTCATCGGCACCGAGCGGACCGTCATTGCCGCCATCGGGGATGACCGGGTCGGTAACCAGGCCGCCCTGGAATCGTGCGAGGATGTCGAAAAAGTATTGCCCATTCTCGCCCCTTACAAGGTCGCCAGCCGCGAGACGCGATCCGAGCCGACCGTCATTAAGGTGCGGGATCTCGTCGTCGGCGGAAAAAACATCGGCGTCATTGCGGGTCCCTGTTCCGTCGAAAGTGAAACACAGATTCTGGAAAGCGCCCGGGCCATCAAGAAGGCAGGGGGGACCGCCCTCCGCGGGGGAGCCTTCAAGCCCCGCACCAGCCCCTACTCATTCCAGGGAATGAAAGAAGACGGCCTGAAACTGCTCGCCGCCGCACGGGACGAAACCGGCCTCGCCATCGTCACCGAAGTCATGTCCCCCCAGCAGGTCTCGCTCGTCGCCAGCTATGCGGACGTCCTGCAGATCGGCGCCCGGAACATGCAGAACTACAACCTGCTCCAGGCCGTGGGGGAAACCCGCCAACCGGTCCTCTTGAAACGTGGTCCCGCCGCCACGATGGAGGAATTCCTTCTCGCCGCGGAATACATCCTCGATCAGGGGAACAGCCAGGTGATTCTCTGTGAGCGTGGCATCCGGACCTTCGAGACCCACACTCGCTTCACCCTCCCACTCGCCACCGTCCCCTACCTGAAGGAGAAAACGCACCTGCCGATCGTCATCGACCCCAGTCACGGCACGGGGGTCGCGTCGCTCGTCCCCTCCATGTGCAACGCCGCGGTCGCCTGCGGCGCTGACGGCCTGATCATCGAGGTCCATCCCCGCCCCGATCAGTCGGTCAGTGACGGCAGCCAGACGATCACTCCCGCCGTCCTGGAGGAAACGCTCAAAACCTGCCGCAAGATCGCCGAGGTTCTGGGCCGAACGCTGTGACGCAAGGGGAGGGACTATTTCACGAGGTGGACACGAATGTATTCCATTGCCCGGTTGCGCGCTGACTCGACGAGAGTTTGGTCCGCCTCCTTGCCAAACCCGTGATTCCACTTCTCGATGGTAATGAACTCATGTGGGCAGTTGTGCTTGGTTAACTCCGCGTCCATGTTCGCGGAGAGAACATAAGGCACATCCGTATCCGCGGTCCCGTGAATCATCAGAATCGGCGGATACTTGGAAGTGATGTTCCGCACGGGGCAGTAGGGGTCGAGTTTTGATTTCTGAGAGGGATCAAACCCGGTTACTTCCTTCGTCCACAGCCCGTTCTGACGAAGATACATGTAATAATCCCCTCGTCCTTTCCCCGTCGTCTTATCGGTGTTGGTCAGCACACCAAACTGTCCAACTCCCGCTCGTGCTTTTTCCTCGGAAACCAGGTTCCCTTTGCGGTACGGTTCCCAAGGCTTCGTGTACCAGTCCCCATCCACGTCCCCATATCCGAAATACGTCATCAACACCGTCGGCGGCGGACTGAGAATGATCCCGGTCATCATCGTCAGGTACCCCCCGGCCGAGCCTCCCACCACCCCCATTCGGTCCGGATTGATATGCAGTTCCTTGCCGGCGTTGTCGCGCAACCACTGGAAGGCGTCCCGAATGTCCTCAATGATCGCGGGCAATTTCACTTCCGGGGCCAGCCGGTAATCGAGCGACGCCAGCGCAAAGCCCTGGTCATTGCACAGCTTTTTCAGTTCCCGCGGAATCCCCTCTCGCCCCCCCATGATCAATGCGCCACCGTGAATCCAGACGACAAGCGGCCGCACGCTCTGATCATGAGGGCGAGAAAAATCCAACTGGATTTTCGTCTCGCCGACGGTCTTGTAGACATACGTCTTCTGCGTTCGCACGGGTGGATCCTCCGCACGCAGCGGTATGCTCGCCACCCACAGACTCAGGACTGTTCCGACGGCAACTAAAACTGAGCGGCGATTCATGGCGTGCTCCTCAACAGGCGAAAGAATCGGAACAAATCCGTGCAATGTCTCGCTGAGCGAGACGCCTAAGTGATTGGAGGAAAACAGGGGAAACCGATAAGATACTCCCCATGCCTGTCATCGACATCAAAAATCTGACTAAGACGTACAAAGTGTATCAGAAGCGGGAAGGGTGGACTGCTCCCTTCCGCGACCTCTTCGCACGCCAGTTCCGCACCGTGGAAGCGGTCCGGGATGTCAGCTTCGTCATCGAACGGGGGGAAATGGTCGCCTTCCTCGGCCCCAACGGTGCCGGAAAAACCACCACCCTGAAACTTCTCGCGGGACTCATCTTCCCGAACTCCGGTACCGCCCAGGTGCTGGGCTACGTCCCCTGGAAGCGGGAAAACGCCTACCGCCGCCGCTTCGCCCTCGTCATGGGGCAGAAGAACCAGCTCTGGTGGGATCTCCCCGCCCGCGATTCCTTCCGCCTGCACAAGGAAATCTACCGCATCGAACCGGCCGAATTCGACCGCAGGATGGACGAACTGACCGACTGGTTGCAGGTGAAGCATCTCGTCGCCCAGCCCGTCCGCGAACTCTCCCTCGGCGAACGGATGCGGATGGAACTCATCGCCGCATTGCTCCATCAGCCGGAAGTTCTCCTGCTCGATGAACCCACAATCGGCCTCGACGTCGTTTCGCAAAAGCGCGTGCAGGACTTCCTGAAGGAATACCAGACCACCCGCCAGATCACCGTCCTGCTCACCAGCCATTACATGAAGGACGTGGAAGCCCTCTGCAAGCGGACCATCATCATCAACGAAGGGCTCGTCAAGCACGATGGCCCCCTCGCCGACATCGTCGACCGCTTCAGTTCCGACAAAATCCTGGAACTGCAATTCGCCGATGCGGAAATCCCCCCGAACCTCTCCGAATTCGGCGACGTGTTCGAAGTTTCCCCCCCGAAAGCCAAGTTGCGCGTCCCTCGTAATCGCGTTCCGGAGATCCTCAGCCGCGTCCTCGCTGCCTACCAGACTGTCGAAGACGTCAGTGTCCAGGAGCGCCCGCTGGAGGAGATCATCGCCAACATGTTCACGACCACCGGTTCCAATCGCCCCGGCGGAAACGGAGGTTGATGAGATGCACGTCTATCTCTGCATCCTCCGCACGACCATCTCCGAACGGCTTCTGTATCGCGGGGACTTCGCCTTTGGAACCCTGATGCGGTTCCTGCCGTTGATCACTCAGATCTTCCTCTGGAGCGCGATCTACGGCCCGCAACGGTTTTCCGGCGCGCGGCTGAATGGCTATTCCTACCCGGACATGGTCGCCTATTACCTGCTGACCATGGCCGCCCGCGCCTTTTCCAGCATGCCCAACCTTTCAAACTCCATCGCCAAGGAAATCCGCGACGGCAGCCTGAAGAAATACCTCATCCAGCCCGTCGATCTGCTGGGGTACTACTTCTTCTCCCGCGTCGCCCACAAACTGGTCTACTACCTCGTCGCCCTCGGCCCGTTTGCGCTCGTCTTTTTTGTCTGCCGCGAATTCTTCACCGAACCGATCAATGGCGCGATGATTGCCGGGTTTATCGCCTCGTTGATCCTCTCATTTCTCATCGGCTTCCTCATGGAAAGCCTTGTCGGCCTGACCGCCTTCTGGATTCTGGAGATCAGTTCCCTCAGTTTCATCTTCATGATGCTCAGCTACTTTCTCTCCGGCCACATGCTTCCCCTCGACTGGTTCCCGGCCCCACTCTCCACCTGGCTGCAGTTCCTCCCCTTCAAATATCTCGCGCATTTCCCCGCTGCCATTTTGCTCGGGCGATACACCACCAGCCAGATGATCGTCGAACTGATCGTCGGCCTCGCCTGGGTCTTCATCTTCTGGGGACTCAACCGCTGGGTCTTTCAGAAAGGACTTCGGCATTACGGCGCCTACGGCGGCTGAACCCGTAACTGTCGCCGGAGCAGGGGACCGCCAGCGCGGATTCACCGATTTCTCACGACCCTCCCCTCCGACTTTGCCCAGCGCCAGATTAATCTTCAGAACTCAAATCAAGCCAAGCAGTTCCACACTCGCAAAGCCGTCTGACCTCGACCGTTTTCGCAATCGAAACTCCCCAGATTTTCCAGCAGTTTCTCTCGGAAACTCCCCCACCCGCGAACCCCTCTTTCCCCTTCCAGTGTCTCGACCTATGATGGCGGATAACCGTCCCGGATTCGCGGGAGTTGCGATTCAATTTTGATTCTCAGTCAGGTGCATTTCCCATGGCCGGAAATGCTGGGAATCCACGCAGTTCCCCGAAAACGGTCGATTGCCCCCGCCGCAGGAGGGTGGATCCCTCCGTACCATGACCGCCGATCTCCCTCCAGAGCCTTCCATTTCGATCTATCGAAAAACATTCTGGCTCTCCTACCTCGCCAATACCCTCGTCGTCACCGCCAATGCCCTCACGTTCCGGTTTGCGGAATTCGTCGCATTCCTCGGAGGGACCGAAGAACTGGCCGGCCAGATCGTCAGTACCGGCGTCATCGGAGCCGTTCTCTCCCGGTTCGTCCTCGGCCAGGCCATTGACCGTTACGGCACCCGCCGCCTGTGGATTCTTTCCTCCATCTGTTTCACCGCCGTCTGTCCGCTGTTCCTGCTGTTCCACACTCTCTCGTGGTCCATTTATGCCGCGCGAATTTTGTATTCCGCCTCACTCGCGGGCATGCTCTCCTGTTCCATCGTCCATATCCAGAACCAGGCCCCCCCCCACCGCCGTACGGAAATCATCGGCAGCCTGGGAAGCAGCGGCTTTATCGGCATGATCGCAGGTCCGATGATCGGGGATCTGATCTTCCGGAGATTCCCCGGCCAGGCCTCCTTTACCGCGATGTTTCTGACCTGCGGCTTGCTCGCGTTTGGATATCTGTTGATCGTCATGCTCATGACGCGCGACGATGAACATCGCGCCCCGGCGGACAGTCCCTATGTCCATCACCTGCTCGTGCGACACTGGCCCGGACCGATCGCCTGGGTGGCGATCCTGCTGGGTGTGAACTTCACCATTGTCTCCGTCTTTCTCACCCGTTTCGCGACTCACCTCGGCTTCAAGGGGATGAGTACCTTCTTCCTCGGATATTCTTGCGCTGCATTCCTGTTCCGGATAGTGACCAACAGGTGGGCCGCGCTTCTCGGTCGCCACAAGATCGTTCTCATCGGCTCTGCCGGCTTGATCGCCGGACAGTTCCTGCTTCCCTGGGTGACGCGGGAATGGCATTTCCTCCTCCCCGCCCTCCTGATGGGCTTCGGCCACGCGCTCCTCTTTCCCGTCATCGTTTCGCTCGGTTCGGGAGCATTTCCGGTCCGGTACCGCGGTTCGGGAACAACCATTATTCTCGGACTGACCGAAATGGGAACGGTTTTGTCCGCTCCCATTCTGGGTGCGATCATCGATCGAAACCACGAGACAGGTTTCATCAACATGTTTCTGGCGACGGGAACGTTCACCGCGATTGTCGCCGTCTATTACGCCCTGACCGCCGCCCGTACTCCGGACCTCGACCGCTTCCCGCACGAAGTCCTGGAGCATCTCCCGGTGCGCGTCAAGGAGGGTGCCGCGGAGACCACAACTGGGGAGGGGACTCCTCCCTCTCCCTCAAAAAATCTCTGCAGCCGCTGAATTGAAGCCTTCAACGCTGTTTCGCGGTTTGAAGCTCGTGGTCGTTCGTCACAGCCACCAGACTTTCTTTCCGGGGATCGGCCCCGTCCGTGAGGAAGCGTTCCCTTCCCGATAGACCTTCGTCAGCAGACGTTCCAGCGGGGGTTCCGCGGCCCAGGTCTTGCGAACATGGCTCGTATCGATCTGCAGATCCAGCGCCGTCCCGGAATCGCTCCGCTCCTGTGCGTCGAAGAATCCGTTCTGCGTCAGGTTCACGAGCAACGTATCGAGTTGTTTGCGGCTGATATCCAGCGTCCACACTTCATCTTCCGGGGGAGACAATTCCGGCCGGCTCGTCACTCGTAACAAGTGGCTGAACTCCTGCGATAACAATCCCTGTCCGAAGACGCTGGACGGAAGCCGCAACGAAGTATTAGACCGATGCGTCAGGCGAAGAGAAGCCCGTGCCATCTTCGTGCTGCCGGAAGGGTGCGGATATTGCACGATCAGCGACGCCCGCTCCCACGGACGCTTGACGCTCTCCGCAACATTGACCGGCGTCTCTTCCTCTCCGAATTGGCTCATCTCCGCCAGGTTCAGCGGAACAGCGCGGGTCGTCCCGTCAACCACATACATCAGCCGCAACTTGTCATAATGCGGCACGCCAGCCGAGTTCAAAGTCACGGGGATACTTTGCGGCAGGCGACAGCCCACACTCGCCAACAGGAGCAATCCCGGGAAAAACCACCCGCAGAAATTTCGCCACAACATCACAGACAACCGCACGTTCCTTCATCCTTGAATGAACTGATTTTCACGCACAACCGCGGAGGCATTCTCACTGAGAACAATCCAACCGAGCGGTCGGTTCAATTCCTAATATCGTCACGGTCGAAATCGAGAGTCACGCGAAACACGTACGGGGCGTTTCTCTTCCATGCCCTTTCGCGGCCTCTGTAACCGTCAAACTTTCCGCCGCAAACGTCACGCGAACGGAATCAATGGTTTCCGGTGATCCCCGCACTTTTGTCATGGAGTTTGACAGCGGCACACCGCGTGTTTCCGCGCATTCGTACAAAACTCAGCCCCGGTTTCGTCCCAGAACCTCTCGACCGGCAAAAACTGCCTCAGTGCCAAGCTCTTCCTCCAGCCGCAGCAGTTGGTTGTATTTCGCCAGCCGTTCGCTCCGGGCCACGGATCCAACCTTTAATTGGCCCGCTCCGGTCGCCACGGCCAGGTCGGCAATCGTGGCATCCTCCGTCTCGCCGCTCCGCGCGGACACTATCGTGGCGTATCCTGCCTCTTTCGCCAGCTTCAGTGCGCGAGGTTTCCGTCAACGTCCCGATCTGGTTGAACTTGATCAGGATGCTGTTGCCGACGTTCCGTTCAATCCCCATCCGCAACCGTTCCACGTTCGTGACAAACAGATCATCCCCGATCAGTTGTACCGCGTTTCCCAATCGTTGCGTGAGTTCACGCCCACCTCCCAATCCGACTCCGCCAGGCCGTCCTCAATGCTGACAATCGGAAACCGTCCGCACCACTCGGAGAGCAGCGAGACCATCTCCGCGGCTGTCAGGATCCGTTCTCCCGTCGCCTTCAGACGATACCCCTGTGCGCTGTGGAAATGCGTGCTGGCGACATCCAGCCCCAATGCCACCTCTTCACCCGGCTGCAGGCCCGATTCCGTGATCGCACGGATCAACAACTCCGCCGCCTCGTCCAGGGATTTCAGCCGGGGGCCATAACCCCCTTCATCACCGACGAGCACTCCTTCGTAACCATGGGCGGTCAGAACCTTCCCCAGCCTCCAATAAACCGTCACGATCCACTCCAGCGCCTGGCGATAGCTCCGCGCGCCCACCGGCAGGATCAGAAAATCCTGAAAGTCGAGATTCCCCCCCGCGTGCACTCCCCCGGCGATCCTGTTCACCATCGGCAGCGGCAGGAGATACGGTTCGACCGCCCCTCCATGCTGTTCCCGCCACACGGTGCGCAGATGGCTCACTACCGGAACTCGTTTCGCCGCCGCCGCGGCATACGACGCCGCCAGGGAAACCCCCAGGACCGCATTCGCCCCCAGCCGGGATTTGTTCCCCGTCCCATCCAATTGAATCAACCGTTCGTCAATCGAACGCTGATCGCCGGCATCCATTCCCTTAAGTGTTTCCGCGATCTCTCCATTCACATGGCTGACGGCCTGCAGCACTCCTTGACCATTGAGGCGCGCCGCATCACCGTCGCGCAATTCGTGCGCTTCGAACTGGCCGGTGCTCGCCCCGCTCGGGACAATCGCCCGGCCTCGGTGCTCTCCGCACCACACTTCCACCTCAACCGTCGGTTTCCCTCGGCTGTCCAGAACCTCGCGGCCATGAATGCGGGTAATCGTCGTCACTGACACGATTCAATTTCCTTGCTGATCAGGAGTATGTTTTTCGAATCTCTTCTGCAAGCCGCGTGAATGTCTCCGTCCAACTCGGAGCAGGGGAGTGGAACAGCCCGCGGCAGAACCTCCGAACAAGGTCCTTCTGTGAATCGCTGTTCAGATAATCGACCCGGCTTGTGCCATCCACCCGCGCCCACATGCACCCGGCCAGATGCTGAATTCCCCGTTGCTCCAGCGGAACTCCCTCTGTGGCAAATCGTTGGACATCTCCCAGTTCCTGGCGATACGCCGCGAGAAAACGTTCGATCAACTGGAAATACTCGTCGGCACGTCCCGCGTGCAGAATGGTTTTCAGGCTCAAATGGCTGAGAAAAAATCCAAGATCAAACGCTGGGTCCCCAAAGTGCCCCGTTTCGAAATCAACCAGCGTCACCCCGCCGGAATGAATCAGGATATTCTTGGGGCTGAAATCGGCCAGCACCAGCGAGATCCGATGAGTCAGGGAATCGTCGATCAGCTTCTGCAGGGAGTTCCGCTCCTCGGGAAAATCCCGCCATAGCCGCCGGTAGTACGGATCGACCCGTAACTCATCGAACATCCGCAGATCGCCGAACTGTTCTCTGAGCTGTTCGTTGCCGATTGTTCCAGCGTGTACTTTCGCGAGCAGCATGCCCAACCGCTCACCGATCCCCAGATCGACCTCTCCCGCGAGCAGACAATTTTTCCAAACTCGATGTCCCGGTTCGATCGCCTCCATCACGAACAGATAGTTCGCACGATCTTCCCAGAGAATCGTGGGGACGCTCCCGGCGGGAAGGATCTCCTGCAGGATGCGGAGCACGTCCATTTCTTTCAGGATTCGATCCGGCTGGCTGAACCAGGGATCGGGTGTCCGCAACTGTTCGCGCACCTGCTTGAGGATCACATCCGCCCTGCCGTCGTCCCGCTGGATCCGCAGAACGACGTTGGAGACCCCGCCGGATAGAGTTGTCGCGTCCCCCCGGACCCCCTCGGGCAGCCACCCCTGCTCCCGGAGATAGGCCACGGCGTTCCCCTCATCGATCCAACGCATTTTTGCCCCGGAGATTCCTGAAAGTCCGCCCAGAAGTTCATGTTGATGACGTGGTGTCATCTTCCGTGGAACTACCGGCGGGTGCAATTCTCCGAAGATTCGTGAAACACCTCGAATTCCCGTTTTCCCCCGTCAAAATCAGTTCCCTGCGGAAACGAAGCCCAAACAGGCAGTGCTTTTTCGCTAAATCCTGCCCAATTTCCCGGTTACGAGGAACGAATTTTGTTTGCCCAACACGTTTTCCCTGTATTAAACTACCAGTAGTCGTGTCGGATCTCCCCCGACCCGATGAACAGACAATGATAGTTTGCGCGCCCCTTGCGCCGGCGGAACGGAAGCTCCGGTCATGGGTTCGCTGAAATACCAGGACACATCCGTCCCGAAAGGTCCGAATTCCATGAAACTTCCGTTGAACCGACTCTCTTCCAAAGCCGCTGTCCTGACCTTCGTCACCACCGTTGGTTGCCTCACATTCGCCCTCTATGGAGCCGAACAACGCGTTTCAGTTTCTAAATTGAAGCTCGATCCCAACGCCCCGAAGGTCGAACTGTTCGCCGGTCTGGAAGATGGTTCACTCACCTCCCGGTTGGTGATGAAAGATGAGAAATACGGGACCGTGTTTCTCACCAATAAAACCGACAAGCCGTTGACCGTGCAGTTGCCTCCGGCAGCCGTCGGTGTTCACGTCGCCAAGCAGTTTGGTGGTGGCGGCATGGGTGGCGGTGGATTTGGTGGTGGCGGCATCGGCGGCGGCGGTGGCATGGGTGGCGGCGGCGGTCAGGCTGCCGGCGGAGGCATGGGCGGCGGCATGATGGGCGGCGGTATGGGCGGTGGCATGGGCGGCATGGGCGGCGGTATGGGGGCCTTCTCCATCCCCCCCGAAAAGACCGCCGTCATTCCCTTCAACACCGTCTGCCTCGACTATGGCAAACCCGAACCCAGCCCCAACAAGAATTACCGACTCGTCTCCATCGAACAATTCACCAAAGACCCCTATCAACAGGAAGTCTTGAAGGTTATTGGCTCCGGACGCTTCGACAAGGAGAGTTCTCAAGCCGCCGCGTGGCATGCCTTCAGCAAGCTCTCCTGGCAGCAGATCGCGGAAATGAAGGACGAACAGCTCGGTGGATTTGAGGACACGCTCCACTTCAATCCGCAAAGCGTGGACATGGCACAGCAGTTGATCTCCCGCTCTCAGTTCCAGGCGCGCGAACTCGCCAAGCAGAATGCCGGCAAAGAGAAAACGGAACCGGCAGCCGCTCCGGCTCGCGTCCGCAATCGCACCGAAAACATCAAACGCAACGCGGAGACCGTCAACAGCACTCCGTGATCGACCCTCAAATAAAAAAGCCCCGCTTTCAACGCGGGGCTTTTTTTATTGGCAGCACATCACTTTTTAAGACAGCCCGCAGGCGAGCAATGTCCCAATAACCGCCACAGGGACGGTGAAGTTATCCCACCCGTGAGGCGAGACCGTTTCGATCAGCGTCGCGGAGAGCGCCACCATCGCCGAGAGGCCCCACAGCCCGCCCCCCGCTTCTCCCAATAAACTCAGCCCCACCACGGCGCCGAGGAAACTCACACCAAACACCGCGAACGTCCCTTCCCACGAACGAGTGCAGGCAACTCCCCGCCGGGTAAGAATGCGATATCGGTGTCTCCCCCACCGGATACCGACCGGTTCCCCCACCGCATCCCCCCAGCCGCTCACCAGGAACGCCACCACTCCCAACCGGCCTCCCAGCAAGTGCGCCGTCACTCCCCCCAGGGCCGTCGCAATCAGCGGAATGACTACGTACCAGCCGCGATGTGGTACGTCCTCTGGACGGGCCAGCGCCTCAAAGAGTGCCGACCGTGGTCCTCGGTAGACAGCCCCCAGGACCAGCCCCGCCACGAGTACCCCGAACACGATCAACGCCCCGAAACCTGCAAACCACCGTACGCCGGCGGCTGCGGTGAAGATCATCACGTGAAACAGTTTTCGGGTGTCTCCCGTCCGCCAGCCCCACGATTTGGCACTCGCCGCCACACCCCGGGCAAGCATTCCCATCACGATTCCCGCGCATCCCCCCACACACAGATCCCATCCGTCCGGAAGGAATTCCCACAGACGTGCTTGCCAGAGTGAAAACATCGCGAAACCTGACAACATTCAACCCCATCGAACAGCAGGGGAGGGGACATCTGCCAATAAAAACAGACAGCCCAAAGGCTGTCTGTGAGATCATAACCGATGCACGTGGCGGAATGCTTAGCGATACGTGATTTCCCCGCCCACCGAAAAACCTTGCAGCGTCATGTCGGTCTTCTTGGAGTCGACGTAGACCGCAGGCATGGTTCCATTGACGTTGTACTGCAGGTTATTTCCCGCACGCGAAACGCCTCCCAGCCAGATGAAGTTATACCCGGCGGTGAAGGTGAAATATTCCGACAACTGAATCCGCCCGGTCATCCCGAGATCGACGAGGTTGGCGATGTTTGTCGACTTGTCCCACGTCTTTCCCGACCCTGCCATGTTCAACGTCCCCACGTCGTTCGCGAAGCTGTTCGATCCCAATGCATATTTCGGGTCAAACGTAAACGTAAACCGGGGGAGGTCAAACTGGAATCTCAAACCCGCTTGCCCCATCCACATCCGGTTATCCGAAGTCGAGATGAAGCCCCGGTGAATCGGTTCCGAGTTTCCAATGTCCGTCGTGGCACCCTGGACGGCCAGTTCTTCCGACAGGCAGAGATAGCGGACACCGGCCATCGGCTTGATCGAAAAGAATGTCGTGGGGCCGATCCCGTCAAAAATCAGATTGGATTCCGCACCATAAAGGCTCGAGGAATAGTTTTCCGTGAATCCCGCATCAAACAGGAAGAAGGTGGGGATATCCCCCGGCACTCCATCCACATAGGTGCTGACCGCATAGAACGGATTCCGAATGGTACCTTCCTGGGGCTTGGCACTGAACGAGGAAGCGACACTGTGGAATCCAAACACACTGGCTTCCAGTGAGCCAAAGGTCAACGGAATGCCCAATGTGCCCCGCGCACCGTTCGCATTGTTCAGGCCGATCGGTTCCAGGGAGGGATTCTTGAAAAATCCCGTGTAAAGAATCGGGTCGGAATCTGTCCCCAGATTGAACGTCCGATTCGTCGGGCGATCCGGATTTGTCAGATTATCCCAAATCGGGGCTCCCACCAGCACGTTACCCGGCCGTTGGAATGTCCAGTTCAGATATTCCGCACGGACGAACCACCCCTCGAACGAGCGGAATTCCTTCTGGTGCGGATCCTGAGAGCTGAACCACATCGGACGATCCGGAATCGGACGCTGATACAACGCCCCATCCGACCCTTCCTGGGCATACGGGGGAGCACCATACGGAGGCATCCCCTGAGGCATATATCCCTGCACCGGCAGAATGTCCGCCAGGATCTTCGACGTCGTCTCACCCACGGTCTGCGAAAGCTCACCACCCGGCTCCAGCCATACGTCCTGCGCCTCCACCGATGAAATGGTGATCGCCAGGGTCGCCAGCATTACGCTCAGCCGTGTAATGTCACGCCACATAGTCGTCTTCCCCGAGACAGAGGCCCCCAAGGTCAATCCCACCGAACGCATCGCTGCGGACGGGGACCGACCCCAACGTATCGAAAGTACCGGTTGTACTTCGAATATCGGACAGGCCGAGAAGACGACTTGGAACAATTCTCCCAAAAGTAGCGATTGTGACATAAAATCTGATTGTGACGGTTTGAATCGCCATAACGATTCTCCCGATTATGACACCGAACATCGGTAAGAAATGCCGGTTCTGACGATCGCTCATCCTCTGGTTTCCCGGAAACCAACCCACCCTTATTCGTTTCAACCGTCAAACTTCCCGGCAGGGTGAGAAACCTCATCCGCAAATGTCGCTTTTCCGCATCACACTGGACTTTTCTGGTCTATCTATTCCTCTGGAACAGTCGTACGTATCCCGACAAAGGACAGACCGACTGAGAAAAAACGGACGGACTTCGCTCCCCCGACGGCTCATTGACATGACGACTCTAGAACTCGAAAACCCCGCCGCACCATCAGACAACCACACAGCCCTGGCGGATTTGCGCGGCGAAGACCTCATCGTAGGACGGACACTCAACAGTCCCATCTATGACCAGAATGGAGTCCTCCTTCTCGCCGCCGGCGCCACGATCACCAGCGAATTCAAAAAACTGCTCAAGTCCCGCGCCGTCTCCAACGTCAAAATTGACCAGAAGGACGTCTCCTCCGTCTCACTCTCCCTCGAGCAACTGGCGGAAGCCTGCGTCGACAATTCCAAGTTCAATTTCGATACGGAAATCACCAAGCGGCTCGACAGCATCGTCGACGGCGGCTTACTCACCGTCCAGAACAAGGGGCCCGCACTCAAGGACTCCGTCGTCTTCCACGGCAAGAAAGCCTACAGCCTCGAGCAGCGCGACCACCTCCTCCTGCAGCACAAGGCCTCCAGTGAATCCCTCGACACGATGATGAAGGACGTCCTCAAGGGGGGACGGGTCGATGGACGCGCCATCACGGGTATGGTCGCCAACTACCTCACCGATCTCACGTCCGATGCCGACAACCTGATGAACGTCGCCTTCGAAACCCGCGGAGACGCCGAACTCGCCGACGACTCCCTCAAGACCGCCATGTATGGCATGGCCATCGGCGTCGAAATGGGGCTCGATGCCGAAAACATCTCCAAACTGGGACTGATTGGACTCGTCCAGAACTGGGGCATCATCCGCGTCCCCCGCGCCATTCGCCACCAGAATCGCCCCCTCACCGACATCGAATTCCTCGAAATCAAGAAACACCCCATCTACACCCTCGAAATGCTGGAAAAAGTCTCCGGGTTTTCCAGCCTCATTCCCCTCGTCGCCTACCAGATGCACGAGCGGATGAACGGCAAAGGCTATCCCCGCGGTCGTTCGGGAAACAATATCCACCTCTTCGCCCGCATCCTCCAGGTGGCGGACGCCTATACCGCGATGACCACCAGTCGCAGCCATCGTCCCCCGCTGATGCCCTACACCGCCATGACCTCGCTCCTCAAGGAGTCGCAACAGAAAGTCTTTGATCCGAATGTCGTCCGGGCCTTCCTGCAGGTCCTCTCCCTGTTCCCCATCGGCACGCTCGTTTCCCTGTCCGATGGCTCCGTGGCGACCGTCATGCGCCGCAATGGCATGAAATACACGCAACCGATCGTCCGCGTCATTCAGGATGGGCGAGGCAGCGTCCTCGATCCTTTGGACGAAGATGCCATTCTCGACCTCGGCGACTCCTCGATTCAGGTCGTCCAGGCCATCCCCACCCCCGGGAAAAATGAGCTGACGGAGGATCCTTACGTCCTCCGCAACGCCCTCTAAATCAGGACCGCAAGCCGGCTCGTTACTGCACGATCGGCAACAGGGAATTGATCCCCCCGGAATTACCGTCCAGAGCATGACCACCCAGAGAGTGACCACCGTGCTGGTACTCGCGGGTCACAATCGAGCCGATCAGCGTCGTCGCCGTGCAGTCGTGAATCTGCGTCCGCACCAGGCTCCCGCTCAACCGCCGGTTCCCCTCGAACACCACAATCCGGTCGCAGGGAGTCCTTCCCACGAGCTGCACCTTGGGGCTGTCAGCAGCCGGTTCCTCCCCCTTCAGCGTCATTTTGCTCGGCCCTTCGACGAGCACTTCCTGCTCCGTCCCGATCATCAGCGCATTGTCCTCCTCGCTGATCTCGTTCTGCAGGTCGAGCATCTCGTTATTGCGCCGCTTCTTCACCTCTTCGGGAATATCGTCCGGCAGCAGTTCGTGCGCCTTCGTCCCCGGCCGCTCGCTGTATTTGAAAATAAAGCTGTTCTTGAAACGGCATTCCCGGATCAGGTCCAGGCTCTTCTGGTGCGATTCCTCCGTCTCGCCGCAGAAACCCACGATAAAGTCGCTCGACACCGCGCAATTCGGCAGCGTCTCTTTGATCCGGGCATGCATTTCCCGGTAGTCTTCAATCGTGTAGCCCCGCTTCATCCGCTTCAGGACGTCGTTGCAGCCTGACTGCGCGGGAACGTGCAGGTAACGCGCCACCTTCTTCAGATCCCGCATCGCCTGCAGCAGATCGTTCGACATGTCCCGCGGATAGTTGGTCACGAACTTGATCCGGTCCAGCCCCGGCTCATCGTGCATCGCCGCCAGCAGATCGGACATCCTCCACAACCGGCCATCCTGCGTGTGCTTGTAGCTGTTGACCGTCTGCCCCAGCAACGTCACTTCCTTCACCCCTTCCTCAGCCAGTTGATGCACTTCGCGGAGAATGTCTCGGGGAGGACGGCTTTGTTCCGGACCGCGCGTCGTCGGCACCACGCAATACGTGCAGAACTTGTCGCAGCCGATCATGATCCGCACGAACGCCTGGAACGGAGAGGGGCGCATCTCCGGATCGCGCAGCGGATCGTAGCTCTGAAAACTGTCGGAAATCTCCTGCCGCGTCGCGTCTCGGCGATCCAGGCTCACCGCCAGATGCCTTTCCCGCTCGCCGCGGGCGGAACGGATCAGGTCCGGAATCTGGGCCAGTTGCCCCGTCCCGACGACCAGATCGACGTGCGGAGCCCGCTCGAACACCTGGTTCTGATCCTTCTGGGCCATGCACCCGATCACGCCGATCACCTGCGCCGGACGCTTCCGTTTGGAAAACTTCAACCGTCCCAGCGCACTGTAGATCTTGTGCTCCGCATGTTCCCGCACGCTGCAGGTGTTGAACAGCACCGTATCCGCCTGGCTGATGTCGGAGGTGAGTTCGTACCCCTCCTTGCGCAAAGCCGCCACCACCAGTTCGCTGTCCAGCATGTTCATCTGGCAGCCGACTGTTTCAATGAACAGACGGAAGTTGTGCTCCCCTGCGGGAGCAACTTTCGCTTTGGATTGGGAGGCTTGTTCGCTCATCGTTTTTCGTCAGGGGGTTATGCGGCCTTACCGGGCTTGGAAGCCGCACCCGGTTTCGGCGCCGCGGCGGCTTCCTTCTGCTGCTTCTTCGCAGCCCGCGCCCGGCGCTTCTCCTCCTCAATGGCCTGTTCCAGGTAGGAACGCTTGTGCGACACCATCAGCCCGGACAGGCACTTCAGCGCCAGCACGGCCGCTCCTCCATACAGCACGATCTGCCAGACATCCATGTCAGACTCCCTCGCGCCCGAAACTTATCGACCGGGAAACATCTCCCGCGTGCTATTCCCGCACACGTTCGATGTACGATCCCGTCGCCGTATCGATCTTGATCAGTTCATCGTTTTCCACGAATGCCGGCACGCTCACCACCGCTCCGGTTTCCACCGTCGCGGGCTTTGTGATGTTCGAGGAAGTGTTTCCCCGCACCGCCGGTTCCGTATAAGTCACACGCAACGTCACCGTCTGCGGCGGGGTCATCCCGATCACCTGGTTATTCCAGAACAACAGGTTGCAGATCATCCCTTCCTGCAGGAACCTGGTGTCGTCTCCCAGCGTCTTTTCGTCCATCGTGTGCTGTTCGAACGTCTCGTTGCACATGAAGACGTAACCGTTCGCATCCCGGTACAGGTACTGGCCTTCCCCCTTGTGGACGTCCGCCGCTTCCAGGCTTTCACCGCTCTTGTAGGTCCGGTCCAGAATCGTCCCCTTCAGCAGGTTCCGCAGCCGGGTCTTGTACAACGCCTGCCCTTTCCCCGGCTTCACGAAATTGCATTCCAGCATGTCGTAGGGATCACCCTCGACGATGACTTTGCACCCTTTTTTGAAATCTCCAGCATTAATCTGAGGCATGAATCAACTCTTCTCGCGATCGCTCAATAAACCTGCACAGATCCGTGATGGCACCTTTACCATCCTGTTTCACGGCGTCACAATCCCCCGGCCACAATAAATTTCACGCCGGCATCCAGTTGGGACTTTTCTGCGAATCCGTATTATTGCATGATGGACTGAGTGACACAACCTCAAGTCCCCCTTGGACTCCCGCCACAAATAATGACCGCGTCACCCCCGTTTTCCCCCTCGATTCCCGCACCGAAAGCCACAGGCTGGCAGCGGTCCCTTTCCGACTCCATCCGGGATCCCGAAACGCTCCTGAATCTCCTGCAACTCCCCCGGGACCTCCTCCCCGCCGCCCGCAGGGGAGGGGAGCAGTTCCCCCTCTTCGCTCCCCTCAGTTATTGCCGCCGGATGACCCTCGGAAATCCACACGATCCGCTCCTCCGGCAGGTCCTCCCGCTGCATGAAGAGACAGAAACTCACCCGGATTTCACACAGGATGCCGTCGGAGATCACGCCTCCCGGATCGCCCCAGGCTTGCTGCACAAATACACCGGCCGCGCCCTGTTGATCGCCACCGGCGCCTGTGCCATCCATTGCCGCTACTGCTTCCGCCGCCATTATCCCTACCAGCAGGAACCCCACACTCTCCAGGCTTGGCAACCGGCCTTTGACGCCCTCGCCGCCGACCCGTCCCTGCATGAAATCATCCTCTCGGGGGGCGACCCCTTGATGCTCACCGATCAGCGACTCTCCGATATGATCGCCCGTCTGGAAACCATTCCGCACCTGCGACGGCTCCGCATTCATACCCGCCTGCCGATTGTTCTGCCCGACCGGGTCACTCCCCGTTTGGTGGATCTGTTGCGCGACTCCCGCCTCACACCCATCCTCGTCGTGCATGCCAACCATCCCCAGGAACTGCAGGCCGATTGCGCCGAAGCATTGCGCGATCTCGTCCGCAGCGGCATGACGGTCCTCAATCAGGCGGTTCTTCTCAAAGGGATCAACGACGATCTCGAATCCCTTCGCGACCTCTCCGAAAGGCTGATCAACCTCGGGGTGATCCCGTACTACCTGCACCAGCTCGATCGAGTCGCGGGGACGCACCACTTTGAAGTCGACGTCGAAAGTGGCCGCGAGCTGGTCAACCAACTCCGCTCGCTCCTTCCCGGCTATGCCGTCCCGCAATACGTCATCGAACGCCCCGGCGAACCTCACAAAACTCCCCTGATGTAAGAGCCCGTCTTCTATTTGTTTGCAGAGCATTGGGTGGCACTGGCTCTGCCAGTGTTTTCAACGAACTTTGAACGACGTCCTTTGATTTAAATTCATACATAGCTCTGGTAACCCAACGTCCAAATAAAATCAGGTATTTTGGGTGGCATGCCTACATCGCGCAGCAGGGTAGGCATGTGCGTGTTTGACTTTGATTTCGTAAGTTACGGCCTGGCAAGAAAGATTAGACGGATTACCTGGTTCCCCGTCCGTTTCTGGACACGAAAGCACTATGCGTTCAAACGAAGGCGAATTGTATGCACTCCATTCGCGTCACCGTCCTGTGTCTGCTCCTCGCTTCCGTCCCCCGTTGGACTGTGGCTGCGGATCTGGACACGCTCGACCCCGCCTGTTACCACGACGGCGACCTGGCCGGTTCTCTCAAGACCGACCAGCCGTTGCCCCTGTACCATCCTGATCCGCAGCACATCACCAATCGCCTCTTCGCCGCCTGTTACATCCGCACAAGTAATCTCCCCACCAAGCGGGGCGGAAAAACGGTTTCTCGCATCGAAGGGGGAGACGTCATCGACTTCCTCGCCTGGGCCAAAAGTACCTATTGGTCGGAGCCCGCCACCTGCGAGAAAATCTCACTGCCCTGCTGGATGAAGCCCTCCAGAATCCCTCTCCGCCTTCCGGCCGACCGATCCCCTCAAGCGGGCCGTCCTGCTCCGCGACCCTGGGCACCTCGATTTCTATCTCACCCGCAACCTCGAACGGGATGGCGATAAGACGACTCGCAAACGCCGCGATGACTCTGCCGCAGATTCGCCCAGGCCCTGAAATTCCTGACGTTAATCCACCGCTGAAATTAAAACCCTTCCCGACAACTACACCCTCGCCATCAAATCGGGCCGCTTTGCCCCGGAGCATCGCGACGATCCCGCTCGACTACCTTCCGCCGCGACTGCTCAGTCATCCCGATGAATGGCAGGAGATCGATTTCCACCAACCGAAGGATATTCACGAGGACATCCAGGACCGCTTCATCACGCTCCACACCGCAATTACAAAGGCCGCTCCTATTTCCGGATCTTCTATCGCTTTCCGGAAGGCAGAAAACAACTCGAGGCCTACCTGAAGACTGTTGAGACGGACGGTATCGACTGGAAGGCCTCAGCCCAGATTGGCTTTGCCCGCGTCAAGGAATCCCTGCCGCAATTTCCACCCGGTGTTGAAGTCGCCCTGCTGCAATTCATGATGACGCTCGACGACCAACTCCGCCCCGTCCCGACCCCGATCGTCGAATCGGTCCGTCTGCGGGTCTTCCGGAACGTCACCGGCGAACCGCAACCACCCACCAACACCGAAGTCGGCATGAACGTCTCCGAATACACCCTCAAACGGCGTCTGCTCTTCGATGGCCTGAAACAGGGGGGCCTGGTTCGCGAACCGGACAATCAGCCGATCTATCGCGTCATCTTCATGGGGGACTTCGCCCCTGACTGGGGAGACATTAAACGGACACTCACTCTCACCCAGGACTGCCGCCGCTGTCACACCGGGCAGGGCAGATCGGCGTACAAACCGTCTTTTCGATGGTTCATCAGGGGAGTGGATGCCGGCGCCCAGATCGGCGTCGCTCATCCTCTCCCGCCGGCACTCCCACCCCGCGCGGCGCACGGGCCGCCCACTTCAAAACCGGCCACGAAACCTACCGCCGACTCTCGACTACCTCGACCAATAATCTTTCTCAATCTTTTGGATCATCCCATGAAGCTCACCCTGACACTTTTCTCTCTCGCCCTTCTGACTTCGACCTCGGCATTCGCGGCTGAGTTCTTCGTCTCTCCGCAAGGGAATGATGCCTGGTCCGGAACCTCACCCCAGCGGGACGAATCCAAACAGACCGGCCCGTTCGCCACACTCGAACGAGCACGCGACGAGATCCGCCGCTTGAAGCAGGCAGGGATCTCCAGGCTCCTGTCACGGTCACGCTCGCGGGCGGGGAATATCCCCGTGAGAAAAGTTTTGAATTGAACGCCGCGGACGGCGGTACGGAACAGGCTCCGGTCCTCTACCGTGCCCAACCCGGCCAGAAAGTTCGCCTGATCGGTGGTCGCCGCCTGTCAAACTGGTCTCCTGTGACAGCGCAAGACGTCCTCCCCCGGTTGCCCGAAGCCGCCCGCAAACAGGTTCTGCAATGCGATCTCAAGGCTGCCGGAATCAGCAATTTCGGAAAGCTCACCTCTCGCGGTTTTGACGCCCGACACAACCCGCCCACCTCGAACTCTTCCTCAACTCCAAACCGATGACCCTCGCCCGCTGGCCCAACAACGGCGAATGGGCACAGATCGCCGGCTTCCCCGCCGACCAGAAGCAGGGGGATGACCACGGCGGGGATCTCGGCAAACTCCCCGGCGGCTTCCTCTACTCCGGCGACCGACCCAAAAACTGGAAGGACTGGCAGCACGCCTGGGTGCATGGCTACTGGGCCTGGGACTGGGCCAACAGCTACGAGCGGATCGCCTCTCTCGACACCACAACCCGCCACATCAAAACCGCCGAACCGCACGGTCTCTACGGCTTCCGCAAAGGCCAGCGCATCTACTTCCTCAACATCCTCGAAGAACTCGACCAGCCGGGGGAATACTACGTCGATCCCACTAAAGGCCTCGTCTACTTCTGGCCCCCCGAACCGCTCGACTCCTCCATCGTCCTTGCCTCAGTTCTCGAACAACCCCTCGTTCAACTCAACAACGCCTCCCATGTCACTCTTCAGGGCCTCACCCTCGAAGCGACCCGCGGCATGGGGGTCGTCATCAACCAGGGAAGCCACGACACAATCTCCGGCTGCATGGTCCGGATGATCGGTTCGCAGGCAATCCAGATCTCCGGCGGAACTCATCACCAGGTCATCGGCTGCGATATCCGCGACTGCGGTGATGGCGGCGCTTCCGCCTCAGGTGGGGATCGACAGACCCTCACCCCCGGCCATCATGCCATCCTCAACTCTCACTTTGAACGTCAGGGACGCTGGAGCAAATGCTACGTCCCCGCCATCAATTTCAGCGGTGTCGGCCTCCGCGCCGCTCACAACCTGATCCACGATCACCCCCACTGCGCCATTCAATTCGTGGGGAATGAACACGTCATCGAGTTCAATGAAATCCACCACGTCGCCCTCGAGTCCGGCGACGTCGGCGTGATCTACACCGGTCGCGACTGGACCTACCGTGGCCATCAGATCCGCCACAATTTCATCCACCGCATCGGCGGCGTTGGAATGGGCTCCATGGGAGTCTATATGGATGACTGCACCAGCTCCGCCGAAATCACCGGCAACATCTTCTATCAATCCTCCCGCGCCGTCATGATCGGCGGCGGACGCGATTATCTGGTTCGCAACAACATCTTCGTCGATTGCAAACCCTCCATTCACTTCGATGCCCGCGGAATGAGCCCCGCTCCCGTCTGGTCCGACATGGTCCAGAAATTCATGCGCGGACGTCTCGCCGATGTCCCTGCCGAACTGTACCGCAAACGTTACCCCCGCATCGCCGACCTCGATCCCTATTACGCCAAAAATGAAGGCATCCCCCCCGAGAACAACCGGCTGGAAAACAACCTCGCCATGGGTGGCACCTGGATCGAAACCTGGAATACCAAGCCCGACTGGCTCAAACAGGTCAATAACTCCGTCGGCCCGGACCCCGGCTTTGTCTCCACCCGCTTCGAGCGCCCCGCTGACTTTCTGCTGCGCCCCGATGCCCCCGCCTTGAAGACCGGTTTCCAGCAGATCCCCGTTGAAAAAATCGGCCTCCAGCAGGACGAACACCGCCGCATCCTCCCCCAGGATTGATCGGAACTGATGGAGGGCAGACGACTTCTGCCTATTCTCTCTAGCCTTCTTTTTTCGCCGAAAATCCCTCTGGACACAGTATGACGAATCCTTAAAATCCCCCGCGATTAAGAATCCCGTTTCGGTCGGATGAGGCTTGCCCGCACTTGTCTCGCTCGACCAGACTGGCCCGTGTCGGATGAATCCCGCTTCGTCTCCGTGTTCCGCACGGAGCGTTGTCAACCGGTACGGGCACACCAAGGAAGGCCCAGATTCTCATGGCGCGCGTATTCCTCTGCATAACCTGCGGAGTGGCTCTGTCGGCGCTCACCGGTTGCCGCCTGTATAGCCCCCCGTATGGCTACGATGGCGCCTATGCCTACCCCTCCGCTCCGCAGGGGGCCTATGCCATGCCTCCCCAGATGAGCGCCTCTCCCTTTATGGGCGCGCCCGTCTACTCCAGTTCCCCCGGTCCCGGCCCTTATTACAGCTACCCCTCGCCGACTGCCCCCACATACACCACCACCAATCCGGAAGTGACCACCACCAACCCGGATTTCACCGTCACGAATCCAGAAGTCACGACGACCAACCCGGCAGTTCCTCCCTCAAAACGCCCGGTGGATAAACTCGTGCCGGATTCCGAAGCTCTCGAAACACCCTCGATCAATGCCGCCCCCAGCGAGACCATCGACAACGCTCCACCCTCCACCACAACCAAACCTTCCACCGTGGATCCCGCAGACTTCGGCGACGACCGCGCCAATCCTCCCGCGGAAGCACCCCCTGCGAAAACCCCCGCCGACAGGTTGAAGAAGATCGAGCAAAAGCCCTTCCAGGACAGCGAATCCAAACTCGACCCCAAGGTTAAACCGAGCAGTGGCGAGGCCGAAACCGAAGAATTCGAAGCTCCGTCCGCCTTCAACCCCGGCAAGGCCGAGGCTCCCACGGGGGACGCCGCCGACATGGACTCCGACCAGAAGGCCAGCCCCTACGCCTACGACCAGAAAACCTGGACCTGGCTCCGCGGAACCGCACATTTTGATGACGCGGAACAGTCCTGGTCCCTGCGCTACGCCCCCGAAGACAGCAAGGACAAATACCACGGCTCGATGGCACTCACCGATCATTCCCTCCTCAGCACGATCAAGGAAGGGGACGTGATCTTTGTGAAGGGCGAAATCGACCCCGCTACCAAGGCCAGCCTCACTCCCAAGTTCAAGATCAAGACCCTCAAGCGCCTCGTCGCGGAAGAGTAAGACTCTCCGGGTACCATCCCCTCGTCGCGGCATATGGACAGGGGTGGCGGGGGCGCACCGCAAAGCGGAAGCCCCCGGAACGAGCCGAAACTCAGTTCAGCCAGATTCACACGCTCAGCCGCGCCGCCGTCAGCGTATTCCGCAGCAGCATCGTGATCGTCATCGGCCCCACGCCGCGCGGCACCGGACTGATCGCCGCTGCCACCTCGCTCACCGGACCGAAATCGACGTCACCCACCAGCTTCCCGTCCGCTGTCCGGTTGATCCCCACGTCGATCACCACCGCGCCGGGGCGCACCATCTCCGCCGTCACGAACTCCGGCACCCCGATCGCCGCGATCAGGATATCCGCCGTCCGGGTCACTTCCTTCAGGTTCTTCGTCCGGCTGTGGCAGACCGTCACCGTCGCATCCGCACCAGCCCCTTTCTGCACCAGCATCATTGCCAGCGGCTTCCCCACAATTTCACTCCGACCCAGGATCACCACGTGCGCTCCCGCAATCTCCACTCCCGACTGCAGCAGCATGTGCTGCACCCCCCAGGGAGTGCAGGGGAGGAACCGCGCCCGCCCTTGAGCCAGCAACCCCACATTCTCCGGATGAAAACAATCCACATCCTTCAACGGATGCACCGCATCCAGAATCACCTTCTGATCGATCTGCTTCGGCAACGGCAACTGCACCAGAATCCCATGCACCTTCGGATCCCGGTTGAATTTGTCAATCAGCGCCAGCAGTTCCGCCTGCGTCGTGGTCTCTGGCAGCAGATCCTCGCTGCTTCCAAAGCCCGCCTTCTCGCAAGCCTTCCGTTTGTTCCGCACATACACCGCGCTCGCCGGATCGCTCCCCACCAGGATCGCCGCCAGATGCGGACGCACCCCGGTCTGCGCTTGGAACTCCCCCGCTTCCGTGGCGATCCGGGCTCGCTCCGCTTCCGCCATCGCATTCCCGTCAATGACCCGCGCCGTCATGTCACTTTTGTCCTTTCCCTTGGCCCGAAGATCACGACAACGGAATGACCAATCCCGTCACCCACACCGCCGCCGTCGCGTACACCGCCGCCATCAAGTCATCACTCACTATCCCCCAACCTCCGGGGAGACGTTCCAACTGTCGGGCAGGGGGTGGCTTGAGAATATCGAAAACCCGAAACCAGAAAAACCCACTCAAAACGATCCCCACCGTCACCGGGAACCACGCCTGCACCAGCATCACCGCCACGATCTCATCCAGGACGACAATCTGCGGGTCTTTGGAGTTCATCCACCTCCCCACCATCCCACAAATGGGAAACGAGATCAGAATGCTCGCGAGAACGATGAGGGGATACCATCCCCCGCTCCCACTTTTGAGAAATGCCGCCAGCACGCTCCCCAGCACGCTCCCGAAAGTCCCGGGCGCTTTCGGCAAAAAACCGACGCCCAGACCCGTCCCCAACAGCACGATCAGCCATTGACCTGCCGTAAATTTTCGCTTATCCACCGAAAACCCCGCACCTGTTCAAGTTCGCCCCCGGAAACTATACTGAAGATTCCAGACAAACCCTTGGCACAACTCCGATTTCCGTCGAACCTTCCGACAATCCGGCTGTCGCTCCAAGGGGACCATTAACGCATGAAATTTCAAGGTGTGCGCCACCGTAACACTCGTTCCCGCGCCACCTTTATTGAGGGAGTGAGATCCGATGACTGAGGATACCAAAGAAATCAAGTTAAGCCCCATTGAAGGGCTGAAATCCGAGAGCCATCAGCTGCGAGGCACCATCCTCGAGGAACTGCTCGGACCGGAGATCAAGGTCTCGGAAAACTCCGCCAACCTGATGAAACACCACGGCACCTACCAGCAGGATGACCGGGACCATCGCGGAGACAAGAACGACGACGGCACCACCAAGGAACGGGCCTACCAGTTCATGGTCCGTACCCGCATCCCCGGCGGCCGCATCGAAGCCTCCACACTCCTCAAGGAACTGGACCTCTGCGACAAGTACGCCAACGGCACCCTCCGCATTACCACCCGCCAGGGACTGCAACTCCACGGCGTCCTGAAGCAGAACCTCCGCCAGGCCATCCGCGAAATCAACCAGACCGAACTCACCACCCTCGCCGCTTGCGGTGACGTCAACCGCAACGTCATGTGCTGCCCCGCGCCCCTTCGCAAAGATCCCGTCCGGGACGCCATGCAGAAACTCTCCCAGGAGATTGCGGAGCACTTCAAGCCCCGCACCACCGCTTACCGCGAAATCTGGCTGACCGACGAGAACGGCGAAAAAACCGACGTCTCCGAATTCCACCCCGTCGAAGAGCCGATCTACGGCCCCAACTATCTCCCGCGTAAATTCAAGATGGCGATCGGACTCCCCGACGACAACTGCGTCGATGTCTACACTAACGACCTCGGCCTCCTCGCCGTCGCCGAACACGGCAAGATCATCGGCTACGAAGTCCTCGTAGGCGGGGGCATGGGTGTCACTCCCAGTGCCAAGAAGACCTTCCCCGCTCTGGCCAAGCACCTCACCTTCGTCACTCCGGACAAAGTCGTCGGCGTCGCTGAAGCAATCGTCAAGGTCCAACGCGATTTCGGCAACCGTTCCGACCGCAAGGTCGCACGCCTCAAGTATCTGATTCACAACATCGGCCTCGAAGCCTTCAAGGAAAAAGTCGAGGAATACTGCGGCTCTCCTCTTCCTCCCCCCCGTAATGTCCAGGTGACCGGCGTCGACGATCACCTCGGCTGGCATGAGCAGGGGGACGGCAAGTGGTTCCTCGGCATCAATGTCGAGAATGGCCGCATCAAGGACGAAGGCAAACTCCGGATCAAAACCGGATTGCGGGTGCTCCTCGGCAAATACCCCCGGCAGGTCCGCCTCACTCCGCTGCAAAGCCTCATTGTCTGCGACATCGCCGACTCCGAACGAACGGACATCAACAAGATCCTCCTCGACCACGGCATTCAGCCCGTCGAGAAACTCTCTCTCCTGCGACGCTATTCCATTGCTTGCCCCGCCTGGCCCACCTGCGGCCTTTCCATCACCGAATCGGAGCGGGCACTCCCCAGCATCCTCGATGAAATGGAACAGGAACTGGGCAAGTTCAATCTCTCGAATGAACGGATCAGCGTCCACATGACCGGCTGCCCCAACGGCTGCGCCCGCCCCTATACCCCCGACATCGGTTTCGTGGGAAAAGCGGCCGGCGAGAAATACACCATTTATCTCGGCGGCAACGTGGAAGGGACTCGCCTCGGCTTCATCTACGCCGATATGATCGAGAAACAGAACCTCGTTCCGACACTCTCCCCGCTGTTCCGTTTTTACAGCCAGCACAGCGAGGGGAATGAATCCTTCGGTGACTTCTGCCACCGCCAGGGGAAGGAAGCCCTCGAAGCCTTCGCTCAAAAACCATAAACCTGCTTAACGACGCTCGCCCCAAATCACGCCACGCAGAGAGAGACGCCCGAGCCTGGGGAGACTTATGCACATCAATCGACGCGAATGGATCTCCGCCGCCGGAACGGCCGCTTTAGCGACAGCCGCATTAGGAACGAACCGTCTTACCGGTGCCCACGCCGTCTCCCCAGCCACTCCTTCAGTCCGCTTCTGCCTCAACACCGGCACGATTCGTGGCCAGAACATCGGCATCGTTAAGGAAATCGAAGTCGCTGCCCAGGCCGGCTATGACGGCATCGAACCCTGGCTCCGCACCATCGAGGAATACGTCGAAAAGGGGGGGAGCCTCAAGGACCTGAAAAAACGGCTCGACGACTCCGGCCTGAAACTCGAAAGTGCCATCGCCTTCGCTCAGTGGATCGTCGATGATCCCGAAGCCCGCAAAAAGGGGCTTGAGCAGGCCGCACACGACATGGACATCATCGCCCAGCTCGGCGGCAAGCGGATCGCCGCTCCCCCAGCGGGCGCCCAGGCCGGCATGCAACTCTCCGAGGTCGCCAATCGTTACCGCGCGCTGCTCGAACTCGGCGCCAAAATCGGAATCACTCCCCAACTGGAAATCTGGGGATTTGCCAAGGTCCTCTCCCGCCTGGGAGAAGCGGCCTACGTCGCCACCGAAGCGGCCCACCCTGACGCCTGCATCTTGCCGGACATCTATCATATCTATAAAGGGGGCTCGGACTTCACCGGCCTGCAACTCATCAACGGTCGGAAGATCCACGTCTTCCACCTGAACGACTATCCCGCCACCCCTCCGCGCGACAAGATCACCGATGCGGACCGCGTTTATACCGGGGACGGAATTGCCCCCCTGAAAGACATCCTGCAGATGCTGGCAAGCACCGGTTTCCAGGGTGTCTTTTCGCTCGAACTGTTTAACAAGGAATACTACAAGCAGGATCCCCTGCAGGTCGCCAGAACCGGACTGGAAAAAATGCGCCGCTCCGCTGCGGAAGCGTTTCCCGTCTCTGGAAAAACTTAACCGCAAGATCCTGAACAGGATGATCGCCTCCCCAGGAGGCGGGGCGCGCGGCAGTTTCACCGCGGCCGGGAGTGTGTGGATTTATCATGCAGGGACCGACTTCCTCTCCGCTCGACCAGTCGAACGGTCCCGCCGCTCCCCATTCCCGCACCACCGTCTTTGAAGCCCGCGGTATCACCAAGGTCTATCACATGGGGGAAGTCGACGTCCACGCCCTCCGCGGGGTCGACATCGATCTCTACGAGGGGGAATTCGTCGTCTTTCTCGGTCCTTCCGGCAGCGGTAAATCGACTCTCCTGAACATCCTCGGAGGCCTGGACGTCCCCACCGCCGGCCACGTCCACTATCGCGGTCGAGACCTCACCGTCAATGACGACGCGCTCCTCACCAGATACCGCCGCGAACACGTCGGTTTCGTCTTCCAGTTTTACAACCTCATCCCCAGCCTCACCGCCCGCGAAAACGTCGCCCTCGTGACGGAAATCGTCCCCAATCCCATGCGCCCCGAAGAAGCCCTCGATCTCGTCGGCCTCGGGGATCGCATGGACCACTTCCCCTCACAACTCTCCGGAGGACAGCAGCAGCGGGTCGCGATCGCCCGCGCCATCGCCAAACGCCCCGCCGTGCTCCTCTGCGATGAACCCACCGGTGCCCTCGATATCGAGACCGGCATCCTCGTCCTCGAAGTCATCGACCGCGTCAACCGTGAAATCGGCACCACGACTGCGGTGATTACTCACAACGCGGCCATCTCCGACATGGCGGACCGTGTCATTTCCATTGCCGACGGGCGCGTCGGCCAGATCCATGTGAACACGCACAAGATCGCTCCGCACGAGCTGAAGTGGTGAATTCCGATGAAGGCCATCGACCGCAAACTGATCCGCGATATGCTGCACCTCAAAGGGCAGTTGGCGGCCATCAGTGCGGTCATGGGCTGCGGAATCGCCACCTTCGTCATGGCCCTCAGCGCGCTCCATTCCCTCAGCTTTGCCAAGGAATCGTATTACATTGAATCCCGCTTCCCCCATCTCTTTGCCCAGTTGAAGCGGGCCCCCGATTCCCTCATCCCCCGCATCCGCGAGATCCCCGGCGTCTCCCGAGTCCAGACACGCGTCGTCAAGGACGTCACGCTCGACGTCCCAGGTCTTATCGAGCCGGCCGCGGGACGTCTGATCTCCATTCCCGAAGTCCGCCGCGATGATCTCAACAAGCTGCACCTGCGCGTCGGAAGATACATCGAACCGGGACGCGATTATGAATGCCTCGCCAGCGAGGGTTTCTGCAAAATTCACGGCTTCAAGCCGGGGGACAAAGTCACTGCGGTCATCAACGGTCGCAAAAAGCAGCTCGAAATCGTCGGCATCGCACTCTCCCCGGAATACATCTACCAGATTCGTGCCGGCCTCCTCGTCCCCGATGACCGCCGCTTCGGAATCTTCTGGATGGGAGAAGAAGCTCTCTCCTCCGCCTTCGACATGCTCTCCGCCTTTAACGACGTCTGTCTGGAAGTCGCGCCGCTCGCTTCCGAAAAGCAGATCATCGGCGAACTGGACCGGATCCTCCTCCCTTACGGCGGACTCGGAGCTTACGACCGCGAAGACCAGATCTCCAACCGCTTCATCTCGGATGAAATCCGCCAGTTGGGACGCATGGGGATGATCGTCCCCTCGATCTTCCTGGGGGTCGCCGCGTTCCTCTTGAACGTCGTCCTCTCCCGGATCATCAGCCTCCAGCGGGACCAGATCGCGGCTCTCAAAGCCTTCGGCTATTCCAATTTCGACGTCGGCATGCATTACCTCAAGCTCGTCATGCTGATCACCCTCGTTGGTACGATCCTTGGCGTCGGGGCAGGGGTCTGGCTCGGCAACAGCCTCATGGGCCTCTACGTGAAGTTCTACCGCTTCCCCGTGTTGGATTACTACCTCCCGCTCCGAGTCGTCTTCCTCGCTCTCTTCATCAGTCTGGCCGCAGCGATTACCGGCACTCTCAGCGTCGTTCGCGCCGCCATCAGGCTCCCTCCGGCGGAGGCGATGCGCCCCGAACCTCCCGCCAATTACGGCCCCACGCTCTTCGAACGCCTCGGCATGAATCGCTGGTTCGGACAAACGACCCGCATGATTCTCCGCAACGTCGAACGCCGCCCTTTCAAATCCTTCCTCTCCATCTGCGGCATTGCCATGTCCATCGCCATCGTCGTCATGGGCCGCTTCACCGCCGACTCTCTCGACTTCCTGCTCGACGAGCAGTTCCAGGTCCTGCAACGCCATCATGTCAGTATCAACTTCGTGGAATCCTCGGCCCCCCGTGCCGTTCACGAAACACAACACCTCCCCGGCGTGTTGAATGTCGAGCCTTATCGCTCCGTTGCCGTTCGCATGCATTTCCGCAATCGCAGCCGCAGGCTGGCGATCACCGGTTATCCCCCCCGCCACGACCTGACGCTGATTCGCAACAAACAGGGGAGGCCCCTCGAACTTCCGGACGAAGGGGTTGTCCTCCCCGATAAGCTGGCGCAGGTCATGGGAGTCCAGGTGGGAGATATTGTCACGCTGGAAGTTCTGGAAGGTTCCCGTCCCCGCCGTGAGGTTCCGGTCGTCGAACTCTCCCACGAGTATCTGGGGACTTCCGCGTATATGTCCCTCGCCGCCGTGAATCGCCTGCTGCGCGAAGGGGACAACGTCTCCGGGGTCTACATCCAGATGGATGATGCGAAAACGCAATCGCTCTACGACGAGATCAAGAACACCCCCCGCATCGCCTCCATTAACATCAAGAAGGCCTCCGTCACCAGCTTCCGCGAGACGGTGATGAACAACCTCTTGCAGATGCAGTTTTTCAACGCCGTCTTCGCCTGCATCATTTCCTTTGGAGTCATATACAATACGGCCCGAATCGCGCTCTCCGAACGGGGCCGGGAACTCGCCTCGCTGCGGGTCATCGGGCTGACCCGCGGTGAAATTTCCTACATTCTTCTCGGAGAATTGACTCTTTTGACGCTAATTGCCATTCCTTTCGGGGTCGGCATCGGATATTCACTGGTTTGCCTGGTTTCAACGTTTATGGACAGCGAGTTGTACCGCATTCCGGTGGTCTTCAAACCGTTCACGTATGCGTTTGCAATTTCCATCGCGCTGATCTCGGGCATTTTTTCGGGTCTGGTGGTCCGCCGCAAGCTCGACCATCTCGACCTGATCGCCGTACTTAAGATGCGGGAGTAGTGGGCTGTGTGGTTGTGGATTCGTCGCTTCCTGATGTTGTGTGCAGGGCTGGGTTTCCTGGCTGCGCTGGGGTATGCCTTTCTGCCGCAGGCCATTCCCGTCGAACTCTCGACCGTGAAGCGCGGCAGTCTCCGCGTCACCGTCGATGAAGACGGCAAAACCCGCATCAAGGACCGTTACGTCGTCTCCGCTCCTCTGAGCGGACGGCTTCAGAGAATCACCTTGAAAGCAGGGGATAAAGTCGAGGCGGGGAAAACGGTCCTGGGTGTCATTGAACCCACCGACCCGGCTCTCCTCGATCCCCGCGCCCTCGCCCAGGCGGAAGCCCGCGTGAAAGCCGCCGAAGCCGCCGTCAAACAGTCGGCCACCCGCGAGGAGCAGTCCCGTGCCGAATTCGAACATGCAGACGCCGAGCATCAACGGATGCAAAAACTGCAGGAGCGGAAAACGGTCACTCAGAAAGATCTTGATGACGCCGTCATGATGCTCCGCACCTCTTCTCAGGCCGTCCGCTCCGCCAGGTTCCTCGGACAGGTCGCCCAGTTCGAACTCGAATCCGCGAAAGCCGCCCTGATTCATACCCGACCCTCCAAGGAAGATTCTCCGCGCGAATGGCAATACGAAATCCGTTCACCAATCAACGGCAAAGTCCTCCGTGTCCTGCAGGAGAGTACCGCCGTCGTCAATGCGGGAACTCAGCTCCTGGAAATCGGCGATCCGGATAACCTCGAAATCGTCGTGGACGTCCTCTCTCAGGATGGAGTCAAAATCCGACCCGGTTCCCGCATGTTGCTGGAGCAATGGGGCGGGGAACAGCCGCTCGAAGCCCGCGTCCGGCTGGTGGAACCCTCCGCTTTCACCAAGATTTCCGCGCTCGGCGTCGAGGAACAAAGGGTCAACGTCATCGCCGACTTTGTTGATCCCCCGGAAAAACGCCGCACTCTCGGCGACGGCTTTCGCGTTGAAGCCAAGGTCATCATCTGGGAATCCCCGGACGTCCTGACCGTCCCCACAAATGCGCTGTTCCGCATCGGCTCGGACTGGGGAGTCTATACGACCGGCAACGGGGAAGCCCACTTGCTGAAAGTCGACATCGGACACCGCAATGCCCTGCAGGCCGAAGTCCTCGCCGGTCTCAACGAGAACCAGAGGGTCGTCATCTACCCCAGCGATAAGCTCCGGGACAAGGCGAAGGTACTTCCTCAACCTGCTTCGTCAGCACAGCACTAGGATTTTTCTAACATCACAAAATGCGGTTGGTGACCTGGCTGGATTTCAGTGGGACGCAAAACCCACTTCGTCCAGAGCATTTTGTGTAATAATTCAGTGCGGCGGCAGCATGGATCGTATGGCCGTGATCATCGTGTCCATGACCATGATGATCGTCTTCCGGCGGGTCCTGCGGAAACACCAGCCAGGCATTGCAGCAGCCGGAAAGCTGGACCGACCCGGACAGCAGCATCAGGCAGATCAGCGTGGTGACATACATCGTCTTGCCGACGAAATTGCTGACATGCAGCCCCAGCAGGTCGTAATACCCACGCGGCGGCGGAGCGACCACACCCCACACCAGCACGGCGACGGCTCCCATCAGCAACAGACCGATCCAACCCCCGTCACGCAGCACCGGTCGCAGCTTCAGCCAGTTGACCCCCAGAGTCCAGAAGATAATCCAGGCAAACAAGGGGGTCCAAGGAACCAGAACCACTCCCAGGCTCCAGACCACATCCTTCAGAGCCAAGACCAGATCCAGCAGGGCGTGCAGCAGGTTCGCCATTTCCGTTCGATCCTCTTCGTTTTCACGGGGCAGGGGGGAGACTCAGCCGAAAGTCATCTATCCCCTCAACATGAACATAAGTATCATATCGCCCCCTAACTTACCAGCGTCGCTCCTACCCTGCGAAAACAGGGCTTCCGAGCCGCAAATCAGTCATTTTCCCCAGCATTCCCGGACGCAAATCGGTATGGAAACCAGCATCAACTACCGCGTCCATCTCGACGTCTTCACCGGGCCGCTCGACCTGCTCCTGTTCCTGGTCCGCCGGCATGAAGTCGACATCGAGAATCTCCCCATCGCGCGGATCGCCAACCAGTTTCAGGAATACATCGACGTCCTGGAGATGATCGATCTCGACCTGGTCGGGGATTTCGTGGTCATGGCCAGCACGCTGGCGGAAATCAAAAGCCGCATGGTCCTCCCCCGCCCGGAGGAAGAACCGGATCTGACCGCTCCCGTCGAAGACCCCCGCACGGATCTCGTCCGGCAGTTGCTCGAATACAAGAAATTCAAGGACGCCGCCAAGCTCCTCGATGAACACGCCGCGCAGTGGCAGGAACATTATCCCCGCCTCTCCGATGAGCGCCCCACGCTCGCCAGTGATCCCGCCCAGGACCACATCAAGGAAGTGGAACTGTGGGACCTGGTCAGCGCTCTCTCCCGGATCCTGCGGCACAACGTCACCACCAATCCGACCAGCATCGTTTACGACGACACTCCCATCTCCGTTTACGTGCAGCGGATTTACTTCCGCGTGCAGGAACAAGAGCGGGTCCGCTTCAGCGACCTGTTCGAAAACTCCGGCCTTCGCAGCAAGATCGTCGGTATCTTCCTCGCAATCCTGGAACTGCTGCGGCATTACAAGCTTCGCGCCGAGCAACCGGAAGCGTATGGCGAAATCTGGGTACTCCCTCCCAAGGATGGTTTCCCGGAAACGCCCCCCGTGTTCCTCTCCGAACTCGAAGCCCGGCCCGGCCCGGATGCCCCGCGCGATCAGGACGAGGAATAATCCTCAGCCGTTTTGCGCCAGCTTCGCGACCGCATAACCACATGCGGCCGTCGCTACTTCCGGTGAAAGTTTTTCCGCCAGCGACACCACCGGCACGTGTTGGAGGGACTCTTCCGCCGCGACGATCTGCCGTGCGAAGAATTCTCCGGAACCACTGACAACCACTGTCTCACAGGGTTTTGACAGCCGGGACAAGACCCGGTTCAAGCTCTTGCCGATCTTGTCCTTCAATTGCTGTTTTACACCAGTCGCAATGAGACGGGCTTCTGCCAGTGAAACCTCTGTCCGGTCGCAGCAGATTTGACGCACCAGCCGATCATACGCAGCCTCGATCGTCGCCGGTTTTCCGTTGGCCGTGTCGCAATTTCCCGGTTCTTCCGCGATTTCACCGAGCAGGAGAAACGCATCTCCCGTCGTGCTGAACAGTTCCGCCCCGAGCGGACATTTTTCATCTCGAAACGGAACCTCTTCGAGGACAGCACAAAACGGTGTCCGCCAGACTCCGGCGTAGACCAGTTCTCCCGCCATCAACCGTCCCACGTCGGTGAGGCCGAGGGTGCAGGGATGTTGATTTGAGATCGGGATCAGATCGGTGGTGGTCGAACCGATATCGACCAGCAGGCCGTTTTGAATCTTCTGCTCCCGTCCCAGCCATGTAGCGAGCGCGTGCCAGTTCGCCGCGGCCACGGAACTCCATTCTCGCCGGGCTTCCGCGGGCGCAACGAACTTCCCTTGTGTCGTCCAGACCCGGATTTCGCGGCCTGCACTTGCGGCTTCGACGCTTTCCAGAATCCTCCGGACTCCGTCTGCCTTCGTGGCAAAGCAATCCGCCAACTCTCCCGTCATCGTCACCGCCAGAATCTCGCTGGGGCGCAACCGACTTAGTAGCATGCGGATTTCCTCCGCCAGCATTTCGGGCCGCTGCCACAACGGGAACGGGCGGGAACAACAGATCCCCTGATCTGTAGCGGCTTTCAGATTCGCTCCCCCGATGTCCAGGCCGACGACCTTCACGCGCGTCCTCCTTCCGCAAGCCATTTCCAATCCCCGGCGGGATCAAATTGAATACATCCGTGTCTCCATTCCAGCAACTTCGCGGCTGCGGGTTCCCGCCAACAATGACTCAGATTCTGTTTCGCCAGTTGGCGGTAGCCCACATAGCTCGTCGTCAGCCGGGGATTGATCTCCACCACGAATGTTCCACGTGAAACATCTTGAGTCGATGCTCCGTGTGAAAATGTTCCACGTGGAACATTTTGCCGGAGTGTTCCACGTGGAACACTGTGAGGGGATGTTTTCTGATGGAATGTTTCACGTGGAACATTCTGCGCGGGGACGATCAGATCCACCCCGACATAGCCGCGCAACCCCGGTACTGTATGGCACGCTTGTGCCGCCAGAACTTCGCACTGTTCATTTCCAAAAGCGGGGGAGGGGAGGATTCCGCCGCGGTAGCGCAACCGGTCATCGTCGCTCAGGTGTTGAGTCGCCATCGGAAACGGAACGGCGATGCCTCTCTCGGTGTCGCACCACACCCCCACCGATACCGCATCTCCATCGAAATAAGGCTGGCAGATTCCCTCCGCCAGGGAGCGGGTCCGCATCAGCTCCGGTCTCAATCGGTCGAGATCCTGGCGGTCGCGCAGCAGATAAGTGTCCTGCGACCCGGCTCCGAACCGGGGCTTCAGCACACAGGGAAAGTGCCCTGGGGACCATGTCCCCGCATTCCACTCCTGAGTGCCGATCAACTCGGTGGGGAGAGTTGCGATCCCGCGCTTCTCGAAATGTTGAAACAGGGCCCATTTGTCGGCGGCCAGATGGACCCCTGCACTCCGACAGCCGAGCAATTGACAAGGGCTGTGTTCGACCTGACGTGTCAGTTGCTCCAGAACTCCTTCTGACTCAGGGGCGATGACGAGCGCGGTATCACATTCTTCCAGCCCGGCTTCCAGAGTGGCTGCGATCCGTACCCGATCGCTGAAGGGATGTGCGCCCCAACTGGAGTGCCACACCGTCCAGACGTCTGCTCCGTCGGAGGTGAAGTCTTCGACAACAGCCCGGAGCATCGCCTGCCCTTCCCGCAAGAGGGAGTCCCCTCCAGGCGGGAGGGCCTCCCGGCCAACGGCGCAAAAGTGTTCATAAATCTGGATCGGCATGGCATCAGAGAGACAGAAAGATTCGGGACGGTCGTTGACCGGATATCTTCTCCATCAGTCTGACGAATGGGAATGCTCAGCGCAAGAAAAAACCCTCGTCGGAGCGAGGGTCCAGAGATTCGGGAATCATTCCTGCATCAGGCGACGGCGATTTCTTTTTTCTCGGCGACTTCTTTTTTCTGGGCCAGTTCCTGAATGAGGCGGCAGATCATTTCCATCTTGGAAGAAGTGATCCGCTGGCGGAGTTGGCATCCCACGTGGAACTTTCCCGGTTCCACCTCTTTCAGCGATTTCACGTCCGCGGCGACATTCATGCAGAGGCAGCCTGGGAGCCGGATTTCAATCAGGAGAGTTTCTCCTTCTTCCAGCGCGGTGGTCATCGTCAGCCCGATCCCGTTGGCGCTCAGATCCCGGACTTCACCGGTCACGAGTTGCGTGGTGGGGGTGGCGGAGCGGAGAATCCGCAGATCCTTCTCAAATTGGATACGACGATCCTGGCGCCTCTGCGAAGCAGAAACGCACCGGACGCGTCCGGTCTGTTCGGACATGGTCACTAAGTCTCACGAAATCAATCAGCAAGTTGTTCATCAAGGTGTGTGTGCAGAAGAGTGCCTGGGATTCGGGGTTGTTCTTTCCGGAATACGCAACCACGAAATCGCAAAGCACGTTCCACACCGGTTACTTAGGTCACGATTTCCGGTGAGTCAAACTGTGCTGCCGTTAATTTCGAAGCCGTTTTTTCTAGAGCGGCGAAAATCGCTGCAATTTTTCCGCGTGATTCCATGAAAAAAGGCCTCTCTGTTTCCAGAGAGGCCTGACCTCAAGGTGCGAGTCCGATTGTAACGGTTGTTCGATCTCTATAAATTGTCGCGGTCTTGGCAGGGAACGAGAACCGGGCGGTGGCGCTTCGGGTTACTCAGCGCCGTTGTGGGTCGATTTGAACTCTGCTCTTGTGGCTGCCGCGACACAGGTAGCCGAAGTAGCGGCAACCTGTGCCAACACCGGGCTGGGTTCCTACAGGGATTTCTTCCCCTGATGGGCGGAGTGGCACTCGCGGCAATTCGCGGCCTTGTTGAGTTCCTTGATCGCCCCTTCTTTTCCTTCGGCGACCTGCTTCGCGGCTTGGACCAGTTCCTTGTTCAGTTTTTCCCAGTGCGCCTGATCACCGTGCGGCGCCTTGTAGGTCGCCATCTCTTCATACAGCCTGTCGAGTTCCTGTTTCTGCTCGTCGGTCGCCTTTCCCGATTTCACTTCGTTTAGGAGGGAAGGTTCTCCCTTGCGCTTTTTGTGGGCCAGATCCATGATCTGGGCAATGGTGTGCTTCTTATCACCGTCCGCAGCACGAACTCCCTGAATCTCCATGCCCAGAAAGGGGACCACGGCTGCCAACACGAGACTGGATTGCAATAATTTTTTCACGGGACATCCTCCATTGACGGTCTCGACCGAGGTCGAATGAAACGCGCAGATCGGAAAGGCCTGAATCCGACAGGCTTCTTTTCCGCACTGACGGTGAATCGGTTGCGCTCGCGAAAGCGACCGCCGCTCTCACAAAGCATCGTTGTTTGTAACTTTTATCCGCGCCTTGTAACAATGTGATTGGGGTTCAAAAAAACCTTGTGCCCTCTCCAGCTTCCGCAGTTTCCAGAAACTAAAGAAGAATTAACGCCTCGCAAGGATCCTGCTTACCGAATGTCCAGTTCTGGACGTTCAGATTCGGTTTCAAGGCATCTGCAATCACGGCAGGGAACGGGATTATCTCACTGGCAAATGGCGCGCCGGGATCACAGCTTCGGCTGATTTATTTCCCTGCGCTGCGATGCGGACAATTCGGGTTGTTCAGACATTCCTCGGGGATCAGAAGATCGGTGAGGATCTTTCCTCCGATCACGGTCTCCTCAATGATCCGTTCGACGTCCGAAACCTGCACGTGGCCGTACCAGATCCCCCGCGGATAGATCACGATCACCGGGCCGTGCTCGCACTGGTCCAGGCAACCGGAGACGTTCGCGCGCACCGTGGTCTCGAGCTTGCGGCGTTTCACCTCCGCCTTGAACGCATTCCGCAACTGTTCACCGCCCGTGGGATCGCAGCATCCTCGCCGATGTCCCGGTTCGCGACGATTGCAGCAGACGAACAGATGAGATTCAAACGGCCCCATAACGCTTCCTTTGCGACCCCTGTCGATTGAACTGAAGGTAGTCGTCCGCCAATTCTTAATTATCGCTCGAAGATTACAGATCAGAGTCCTATGCGCACATGCCTACCCTGCTTCGCGAAGTAGGCATGCCACCCAAAACACCTCGGGATGGAAACTTCTCGCTCTGTTCCGCAAGATAGTCCTTGCGGCAGGAATGTTCCATCCCATGCCAGGGAACCAGACGATGTGGGTCAAAATCTGTGGTCTCCGCGATCTCGAAACCGCCGTGGAAACTTCCCGGCTGGGTGCGGATGCCATTGGTCTCAATTTTTATGCACCGAGCCCCCGGGCTGTCTCTATCGATCGGGCCGCGGAGATCGTCCGTGAACTCCCCGGTTCGACAACCCCCATCGGCCTGTTCGTGAATCATCCGCTCGCAGAGGTTCGGGAGATCGCCCGGCAAACCGGTATCAAGACGCTTCAGCTGCACGGCGATGAGCCGGCCGAGTACCTCGCGGAACTGACCGAGTTCAACCTCATCAAGGCCTTCCGGGTCAGGGGAGGGGATCTCGCTCTCGTCCGTGAGACATTGCAGGACTACGCGCGTGTCGGCATCAGGCTGCAGGCGTGTTTGCTCGACGCTTACCAGCCGGGCCAATATGGAGGGACGGGAACGACGATCCCCTGGAAGGATCTGGCCGGCGAACTGAACTCGCTCCCCGTTCCCGTGATCCTGGCAGGGGGACTGACGCCTTCCAATCTCCGTCAAGCGATCGAGACGGTGCAGCCGTGGGGAGTTGATACGGCGGGGGGAGTCGAATCCGCCCCCGGGAGGAAGGATTTGAATCTGGTTCGGGAATTCATCCGCGCGGCGCGTCTCGATGAGGCGGGGCGGAATTGACCTGTTGTGCCGCGCGTGGACCTTGTTCCGCGACACGGTCCCGCCGATAATCAAACTCCCTTCGGATCACTGCTCCGTTTTCCAGGAGTTCCCCTCATGGCCTGGCGTCGCTATCTCGTCTATGCCCTGATCATCGCAGTGTCGGTCGGTCTGGGGTTGTTCATCTTCTCGCTGGAACAGCCTGAAAGCCGGACTGCGGGGAGAGATCCCAACCGGGCTTACATACCTGCGGCGACACCCTCCAAACCGTGGGCCAGTTCCCCGGAAACCCAGAAGGAAGCGGACGCGGGATTCAGCGTTGATCTGAAAGACTCCTCCGCGAAGCCGTTGGCCGGCCAGAAAGTGGGGGCGGACTGGTCCCAGTTCAATGGCTCGAATCGGGATAACCTTTCAACGGAAACGGGGCTCCTCAAGAAGTGGCCCACCAGCGGTCCCAAGCTGCTGTGGATTGCCAAGGGGACGGGAGAGGGATACTCCACTGTCGCGGTCAAGGAGGGGGTTCTCTATACCCTGGGGAACAAAGGCTCGAGTGAAACGATCATGGCGCTGGACGTCGGCACCGGGAAGAAACTGTGGTGTACGCCCTACGCCGCGGCGACACATCCCTCGGTCGGCAATGGTCCGCGGGGGACTCCCGCCGTGGACGAAAACTCCGCCTACGGACTCGGCGCGAATGGTGATCTGGTGGCGGTCGATCGGAAGACCGGAAAGATCCGCTGGCAGAAAAACATTCTCACCGAGTTTCAGGGAAACAATATCGGCTGGGGGATCTCGGAGTCGGTCCTGCTGGATGGTGACCGGCTGATCTGCACTCCGGGGGGAGTGAAAGGGACCGTCGTCACTCTGAATAAAGAAACGGGGAAAACGATCTGGGCGGGGATCACGCCGGAAAAAGATCCGGCCGGTTATGCCTCGGCCCTCGTGACGCAGGCCGGAGGGGTACGGCAATACATCCAGTTTACGGCCTATGGAGTGATAGGACTGGCAGCCGAGGATGGCAAATTCCTGTGGCGTGATGACCATGCTTCCAACACTTCCGCGAACTGTTCTTCTCCACTCGTCTCCGGGGATGTGGTGTTCTATGCCTCCAGCTATGGAACGGGCGGGGCCCTGGTGAGACTGAAGAACGATGGCCCCAAAGTAACTGCCACACTGGCCTATCAGACCAAGGACATGAAAAGCCATCACGGTGATATGGTCATTCATGACGGCCTGATCTTCGGCTCCAACGAAGATGTCTTTACGTGTCTTGAACTGCAAACCGGCAAATCGCGATGGAAGAATCGCTCGGTGGGAAAAGGGGCGGTCACGTATGCGGACGGGTGCATTTATCTGCGTGCGGAAAATGGAACCGTGGCGTTGATCGAAGCGACCGGAGCGGGATACCGGGAGTTGGGAAAATTCGATCAGCCGAATCGGGGACCGCAGAGCGCGTGGGCCCACCCTGTGGTGGCCGCGAAAAGGCTTTTCCTGCGCGATCAGGATGTACTTCTGTGCTACGACCTGGCCGCTGCACAATAGTGCGGATTGCGCGTTCGTGTCGGGTCGAAATCAGTGATTTTTCCGAGTTTTCGATGGCGACAGAGGTCACAGATCAACGCCATCCGATCTAAGCTGTTTTTTTCGTAATCATCCAGCAATTTTCTGAAACCCGCCTCCCTCTTTCTCGGGCCCGTTGATTACGCAAATTGAGATCTGACAGGACTTTCGAAAAACCAGAGAAACTTGTCAGGAATCCTCTTTCAGTTTTTTCGTGTTTTTGCGATACAGTTGAGATACGTGCGGGGTTTATTCGAATGAAACGGGCCGTCGGGAAGTTCTTAAGCAAACGTCATTTCACAGGTGACAAGTTGTTTCGGAGCTTCATGTTGTCTTCAGGTTCCATATGGCAGAGTCGTGTCAGACTCGAATCGAGCCGATGGAATGTCTGACGGCGGTTCGATCAGTTCCAAGGAGGCCTCGACAATGGCTGATGTGATGCTGGGCTACTTTGATCCCGGTTCGGGAAGTATTCTTCTGCAACTTCTGGTGGGTGGTTCCGCAAGTATCCTTGTGTTTGGCCGCTACCTCTGGCAGCGCCTCTTCTCCAGGTACTCCCCACAGGCCGCTCCCGAAAGTTCTGCCGAGTTCCCCGCGTTTCGGGGATAGTAAACGGTTTCCTTGTCGGGATGCTGCTTTTTCGAATGAGCCGGCTCAAGGCGGAACCAGATAAGACGACTGCGTCCACAGGGATTGAGTTGCGCTTATCCCAGTCAGGTCGAACCCCGTAAACTTCACATCATCGCATTCGGTCTGACGGGCAGGCCCCTTCCCTCGGTGAAGGAATCGCGTTGTCTCCCCTCACAAATCTTTCCAGCCACGTTCCCGAAGAACTTGAGTTTGAATCGGGATCGTATCGAGACCGGTCCAGCCGCGTTGTCGTCCGGAACGGGGCGATCTATCGCGTGCTGGATGCGGAAGCGGTCCGGATGTGGGAGGCATTGCAGAAGTCCCGTTTCTTTTCCCAGGCGACAGAACGGGGAGATCTGGTTGAGACGACGGTTCCCACGAATTTTTCGCTGGCGGGAGTCGACCCTCAACAGGAACTCTCTTCTGAACAGGAATGGGCGGGGGGGCAGAAGTGGGAAGGGGTGCTGCAGCATGAGCGGATTCCGTTCGTCTCGTATCCGTACGAATGGACCTTCGGCATGCTGCGCGATGCCGGGTTGCTGCACCTCAGGCTCTTGAGGGAAGCTTTGCAGGATGACCTGATCACGAAAGACGGGTCCGCGTATAACATTCAGTGGCACGGGACCCGGCCGGTGTTTATCGACATCGGATCTTTCGAGCGTTACAAGCCCGGCCACGTCTGGGCCGGTTATCGCCAGTTCTGCCAGACGATTCTCTTTCCGCTGATGCTGCAGGCCCATCGTGGGGTTCCCTTCCAATACTGGATGCGCGGTTCGCTGGAGGGGATCGACCTGAACGCGATCCGTCCGTTGTTCAAGTGGCGTGAATTCTGGAAGCCGGGCGTGCTGGTGGATGTCCTGCTGCATGCCCAGTTGCAGGGTTCTCAAAAGGGAGTTCCGGCGCAGGCGGAAATGAAGCAGGCCCAGACAGCGGGCTTCAACAAGGAAATGGTCCGGAACAACCTGACGCGGTTGGAAAAGATTCTCACGCGATTGACTCCGCGCGGGGCGGATTCGCACTGGGTGAGCTATGCGGGGGACAACTCTTATGCCGATGCCGATGCTACGCTGAAGCAGAATTTCATCGAACGGATCGCCGGGCAGCGACACCGCCAGATGGTCTGGGACTGCGGGTGCAATACGGGCCGGTTTTCCCGCATCATGGCCAAACACTCCGACCAGGTGATCGCATTTGACGCGGATCTGCCCACGCTGGAGTCCCTCTATGCGGCGCTTCAATCGGAAGGGCGTTCGAATATCCTGCCGCTGTATCTGAACATCGCCGATCCTTCACCGGAGCAGGGATGGCGGGGGTGCGAGCGGCGGACCGTTTCGGAGCGAGGCAAACCGGACCTGGTCCTGGCGCTCGCGTTGATCCACCATCTGGTCATCGGGGCGAATCTGCCGATGCGGGAGGTCATCGACTGGTTCGCGTCCCTGCGGGCGAACCTGGTGATTGAGTTCGTCTCGCGGCAGGACCCGATGGTGAAATCCCTGCTGCGGAACAAGACGGACAATTACTGGGACTACGACGAAGAGCTGTTTCGACGTTTGCTCGAAACGCATTTCACGATTCAGGAGACCGCACCCCTGAATTCGGGGACACGGACGCTGTATTACGCGGAATATCGGGCAACCCCATGACGTCCGTCACCACCACTCACACGACGGAAGGGCCCGAGGCGGCGCTCCAGCGGCTCGTGCGGAAGACGCAGCGGAAGAATCTCCTGTGGGGTCTACTGCATCTGGTCGTCCTCTACAATTTCGCGGTGGCCCAGCCTCTTTACGACCGACTCTCCCGGCGGCCGATTTTCTTTGAGACGACCGAAATGACGGTCGGCGGGCTGCTGATCCTTGTGGCGCTGCTTTCGCTGTTGCTACCTGCGTTTCTGGTGGCCCTGGAGCTGGTGGCATCCTATTCTCTTCCGATTGTCCGCCGACGGGTGCATCGGTTGCTGATGTCGCTGTTGTGGATGGCGTTTGCTTTCGTGATCTGCCAGTCCCTGTCGGCCTACATGCTGTCGATCACGCAGGTCGCGATCGCGATGGCCTTGGGGGGGGGGTTCATTGCGGTTTCCATTTACTACCCGGCGGTGTATTCGCTGTTGACGGCCGCGTCGCCCGGCATTGTCATTTTTCCGGGGCTGTTTCTGCTGCAGGGGCTGTGGCTGAGTCCGATTCTCGATCCACCCGATCCTCCACAACGCCCGCTGGTCGTGGGAAATCCGACCCCGATCGTGATGATCGTGTTCGATTCCTTCTCCGGCCTTTCGATCCGGGATGAAGGAGAGGGGATCGATGCGCGGCGGTGTCCCAACATCGCCAAATTTGCCAAGACCGCGACGTGGTATCGGAACACGACGGCCGTTCATCCGCGGACGGACATGGCGTTGCCTGCCATCCTGACGGGGCAGTTCCCGCGCGGCGTGAAACGTCCGACGCTGGAGTCTTACCCGTTCAATCTGTTCTCGCTGCTGTTCAACAGCCAGGCGTTCCGGATGACGGTCTTCGAGCCTTACACGACCCTCTACCCCGGGCAGAAGGAACGGGAGCAACGCCCGTCTCCCTCCCTGGCGAATCAGACGGCGGAAATACTTTCGTCACTCCCGTTGATCTATCTGCACACGGCGGTTCCCCGGAGCCTGCCGTTGGATCTCCCTCCGCTGCCGGGGGAATGGTTCGGGATCACGAACGAAAGTCTGGCTCCGCGCGACAAACTCGAGGGGCTGCTCCGGTACAACTGGTTCATGAAACGCCAGGAACAGATGGACCACTTCCTGGCATCCATCAAGGGGAGTGGCAACGGAAAAAATCCGTTCTACTTTTTGCACATTGCGATGCCGCATTTTCCGTGGTGTTATCTCCCCTCGGGTCAGCGGTACCTGGATGATCGGAGCCTGCCGGATCATCCATGGGGATCGCTGGGGGACCTGCGCGAAATGTGGTGCGGAGACCCCGCCGCGGCGGAGCAGGGGAGGCTCCGCTATCTGTTGCAACTGGGGGCGGTGGATCACTATCTGGGTGAAGTGCTCGCTGCCGTGAGGCGGGAAGGGCTGTTTGACGATGCGTTGATCATCGTGACGGGGGATCATGGTTGCAGCTATCTTCCCAGTCATTCGCGGCGGTCGATTGATGCTGAGAACCTGCTCGATATCGCCGCAGTCCCGCTGCTCATCAAGTATCCCCACCAGACGAAGGGGGCCATTAACGATGACAATGTGGAATCGATTGACATCTTTCCGACGATCGCCGACCTGATTCAACTGCCCGTTCCGACTCCCGTAGACGGACGCTCACTCCTGCATGCCACGTACCCTGTCCGCCCGAAGAAGCGGATTCGGACCGATGACGGCAAGAACGAGGATCTGCCCGCCAATCTGATCAGTTCGCTGAAAGAAACTCCCGCCCGCTGGCACATGCGCCGCAAGGGAGCGTGGCCGGAATGCGATTATCCTCTTGGGCCGCATCCCGAGCTGATCGGGAAAAAAGTCGATCAGGTGACGATGGGATCTCCGTCGAAATATGAGATGACCATGAAGGAGGCGGTCACCACGCTGCGGGCCGATCCTCGAGCGATTGCCCCGGGCCGGATCGCGGGTTACATCAAGAATCTTCCCGATCCGACTGGAAAGGGGGACTTCGCGATTGCCGTCAATAAAGTCGTCGCGATGACCGCAGCGACGCTACAGGCGGACGACTACTATGGACACTTCTCGTGCCTGATCCCGCTGTCTCGGTTTCAGCCCGGCGAGAACGAAATCCTGCTTACGAAATCGAGAAGACGTCGAACGGTGTGACGCTGCATCCGGTCTACGAGGGGAATCAGCCCCTGCGAGTCGGCGGTCCCCGGAGCGGCCTGAACGATCTCCTGCAGCCGGATTAAGCCGGGAGGTTCGTCAGGTCATTACCTGCCGCAGAACATCCGCGACTTCCTGTGTCGCTCGGGGCTTTGCCAGTCCTGACATCACGTTCCGCATGGGGACAAGTTTGTCGGGTGTCGCCATCAGACTGTTCAACGTTTGACAGAACAGCTCCGCGTTATTCCCTTCCCACTCCGCCTGGGAATGGAGCACGGCTCCGCCCCGGTCGGCGTAGTATTTCCCGTTATACATCTGGTGGTCATCCGCCGCGTGAGGGTAGGGGACGAGCAGAGTCGGAATTCCCGCGCAGCTCAGTTCCGCGAGAGTCGTTCCTCCGGCGCGGGAGACAGACAGAGTTGCGGCCGCGTATCGCTGTTCCATGCGGTCGAAAAACGGGGCCACCTCCGCGGCAATTCCTAACCGCTCATACTCTGTGCGAACATTCTCGAAATCCTGTTCGCCGGTCTGATGCATGATCTTCCAGGTCCGGAATTCGGGAATCCGTTCCGCTGCCTGCAGGCAAAGTCGATTCACGGCGACGGCGCCGAGGCTCCCCCCCAGAATCAGCAGCACCGGCGGCTCCTGCGGGGGTCGCTCTTCCTGATGCAGTGCCGCCTGATGCAACGCAGCAATTTCCTGGCGCACGGGGTTGCCGGTCCAGACAGACCGCTCGGGGAGGGGGAAATGCCGCGCAGAATCGGGAAAGGCACAACAGACCTTTGTGGCCCTTCGTGCCAGCCAGCGGTTCGTCCGTCCTGGAATGACATTCTGCTCCAGCAGGACCACGGGGATCTTTTGGCGCTGGGCAGCCAGAACCAAGGGGGCGATGGCATAGCCACCCAGCCCGACAATGCCGCGTGGGCGTTCGACGCGCAACCACTGACGGGCAGTGCGATAGGCCGTCCAGTTTCCGGAAAGGAATCGGAGTGGACTTCGGAGAGCATGTGCGAGAGAAACTGCGGGGAGACTTCGAAATTCGAAGCCTGCGGATTCAACGATCTTGCGCTCCAGGCCGCGGTCGCTCCCCGCGAATACGATCACATCTTCGGGGGATCGAATACGCCATTCTTGCGCCACCGCCAGTCCCGGGAACAGGTGCCCTCCCGTTCCACCGCCGGCAAAATAGATTGTGCTCCCACCCGCCATCTCGTTCCCCGCGTTGAGGCCGGTTCATCAACCCTGTTCCGCGGCCACCGGCTCCTGAGCGACGGTCTGCGGATATCGGCTGAGACTCAACAGTATGCCCAACGCTAACAGATTCACAAGCAGATTGCTCCCCCCCCGGCTCACCAGCGGATGCGAGATCCCTTTCGGCGGAACGAGCGCCGTTACGACGGCCATGTTCACGGCGGCCTGCATCACAATCTGCACCAGCAGGGTGATGCCGAGCGCAAAGGAGAACTCGCTGTCGGCGCCGCGTGCGAGCATTTTTCGTCCGATGACAAACATCCCCAGCCACAGGCCTACGATCGCACAGGTTCCGAACAGTCCCAGTTCTTCACCGATCACCGCGAACACGAAATCCGTATTCGCTTCCGGCAGGTAACTGAGCTTCTGCCATCCGCGTCCGAGTCCTGTTCCGGTGAGTCCCCCCGCCCCCATCGTCGCCAGGGACTGCTGCAACTGGTAAGGGGCCTGATTGAGGTCGGTCCAGGCGGCCACGAAGCCGGTGATCCGCCGCAACTGGTAGGGCTTATACACGCCGACGAACAGGACCAGCGGCAAGACCGCGCCGCATACCAGGGCAAAGTTGCGCAAGGGCCACCCGCGCACAAACAGGGCCAGAAGGCTTCCCAGCAAGAGGAACAATCCGGTCCCGAAGTCCGGTTCCAGCATCACCAGCGGGACCACAATGCCGATGGGGACCAACGGCAACCACAAGCCGCGGAACCATTCCCGTCTCAACTGGGGCCAATACTCGAACAGCGCAGATCATCAAGGGCAACGTGACCTTCGCCAGTTCCGAAGGTTGCAACGACACCGCCCCGATCCGAAACCAGCGCTGGGCACCATTCACCCGCGTTCCGACACCCGGAATCAAGACGGCCAGGAGCGAGAGAACAGTAATTCCAAAGAGGAGGGGGGCCAGCCAGAGCCAGTCTCGCGGGCGCAACAACGAGGCGACCCCGCCGAGCACCACTCCCCCCGCCAAAAACAACAGATGCCGTGAGAGGTAAATCTGCTCCTGCTCCCCCGGTCGGGAGGTCATGCTGGAACTGTGCACCATCAGGGTTCCGAACCCCAGCAGGATGATGACCAGGCACAGAAATGTCTTTTGAGACTGACTCAACCCGCACCTCGAACCGGAAACGCGTCAACGACTTATTCCAGATGTCTCATCGTCTCGCGACAGGCCGGGCTGGAGAGGGGGTTGCGGATGCGGTACGTCTTATGCGGATCTTCGTAAACTCCTACGGCTGTAACGATTGTTCCGTCATGCCCGTGCAAACTCGTCAAGGACTGGCTCCTCATCCTATAATCCCCTGACAGGCTTTTTGGCACTCACACGGCACCTTTTGGAACCTCCTCGTGGCCACTCCTTACGATGCGCTTCTGATTGTCTCTTTTGGCGGTCCCGAGAAACGGGAGGACGTCATCCCATTTCTCGAAAACGTTCTCCGGGGGCGAAACGTTCCCCGTGAAAGAATGCTCGCGGTCGCCGAACACTACTACCACTTCGACGGCGTCAGTCCGATCAACCAGCAGAATCGCGACCTGATCGCCGCGTTGCAGAAGGAGCTTCCTCGCTGGGGACTCTCGCTCCCGATTTACTGGGGAAACCGGAACTGGGATCCGTATCTCACGGAGTCTCTGCGCGAGATGCGCGACAAGGGGATCAAACGGGTCCTCGCCTTCGTGACGTCTGCGTTCAGTTCGTACTCAGGCTGCCGTCAGTACCGCGAAGACATTCTCCGAGCCCAGGACGCCATCGGAGCGGGGGCACCGCAGATCGACAAGATCCGCGTGTTCTTCAATCACCCGTTATTCATCGATGCCGCGCGGCAGCGGATCCAGGGGGCGCTGCTGCAGCTTTCAAACGCGCCGTACGCGCGGCAGACCTGCCATGTCGTCTTCACCGCCCACAGCATACCGATCTCCATGTCGCAAACGAGCGACTACGTGATCCAGCTGGAAGAAGCGCGGCGCATTCTGATGCATGCGCTGCAGATGCCATTGGAGCGCAGTTCCCTGGTGTATCAAAGCCGGAGCGGACGTCCGCAGGACCCGTGGCTGGAACCGGACATCCTCGACCACTTGAAGACGCTCAAATCTCAAGGACATTCGCAGATCCTGCTTGTTCCGCTCGGGTTTCTTTCCGATCACATGGAAGTTCTGTACGACCTCGACTACGAAGCCCGGCAGCTCGGCTCAGAACTGGGGCTGGAAATGGTCCGCGCCGGTACGGTCGGGCATCATCCCGCGATCATTCGGATGATTGCCGAGTTGATCCGCGAATATCAGGACGAAGTTAAACCGCGCGCGCTGGGCGTACTCGGCCCGCGCGTCCGGAACTGCGCGGACAACTGCTGCCCGGCGCCTGTTCGTCCTGCAACGGCTGCTCCGGCAACCCCCTAACTCTCCCTACTTCTTGAGAACCGCCCAGAGCGTGTGCGCGTAGCGGTTCAGGTAGCACAATTCATCGGGGTAACGGATGCGCCGGAGCGCACGGAGGGCCGCAGGGCGGGGCTTTTCGGTGGCGTGCAGTTCCATCTCCCGGAACAACCCTTTCTTCTGCTGCGCTTCGTAAAACGCCATCGCTTCCGTCAGAGAGAAGAACCATTTATGCCGATCCAGCGGGCGTTCGGCGGGGAGGCCGTAATGACAGAACGAACCGCGTCCGCGTCCAATCGGCTGACGGGCCGCCGCCCAGCAGTTGGGGAGCGAGATGACCGCACAGCCGCGCGTCACCCGTAACAGTTCCTCAAAGACGAAGTGCAGATTGTCGACGTGTTCCAGGACGTCGGCACAGACGACCGCATCGAACGAATTGTCCTCGAACGGCAGCCGGTCCATCTGTTCCAGGTTGACGACGATGTCCGGCGTCCCGCCGATATCGATTCCCATGTAGTCCTGGCGTTCCTTCGACAGCAGTTCCCGGAGGTAGGCGCGGTCGCAGCCGACGTCCAGCAGGCGTCCTTTCAGTTCTTTCCCGAATCTCCGCGCGATGTATTCGGAGCGATGTCTGCGCTCGGGAAACCAGACATATTCAACGGGGAGGTGGCGTGTCGCCGGGGGAGCAAGAGTGGTCATCGTGGCATCCTTTCCTGAAAACGTGATTTGTTAAATTGGGTCTGATATCGGGTCTTGAGTTATCGTTTGGGGGGCGCGGTGGGGTCCTCCACGGCCCCTGTGGTCACGGGGCCACGCATGCCCCGTGGAACCGTGGCGGGTCGAGAATCGAGGGACTGGAAAAATTCCTTGAAGGCATCATCCACGCGCGGGAACGCGCGCAATGTCGCCACCGGTTCGGAAGTGGTCCCCGTCACGGAGACACCCCAGACCCCGGTCGTCGCGGCTCCGACCAGTCCCTGCACTCCCTGGACGAGCGGAATCTGGCCGCGATTGCGTTGGGGCAGGCGGGCAAAAAACTCCATCGCCAGCCGATGGTCGAATCTCACGTAGCCTTGGCCGTACAGGTTGATCGCATCTCCGAGCAGCGCGATGTTGTTCAGATTGATCTGGTTATTGTGGACCGTGAAGAAGACCTGGGCTTCATTGAAGGCACTGCGGCTCTGAGGATTGAACTGGATGCTCTTGAAAATCTGCATCATGACCGGGAGTTCGTACAACGCCGCAGGCTTGATCTGCAGCCGCCCGTTCCCGTTCACCTGATACGAGTTCATGCCCGGAATCCGCTTTCCGACGGAGGTGCCGGTCCCCTCGAGAATCGCATATCCGTTCATCAATCCGCGCAGATCCCGTTGGCCGGAGAGATATTCCATCGCGAAATTTTCCAGCCGCGTGTCGGTCATGTTGACGAGGATGTGATAGGGGAAGGGACTGCGCAAACGGACCTTTCCATCCAGTGTGAAGCGTCCGCCGATGGCCTGGGCCTGGATTCGTTCGCGGAGCGGAATTTCCGCGACCTGTCCCGAGGCGGGGCGGGGGAGGATGGCCTGGGCGTTCCCGATCACCAGCTTGTCATCGATGATTTGGAACGGTCCTTTGACCTGGGAAAAGCGATAACCCCAGACCGTTGCGGACTCCAGCCCCAGGAGTCCCGAGGACTCCACGATCCTGCCGTCCCAGGTTCCTTCGAAATCGACTTTTCCATGCACGTTGTTGACGTCCAGCCCGACGGTGACCGTGCTTCCATGGAGGACTGCCTGCATGTTCCAACCGGCGGTCACGGGGTCGTCGGGGATGCCGCTCCCCTTGAGGTCCAGTTCCCCCTGCAGAGAGACTTTACCCGCGCGCGGATCGAGGTCGTCCACGATCACCCGCAAATGGCTCGGCAGCACTTTCCGGAAGCGGCGGTCCGGTTCCAGATCGTCGACGATGAGGCTGTCCAATTTCAGGTTCCAGGCGGATTGCGGCGCGAAATTTCCCTTTCCGCTGAATTCGACGCGCGTTTCCTGATTGAAGCCCACCACCTGTTTGAGGGTCACGAGGTTATCGGCCCAGTTGAGATGCCCGGTCATCCGCTCCAGACGATATGGAAACGAGCGGAGCGTCATCCCCGCATCGATCAGTTCCACGTCCTTGATCGTGATGTTGGGGCTATTCCCCGGTTGCCAGGCGATCCGGGTGTCGGAATGGAACCGTCCCTGCGGTGACAACTCTTCCCAGGTGGTGTGCCAGTACTTCGGCAATGCCCGGAGCAGGTTTTGATCGAACTCCGAATTCTGGCTTTTGATGTTGAGGTTCAACAGGGAGCCCTGCGGACCATGCACCCTGTACGTGCCCGCCCCCGTCAGCCTGGAGTCGCCGTGCTGGGCGGAGAGATCATTAAAGGCCCAATCTCCCTTCTTCCAGAGGACCGCACCGGTGAGATCGGTGAGCTCATACGGAAAATGCCTGTAGTTCATCCGGCAGTCGTAGAGCTTCGCCTCGAGGTCATGCTGGAATTGTTCCTCGGGGGCTCCGCGAAAGATTCGATACTGGGCATCCCCCACGCCGCGCAGATTGAGGGACTGCAACACGTGCTGTAACTGGGGAGGAGAGGCCTGATAGAAGGCATCATCGACGGGCATCTGTTTCGTCGTGATGAGGAAATCCGCCGCTCCCTGACTGGAGTATTGTCCATTGAGCCTGACGGGGCGCTTGCCCGCAAACCCTTTCATCTCGACATGCCAGACCTGGTTCTGCAATCGCCCCAGGCCCGTGATTCCATGGACGGGATACGGAAACTTCTGATGTCGCGCCTGGCACTCGCGGGGATAGACATCGATGGTCTCGATGCGCGGCCCCTCGGCCGCGGCAACGAACTTGATTTTCAGATCCGCGGCGCCGGACGGGCCGACCTGGTCGAAGAGGCTCTTGCCCCCCTCCGTCAGGAGGCTTCGCATCCGTTCGTCGAGTTCCATGCGGAGAATCTGGATGTCGAACTGCCCGTGACGTTGTCCCTGCAGATTCGCAACTTGTCCCGAG
>JAXMBX010000036.1:0-54531 GCA_046349635.1 Planctomycetales bacterium
ATCAGGACGCCGATGCCGTTCCGCTTCGTCGCCATGCAGACGACACCGCAGACGAACAACACGGCTCCGACCAGCAGATACGAACTGAGATCGACGTCACCCATGGTCAGGATCCTTTCGGCGCGCGGCGTTTCGCGCGGGCCAGGTAAGCGGCTCCGATCAGAACCACCAGCAGGTGTACGGAGACGATTTCAAACGGCAGCAGGTAACCGGGGGTCAGCTTGCCGTCGGTCCGCCCCAGATCGCGATCCGGCCGAACACCCAGAAAGGCAAGTCCCAGCGAGCGGGCGGAGTTTCCTTCCGCGGCTGAAGTGTATTTCTGATCGACAGGGACGGATTTCCCCGGCCGGGCCCCAATCACCGTGCTGCGGGTCAGTTCCCAATCCACACCGGCCACGGTCATGATCAACAGACCGAACAGCGCCAACCCGATAATTCCTCCCACAACGCCTTCGCCGGGAGAGGTTTTGATCGACATGAAGGGACCGCTGGCGGTCAACATCACACCGAAGATCAACAGCACGAGCGTCCCACCGACATATACCAGCAGTTGCGTGGCACCAACGAAGTCGGCCCCGGCAAGGAAGAACAACCCCGCGGAACTTGCCAGCGAGATAATCAGCCAGAAGGCCATCCGAACGACGTTTTGACTCACCGCGACGGCAATCGCACCGCCACAGGTCGAAAACGCAAACACCCAGAACAACAGACTGGTCCAGTTCATTATTAGTGATCTCCCTTCGTGGCGGGAGCGGCAGGCTTGGGAGCGGCCTTCTCAGCCGGTTTAACGGGAAGGGCGGCGGCGACAGCCGGAGGCTGTTCACGCTGCAGCACCTTGCGGTACAACCTCGCCCCCATCGGACGGGAGATCGGCAGACCCGTGGATTTGCCGGAGGTCATGGCGTGAATCATCAGGGGCCAACTGATCGCTCCCAGGAACAGGAAGCAACTGATCGGCACGAGGTATTTCAGGCAGGTCATCATCACCTGGTCGATACGCAAGCGGGGAAGTGTCCAGCGAACCCAGATCTGCACGCAGACCAGCACGCTCGCCTTGAGGACGAACACCACCAACCCGATGAGATTGGCGATCAGCCCCCCTTCCATGCTCTCAGGGATGATCGGCAGGCCAGTGTGCCAGCCCCCCAGAAACAGGTAGCAGGCGATGCCGCTGACCGTGAGCATGCTGGAATATTCCGCCATGAAGAAGTACGACCAGCGGATGCCGCTGTATTCGGTGTGGAACCCGGCAACGAGTTCGCTTTCCGCCTCGGCCAGATCGAACGGGGCACGCTTCACGCTCGCCGTCGCGACGGTGAAATAGCAGAAAAACGCGATGAAACAGAACGGATTCTCGAAGATCAGCCAGTTGGTGAACCAGCCCGACTGCACGCGTCCCAGTTCGACGAGATTCAACGTCCCCACGGAGACGATCGGGACGAGGGCACAGATCGCCATCGGGATTTCATAGCTGACGACCTGGGCGGCTTCGCGCATCCCACCGAACAACGACCACTTGGAGCCGCTGGAATAGCCGGCGAGGATGACGCCGATGACTTCGAGGGACATCATCGCGAACATGTAGAACAGTGCGATATCGAGATTCTGCGCGACCCAGCCATCACTGAAGGGGAGCGCGATCAAGGAACACAGAACGAGGAGACGCCGACCGCGGGAGCGACGCGAAGAGCATGGAGTCGGCAGCTTGGGCAGAGGTCTTCCTTCTGGATCAGCTTGATGCCATCCGCGAGCCCCTGGGCCAGCCAGACGCACACCACCAGCGCGGGTGGGACCGAGACGGTCCTGAATACAGCCGGAGACCGCCCGTTCCGCCCAGATGTAGACGAGAGGGCAGTCGAAGAGGCCAATCAGGAGGGCCGCATGAATCACCGCGGCGACAATCAGAGCAAAGTCTCATTCAACCCGGGATTGGTACTGAAAGAAGTTCGCCATGAATTGTGCGCAGCTTGCCTGACTCGGAAGTGACGGATAGGGCGCAAGTAAATGCGGGGATGTGACTTTCGAATCCCACAAGCCTGCGTCAACGGAGGAATCATTTCTCGCGGCACGCTTTACGGGTTGCTGGCTCTCATGATGGTCCGTCGGGACGAACCCTGAGGAAATATTCCCGGCAAGACATTTTCCCCCTGCAGGCATTGCTGGAAGCGTGAACTATGCCACAGCTTGTGGAGTGATTCAAGCGTCACGCCAAGCGGGTGCAAATCGTTTCCGTTTGTGGGAATCTCTTGCCTGCAGGGGCTTAAAACATCCTGAAGATGACGGTGAGACTGGCGAATCGGGGCAAACACTTTGGGCCGCGAAGTGTTCGGCACCAACAGCACGGGGAACCACGCTTTCAGGCGGTCACGGTGCTTTCGCGGAGTTTGCGGCCTGGGCGGCAGATGTATCGACGCAGAGGGTAATCTTGACACTCCAGCGCCCTTCCGCAGAGGGGACAAATTCCCAGTGCGGGATGACCGCACAACTCTGATGAACCCCTTCAAAGCCCCCTTCGGACTGGCTGATCGTCTCAATGGGGAAAGTCCAGATTCCCCCGGGCTGGCTTAATTCCAGGGAGACATCAACCCCCAGCCATTCATCCACGAGGCCGATGCGGTCGGAGTTCTGCAGATCCTGACAGGTTTGCAATTGGCCGATCTGTGATCCGCGAGAATCGTAGTAGTAGCGATCCGAGGCTCCGGCGGCCATCCCCGCGAAGTTGAACTCGACGCCGAAGTGGAACGGGACGTCGCGGGGCAAGTTCTCCAGTTCGTAGTGGATCTCAAGCTGCGTTCCCCGGTCGCTGTCGAGGATCACCGTTTTGGTCACCTGGGCCTGATACGGCCCCACGTGTCCTTCGCGCCACATCCGGGTTTCCACCCGCTGCGGCGAACGGCGCAACAAGGTCTCATAGACGCCGGTGACAAAATCGCCCAGATCCCCTTCCCCGCGCTGCGCTCGATCCAAGGTCAGCCCGGGCTGGTAGAAGTGATCCACGAGGCTCTTACGCGGCCACTGGTCATAGACCAGCTTCTTGTCGAGATCCGGCTGCTTGAACTTCAGATCATGATGATTGTGGTGCTGGCCGGCGAATTCCAGGATTTTTTCGTGGTAAGGTTCGGGGCGACGATTCAGGGAGGCCCCGAGATTGTGTTTGATCGCGCGGATATCGAGTTCATACAAGTGCCCGCCGCGGCTGGGAGCGAGGTAACCGACAAGGCGGTCACTCGCGATACGGATTTCCTTACGCGCATCGAGGTTGTAATCGGCGGCTTCCACGCGCGCCCAGCGCCCTTCATGCCCGGTAATATGCTCCAGCAGATTGTCGGCGGCAATCAGGTGCCGATAGATCGCGTTCCGCAGATGCGGCAAATAGAGGCCACCGAAGGCCCCATGCCAGTAGGGGCAGTTGCACTGTGCGCGGTACAGTTCCGTCCGCGCCTGATTGATGAGATGGCTCGACGCCTGATGAGCAGGATCGCCGGATACCTTTTCCAGGCGCTCGCTGACCTCCAGCATCCGGGTATACATTTCATTGCTTTCCGGGTATTTCACCCGGAAATTCCGCCAGAATCCCCCGCGCAGAAATTGCTTGAGCTGCCCCCAGTCCTGATCGTGTTCGTGACGATGGACGAGGTTGAAATACTCGGTCTGCCGTTGCGTCGGGAGAGCCCATTCCGTCATCTCCCGATAGCTGGCATCGGGGAGATAGATCGATCCCGAAGGAGAAACGTTGTCGATGGTTTCTCCGAGGGTTGTGACCTTGATCCAGTCCTGGTTGTGGCTCAACGCGTCGAAAAATCGGCGCAACCAACCCTGGCCGTACACGTGTGACTTCGTTCCCGGCCAGGTTCCAAACTTTTCCCCGTCATCCCCAAACACGGCGACCGAATTCGGCGCGCGCTGCGCGAGGTAACGAAGATGGTTGATCGTGTCGTCGGGATTCTGAAATGGAATCGTGTACCGCAGGCGTTCGTTCCCTGGGAAGACCTTCAGCAGTTTCCCCTCATCCTCGGTGAGGAAGTAACCATTCAACTGGTCTTCGGAGAGGCCGGCATTTTTGAAGTGGAAATCGTCGAGGAGGGTGAACTCAATCCCGGCATCGACGAGGTCCGCGGTGAAGGACTGCTCCCAGACCCGCTCGGGAACCCACATGCCGCGGATCGTGCAGCCGAATGTCTGCTCCAGGTAACTGGTGTAGGCCTTGATCTGGCCGATCCGGTCGCGGCGAGGAATGGTGGCGAGGATCGGCTCGTAGAACGGTCCGCCCAGGATTTCCACTTGCCCCCGTTCGACGAACATCCGAATCTGGTCGAGATACTCGGGATGCTTTTCGGCGAGCCATTCCATCAGGCTTCCGGAGGTGTGCAGCGTGATGGGGATGTGCGGATAATCCTTGAGGACGTCGAGAAACGGTGCGTAGCTGTCCTGAAATGCCCCCTCGAAGACGCCATCAAAATTTCCGATCGGCTGGTGGTCGTGCAAGGCGAGAACCAGTCTGATCCGAGAACTCATGTTATTTCCTTGATTCGGCGTCCGCAGGGGAGGCTGTCCGGCCGTCATATCCTGCAGTTTTCATTTTGATGAACAGTACAGATCCACGTCCACTTCGCGCAGGAACCCCGCCGCCTGCTCGGGGAGCACAGGATTGATATAGAAGCCGCTCCCCCATTCGAAACCGGCCACGCGGGTCAAGCGCGGGATGATCTCCATGTGCCAATGATAATGGGGAATCTCCGGGGTGTCGAACGGCGAGGTATGCACTATGTAATTGTAGGGAGGATCGTCGAGCGCGTTTTCAAGTTTACAGAGAATCGTCTTCAAGACCATCCCCATTTCCTCGACTCCCTGCCTCTGGATGTTTTCGAAGTGACTGGAGTGCGGTTTGGGCAAGATCCACACTTCAAACGGGAAACGGCTGGCAAACGGGCAGAAGGCGACGAAGCCCGGAGTATCGAGCACGATCCGGCTGCCGGTCGCCAATTCCTGCTGGATCATGTCACAGTAGATGCACCGTCCCCGATAATTGTAAAACTCCAGCGATCCGGTCATCTCTTCCCAGACGGAAATGGGGACGACGGGGGTCACGATTAGCTGCGAATGGCTGTGTTCGAGTGACGCCCCGGCAGAGGCCCCCTTGTTCTTGAAGATGATGGGCTGGACCAGCCGAGAGTCTTTCTTCAGGTCCACGAGGCGATCCCGGTAGACCCATAGGATCTCCCGGATGTTCTCCACGCTGAGCCGCGCCATGGAGTCCTCGAAATGGGGGCATTCGATGATGACTTCATGGGCACCGACGCCGTTCATCAAGTCGTAGATTCCGTCGCCGCGCTTGTTGAGTCCCCCTTCCACCTGGAGCGCGGGAAACTTGTTGGGGACGACGCGCACTCTCCAGCCGGGTTTGTCGCGCTGCGTGTTGGGATCACGGTAAGCCAGGATTTCCGAGGGGGTCTTGTCCTCGTGCCCTTCCAGAAAGGGATCGAAGGCGGGAGGTCCCCCGTCCTTCTCGCGCGAGAAATCCTGCGGGCGTTTGGCGCGGTCGGTGGCAATGATCACCCAGCGTCCGACGATCGGGTCCTTGCGAAGATCCGGCATGTCAATCCTTTGGCTCGTTGCAGACTGGTGTATGGTTCGCGACGGGCGTTAAGCCTGCCACATGATTTGCTCATAATCCGCCGATGGGACCACAAGATCAATCGCGCCCTCGCGCGGAGCCCGGTCGACGCTGTTCCGTTCGGCGAATGCTTCCAGGTAAAAGAGTAAATGATCATCGGGCTGGGATCCCAGATCCTGGAACCGCAACGTCAGTTCGAGAATCGCATCGCAGACGAATTCGACATGGGCGTCGGCGACGGGTTCATTATTCCGCAACAGTTGGGCCTGGGAATTCTTTCCGGCAGGGGAGAGGATGCGCAGCATGAATCCCTGCGGTTCGAGAAATCCGAGCCGGAGTTCGTCCAGGCCGGCCATATCCTGAATTGCTTTTCCCGCGGTATCAATCCGGAGCAGCATCCGTTCCTGATCGAAGCCGAAATAGACTTCGCGAATCAGGCTTTCAGAGACGAGGGTCATGGTGCCGCGCTCATTCCCGCTGACATATTGACCGGCGTCGAGCCATTCGAAGTAGGTTCGACGCCCGTCGATCTTGACCTTGAGGAATGCCTTGGGGGTTGTGTGGATGACTTTCCGTTCCTGGGTCGTGATCGGCCGGCTGAGTTGGGTCGGAAAGGGTTCCCCCAGGACGTTGTAGACGTTTTGCAGATGCTTGCGGAACAATTGATCGAAGAGGGCATCCTGCGCGGAGGAGTGATCGTCTCCGAACCACCAGAACCAGTCGCTCCCTTCGGCGATGTAAATCTCTTCCCAGGCCCGGTCGAGTTCCGCCTGGGAATGCCGGCCTCGGGCCTGTTCCTCCAGCAGGAAGTGGCGGGTCTGATGCAGCAGATCCCAGGCCGTGTTGTCCTCGTGATGCCCGATCCAGATGGCGAAATTGTGCGAGATCCAGCTGCCGGCAAATAAATGGCTAATCTTGTCGGTTGCAGGATGTTTGGAAGTGTATTCCCCGAGCGTCGTCGAACGGATGACCGGATGCTTGGCGCAACTCTGATACAGCGTCCGGAGGAAATCGACACCCCCATCGGGGTAATACTCCCAGCAGTTCTCCCCGTCCAGAATGATCGAAACCAGCGGCGGGCGATCTCCGACCTTGTTCTCGACCGCTCGCCCGATGGATTCCACCTTGCCGAGAAGATCCTGAGCGGCAGTCACGGGATGGCTCCGCTGGTAATGGAACCCGATGAGATCACTCAGTCCGTGATCGCGAAAGACAATCTGGAGCTGATGTCCCTGTTCTTCCAGACGCCAGGGCCGATACAGCATCTCCGGATGGCGCAGATATCCCTGTGCATCGCGTGACACCCAGCCATTGGTGGAGAAACTCAGGATCTCCTCATCGGTCGCGATCCACTGGATGCCGGCTTCCGCGATGGCGGGAATGATCTCCTGGGCGACGGAGCCTTCCGAAGGCCACATGCCTTTGGGAGGCTGTCCGAAGACCTTCGTGTGAAAGTCAATCGCCTTTTTCAGGTGCGTTTGCGCATCGACGTGATAGGACTCCAGCGCCTTGGGGAGCGCGCAATGCGGCATTGCCTGCCGCGCCAGCCGCTTATCCCAGAGCAAGGGGAGGATCGGATGATAGAACGGAGTGGTCGTCAGTTCCACCTGCCCGCTCTCGGCCAGTTCCCGGTGCAGTGGGATAATTTGCCGCAGGATCTGGAGCTGCTTATCGAGCAGCCAATTCTTTTCGGCTTCCGACCAGTGTCTCCCTTTCTGGCGGAACGCGTTCAGGTCCGGATCGCGAGTAAATTCGAGGGGATGAATCCAGGTCAGGTTGTTCCAGATCTGCAGGTCACGGAGATCGCGTTCGCTGAATCGGGAGAGTGCCTTTTCCGCCGTGTCGACGGAAAACCCGCGCTGCATGAACAGTTCCCAGTAGCGGTGGTACGGACGAATCATGTTGTCCGAACTGGCCATGAAGAAGTTGTCGAGCAAATAGCAGGCGTCCGCCTGGGAGAGGCCATCCGCGGGCATCCGGGAAACATCCAGATGGCGGTCCGACTTCCCCCCTTCGGTGTACCCGAGCAGTTGCTGCAGCAGGCTCGGGACAAGATTGATGGTGCAATGGAACTCCGGCACCTCCTTGAGATGCAGGGCCATGCCGTAATAGTCCTTGGTCCCGTGCAGACGGACCCAGGGCATGAGATTCTCACCACTGAGATCGTCGGGATAGTACGGCTGATGCTGGTGCCAGAAGAGCGCTAATGAAATCGTCTGCATGTCGTTCCGTAAGTGCCCGTTTAAGCCTGAATGCTCGCAGAAAATTGCACGATAGGTGCAGACATGGGAGCGGTCTCCCCCAAGGCCTGTTGATACATCTCGTGATAGATCTCCGCCGTGCGGCTCCAATCCCAGCGCTGCCGCATGGCATGCTGTCGCAGCCGCTGCCAATGCTCGGTCGATCGGAATTGCTCCCGTGCCCTGTCGAGGGCCGTCACCAGGTTGGGAACATCCGGGAAATGAAAGACGAAACCCGCAATGCGACCGGGGGGTAAACCGTCGCAGACCGCGTCACAGACAGTGTCCGCGATCCCCCCCACACGCTGACCGATCGGGATAGTTCCATAGGCACCGGCGGCCATGGCTGGAAATCCACAAGGCTGGGATCGGTGCAACAGCACCTGGGCATCCGCGGAGGCCAGGAGACGACGGTAGGAGACGTCGCTCAATTCCCCCCGAACCACGACGGCACGGTCGGTCCGTTCCCCGATCGGGCTGGTGACCTTGCATTCCCCTTCAGAACCTCCCAGCAACACGAATTGCGTGTCGGTCTCGCGCGAGCGTTCCAGCAGTCCGTATAACAGTTCTCCGCCGCTACGGCGATGAAATGGCCCCACGACGCCGACCAGAAAAGCATCCCGCGACACCGGCAGGCCAAACTCGTGCTGAAATGCCGCCTTATTGGCGGCCTTCCCGGACGCGACATCCTCGGCCCCATAATTCTGAAACAGTGTCCGGTCCGTTTCGGGACTCCAGTCGGCAGGATCGAGCCCGTTCAGGATCCCACGCAGCACCTGGCGCCGTGACCGCAGCACCCCTTGCAGTCCGTTTCCCTGTTCCGCGGTCTGGATCTCCTGGGCATAGGTCGGGCTATCCGCGGTCAAGAGATCCCCGAACACCAGTCCCGTCTTAAGCAGGCTGAGATTTCCGAAAAACTCCATCTGCTTCCAGTTGAAATGTTTCCAGTCGAGGCCGGTAAGGACCATGTCCCAATGCCAGAAGACCCCCTTGTAACTCATGTCATGGACCGTGAAGCAACTACGGGTATGAGAAAATCCCGGTAACGAGGCGTATTCGATATCCAGGAGCGCGGGGACCAAACCCGTGGGCCAGTCGTGTGCGTGAATGATGTCCGGATTGAGATCCAGTTGGCGGATGGTTTCCAGCACGGCACGACTGAAAAATGTGAACCGCTCACAGTTGTCCCGATAGTCCTGTCCCTCCTCCTGATACAGATCCGGACGCTGAAAAAAGGCCGGCTGATCAATCAGCAGGTACCGCACGCCGGACTCGGCCAGAGTTGTCTCCCACACCTTGCCGGTCATTGTTTTGGAACCGAGCGGAATTTCCAGGGAGAGGTCCATCGCTTGAAGCTGATGATGCGCCAGGAAAGAGTCACGACCCTGCTTCCCGGTAAAGAACGGAATAATGCAGGTAGTTTCGATTCCGGTGCGGGCATGTTCGCAGCACAGTTTCCCCACGACTTCCCCCAGCCCACTCTTACTGGAGAACGGCGCTGATTCCGCAGCCGCCATGACTAACGATTTCATGGGTGATTCTCCTGCGAGAAAGTGAGAGAGTCCGTAATATGGGCGCAAGCGCACACTGACAAGGAATTATCGGCAGAATCGGCAAATTCCTTAAATCCAGCCCAGTCTCACCAGCTTTTTGCGGGTATTCGCGCGACCCTGAGTGGGGCAAGAGGCATAAATCACCGCTTTTCTTGGGAAAAAAAGCAAATCGGAACTTCGAGAACGGGTGTTCCAATCCTCGCCCACCGTCGCCACCTTGTTTATAATCGTTTGAACTCACTTTATTTGGAACATTTGTCCCCCCGGTGACGACCAGTTGCCTGCAGTTACTGCCCGCTCATGAGAGATCACCCCCAGATTCGCGATGAGTTCCATTGGGAACTGGCCGCGGAAGCCATTACGGTCCGAATTCGCTGGTTCGGCCTGTGCATGGGATATGTCCTGGTCGATCTGCTACAGCGTGCCCCTCAAAACCGCCCCACGATGAATTCCATCCTGGCGCTGGGGGCGGTGTATGCCCTGCTGGACACCTTCTGGAGTCTGAAGGGGCGGGTGTTCATGGGGCGGTGGCCCCTGCTGGTCTCCGTCATGGAGGCGCTGTTCATCGGGCTGCTGTGCCAGTTCGATGCCGGGCTTGAAAGCCCCTTCCGGTTCTACTATTTCCTGTCGCTGCTGGTGTGCGCGATTCGAAACTCACCCGCCGTGACCTATGCCACGTTTGCGCTGCACGCGGTCAGCCTTTGCTCCCTCGCGTGGGCGCGGGGTGCAACCTCGGAAGATGCGCTCGCCTCGTGGCTCCTGATGCTCGTCATCATGGGATGGGTGACGTGGGCCAGCACGTCACTCGTCGAACTGCTGAAAAAAGCCGGCCAGCGAACGCTGGTGCTGAATGCCGTGCTGAAGGAAAACCAGGCGTTGCTGGAAGAGCGAATCCAGGAACGGACCCGCGAACTGCAGGAGTCCCAGGCGTTGCTCGTGCAGAATGAAAAGCAGGCGGCGTTTGGCCTGCTGGCGGCGGGAATCGCCCACGAAGTCGGCAACCCGTTAGCGGCGATCAGTTCCCTCGTCCAGATGCTCAACCGCCGCCATCCCGATGAATACACGCGGGAAAAGCTGCAACTCGTCGGGGACCAGTTGAGCCGCATCCAGGGGATTCTGCGCGAACTGGTGGATTTCAGCCGGCCCGCCAACAAGGAGCGGAGCAAGTGCGACATCCACGAAGTGATCGACGCGGCCCTCAATATCACGAAATATTACAAGCGGTACAAAGGGAAGCAGATCGTACGGAGTTACGCGACCGACCTTCCCCGGGTCCGGGTGATGCGGGACCAACTCGTGCAAGTCTTCCTGAACCTGATCCTCAACTCGATGGACGCGACCGATGAGGGAGGAACCATCGAAATCTCGACCAACCTCGAAGATAAATTGCTGAAGATCACCTTCCGGGATGATGGCTCCGGCATCCCTCTGGAAGACCAGCAGCGAATCTATCAACCCTATTTCACCACCAAGCCGACCGGAACCGGGTTGGGCTTGTTTGTGTGTCAGAACATCATGGATCAGATGCTGGGGGGCAAAATTGAACTGGTCCGCTCCTCCGCGGAAGGAACCACATTCCTGGTCACGCTACCGGTGGACGACCTGCCGGCAGCCGTGGATCCCCCCTCACCATCCCCCGCGGAAACCATTCCCTCTGAAGTTGGAACATGCTGAACAAAAGGCGCAGTGCACTGATCGTTGAGGATGAGCAGATCATCCGCAACTCTCTCCAGGAGATATTGAACGCCGAGGGTTACGAAACCGTCGCGGTGGGTTCGACTCGCGCCGCGATTGAAGCGGCCCGCGCCCGCGATTTCGACGTCGCGATCTGTGACGTGCAACTGCCGGACGGGGACGGGTTGGTGATGATGCGGACCCTGCTGCAGATCCAGTCGCATTTGGCCGTGTTGATCATCACCGCCTATGCAACCGTGGAGAACTCGGTGGAGGCGTTCAAGAACGGCGCCTACGACTACCTGGTCAAGCCGGTGATTTTCGACGACCTGCTGCACAAGCTGGAGCGGTTCTTCCGCCACCGGGAACTGGTCACCGAAAACCAGCAACTCCGCCGCGAAATCGCCCGCAAGGAAAATTTCGAGGAACTGGTCGGTTCCAGCCAGGCGCTGCAAGTGGTGCAGAGCGCGATCCGCAAAGTCGCCGCGACGAATTCCAACGTCCTGCTGGAAGGGGAAACCGGGACCGGGAAGGAATTGTTCGCCCGCTCGATTCATCGCGCCGGTCCGCGACGTGATGAAAAATTCCTCGCCATTAACTGCACGGCCTCGCCGGTTGAACTCCTGGAGGGAGAACTGTTCGGTTATCGCAAGGGGGCGTTCTCGGGTGCGGAGTCGGACCATCCCGGTGCCTTCGTGCATGCGGGACAGGGCACGGTCTTTCTGGATGAAGTCGCGGGGCTGCCGCTAGGAACCCAGGCCAAGCTCCGACGTGCGATTGAATACCAGGAGATCACGCCGCTGGGGCGTGCCGAACCGGTCCAGATCCAATGCCGCGTGATCGCCGCCACCACGCGCGACCTGATGCAGGAGGTAGCCGAGGGACGATTTCACGAAGATCTGTTCTATCGGCTGAATGGAGTCAAAATCCAGATCCCCCCGCTGCGCGACCGCCTGGACGATATTCCCGAACTGGTCGATCATTTCCTGGCGAAACATACCCAGGCCATGGGAAAACGGGTTCTGAGCGTGAGCAGCGAAACCATGCGGCTACTGATGGCCGCCCGCTGGAAAGGGAACGTCCGCCAGCTCGACAACGCGATCGAGCGTGCGGTCATCATGTGTGAGGGGACGCAGATCGAGCCGAAGGACCTCCCCAGCGACCTGCTGGGTGTCGGGCAGCCTCTCCCCGCTACGGATGACCTCCGCTCCGCCCTGCGACATTACGAACGGCTGCACATCACTCGCGTGCTGAAGCAGTGGCCCGACAAACGGGAAGCGGCGAAACGGCTCCGCCTGGGTCTGTCCAGCCTGTATCGTAAGATTGAAGAACTGGGGATCGACCTCTAAGACGGGTTCGTTTGTAAGAAACCGCAATTTCTATAGCCGTTTCCTTCCTTCGACAGTTACAGTAAACTGCACACGCGGAACCGCGTTCCACATCAAGTCGCGTCACAACAGACACTCGCATGGCAGACTCTTCTTCGGCCAAGAAAAGTTCAGGCGTCAGCAAGCCGTCAGGCGTCGACTCCTCACCTTCCACTCCCATACCCTCGGACTCGAAGGAAGGGATTCCCGCGAAGGCGGCCACTGTCCTGGGGGACTTTCGCCTCCTGCGGCGACTCGGTCGGGGAGGAATGTCTGAAGTCTACCTCGCGGAGCAAACGTCCCTGAAACGCCAAGTGGCCGTCAAGGTACTCCGCAAGGAACTCCTCAAGGATCCGATGGCGCTCAAGCGGTTCCGGACGGAGGCGACCGCCGTCGCCGGTTTGAGCCATCCGAACATCGTCCAGGTCTACATCGTCGGGGAGCATGGCGAACTGCACTACATGGTGCAGGAATATGTCCCCGGCCAGAACCTCCGGGAGTACCTGGTTCGCAAGGGGCCGCCTGATCTGCTCCTGGCGATCCACATCATGCGGCAGATCTGCCTGGCGCTGCAGGCGGCCGAGCAGGCGGGAATCGTCCACCGGGATATCAAGCCGGAAAACATCCTGCTGACCCGCAAGGCGGAAGTGAAGGTCGCCGACTTCGGCCTCGCCAAGATGCTCCAGCCGCAAAAGGACGTCCGGCTGACCCAGGCGGGGATCACGATGGGAACGCCTCTGTTCATGAGTCCCGAACAGATCCGAGGGGCGGATCTCGATCATCGGAGCGATCTGTATTCTTTCGGGGTGACCTGTTTCCAGATGCTGGCCGGGGAACCCCCATTCGACGGCAATGACCCGATGGCAATCGCGATGGCGCACCTGAACGATGTTCCGCCGAAGCTCTCGGATTTCCGTCCGGATCTCCCGCCGTTGTTGACCAAGATGGTCGACAAGCTCCTCGAAAAGAATCCGAACGACCGCTACAGCTCCGCCACGAATATCCTCAAGGATCTTAAGCGACTGTCGGAAGAGCACAACCGGGATGTCGACCTGAACCCGATGACGAACGCCAGCCTGCCTGCGGTCGCTGCCGCCGAGTCCAAAGGTGACCGCCTCTCAACCCGCTGGAATCCGCTGATGGAATTTCTCGACCAGCCGGTCGTCCATCAGCTTCCCTGGATGCTCATTGCCGCTCTGGTTTTTGGCGCCGCAGCCGCGGGAGGGGGCTGGTGGCTGCGCAAGGTGGATCCGGTCGCGGTCCGATTTTTCCAGCCTCCCGCTGACCAGCGCTGACACCGCGCCCCAAATCCGGCGTATTTACCAGTAAACGGCAGGGGATGCGGCTCTCCCATCAGGACGTTATGATGAATGGGTCGCGGTCCCGAGGTCGCCGACTTCATGCATAAGGATTTTCGCGGATGCCATTTTTGGAAGTCCGACAGGGTGGCTTTCCCCAGCAGACCGTCGAGCTGCAGGGAGATCGCATCGTCATCGGGAGAAATCCCGCCTGCGACCTCATTCTGGACGATGAATCGGTCAGCCGACGCCACGCCCAGATCCTCCACAGCCACGGCACCTACTACCTGGAAGACCTCCGCAGCCGCAACGGGACACTGCTGAACGGCGGCCGGGTCCAGGAACGGACCCGGCTGCAGGACAAGGACACGATCCATCTCTGCAACTTCGAATTGCAGTTTCTGGAGCAGGCCCAGGTTGCGTTGACGGCGACCGGGACCCTCTCCCACCGTTCCGGCACAACTCACCCCCTCCCGCATGCGCGGAAGGCGGACACCACGCCGCGCACCGGGATCATCGCCGAGCATGCTCCCCTGAATGATGACTCGATCATTTCGAGCGTCGATCTGACCGGCGTCGAGAATCCCCGGACGGCCGTCAAGCCAGAGCTGAAACTGCAGGCAATGGTCGCCATTGTCCAGAGCCTGCGGAAGAAACTCGCCTTCGACGAACTCCTCCCCGGCATTCTGGACCACCTGCTGCGGATCTTCCCGCAAGCCAAACGGGGTTTGATCCTGCTCCCGAATTCTGACGAGGTGCCGATCCGTTTTCATATCGCGGCCTCCCTCTCACGCTCACCCGAATCCGAGGGACACAAGGATTCCGTCAGCTATTCGATCTTGAGGGCGGTCCTCGAAAAGAAACAGGCGATTCTGAGCGAAGACGTCGAACACGACTCCCGCTTCGGTCCCAGCGACAGTCTGGCGGAACTCAGTATTCGTTCGATGATGTGCGTCCCGCTGCTGGGGCAGGACGACAACGTGATCGGCATCCTGCAACTGGAGAGCCCCGACCTGCTCGCGCGGTTTCAAAAGGAAGATCTCGAGCTGCTGGCGGGAATTGCCTGCGTCGTCGCCCTCTCCATTGAAAATGCGATGCTTCTGGAAGACGTCCTCCGCAGGCGTGATCTCGAAAAGGAACTGGAATTCGCCACCCAGGTGCAACTTGGGTTCCTCCCCAGCAAACGTCCGCAACACCCCGGCTATGAATTCTTCGACTACTACGAGCCAGCCCACCAGATCGGCGGGGACTTCTTCGACTACATTCCGCTCGATGACGGGAGGTGGGGGATCGTCATCGGCGACGTCGCGGGGAAAGGGATTCCGGCAGCGCTCCTGATGGCCCGGATGCTCGCTCAGGTCCGGGCGCACGTCGTTCCCGGACGGAGCGCGGGGGATGCCCTCTCCTCACTCAACGCCGCGGTCTCGTGCTCGGGGCTGGGGCACGGTTTCGTTACGACGCTCGTGATGATCGTCGATCCGGTCCGGAACGAACTGGAGTGGTCGAACGCCGGCCATCTGCTCCCGATGCTGCGGGATGAAGAAGGGCAGATCCTGGAACTCCTCACTCCCAGCGCCAGTTTTCCGCTGGGGGTAAAGCCGGACACCCGCTATCAGAACTGCAAGCGAACCTTCAACCGGGGGGATTGTCTGCTTCTGTTCACGGACGGAGTGACGGAAGCCATGAGCCCGCGCAAGGAACTTTACGGCACCCAGAGGATCCGGAAGCTGTTCGCGAAATACGGGGGGAGTGTCCAGCAACTGGGGCATCGCCTCCTCTCCGACGTGGAGGAATTTTATGATGGAATTCCCCAGCACGATGATATGTGCGTGATTGCGATGCGACGGCAGATTCAGCAGGAAACGGTGGACCAGAAATCCTGATCTTTCGGGAATGTCCCAGTTTGCCAGATCCCCAAGGGAGTCTTGCGTTTTTGAGCGATTCTGCTATCTTGTCCGAACTTGAACGGAGCCGGATTTTCTCCGGAGGGTCCAGGCTGGTTCATTCCCCGCTAGTGTAACGGTAGCACAAGAGATTTTGGCTCTCTTAGTCCACGTTCGAATCGTGGGTGGGGAATTCTTGAACGACACAAACAAGGCGGGCGTGAGGTCAGCAGACCCCACGCCCGTTTTTTTATGCGCACACAGCGAGATCCCTCACGGAGGGGGAAGATCGTCCCACGGCTCGAGTTCCATGTCGGGGAGATCGGGGAGGTCCGTCCAGTCATCGGGAGGGGGATCGAAATTGAGATCAAACGGTTCGTCCCAGGGGTCGGGGAGGTCAGGTGGTTCGGGGAGGTCCCACGGGTCGAAATCGGTCTCAAAGTCAAGCCAGGGGGAGTCCGCCGCAAAGTTTTCTATCTTCCCCTGAATCTTGACCTGCTTTTGAGTCGTGGCTCCCGCTGCGGCGGAGAGCTTTGAACTCGGCGCATCGGAGACGATGATCTTCGCTTTGAACCCACCGGGAGGCTGTCCGTCGTTGGTGAGAGTTCCGGTCAGTTTCTTTTTGTGCTGGGTCAACTGCAGCACGCCGATGATGTCTCCTCCTGCCGCATGCGTGATCGCCCGCCATTGTCCGCTGAGGTCCGGAAACTTGGGGGCCTTGGGGGTCTTCGCAGCTTGTTCCGCGTCGTAGTGCTGCTCGTGTTTTTTGTGCTTGCCGGTATCTGCATGGGCATCGTCAACCGCCACTTCAGCGGCAATGCCCTTCCCGTGAGACATCACCGCGGAAAGCAGGCAGCGGGATTCAAAACCCTCCAGCGTGAGTTGTGGGGACAAATGACGGGCGCAGGAGCGACGTCTGCCGCGCGGGGGGAAAAACCAGAGATCCATGAAATTCTCTTTTCGCTCGTCTGAAGAAAGCCCCAAGGGAGATGCAACAACAGGCCCTATTATCCTGGCGTTCGAGGGGTTGCGGAAGAGAAAAACCGACCGGATTAACAGAGGAAGGGAAATTCTAATACGCCGGGATTAACCGCGCTTCGTGCTACAATGGCCGCATGAGCGAACCGATTCCCACCATCGCTACAAAGCAGAATCCGCCAGGCGCTTCCCGTCGGCGTCTGGTGGTCATCCTCCTTCTGCTCGTGGTTCTGCTGCCGTTGGGCTGGTTCTTTTTCTGGCCCGCCCCGACCCAGGGGAAATCCTCGCCGTCGAATGCGAATATTATCCCGGCGAATCTCCTGACAGCTATTGGTGGAGAATTCGTTTGACGCGGGCGGCCACGGAACATATGCACTCGGCGGTCCTTACTACAAAAACAAGTCTGGCCCTATCTCGTTCCGATTGCCGATCTCCAGGAGGCGATTCAGGATAACGCTCTCGCCACGCTCCCGTCCAAAATCGGGAAAGCCATCCCGGATACGTCTACGTCGTCACGAGTATGCACATCAAGACCACGACGTTGGACAAGGAACTGGGATTTCTGTCTCGACTCCTGGTGGATTATTACTACGCCAGACGAGCGCATCGCATCATTGACGTCATTGAGAAGGGGATCGATCCTCACGTCGAAAAGTGGAAGAATTCACGCCCGTAACAGGTCGTCTGTTGATCAACGGCCAACCGGCGAAGAGTAGAATTCGAATCACGGCCCGTAAATCGGACGCTCCACCTGAAGATACCGGCAATCATGCCTTCACCGATGTGAACGGTGACTTTGAGTTCATGCACGGGGACGGCCTAGTGCCCGGCACCTATGACATCACGATCCTGTGGGGGCAAACCAGCACGCAGCGAAATTCTACGTCGGTCCCGACCGACTTGGCAATCGGTATGATAAAGACCACCCCTGGAAAAAAGGACTGGTGGTCGACGATGACCAGCCGGTCGACCTGGGGACGATTGACATCAAGATCGACTTGCCCGCCGATCTGAAAGACAATGAGACCGACCGTTTTCCGGACACGACAAATCCTCCACAGAACTCTTCAAATCCGAAACCATGAAATCCCACACGGAACATCTGACCTTCAACCTCCCCGAGCGGATGGCCTTTCTGAATATCACCTCCCACGTGGAAAAAGTCCTCGCCTCCAGCGGGATTCAGGAGGGGTTGCTGCTGTGCAATGCGATGCACATCACCGCCAGTGTGTTCATCAACGATGATGAATCCGGCTTGCACGCCGACTACAAGAAATGGCTCGAAGGGATCGCGCCGTTCGATCCGTCCCCCACCCACTATCAGCACAACCGGACGGGGAGGATAACGCCGATGCCCACATGAAACGGCAGATCATGGGGCGGGAAGTGGTGGTTGCGGTCACGAAGGGGAAACTCGACTTCGGCCCGTGGGAACAGATTTTCTACGGCGAATTCGACGGCCGCCGGTCGAAACGGGTGCTGGTGAAAGTGATTGGAGAATAGACGTGTCTCAATCCACGAGGACATTGTCAAAGCCATCGATCAATTCAAGCGCAAAATGGGGTTGGGTAGAACTCGACACACTCATTCAAGTTATTCCAAAAACGCGACCCGTTGGGTACCGATGCGTTACTGGTGTTTGAGCGATTTCCCACTGACAATGGCGCGGAAGTTTTCTGGGGAATTGTTCACGGATTGAGAGCCTTCCGGTATGAGACGCCTCGTTATATCCGTTCGGTCGTCACCCTCTGAGTTTGGCCTCATCATGGTTCAACGGCTGCTGAATTCGGGTGTTCATGACGTTGCGGGTGTTCGACTGCTGCCGTTGCTCAAATCGATCGCCGAAAATGACTCGATACCCGCTGACATTCGGAGCACGGCAGAAAAATCCCTGGCAAGGCACAAAATGTAGTTGCCGAACTCAGACTTTCCGACTCTTCCCCCGAACTTTTGTCAATTTCAGACAAATTGACTCCGAAATCGGAACAGGCATCTGGTTCAGGAATTTGCAGTCCATCGCCCATAGGCATTGGGGAACGAGAACGAGTGTTCAATATGCAAATACCCATACAATACGGACGTCGTCCTCGCTCAAAACAGAGCAGCAACGGCTCAAAAGGATCCAGTTCCTGACGTGCAACCTGACCATCGGTGTCGAGCAACCAGTACCAGCGATTCATCTGGCAATTTTACGCCCAAAGTAATGCCCGATTCCACTAAATTCGATGATCACGGGCGACGTGTAGTCCGGCCTCAAACAACCAGCCAGATCGAAAATCGGAGGAAGCATGTTCTCCGGACTGTTTTCAATTCGACGCCCAATGCGAATCGAATGGCTGACTCCTTGAGTAGTCGGAGATTCGACGCGTAATGCTCGGGCTGTTCGTGTTGTCGATCTGTTGCACAACCTGTCCAAAACGACGGGCAAAGGGACCAGGATTACTCATGCGATCTCAACGCTTTAAATGACCTGGCAACAACCACTCTTATTCACTCTCTAAGATATTCTTCCCGCACTCTCAATTCGACATTCGCAGGCCGAAACACGTTCCCACGAAAATTTCCGGAAGTGACACATATGGGTCTCGACTCCACGTCTGGTGCAACTGTGCCTCCGATTTCAGGCAATCCGGTCGTCTGGTGTTAGTGGCAGCTTATCGAACTGTCAAATTCTCGTTATAATCACCTTCATATCCGGGTCCACAGGCTTACCACACAAGGAACTCCCATGCCCAAGCTCACTGTTGAAGGGGTCGGCTCGTTTGAGGTCGCGGCCGGCAAGCGGCTGGTGCTCGCCCTCACCGAAGATGCCAAGATCGACCAACTGCACGCCTGCGGAGGGAACTGCCGCTGCACCACATGCCGCGTGGAGTTTATCTCCGGTGAGCCGGAAAAGATGACCAAGGCGGAGCAGGCAACCCTCGCCGCGCGGGGACTCTCCGGCGTGCGACTGAGTTGCCAGATCCTGTGCGACCAAGACATGACGGTTAAGGCGATCAGCCGCCTGGAAGGGAGTGACCGGAAGGATGCCGGTGGCCAACCGACGCCGGACATTCAGCCTCCTCCCGAATGGACCGAGAAGTGATTCCTCCGCTGTCCCATTTCCCGAAGTCGCCCCCTGAAGAATTGTGGTGAGAAAGGATTCTCATGCCCCCCATTCAGGATTCCATCCCGCCGCGCGTGCAGTCCGGCCCGTTCACCCGTCTGAGCGAAACCCTGTGGCGGGCGTTCGGCAACCTCTGTCTGCTGATCCTGCTGGGGCTGCTACTGCTGATTCTGGATTCCCTCACGATCCGCTGGCTGCACCCGTCCGAATGGCTGATCGTGTACGCCTGGTACGTCCTGATCCTGAGCCTCATCACCGTGGCGGTTTACGGAATTGACAAAAGACGGGCAACGCGTGACAGTTCCCGCCGCATCCCCGAAAGCACCCTGCATCTCCTGACTCTGCTCGGGGGGATTCCGGGGGCGGTCCTGGGACAGCAGTGGTTCCACCACAAAAACCGCAAAACCTCGTTCCGGCTGGTATTCTGGTTGATGTGTGGCCTGCATCTGGCCGTATTGATTGCGATTCCGACGCTGATCCAGCGCTGGAATCACCCCTCGTGAGCAATTAAAAAGACCGTTGAGCCGATAATAAGAGAGCCGGGCCCGATAAAATAAGTGAGCCAGGCACAGTCCGGCCCCGAAGCTCAGTCCGGCCCCGTCGGACGCCCCTAGAATTCCGTCATGCTTTCCGATTCCGCCGACAAATTCTTTCACGTCCTCAAAAGCGGGGGGAACCTCAGCAGCGCCCGGCTTGCGCGGTGGCGTGAAATGGCGGACCGGATCGAGCATCGGGTGGGGGAACTCGGTTCGCTGACGGATGAGGAATTCCGCCGCGCCGCCCGCGAACTCCGCTGGCAGGCAAAATCGGGGATCCCGCTGAGCAAGCTCCTGACCGAAGGCTATGCGCTCGTGAAGGAAGCCGCCATCCGGACCGTCGGGCTGAGCTATTACAAAGTTCAGTTGATGGGAGGGATCGCCCTGTTCGAAGGTGGGATCGCGGAGATGCAGACCGGCGAAGGGAAAACCCTGACGGCGGTCCTGCCCGCGGCGCTGCACGCGTTGATGGGAAAAGGGACGCACGTCATCACGACGAACGACTACCTGGCCCAGCGCGACGCCGAGAAGATGCAGCCGATCTACAACCAGATGGAACTGTCGGTCGGCTGTATCCAGACCCCGATGCAGCCCCCCGAACGGCGGCAGGCCTACTCGCAGGACATCACCTACGGCACGGCGAAGGAATTCGGCTTCGACTTTCTGCGCGACCGCCTGCGGAAAGGGGCGACTCCTGAAGATCCCTATCAGGCTCTCATTCACCACGAACAAGAGGCAGCGGACTCAGGCGTCGTCCAGCGCGGTCTGCACTTCGCCCTGATCGACGAGGCGGACAGTATTCTCATCGACGATGCGCGGACGCCGCTGATCATCGCCCTGCCGACAGTGGCTGACCCGGCGATGGTGAACCTGTACCGCTGGAGCGATTCCGCGGCCAAGGCCCTCACGCACCAGGAACACTTCCTGTATGAGCCGGACCGCCGCATTGCGTATCTGACGGAAGCGGGCTGCCGCCGCGTGCTGCTCATGCGCAAGCCCTCCGTGCTCGACACCCTCGACACCGAGCGGATCTACAAGCAGGTGGAGCAATCACTGGTCGCCAACCTCGGCTTCATGCGGGACAGGGACTATGTCATCAACGACAAGCAGGAAGTGACGATCGTCGATGAATCGACGGGGCGCATGATGGATGGACGGCGCTGGCAGGATGGACTGCACCAGGCGGTGGAATCCAAGGAGCGGGTCCCCCTCACCGCCACCACGGGCCAGGCGGCCCGCATCACGGTCCAATCGTTCTTCCGGCTGTACACGCATCTCGGCGGGATGACAGGAACGGCCGTCCCCGTCCGCGGGGAAGTCCGCCGTATTTATGGCCTCCCCGTGACCGCGATTCCGACCCATCGCCCCTGCATCCGGACCGGCGACACCCCCCGGATTTTTCTGCGCCACGCGGACAAGCTGCAGGCCATCGCGCTCGATATCCGCAAGTACCGGGACGAGGGGCGTTCGATTCTGGTCGGAACTCCCTCCGTGGAAAAATCCGAACTTCTGAGCGAAGTCCTCGACCGGATGGGAATTCCGCACGTCGTGCTCAACGCCCGCTTTCACGAGCAGGAAGCGGAGATCGTCAGCCACTCCGGCGAGGAAGGACACGTCACCATCGCGACCAACATGGCCGGCCGCGGAACGGACATCCTGTTGGATGACATCGTCCGGAATAACGGCGGGTTGCACGTCATCGCGACGGAAATGCATAGTTCCGCCCGGATTGACCGTCAGTTGATCGGGCGCGCCGCCCGCCAGGGAGATCCCGGCTCGTACCAGTTCTTCCTCTCTCTGGAGGACGAACTCCTGCGCAGCCTGAAGCGATCCACAGTCGAACGGAAGCAGCGTCAGGCCGTTCCGAATGAACAGGGAGAACTCACCTCCGACTGGTGGGCCTTCTTCCGACGCACGCAACGGAAACTGGAGCGGCAACACTCCAAGCAGCGAAAGGACATGCTCAAGCGCGAGCAGTTCCGGAACAACTATCTCCGCCGGATGGGGCTCGATCCCTACCTCGAACTCACTGACTGAGGGGCGGGGGTCTCCCCTGCCTCCGTTTGGTCGGGCGTGTCCTTCACGGATTTCCCCTTGAATTTGGAAACCGTCTCCCGCCCCAGGCTGAGGGTCGCCCCGGCGAGAGTTCCCAGCATCAGCCCGATCATCAGCACCACGGGAAAACTCCGCCCGCCGACCTGTCCCAGGCTGCGGGGAGAGGTCCGTACCTCCAGCGTGCCGGTCGGATACCGCGCGAATTCCTCTTTTAACTCCGCCTGCCTCAGACGCAACAGATGCTCCATTCGCTGGGCAAACGCATGCAGCAACCGCAGTACTTCAGGTTTCGCTTCCTTGGTGTCAATCCGGGCGATTGCTTCCTGTTGCTGCTGCTGGGCCGCGAACTGTTTTTCGAGTTCCTTCATTTCTTCCCGGTAGGGCGTCAGCGCCTTGTCGATGCGCAACTGATATTCCTTCTCCGCCCGCTTGAGCGCGGAGTCCAGGAATTTCACCGCCATCTCCTTGGAATCGGCCCGCGCGACAACTGCCACGATGTCATCAAAAGTGGGATCGATCTGGTAGCGCTGGATATGCGCCCGGCCGAAGGGCTTCCCGGCTTCGCAACCGGGGGGATACATCTGCCGGATCCGGATCCCGATGTCATCCGGCGTGGACCAGACCTGGACACGTTCCTCATCCGGCAGCGCGGACTGGGAAGCATCATTTTCTTTGGCGGGGGTCTTCTTCTTGGGCATCGGCACGCGGACGCGCACTTCCGCCTCGTAGTGCAGCGGCGTGAACACGTGCCAGAGCATGACGACGTTCGCGACGACCACCAGCCCCAGCAGGAACCAGCCCCAGCGCTTGACGCAGACCCGGATCACATCCCACAAAGTCAGGTCGTCCGCAGGCAGAGAGGGAACGGGGGTCTTCTCCGCGGGAAGGGCTTCCTGCTCATTGGCAATCGGTCTGGGCATCCCGTCCTCACCTTCCCTGTCATTCCGGGTTTCATCAACATCCTGTCCAATTGCCAAAGCGTATCCCTTTCCGTGCATGCGATCTTAACAACCGCCGTTTTCCCTGCCTACCACGATTTGCACGTTTTCGCCCACGGGTCGCCGTGCGATCCGGTGCCCATTCCCCTCAACTCAAGAGTGCCCCATTGATCTGCTGGACTCGCGCGGCATGCTCCGCGATCTCTTCCGGCAACCGCGCCACCTCTTCGCCATACCCCAGTCGGCGGCTGAGAAACTGAAATTCTTCGCTGGTATGGTCGGGAACAGTCAAATCCTTGGCATCACCGCGCACAACGCGCAAGGCATCAATCAGCCTCCGCAGGAAGATGTAGGCGGACGTCAGCGCTTGAAAGTTCGCTTCGCTCAGTATTCCGGCCTCACGCATCGCCTTCAGGGCCAGCCGTGTGTTGGTTTCCTTGATCTCGGGGTATTCCCGGGCATGCTGCATCTGGAGTCCCTGCACAAGGTATTCGATATCCACCAGCCCGCCGGGACTGAACTTGGCATTGAATGTTCCCGGGGTCACGAGTTGCCGCAGTTGGCGCTCCCGCATCCCGCGCATGGCCTCGACCTCGAAGACCCCGCCGCTGTAAATCAGCTTGTCCCGGATTCCCACCAACCGGGCACCAAACTCGAGGTCTCCACAAATGGGGCGCAACTTCACAAGCGCCTGCCGTTCATACGGCCACGCCGGGCCGCTCATTCCGAAATAGTTCCGGAAGGCTTCCAGAGACACGGCGAGCGGTCCCGCTTTTCCATACGGGCGCAACCGCAGATCGACCTGGAAGATCCCCTCGTGCTTCGTGCGGATCGTGTGCGTCACTGCCTCCACCAGTTTCAGGTAATACTCGGTGGTGGTGATTTTCTCCGGCCCGGTCGTCAGGCCGGTCCCATCGTAGACGAACATCAGTTCGATGTCGGAGGCATATCCCAGTTCCCGCCCGCCGCACTTACCCAGCGCGCAGACGACATAAGGACAGCGAAGAGCATCCGCGCTCTGCGGCACGCCAAAGCGAGCTTTCAGATCGGTTTCCACAAGATCACACGCCGCTTCGACGACGACCTCGGCGGCGTCCGTCAGCTCAAGCGAGAACTGGCCGAATTCGGGAATATGCCCCAGGATGTGCCGCATGTCGATCCGGAACATCACGCGGTCCTTGAAGGAGTTCAGCGCCAGCACCCGCTCTTCCCCCGGAGCAGCCGCTTGCAGTTCCCGCTGCAGATCCTCCCGCAACCGGTCCGGCGTGTAGCGCTCCGCCAGTGCCTCCACGTCCTTCACCACCGGAAACAGATTCGCGTGCTGCATCCGCAGGAAATCGTTCCACAGAAAATCGCTCACTCCCAGCAACTGCGCCAGGGCATCCAGCACCTCGGGCCGCGTCAGGGAGCTCAGCTCCGTGATCCAGTCGCTCCGGCTGAACAACTGCGAAATGAACTCGCGGAAGTGCAGCAACGCTCCTTCCGGATTCGAGGACCGGGGCAATAGGTGCGTGAACTGCTTCGTCAGCAGGGTCGCCGCCCGAAGTTCCAGTTGCTCCCTCTCGCCGATGATTTTGCGCCCATGCTGATCGGTGACATACAGGATGTCATAGGCATGGTTCCCCAGTGCCTTGAAATGAACCCGTTGTACATAAACCCCGTTGAGCGCAAGGGCGTTCGACAGTTCGTAGAGAAAGCCGATGGTATCCGGCGCGGAGATCCGCAACAGGGTGAACTGTTCTGACTTGGCGTTATCGATGTCGATATCGACCGGATAGAGCGGCGTCTGCCGCGCGGGGGTGTCTCGGAGGATGGTCGCCACACGGTTTGCAAGTACACCCTGGGCTTCGGTCTGCTTCCCGGCCTTGAGGAGTTTCAACAAGTCGTGCAGGTCATTTCGATACAACAGGAACGTCTCCGCGGTTGCAGGTTGCATGGGGCGAACCGTGAACACGTCCACGATCTTCTTCGCGGATTCCTCGCTGGAGGAGACGTTCCTGGGACGGGAGGAAGACGGGGGGCGATGCTGTGATTTCACCTTCGGTCGCCCGATCGTCTTGGGAGGAGACGTCCCCTCCGCCACCGCTTCGTAGGTGAACACGTCCCCATCCACGATGTCCAGCCCATACACGAACATCAGCCCGCAGATCAGCGAGAGTTCCCCGAGGTAGTCGTAGGCGATGATCGTCACCCGCCACGTTCCATCCTCCAGCGGTTCCGCTTCCACCTCGACCAGGTGATTGGCATCCAACTGTTGCGCCAACCGCGCATGCTGCGAGATCTGGTCTTCATCGAACGCCAACGCGTAATCGTGTTCCATCCGGGCCAGGTGCTTCATCACGCGGGTATGGGCCGGCGTTGCTTCCACCTCGCGGTCCTGGTAGTCGTTGAAATGCCGGTCGTAGACCCGGCGGATGGCAGTGCAATACCGCTCGTAGTGGTTCAGGAACTGCTCCCCGGACTCAAAATCCAGCCGCATTGCGAGGTAGTTCAATTCCTGCGGGTCGGTTGGGAGGTTATGCGTCTGCTTGTTGTGCAGCAGTTGCAGCGCATGCTCGATCTTACGCAGGAAGATGTAACCATCCGTCAGGATCCGGTATTCATCCGCCTGCAGCAGGTCGAAATCGGTCAAACGGATCAGGGCATTCAGCGTGTTGAAGGACCGAACCGCCGGATTTTCGCCGCCGTTGATCAACTGCAGATACTGCGTCACGAATTCGATGTCCCGGATCGAGCCGGTCCCGGACTTCACTTCTCCCCACTTCTTGCCGCGGTGTTCCAGCTCCGCTTCGATCCTCGCTTTCATCCCCTTGACGTTCGCCCGGACCGCCTCGGGAGGAGAATTGAAGATCATCGGCTGGGCTTCGCGCAGGAACCCCTGCCCCAATTCGAAGTCGCCGGCGATCACCCGCGCTTGAGCATCGCCTGCTTTTCCCACAGCATCGCCTTGGTTCGCAGATACTCCAGATGGGACTCCACGGTTGCGACCAGCGGCCCGGAATTTCCCCAGGGCCTCAGCCGCATGTCCACCCGGTACAAAAAACCGGATCTGGTCGGATGAATCAACCCCCGGATCAACCGCTGTCCCAGCGGGGAAAAAGCATTCGCATTCTCCCGCGCCAAAAAAATCAGGTCGATATCCGAACTGTAATTCAGTTCCTCTCCCCCCAGCTTCCCCATCGCGAGGACGGCGAAGCCTTCCATCGGAATGCCCGTCCGTTTTGATCCCAACGTCAGGCACGACTGGACCAGACTGTCCGCCAGCAACGACAACTGAATCGTCACGGCCTTGAGATTGATCGTCGCGAAGCAGTCGCACGCCCCCAAACGCAGCAACTCCCAGCGCTGCATCTGCCGCAGCGCATCCAGTTGCTCCTCCTCGTCCTTCAGCCCCGCAACCGCTTCTTCCGCCTCTTCGAAGAACTGGGGGCGGCTTTTCAATTCCGCCAGCTTCCGGTGCTGCGCCACTTTTTTCAGGTAATCAGGATTGCTGATCAGAATCTCCGCGAGGAACTGGCTTCCCACGACGATCCGGATCAGGATTTCGATCGCCCGCGGATGCCCCTGGAAATACTGAAACAGCTCCTGGCGGTTCGGGACGGCCTGCACGAACCGTTCAAAACTGATGAGGGCCGTGTCCGGAGTCGCCGCATCATTGAGGGCCGCCATCAGCGCCGGCAGACAGTCCGCGAGCAGCTTGCGCGTCTGCTCGTCTTCCGCGAGGCTGACCAACCGCTTGTAAGCCGCCTCCCAGTCCTGCAGTCCGACCTCCTGCAACCGCCGCCGGATCTGGTCCCGCGTCAATGCGTCATTGAGCACCAGTTCGTGGGCTCGGTCAAAGCGATACGCGGCCATGGCCGGACTTTCAATTCAACGCGGGTGACAGGGTCGGGACTTATGCACTCTTCGACCCGCTCAGGCGTTCCCGCTCCGCCAGACGCAGGTCGTGCTCCGTCATCATGCGGGCCAACTCTTCAAAGTTGACACGCGGCTCCCAATTCAGCAAGCGTCGTGCCTTGGAATTGTCCCCGAAGAGCTGCCCCACTTCGGTTGGACGCAAAAACCGCTTGTCGGTTTCGACGTACTCCCGCCAATCCATCCCCAAATGGCCAAATACCAGTTCCAGCAACTGCTGCAAGGTATGCTGTTGTCCGGTGGCGATCACATAATCGTCCGCCTGATCGCGCTGCAGCATGAGCCAGAGCGCCCGAACGTAATCCCCCGCAAAGCCCCAGTCCCGCCTCGCGTCCAGATTTCCCAGCTTCAGTTTATTCTGCAAACCGACTTTTATCCGGGCAGCCGCTTTTGTGATTTTCCGGGTGACAAACATCTCTCCCCGTCGCGGCGATTCGTGATTGAACAGGATCCCGTTGCACAGAAACATGCCGTACGATTCCCGGTAGTTCACCGCCTGCCAATAGGCATAGACGCGCGTGCAGGCATAGGGAGTGCAGGGAGCAAACGGGGTCTGCTCATTCTGCGGCCCCTGCGGCGTCCGGCCGAACATCTCGCTGGAGGTGGTCTGCACAAACCGGATCTGTTCCCCCGTTTCCCGCTCGTACGCCCGGATGGCCTCCATCAGCCGGAGCGTCCCCAGGATGTTGACCTCCGCGGTCAACTGCGGCACGTCAAACGACAACCGCACGTCACTCTGCCCCGCCATGTGGTAAATCTCGCGTGGTCGGACCCGGCGCAGCAGCGACACCATCTCCGTATCTTCGGACAAGTCCCCGTAGTGCATTTGCACCTGCCGCAGATAGACCGGCTGAGGGGACACGGCCCCTGCCCCCGGCTCATAGCGGGATGCCGACCCCGAGCCGATCAGGCCATGGATCTCATACCCTTTCTCCTGCAGCAGTTCGGTCAGGTACGATCCATCCTGCCCCGTAATGCCGGTAATCAGTGCCACAGGCCCTGCGGCCACGCCATGTCCCTCCTTGAGTAACCCTGCGTCGCAACGGAATACGGGAGAGTATACCGTCATTCCAGCGTGGCGCACATTCTCACGCTTTCCCCGCATTCCGAATTCAAATTTCGTAATGGAATTGAGTCTCTCCAACGAACTTGTTCAAATCAGGTCTCTATCCTTCGTTCGCCCGGGATCTCTCTGCGTTATGCCAGCCTCCAAACCCGCGCCGCTCCCTCCTGATCCCTCACCCGATCTCCCCGTGGTGACCGATCGCTGGCAGATCATTGCCTGGCTGGCCGCACTCGGCCTCGTGTTCTCCTTTGAAATCCCGCGCTGGCAGAATCTCCCTCCCGCATTACAGAATCCCATCGGCTGGCTGTTCGGCATGAATGTCGACACCACTCCCCAAACCCTCTTCCTCCTCGTCGCTCCTCTCTTCTGGCTCCTTCGGGTCGGCCTCGCCGGGCAGCGGGGAGATTTTCTCCAAAAATTCTGCAACACTCTCGCCCGAAATTCCCGGCCCCGTGACGGCAATCAGGCGCGACCGTCGCGCTGGACCTGGTGTGCGGCGTTCCTCTGTGTCGCCCTCTCCTGGGCCTGCAGTGCCCACGTCGGGCATCGCTATGGCAATCTCCCTCCCGCATATCACGATGAATTCAGTTATCTATTCCAGGCTCGTAGTTATCTGCAGGGGCACCTCTCCTATCCGGTTCACGAAGCCGGTCCCGTTTTTGATCAGATGCACGTCCTGAATCATGGCCGCTTCGCCAGTCGATATTTTCCGGGGACTGGAGCCTGGCTGGCTCCCTTTGTCGCGCTCGGACATCCGTATCTGGCGCAATGGCTCGCCGGAGGACTCACCACACTCTTCCTCTTCTGGGTTGGGTGGGAACTGGGAGGAATGACTCTCGCCGTTTCCGTGGGACTCCTCACCGCCTTCTGTCCCGGGTTTGCAATCTTCAGCAATCTGCTTCTGGCTCATCATCCCACCCTTGTCGGACTGAGCCTGTTTCTCCTCGGATACATCCGCACCTTCCGAACGAAATGCTCCTGGGACTATTTCATCGCGGGGTTGGGACTGGCTTTCGCCATGCTCTGCCGCCCCATGACGGCCGCTGGTTTTGCGTTCCCATTCGGGATTCACTTTGTGTGGCAACTGGTGCGTTCGTCGCGCACATCGTCGCGAACCGCACTCGTTGACCTGTTCGCGATGGGATCACCACTGCTGCTGGGGGGGATCCTGATGCTGTACTGCAATTCGCAAATCACGGGCTCGCCGCTTCGTTCCCCGTACCAGGTTTATACCGACTACTACACGCCGCGCCACGTTTTCGGCTTTAACAACGTCGTGCAAGGGGAGCTGAAACTTGCCGGGCGGGAACTCCCCCTCATCACCCGACGCTATGACACCTGGGCCGAAAACCTCACTCCCAGATTGGCAGGCTGGAATGTCTGGATCCGGACGATCACGAGCTGGCAATGGACTCTCGGGATCGTTCCACTCCTGATGGTCTGCGTGATGCTCCTTTCTTTCCGTGGCCCACAAACGCTCATCTGGGGACTTCTCTTCGCTTCGATTGTCTCCTTGCACACCGCGCACATTCCCTACTGGTTCGACGGGATCATGCACTGGCATTATGTCTTCGAATCCGCCCTCGCCTGGCTTCTCCTGACGGCAGGCTGTTCCTGTGCGCTGGTGAGATCCTGGGCACTGGAGCGCCGCCCCTGGATGCCTCTGTGGTGGGGCGGTTTTCTGGCGACGATGACGATCATCAGCTACTTCCCGCTGCATCAGTTCTGGGAAAGCCGCGTTGACCAGGCCATCGGTGAGATTCTCTTCGCCAAGCAGAAGTACGCCGACTTCCGCCGGGAGGTGGAGCGGCACGTGCAGACGCGTCCCGCCCTGGTCCTTATCGAACATGACCCCGATGACCGCAGCCTGGACTACGTCGATAATTCCCCCGATTTAAAGGGAGAAATTCTGCTGGGCCGGTTCGATCCCCAGACCACCAACTGGGGATCTCTCCAGAAACTGTTCCCTGACCGTGCGATTTACCTCTACAGAGTCAAGACGCAGAGTTGGGAAGCCATTAACAGTCCGCGGGGGAAACGGAACTAACTGGATTCTCCTGCAGCGGTTCCCTGGGAATTCGCCACAGCCAGATGAGACTACAGAGCCTTCCTGCCAGAGAAACACCGAACAGCAGTCTGTAAGGGAATTCCGCGCTTCAATGCCGAACCACACTTGCCCTTTCAACCGGGTGAGCAGAAATCCACCGATCAGCCCCGCGATCCCGGCCAGCATTCCCGCCCCGCGCTCGGCCACCGAAATCTGCATCGTGTTATCGCCAGACGGCGCATGCTTGAGTGTCAGCAGGGGACCTGCCACATTCACGCATCCCCATCCGCCCCACAACGCATAGGCACCCCACAACCACCACCATTCTTGAGAATCCGCCACGATCCAGAACAGCAGGGCGCTGGAAACCGTCACCACTCCCAGCGACATCACCGGACGAATGCCCCACTGTTCCACGGTCCGTCCCGACCAGCGATTGACTGGAATCTGCAACAGACGCATCCCCGCCTCCATCAGTGCAAAAGTTCCCAATCCGATCTTCAGCACCTGATAGCGGTACTCGAAGAAGGCGAGTTGCGTCACCCCGCTCCAGAAGGCGTGCCACCACTGAAACAGGATCACGCGGCGATAGACAGGATCGAGGAACGTGGCACTCAACTTTTTCCGCGAAGAAACCAACGCCACCGCAGGGGCTGCCGGAACGTGCGGAACCTTGAGCATTGGCAGGATCGACGCCAGCATGAAGACCTGCCCCACGCAAAAGCAGGTGACATATCCCCAGAACAATACCCCGCTGGAGAACTCACCCCGCGCCACGCCCCCCTTCCAATAGTCCCGCAAGTATCCTGCTCCCGCGGGCACGACCAACATCACCACCAGCCCTGCGATATTCCGCACGGCCAGCAGGCGTCCCCATTTTTGGCGCTCCGAAACATCCGACATCCACGACAGCCACGCCACCTGGGACATGGCCTGGAACAGGCTGGAAACCGCCAGACTCCCGACCAGACATCCAACGAGCATCGCTAGCGGTTGCTGTTCTCGAACTCCCCACAGGCTGGCCGGAATACCGATCGCTGCCACTCGAGCCAGAATCGAGCACCAGACCCATGTTCGTTTCCGGTCCCCCAACCTGAGGGCCAGGGCGCGCGTCGCCACGGCGAAGGTCCCCGCCAGTTCGGGGGTCGCGAGGAAAAAGGCCATCCCCACCCCCCCCCCCCCTTCTTCCGCGGCGAAGTAAGTCAGGAAGCCGCCCGACGTGAACACATACCCAGCCGTCCATAGCAGAGTCGAAACGACCACCCGCAGACGGAGTTCTCGCTCCGAAAAATGCTCATTGGAGAGGTCACTTCTCACGGCCTGCCCGTTTCTTTATAGGCTTGAGGTCCGCCGATTCCTCCGCCCGTCAATTCATCTGACTCTGTGGCGTGCAAAACTGCGGCATGCAAAACCGGCACTCCCACGAAATCCGGCACATCACACACAAATTCACATGCCGACCGCACAAGTCCCCTTGAAAACCCTGCCCTTACGGCTGACAATAAAATAGCCGTTCTAGGCAAACAGGCGGAAGTTGCGTTTTCGGACACGGGTCCGATTCTAACTCCTGCAACGGCTTTATCGACCGTCGTTCCACGAAACCCGATTCCCAACTGGCCAGTCCGCCCGCAAGAGTTCACAAACGCCCCAGACACAACCTCTTCCGACTCGCAATTTCCCGGGTCGCCTAGAATTAGTTTTGAACGCATCTGCCGCACATCCCGGTTCCACCCACTGTTGAAACTGCCTCAGGAGTTCGCCTGGTATGGTCAAGAAGTACCTTTCGCTGGAAGAAGCTGCCCGCCTCCTCAAAATCGATCCGATGGAACTCCAGCGGATGCGTGAGCGGGGCGAAATCCGGGCCTTCGCCGACCGCGGCAACTGGAAATTCCGAGAGGACGAAGTCGAGGAATTGCTTCGTGCACGTCAGGCCGATTCTTCTCCGGAAGTCCCCATTCAACACGGCGATGACCTCGACGAAAGCATCTTCTTCGAAGACGACACCGACAGCGACGTCAAGATGACCGACGGCAAGGCCTCCTCGCTTTCCGACAGCGGATCGGACAGCGACGTCCGCCTCGTCTTCGACGAAAGCCTCGATGGTCCCGGCAGCAGTTCCGAAATCAAGATTCCGCAACTGGGCGATTCCGACAGCGATGTGCGCCTCGGAACCCCCGGCAAGAAGAAAGCGGCCGACAGCGAAGAAGGAATCGATCTCGACTTCGGATCCGACAGCAATATCCGTCTCGACGCTACCGATGCCCTCGAAAAGAAATATCCGTCCGAATCTGAAGAAGAGATCAAGATCGACTTCGGCTCGGACAGTGAAATCCGCCTCACAACGGACGACAGCTCCAGCGACAGCGACGTGAAGCTCGTCCCCACCCCGTCGCAGAAACCGGACTCCGACAGTGATGTCAAACTGGCTGACCCCAACAAGAAGGGGCCGGATTCCGACAGCGACGTCAAGCTCATCGATCCCAATAAGCCCAAGAAGGCTTCCGATTCCGACAGTGACGTCAAACTGACCGACCCGGTCGTCGACCAGTTCCAGCATTCCGACAGCGACGTGAAGCTCGTTACGGAAGCGGTGGATCTGTTTGAAGAGGATTCCGACAGCGACGTCAAGCTGACTGGCTCGATGGCCGATTTTGAAGTTCCCAAGCTGGGAACTCCCGCCGTCACTCCGCCGGCTGCCCCGGAAGAAGAGGAAGAACTTGAAGTCGAACTGCGCGGGCTCGACAAAGGCTCCGACAGCGACGTCAAGCTCTTCAAAGGAGACGAAGACGAATACAACCTGCTCGACGTGGATGCCGCCCCCACGTGGGCGAATGAAAATCAGCCTGCCGTCCCACAAGGGGCGGAGCCCGTTGCCGGCAAGCTCCCCGGGGACGACGAGGAAGAAGTGTCCCTCGAAGTCGACGACAGCGGCATCAAGCTCTCGCAACCCGCCGACAGCGGCATCGCCCTGGAGGCCGATGAAGTGGACGAAGACAGCGGCATCGCTCTCGACTTCGGCGACAGCGGCATCACACTCGCCAAGGATGAGGACAGCGGCATCGCTCTCGACCTGGGCGCCGATAGCGGCATCGCTTTGGATTCTCCCGCCGACAGCGGCATTGCCCTGGAAGACATCAGCGACAGCGGCATCCCCCTCGATGCCCCTCCCAAGAAAGGCCCTGGCGTCTCCCAGGAACGGACTCAACCTTTGATGAACGCTTACCAGGGAACTGGTGCCGAATCCCCTGAGGGAACCAACATGGAAGTTCCCCTCGGCGCGGACGATGCCGAGGAATACGCGTTCTCTTCCGACTTGGAAGATACCGCCGAGAACGTCACCATGTTCGAGGAATCCGACCTTCCCGTCCCGACCAGGAAGGGGGGCAAGGGGTCGATGGAAACCTCCAGCGAAATCGACGTCTCCCTGTACGAAGTCGGCACCGAGGACCTGCCCCCGGACGACGATTATGCCATGGAACTGCAGGGGGAACACGAGGCCTTCGCCGACAGCGCCGCGTCTGAAGACGTCTTCGGTGCCGCGGACGAGGACTTCCAGGAAGGGATGCAATCCGGCCAAAGCGCCGCCGATTTCTCCATGCCCGTCATCCGTAAGCCCGCGGCTGAAGTCGAATGGGGAACGGGTGTTTTCGTCGGTCTGGCACTCTCCAGCGTAGTCATGGTGCTCACCGGCTGGGTCGTCTTTGACCTCGTCCGCACCATGTGGGTCGCCGATGATCCCACCGTTCCGACGGGAATGCTGCTGCAGTCCCTCAAGGGAATATTCGGCTAGGCAAGATTCGCCGCTGTTGCTATAAAGCCCCCCTCTCAACGCGGGAATTCCGGTTTTTCTCGGGAATTTTCTCAAGATTCAACTGATTTCCCACGACACTTTCGGCCTCGTTTTTGAAACCGGTCCTCTCCGGATAGTGTTCCAGATCGAAGCCGCAAGCACACGCTTCTCTCTCAAAAATCCAATCTGATCCCTGACAGTGACTGACGGACTCTGTTCGCGCGGAGTTGGCGCGTTGTTTTCACAACGCCGCGCTCTTCTCCCGCAAGCAGTCTCGCCGCGCGGTCATTGTTCCACCCAGCACGTTTCACGTTTCTCTGGAGCGTCCGTCGCGGCGACATTTCGCCAATCCCGGCGACTGACGCGTCATAAAAGCGTTACACGCTCGAAAAAGGAGTCGAGTCATGCCTTCATCCGCACGGCTGTGGATGGCCTGTATCGTAGGCTGTCTGGTTTGCGCCCAGGTCGGTTGCAGCGGGTTCCCCCGACGCAAGCAAATGCGCGCCGCCCAGTATCGCAGCTGGCAACTCTGGCATCAGAACCAGTCCCTGATGCAGGAACAGGCCGGTCTGCAAGGTCAGCTCTCCACGCTGCAGGCTTCCAACGATTCCATGCAGAAACGCCTGGATAACCTGCAGGCGGAGCGGAGTGAACTCCACAACCGTTACCTGGGCCTGATCAACAGGACCAAGACCGACGGCAACCCTCTCTCCGACAAGCACACCCGCGATCTGGAGGAACTCAAGAAGCGGTTCCCGGGATTTGAATTCGATCCGCATACCGGCGTGAGCAAGTTCGGCTCGGACGTTCTGTTCGATTCCGGCAGCGCGGAAATCAAGCCCGGCGCCCTCCCGATTCTGCAGGAATTCGCCAAGATCCTCTGCGATGGGGACGCCCAGCGTTTGAACATCCTCGTCGTGGGTCATACCGACGACAAGCCGATCGTGAAGGCGAACACCAAGCGAGAACACCACGATAACTGGGAACTCTCCACTCACCGCTCGTTGTCCGTCCGCCGGGCTTTGCATAAGTCCGGAATCCAGGACAACCGCATGGGTGTCGCTGGTTACGGTGAATATCAGCCCCTCACGCCCAACACTGACGAAAATGCCCGCAAACTCAACCGCCGGGTTGAAATCTTCGTGCTGGCACCAAATGCCTCAGTGGCCGGGTGGGATAACCCCAATACGACCACCCAGTGATCGCAGACTGCGTTCCCCTGACGACGACTACGCGGCGTCCGCGGAGGACACTTCTTCCTCCGCCGGCGCCGCAGCCAGTTTCAGCAAGGCCCCTCTTCCCAGGGTGGTCACCTGGTATCGGACCCCGGTCCCTTTGGGGCTGACGTCGAAATCCAGCAGATTCATCGCAATCAGCGAACCGTGGATCTTCGACAGCTCTCCATCCTCGTAATTTCCCAGATCGGTCAGCCGATCGACCCAGCCGTCAGGAACGGAGGTCTGCCGCAGCAGATACCCCTCCAGCAGGGTCCGCCACGCCGGATTGTGATCGAGTTGGAGCGCATCTTCGGGGAGCATACACGTAAGAATCGACCGCTAACATCGTTAGATAAAGTCTCCCCGAATCCAGCGATAAGACTGCTACAGGCGGTATAACCCATTCCGAGCGTAATTCCCCACGCCGACGACTTTTTTGCCATGACCTGCAACCGAACATGGAAATAGCATTGATCTTACGGCAGAAACACGCCAGAATATCCGTCTTCACTCACAGATCCGGTGGGCAATCCGCGTCTTGCCGGATGGACGTAACGAACCAGCCTTCAGGGGGTTGCGATCCCGCTTTCCCCTCCGGAGGTTGTCTTTTTTTGAGAGCAGGTCGGCCTGTGTGAGGCGCGGCCCGGTTTTTTTGAAAGATCGATCAATCATGGGAACCAGTCGGACGATTACTGAAAAGCAGCATCAAAATGCCAAACGGCTCCTTGAACAGCAGGCAGAAAAGCTTGCCAAGGAAGGGGTCGAGAAGCAGAATTTCAAACGGTATCCCGCGTGGCGCACGCTGGACGCCAAGGTTCGCCAACTGAATGCACGCCTCCGCAAGATTGGCGAAGTGGAGGCCTTGGACGCCGAGTTGAAGCAGCGCAAGTCCGAAAAGGCGGCTGCTGAGGAATAGAACTCCTGCGGAAGCACCGCTTCCTGGGAGTCGAAGAGTCAGTTTCGCGAGACGTCACCCGACGTTTCGCTCCGGAGAGGTGGCAGAGTGGCCGATTGTGCAGCACTGGAAATGCTGTGTCTCAGAAATGGGACCGGGGGTTCGAATCCCCCCCTCTCCGCTTTTTTTCAACCGATGGGCTCAAGCCAGATCGACAACCAAATCAAAACTAGTGGCCGGTCTTTCCTCCGGGAAAGCCCGACTTATTCTGTTTGGAAGCTTTGGCGGACAAAAACCTAAGCTCCGCCCCGCAACCAACTCCAAATCCGATTCCTCGGCTGAGGCTGCGACTTCTGCAGACGCAGCGCATTCTTCCGGCGCAACTCCGAAACGTCCGCTTCCAGAGTCGGGCCGTAGCTCTCCATCTGCCGCCCCATCAACTCCACGGCGAACTCATACAACTTCATGTCCCAGTGGTTCCACAGCAGGATCAGTTCCCGATCCCCCTTGGGAATACTTTCCATCGCGGGCCGGTTCCGGGTCACATTGACCCGTTCGTAGTCGATCTGCTCCAGTGGAAAACGTTTCTGCAGCATCAAGAGGAATTCGTCGAAACGATCCACTGTTCCCACCACGCTGAAATACCGCTGCAGGTTCTTCTTGGCCTGCTCGTAATGCTCGCGGGTTACTTTCCCGATCGGCACGCTCTTTTCCGTGTCGGTCAGAAGACGCACCTGCCCGTTGTCCATTTCCGGGCTGACCCCGCTGCTGACATATTCCCCCAGCGACCAGCCATGCGTCTGGATCGCTTCATGCAGATAATGCGCCGGACCGTATTCCTTCACGTAGTGGTAATGCGAGATCATCCGGTCCACGGGATGCCGCAGGATCGTCACATACGTATAAGGGCCGTTCACGATCCGATGCAGGCCGAACGGAAAGTGCCCGCGGCAGACCCGCAGTTGCCGGCGCGGTTCCTCTTCCATGCACTGCAACTGCTGTAGCGTCTCCTGCGCATTGCCGGGATCGAACAGCCAGTTCCCTGCTCCCGGATGATTTCTCTCCAGAATGCGATACAGTGTCTGCCCCGCCGCTTTCGGAATGTGCAGAAACAGGCAGACTTCTTCCAACGCAGCCACGTTTGAGCTCTGAAGAAATCGGATGTCGATCTTGAGTTCCGAGTCACTCTGCACGAAGTCCTTCTCCTTTGGCCCGGACACAACCAGATTCCGCTCGCATGAAGAACCTCTCTCCGTATTTATGAACACACGCTGTCGAAGGGTGGTTCCGCGGAAAATTTGTGTCACCAAAAGTAATCTAAGAAAGCATTCTGAAAATCAGATGAAAACGGACAACTCCGCTTCATCTGGCTTAAGAAATGTCGTTTCAAAGAATTCACCGAGCTTCTTCGCCTGCAGTAGAAGAGGCTGGACGCGCAAAAAAAAGAGAGCGGCTGACAGCAGCACGCTCTCTCCTCGGGATTCTCAAAACAATTCTGGAGCCTCGCGGAACTTATTCGGAGGCAAATTCTGCATCGGGCGTATGCGGCAGGTCCAGTCCCTGCGCGGGAACCATCTTCTCATTCTTCGAATCCCACGCCATCATCTGGCTCGTCCGCCATGATTCATTCGCCATGTTCACCGCGACCACACCCGCCAGTCCCAGGTTCACCGGGCAGTTCAGCTCTTCCCCATTTCGCAGGTGATTGTGCAGGTTCGTGTGATGCAGCGCGACATCCTCGCCACCGGTCTTCTGATGACTGGCCAGCAGTTTCCCATCCTTGTCTCGCGCTTCCCATCCCTTGGGGGTAAACATCAGCGTCCCGCGATAACCCCGGATCAGGTGATCGACTCCCACCCGGTTACTCATCGTCCCCAGGACATAGACCGTCATACCACGGGGATATTCGCAGATCATTTCAAAGTTGTCCGGCAGGTCTCGACCGTCATTCCACTGCCAGATCCCCCCCATCCCCACGACACGCCGCGGATAGAGCAGGTCACACGCCTTCATGATCCGCGTGATCCGGTGGATGAACAGATCCGTGCAGATCCCGCCTGAATAGGAAGAGTAGTTACGCCATTCAAAGTAATGATGCGGATTCCAGTCGATCTTCGGTGCCTTCCCCAGCCAGGCGTTCCAGTCCAGGTCTTCCGGCTTCGCCATCTTGGGATCGAGATCCGGGTCACGCCACGGCCCTTGCTTGTCGTAACGGCGGACGTATTCGATCTGGGCCTGCACCACCTTTCCAATGATCCCTTGCTTGATCGCGACGCCAGCCGACTTGTAGGAGTCGTCCGACATCGCCTGCACGCCGACCTGCATCGGCAGCTTGGTCTCCTTCTGCTTCTTGACGACCGCCTGCGCCTCTTCGATGCGGTGCGTCATCGGCTTTTCGCAGTACACTGCCTTCCCGGCGTCGAGAGCATCCAGCGTCATTCTCGCGTGCCAATGCTCCGGCGTCGCGATCGTGACATAATCGATTTCCTTGTTGTCGAGGACTGCCCGGTAATCGGTGTAGGCCGGACAGCCCATTTTCCCGCCCCCCTGGTCCGCGCGGGTCTTCCAGCAGTCCGCCACCCCCAGGAACTCCAGGTTGTCCTTCTCTTTAATCGCCTTGCAGGCGTTCATGTGGGCATTGGCCATCCCCCCGGCTCCCAGGAAGCCGATCCGGATCCGGTCGTTGGCCCCGATCACCCTGGCATAGCTCGCTGCGGACAAGGCGACGCTCCCCACGCTCGCCCCACTGACCGCCAGAAAATTCCGCCGCGAAAGTTCCAATCCACCACTCATGAGACTTCAACTCCTGTGTTTATTCGCCGTCCGGTTGCAAGGGGGGCGGTCCAAGTGTCACTGGGCCCCGTTTCGATCAATCTGGTTGAACCCTTCCAATATCCTCTTGCCATTCAGAAATTGCAAATTGATACTGGTATCAACTTCCTCCCTGCCCCAAATCCCGCCACTCGATTCGCGAGGTTCTCACCATGGCCGCTCATGATCAGCCCTCACGTCGTCACTTTCTGCAATCCTCGATCGGATTCGCCGCTACCGCCTCCACGCTCGCCTCGCTGCACGCGGCAGAGCCCCAAGCCCCCGCTTCGGAGCGAATCCGCGTGGGCTGCGTCGGTGTGCAGGGACGGGCCAATTTTCTCACGCAAGCCTTCGCAAAGCGAGGCGATGTCGAGATGGTCGCCGTGTGCGATCTGGACCAATCGAACCTGGCGAAAGGCCTGGAGGCCATCTCCAAAATCACGGGAAAAACTCCCGCCGTGGCGCAGGATTATCGCCGCCTGATCGATCGTAACGACATCGACGTCGTTGTCGTCGGCACCCCCGACCACTGGCACGCCATCCCCACCATTCTCGCCTGCCAGTCCGGCAAGGATGTCTACGTCGAAAAGCCGGATGGGCACAACATCGTGGAAGGGCAGCGGATGGTCGCCGCTCTGAAAAAACACAAGCGGATCGTGCAGTTGGGAACGCAATCCCGCAGCAATCCGAACTTCCTCAAGGCGATGGAATACATTCGCGAGGGACATCTCGGTAAATGCCTCGTGGCGAAAGCCTGGGAAAGTGCCAAGCAAGGTTCCATCGGTCATCCTCCCGATGGGGAACCCCCCGCCGGTGTCGATTACGACCTCTGGCTCGGTGCCGCTCCGAAGCGGCCCTTCAACCCCAAACGATTCCACGGCAACTGGCGCTGGTTCTTCGATTACGGCACAGGAGACCTCGGCAATGATGGTGTCCACCGCCTCGACGTCGCCCGGTGGGCACTCAGTACCGCCGGCGAAGCGCTGGGAGAAGCCCCCCTTGGCATCCCCACAAAGATTTCCGCGCTCGGCGGCAAGTGGTACTTCGATGATGACCAGCAGTTCCCGGACACCATGCAGGTCAACTACGAATTTCCCGGCAACCCGGGAAAGATCCTCACCTACGAAATGCGGCTCTGGGCACCGTATCATTACTTCGACGAAACCGAGGGGCGGTCGTCTTCGGTGATAAAGGTTACATCGTCCTTGGGAACACCGGCTGGCGGGCTTATGGCCCGCGCAACAAGCTGATGGCTCAGGGGGGAGGTCGTAATGAAGGACATGAACACATTCAGAACTTCCTGGAATGCGTTAAATCCCGCAACAAACCCAACGCCGACCTGGAGACTGTCGGCCATCCTTCTTCGCTGCTGTGTCACGCGGGAAATGTGGCCTGCCGTGTCGGTCGCCAGTTGACTCTCGACCTTACGACCGAAGAATTCCTGAACGATCCGGAAGCCAACGCCCTGCGGACTCGTCCGGAATACCGCAAACCCTATATCCTGCCGGAGGTTTGAACCCGTTCTTCGTAAGCGTGCAAAAGATCCCGTCTTTTGTCACAATAACCTCATCAACCATCGTTGATGCATTCCCATGCCGCGGATGCATCGTCACTCGATAGACCAACTGTTCTGACAGGAGAATATCCATGAAGCTCATGCCGTCCACCCTCGCCTTGCTCTCCCTCTGCATGCTCATGGGCGTCGTCATCGCCGCCGAAAAAGCTGCTCCCGCCGCCCTGAACTTCAAGATGAAGCGCCTTAACGGCGAAGAAGTCGATCTCTCCCAGTACAAGGGGAAGGTCGTCCTGATCGTCAATGTCGCCAGCAAGTGCGGCCTCACCAAGCAATACAAGGAACTTGAGGCTCTGCATGAAAAATACGGCAAAGAAGGGCTCGCAATTCTCGGCTTCCCCGCCAACGAATTCGGCAAGCAGGAACCCGGCACCAACCAGGAAATTGCCACCTTCTGCAAGGACAACTACGGCGTGAAATTCGACATGTTCGAAAAGGTCGTCGTGAAGGGGGAAGGTCAATGCCCCTTGTATGAATACCTCACCACTCACAAAGTCAACTACATCACCCCGGATGGAGAGAAGCACCACCACAGCGGCGCCATCTCCTGGAACTTCGAAAAGTTCATCATCGGCCGTGACGGTGAAGTCGTTGTCCGTGTTGCTCCCCGCGTGGCACCGGATGACCCCAAGGTGATCGCGGTCATTGAGAAGCAACTCGCTGCCAAGTCCGTGGCCGTGAAGTAATCGCCGAAGAGAATTTGTCGTTCTCCGAAACCGTCCGGTGCCCGTCACCGGGCGGTTTCTCTTTTTGACGGCTCCACCGATGCAGGATTTTCGTTGCCCCGCTTTCAAATCCTCCCTGAAACAACCCGAAACTCCCACAAAGTCACCCTCTAAGCCTGCCCGCTGGGGCCGAATTTCTTATCGACGTCCCCCCTCTTTCCGTCCTATAATTGATTGTCCGGCGGGGATGGGCCTCCACTCCGGACCGTCAGCGGCCCACGCTTCGGACGCGAGCCTTTCTTCAGGGCCGTTTCTTCATGCAAACGCAAAAACGTTGGATCTGGCCGTTTGAACTCGAAGAGCAAATTGGCTCCGGAGCCATGGGGGTGGTCTACCGCGCGCGATACGTCAAAAATGACCGCCGCGTCGCATTGAAACTTCTCCCTCCCGAAGTGAAAGCCAATTCCTCCCTCTCCGCCCGTTTCGTCCGCGAGATGGAGGTCCTCAAGAATCTCAAGCATCCCAATATCGTGCACTGCTTCGGCGGGACCAGCGAAGGGGACGATCTCTTTTATGCGATGGAGTTGATCGAAGGAGGTTCGATCCACTCCCTGATCCTCAAGCACGGCAAGCTGACCTGGCAGCAGACCGTCAAATACGGCATCGAGCTCTGCGCCGCCCTTGAACATGCCCACAAGCAGGGGGTCATCCATCGCGACATCAAGCCCGCGAATGTCCTCATCAGCAAATCCGGACGGACCAAGCTCAGCGATTTCGGCCTCGCTCTCGTCACATCCGAATCCCGGCTCACCGCGTCCGGCAAAACCCTGGGCACCATGCATTACATGGCCCCCGAGCAGATTCGCGGTTCCGACTCTCAATCCAATCGCACCGACCTGTATGCCCTCGGCTGCACGTTCTTCGAAATGCTCACCGGCAAGCCCCCGTTCAGCGGGAACTCACTCGCCGCGATCCTTAACAAACATCTCAAAGAAGACCCTCCTCGCGTTTCCACAATCATTGATGTCATTCCAGAGGATCTCGATCAACTCGTCGCCGATCTGCTGGAAAAGAATCCCGACCGTCGTCCTGCCTCAGCTGCGGAAGTCGGAATTCGCCTTGAAAAAATCTCCCTGACCCCCGCAATCAATGCGGCCGCTACGGCGACCCCCGTCGGCAATGCTGCGGTCTCCACCACCCGTTTCACTCCGCCACCCGCTTCCACTCTTCCCAAGATTGCCTACAGCAGCGTCGGTTCGCATGTCGAAGCCTCTGCGACAAGCTGGTTTCGCACCCTGGTCGTCGCCGCGGCGGCGGCACTCATCGCTGGTTTTCTCGGATACTGGTATGGTGTCGCGGGCCAGCAACACATTCAGCAGATTCTCATCCAGCAGCTCAATGATCCCTCCCGGGAAGTCCGCCTGACTGCTATTCGGACACTGGGAGAATTCCCGCAGATTGCCGTTCCCGCCGTTCCCCGACTGACGGAATTGCTCCAGCAAACGGATAATGATATCCAGGCGGAAGCGATCATGACCCTCGGGAAAATCGGCCCCCCCGCAGCCGACGCCTCCATGCGGCTCCGCGCCATCCAGCAGCAGAACAAGGAAGGCTTCATCCGTCAGAAGGCGGACGAAACCCTGCAAAAAATCGGAACCACACCTGCACGCTTCGGTTATTGGCAACTCGTCACCTGGGGGATCATCCTCGCCTTCCTCTCCGGCGCCGCCTACTGGGGCTTTCGACTCTACCGCGAGTATCAGGAGTCAAAGCCCAACGCCCCACGCAGATCCCTGTTTGGATAATCCATGCTCCGGATCTCTTCCTGTTCGATTGCTTGCCCCCCGACCGGAAACTGCCGATACTCCTACAACACGATTTTTTGACCACGCAGGAGGGAGTGGCAGGGCGAGATGGCGGAACGACTGATTGCAATCGGAGATATCCATGGCTGTTTGAAGGCGTTCGATACCCTTCTGAATGCCATCGCCCCCACCAAAGACGACGTCCTCGTTCCCCTCGGTGACTACATCGACCGCGGCCCGCACAGTAAAGGGGTCATCGACCGGCTCATCGAGCTTGAGTCCGCCTGCCAACTGAAGCCCCTCCTCGGTAACCACGAGGAAATGCTGCTCCGCGTCCTCTACCAGCGGGCCAAGCCGAGTTCCTGGCTCCAGTTCGGCGGCGATACCACTCTTGAATCGTACGGCTTCACTGGAGATCTCGCCGTCATCAATCAGCGGCACCGTGACTTTCTCAAGCGTTGTCTCGATTATTTCGAGACCGACACTCACTTCTTCACCCACGGCAATTACGACGCCTACTCCCCACTTTCCGAACAGACCCCGCGCAACCTCCGCTGGATCAAGCTTTCCGAATCGATTCCCGACCCTCACTGTTCAGGCAAGCCCGCGATTGTCGGACACACCCCCAATAAAGAGGGCAAAATCTTCGAGCTCGGCTATCTCAAGTGCATCGACACCTACTGCTACGGCGGCAAGTGGCTCACCGCCCTCGATGCAAACTCGGGGCAGATCTGGCAGGCCGACAACCAGGGACAGTTGTTGAAGCCGTAGGGCTCAGAACAAGCGGTTGTAGCCGTTCAACGCCGCCACGCGGTAGGCTTCCGCCATGGTCGGGTAATTGAACGTCGTATTGATGAAGTACATCAGGTTATTCGCCGATCCCTGCTGCGCCATGATTGCCTGGCCGATGTGGATAATTTCGGAGGCATTCGCGCCGAAACAGTGAATCCCCAGGATCTGCAGCGTTTCCCGGTGAAAGAGCATCTTCAACATCCCCACCGTCTGTCCGGTAATCTGGGCACGGGCCAAGCTCTTGAACAACGCATGCCCCACCTCGTAGGGGACGCTCGCGTCCGTCAACTGCCGCTCCGTCTTCCCGACACTGCTGATTTCCGGACTGGTGTAAATCCCCGTCGGAATATCCTGCACGAGCGCCCGGTCTGAAATCCCATCCATCATATGTTTCGCGGCGTATCGCCCCTGATCGTAAGCCGCGCTCGCGAGAGACGGAAAACCGATGACATCGCCCACGGCATAAATATGCGGGAGATCCGTCTGGAAGTCCGCATTCACCTTCAGGTGGCCGCGATTATTCGGCGTGATGCCGATCGCTTCCAGCCCGATCCCGTTGGAGTTCCCGTCCCGCCCGTTCGCCCACAGCAGAATGTCGGTCTTGATCTGTTTTCCGGATTTCAGGTGGAGGATAACTCCATCCGCACACCCTTCAACTTTTTCGCACTGTTCCCGGTGCCGGATCAACACTCCCCGTTCGCGCAGGTGATATCCCAGCGCGTCGATGATCTCATCGTCCAGAAACTCCAGCAGTTTCTCGCGTGTATTGATCAGGTTCACCTTCGTGCCTATGTTTTTGAACATCGACGCGTACTCGCACCCCACAATCCCCGCCCCGTAGATCGTCATGGACTGCGGCGTCGAGGAGAGGTCCAGGATCGTATCGCTATCGAAGATCCGGGGATGCTTGAAGTCCACGTCGGCAGGCCGATGCGGCCGCGACCCCGTCGCCAGGATGAAATTCTTCGCCGCGATTTTCTGATGGGCCCCGTTGTTCTCGGTCACTTCCACGGTGTTCGCATCCAGGAACACGGCGTTTCCCGAAATCAGATCGACGTGATTCCGGTCATAAAAACTCCGCCGCATATCCACCTGTTGCTCGATCACCGAGCGGGCACTGCGCCGCAATTCCGGGAACCCCAGGTTGACGCTGATCCCCATCTCCCGGAACAGACGGTTGTTGTTGACTTCGGTCATCTGGAAGATCGAGGACCGCAAGGCCTTGCTGGGAATTGTTCCCCAGTGGGTGCATCCCCCGCCGATCTTGCTGTGCCGCTCCACCACGGCCACACTCTTCCCCGCCTTGCACGCCTGCATGGCCGCTCCTTCCCCGCCTGGGCCGGAGCCGATGACCAGAACATCATATTCCCGATCTGCCATTTTCAATCCTTCCTGGAAGTCCTCGTGACCGCAGAGGTGTCTGATTTAGGGTTTGTATTCTTCGTAGGGGAGGCGAAACGTTTCCGAGACCGCCTTGTTCGTCACTTTCCCCTGATGCATGTTCACCGCATGGGCCAGCCCCGGATCCTGGGCACATGCCCCCGCCAGCCCCAGTTTCGCGATCTTGAGCGCATACGGGAATGTGACATTACACAGCGCATAGGTACTCGTCCGCCCCACCGCACCGGGCATGTTCGTGACGCAATAATGCACCACTCCCTGCTCGATATAGGTCGGCTTGCTGTGCGTCGTCGGGCGGGATGTCTCCACGCAGCCTCCCTGATCGATCGCCACGTCGATAATCACCGCTCCCGGCTTCATGATCTTCAGATCGTCTGCCCGCACCAGTCGCGGCGCCCGAGCCCCTTCGATCAGCACCGCACCGATGACCAGATCCGCCCGCGAAATCTGATCCAGAACGTTGTGTCGGTCACTGAAAACCGTATTGACATTCGGCATGATGTCGCCGAGATATGCGGCAGCCGCGTCATGTTGATATCGAGAATGCTGACGTCTGCCTGAAACCCGGCGGCAATCCGCGCTGCGTTCTGCCCCACGATCCCCCCACCCAGAATTGCGATGGTGCGGCGGCACGCCGGGGACTCCCCCCAGCAGAATCCCACCGTCCTTCAGTGCTCCAGGTACTTTGCTCCCTGCTGAATGCTCATCCGCCCCGCCACTTCGCTCATCGGCGTCAGGCAGCAGATCCGGGGGCCACGCAACAGTTTCATAAGCGACCGCCGTCACCCCGGAATTCAGCACCGCCTGGCAGTTACTCACTGGCCGCGAAATGGAAATAGGTGAAGACAATCTGTCCACGACGCAGCAGCGGCCACTCGCCGCTAAAGGCTCTTTACCTTGATGATCATCTCGGCATGGACAGTTCTTTGGCCGAGGAACAATCTCAGCACTTGCCGCGTAGTCCTCATCAATGATTCCGCTACCAAGCCCCGCGCCGCGCTCCACCAGGACCCGTTGCCCGGCGGCGATCAGATCTTCCACACCGGAGGGAAGCAGCCCCACCCGATATTCATCCGACTTGATTTCGCGGGGAACCCCGACGATCATGGTTCGTTCCTTCGCACTTAAGTTCGCGTTCCGGTCACTCTGCGGTTTTACCCGGTGGATTTATCCGTGCGGCTTTGCCCGGTGCGTTCACAACTTCTTGTCTGGCGTGCATTTGAGCAGACGAAGGCCATTCTCGCAAGTAAAGCCTTGCTCTCCACCGGGACAGACTTCCTGAACTCACCAGTTTCTCTCACGCGCACCATGTCCACTGACGTCATCCAACAGATCGGCTCGCCGACACGCCGCAACGGGACATGGCGCATCTCTCAATTTTTCTTCGTCGGGTTCATTACGATCTGGTTAAGGCCCGTCGTCCGTGGCTTGGAGAATATCCCTGCGTCCGGCCCCGGACTGATTGTGGGAAACCATCAAAGTTTTCTCGACCCACTTCTCTTCGCGGCGTTCCTGCAGCGCCCCATCAGTTACCTCGCCCGCGACAGCCTGTTCAAGATCCTGATCATAGGCTGGTTTCTCCGCCAGACATACGTCATGCCCATCAACCCGGGCGGCTGCCACCACCGCCGTCATGCGTCAAACCATCGCTGCGGCTCAACGCCGGGTTCCTGTGCGGCATCTTCCCTGAGGGAACCTGCAGTGCCGATGGAACCGTCGATGCCTTTAAGCCCGGGTTCGTGGCCCCGTCCGCAAGACGAATGTCCCCATCTTCCCCGTGGGAATCGCCGGCGCAAACCGCGCCTTGGGCCGGGGAAGCTGGTTCGTGAAGCCTTGCCGAGTCAGCATTGTGTACGGAGAACCGATCAACGCGGAGACCGTCCAGACTCAACTCGGCTTAGGGGACGACCGGGCCTTCGTCGAATTTGTCCGCCAGAAAGTGATCGCCTGCCAGCAGGAGGCTGAAGCATGCCTCCGAAAATAACCTTTCCATTGATCGTCTTTTGCACTCTGACATCACTCGGTTGTCAAAACCAGACGCCCCCTCCCACTCCGCAATCCCCCACAACTGCGACACCATCCTCTTCGCCTGTTCCGCAGGAACCTCCTTCAGAACCGGCCTCTCCCCAAGCACCGGCCTCTCCCCAAGCACCGGCGGCTCCTCAAGAATCAGCGGTGGCAAAACCTGACTCTCCTCCCAAGCTAGCCTCGCCATGGGAAGCTCCGGAGGAATCAAAACTCGCGGAAGTCGGCATCCAGGCCTTCACTTCGCGACACCTTCACCTGTTCACGGATCTTCCTGCCGAGGCCGCCAGGACGCTCCTCCATCCCGCCGACCAGTTCTGGGAGTTTCTGGAGCAAACACTCGGAACCGAAATGCCGTCCGGCCTCTCCTGGACGAAAGGCCCGGTGCTCGCTTATCTGATGGAAAAAGAGTCCACTTTTTCCAAAGCAGGCCTGATCCCTGAGAACACTCCCCGCCACCGCGCCGGCTGGCACCTGGACCAGGGGGTCTGGGTTATCAACCCCTCCACCGACTACTTCCGCCGCCACCTCATTTTTCACGAACTCTTCCACGCGTTCTGCAATCGCCGCCGCATCCGGCTTCCTCCCCCCTGGCTCGACGAAGGCCTCGCGGAATTCTTCGCCACACATCGCCTGGCCGGAAACTCGATCCAGTTCGGCGTCATCCCGCGCGATCGTGAAGAACTGGAAGACTGGGGGCGGATCCACCTGATTCATCAGGAGGTCAAGAAAGGCAAGATCCCCACAATCGAGCAGATTCGCCGCTGGACCTCGAAAGACTTCCAGGAACTCCCCACTTACGCCTGGAGTTGGGGCATGCTCTGCTTTCTCGACCAGCATCCCCGTTATCACTCCATTCTCTGGGGCTGGCTGAAGAACTGGACGCACTCTCCCCCGCGACGAGCCGATTTCAACCAGTTGTTCTCTCCGACCTTCGAAGCGGAATGGCGCCTCTTCGGCGAAGAACTCGACTATGGATGGGACGGATCCCGTGCCGCCATCGATTTTCCGGAGAATCCTCCCCCTGCTTTGACGGATTCTCAACAGACAAAGATCCTTGCCGACCGGGGTTGGCAACTCACCCACTGGTCTCTCTCTGCCGGGAAGACCTATCACCTCCAGGCGACCGGACAGGCAACTCTCGCCAGCACGACTCGCCCTTGGACCAGCGAACCTGACGGCATCAGCTTCCGTTATTACCGCGGCCGTCCCCTGGGGCGTCTCCTCGGCCGCCTTCTCACCCGCACGCCTGAGGGCGCATGGCGCTTTGGTCCCTCGTTCTCCGTCGGCAGCACGCTCGATTTCAAGCCCCCTGAGGACGGAGTTCTCTATCTCCGGATCAACGATGCCTGGGGCGAACTGCAGGACAATCAGGGGAGTTACAACGTGACTTGCGCTCTGGAAGCCTCCGCTAAGTGATTTTCTCTGCGTCACTTGCGAACAACTCGCAAAAACGCCGAAAAAAACTCAAGTTTTGGCCTTGTCCAGTTTTGGGTGATCCATTACACCTCCCGCACCATTCTCACCCACACTCTCAATCTCTCTCACGTCAAGGATCTTGTCATGAAACGCTTCGCCCTGCTGCTGGCTTGTCTGGGACTCATCTCCACTGCTGTGGGCTGCTGCGGAACCGGATGTGGTCGCCCCATGATGGGCATGGCCGCCCCCTATAGCTCTGCCATGTACACCCCCACCATGACCGCCGCGGCCCCAAGCTGCTCCTGCGGGTATTAAAAGACACAAACTTCTGCACCCGGGCGCGTTCTCGTCTGTTCTTCGCCCGGTCGCAGTCCGTCATAATAAAAAAGCCGGCCCAATCTGGACCGGCCTTTTTTTATGCGCGGATGATACTCCGCGGCTACTTCTTATGCTTGCTGTGGCACGCGCCGCACGACCCCGTCATCGTCTTCATGGCGGCGCTCGCTTTCTCAGCGTTCTTCGCTTCCACGGCCGCCAGCACCTCTTTGCTCCCCTCGCGCAATTGCTTCACCGCGTCCGCCCAGTCCTTGTCCGGGCAGCGACCGTCATCCATCAGGATATAGCTCGCCTCATTCAACAGAGCCGCGTGCATCGCCAGCGAGTCCCACCCCTTGTCGTCCGTCGGCGGAGTCTTCAATCCTTTTCCCAGCGCCCCGCAGTTCGGAAACACCAACCCCTGCATCAACTGCTTGGTCTGCAGCGGCCTCGACTTCCCTTTCTTGATCTGCCCTTCCAAACCCAGCGAACCAACCAACACCCCTAGTACTGCCGCAGTGATCGCAACGCGCACCTTCATGGAAGCTCTCCCCGGTGAAATGTGAAGAATGACCTGAACCGCCACAAACATGGACAATATAGTCCATATTATCGCCTAAAATACCGGCTCTCATCCGGGAGTCAAACATTTTCCCGCGGAATCCGACTTTGGAAACTCTTCTCGCAGGACGAGCGGACTACGCCATCAACTCCGGAACGATGTTCCCGTGCACGTCCGTCAGCCGGAAATCGCGCCCCGCATAGCGATACGTCAGCTTTTCGTGATCGAAGCCCAGCAGCTTGAGCAGCGTCGCATGCAGGTCGTGAACGTGGACTTTCTTCTCCACGGCCGAGAACCCGAACTCGTCTGTCGCCCCGTGCACATGCCCGCCGCGGACTCCCCCCCCCGCCAGCCACATGCTGAACCCGTAATGGTTATGGTCCCGCCCCGTCAACTGCGGCATTTCCGCCGTCGGGGTCCGCCCGAATTCTCCACCCCACATCACCAGCGTCGTCGCCAGCAATCCCCGTTGTTTCAGGTCCTTCAGAAATGCTCCGATCGGCTGGTCCCATTCCTTCGCCAACTTGCGATGGTCCTCCACGACGTTGTTGTGGTTATCCCAAGGCTGGAAATTTCCGCTGTACAACTGGATGAATCGCACGCCCCGCTCAATGAGCCTGCGGGTGATCAACAGTTGCCGTCCGTGCGTTCCACTGCCGTACATCTCCTGCGTCGCCTTGGTTTCCTTGCTGATGTCGAACGCATCCGCCGCTTCCATCTGCATCCGGTAGGCGAGTTCGAATGTCTGCAAACGTGTTTCCAGCGCCGCTTCTTTCTGCCGTTCTTCGAGATGCTTTTCATTCAGCTTCTTGAGCAGATCCAGTTGCCGTCGCTGGTCGGGCTGCTTCCACTCCGGATTGCGGATATTGGCGATCAGCTTGTCGATCTCCGTGTGCTTCGAATCAATGTATGTCCCCTGGTAGGCCCCAGGCAAAAACGCCGACCGCCAGTTCTGCGCCCCCGTCACGGGCAAGCCTCCCGGGCACATCGCGATGAACCCAGGCAGGTTCTGGTTCTCCGAACCCAATCCATACGTGATCCACGATCCGAAACTGGGACGGGGCTGCCGTCCTTCGCCGCAATTCATCAGCCACAGCGAAGGCTCATGATTCGGCACGTCCGCGTGCATTGACCGGATGATGCACAGATCATCCGCGCACTCTGCAGTTTTCTCGAACAGCTCACTGATCTCCGCCCCGTTCGCCCCGTACTTCTTGAACTTGAACGGCGAACCCAGTGCCCCGCTGGTTTTTCGCTCTGTTCGCAGATTGGTCGCCGGCAAAGGCTTCCCGTGATGCTTCATCAGCAGGGGCTTGGGATCGAACGTATCGACCTGTGACGGCCCACCGTTCATGAACAAATGCACCACTTGCTTTGCCTTGGCCGGCAACGGCGGAGCCTTCGGAGCCAGGGGGTTGATTCCTTCCCCCGCACGGACGAAACCCGCTCCGGGATCAGCCCGCCGCAACACCTCCATCAGCCCCCAGCTGCCGAACCCCATCCCGGCCGCGCGAGCATCTCTCGACGGGTGACCGGTTGTGTCAGATTGATGTGCATATTCCGTCGTCCTCAATCCACGTATGCAAACTCATTCGTCAGCAGCAGCACTTGTGCTAGCTGACGCCACGCCACCTCCTGGTCCGGCGCTCCCTTTCACGAATTCCACCGCATCCTTGCTCTCCTCGGTCGAAGGATTGCGACTCAATAACCGACGACAGATTTCCTGGACTTTCGCAACAGGTTCACCAGCCTGTGCCACGGAAGGCCGGGCTACGGTCTTCTGGGCCAGTTCCAGCAGGAACGGGTTGTTCATCAGAAAAAGGGCCTGGGGTGCCACGGTCGTCTGCTCCCGCTGTGGGCTGGTCGTGTCCGGACTGGATAATCAAACGTCCGCAAAGTCCCGGCAACGCCTGCCTATCAATGTAACCATACAACGTCCGCCGCTTCGAGAATGGTGTCGCGAACAGATCCACTGACGCTCCCCCCACCTTCGCGTCCAACTCTCCTGAGGCAAATAACAATGAATCCCGCAACGCTTCGAAGTCCAGCCTGCGGCGGTTCATGCGCTACAGCCATTTGTTCTCCGGGTCTGCCTGTGTCCTCCGGTCGCAATTCAGAGGTCTGACGGTACACGGCAGAGAGCACGATCTGACGATGTGTCACTTCAGCGACCAGCCCGCCGCCATGAATTCGCTGGCCAGGTAGTCCAGCAGTTCCGGATGACTGGGAGGTTCGCTTCGGGTCCCAAAGTCTCCCGGCGTCTCAAATCCGTTTCCAAAGTGCTGCAGCCAGACCTCGAGTCCACGATCACCCCGCCGTCAATGGATTCCGTGAATTGGCAATCGCCTCCGCCAGTTGCAACCGTCCGCTTTTTGACTCCGGAATCGCGCCGGAAAAACCCGCGAATAACACCGGTGTCTTGCGGGGGACTTTCGGCCCCCGATTGTTCGGATTTCCCCGCAGAAACACATACGGCTCGATCATCACCGGCCCGTCTTCCAGCACCATCGCCCGCGGGGGAGCCGCCGCGGCAGTGGTCATATGCGTGTAGACTTCTTCCGCAGGTTCTGCAGTCGTTCCTGTGCCGACCGCTCCGGGAACAGGTTCAGATCATCCAGCGATCCTTCCATGACCTGGGCGGGGGCATCAGGTTCATACATGAATCGCCGGAGTTCTTCCTCGGCCGCATCCGCGAAACCCTTCGGCACCAGTGTCCCCGAATCCCGCCCCTGCTTGACTGCTCCACTCCACAACATTTCCAGGCGGGCAAAAACACGCTGATAGACGCCGGCGACCGCTGCCAGATTCGTCAGCCGTTCCCCTCCCAGCGCTCCGAGAATCGCCGCGTTCGGTCGCGGCGTCACGTCGGTGGTCAAATACTTTTGGACGAGTTTCGTGGCCGCAGTTTCAAAATCCTTTTCCGGGAGATCTGCCAGCTCATGCCACAGCAGAAACACCGGCTCGCGGGCTTTCTTAGACTTCTCCAGGTATAACTGCCATCGCAGTGCCATCTTCGGGTTGATGTCCTTGACGTCGCTGAGCAGCATGAAGTCATCCACCCGAGGCTGCTTGCGCAACTGGTCTGCCGCCAGCAACGAATCTCCCACCCGTTGCCGCGCGGAGTCTGCCAGTTTCTGGTATCCCTTGTGGTTGAAGTCCTCCAGATCCTTCTTCCGCTTCACTAACTCCGCCTGAAACTTCTGATATTCCGGCGTCAACGCGGCCTGTTGAAACTCCGGCGGCACGTCCGGCTCCTGGCTGCTCTCCAGAATCCCATACAGGCTGTAATAGTCCGCCATCGGCAGCGGATCGAATTTGTGATCGTGGCAGCGGGCGCAACTCATCGTCAGCCCCTGCAGGCCGCGCATGATGGTGTCGATCCGATCATCCAGGACGTCCTGCTGGTTGTTCATGAACCGTCCCCCGACCGTCAGAAATCCGAGCGCCCGGAGCGCCTTGTCATCCTTCCGGTCCGGCAACTGATCCGCCGCAATTTGCTCCTTCACGAACTGGTTGTAGGGGAGGTCGTTATTCAGCGACTCAATCACGTAATCGCGGTAGGTATACGCCCATGGATATTTGTTGTCCTGAAAGAACACATACCCCTTCGTATCCGCATACCGCGCGATATCCAGCCAGTACCGTCCCCACCGTTCCCCATATCGAGGCGAAGCCAGCAACCGGTCCACCACCTTTTCAAATGCCTGCGGGGACTGATCCGCTTCAAATACCGCGATCTCCTGGACAGTCGGCGGCAGCCCATGCAGGTCGAACGTCACCCGGCGCAACCAGGTCCGTTTGTCCGCGGCCACGTTCGGCTTAAGCCGATACTCCTGCAGCTTTGCGAGGACAAACCGGTCGATGTTTGATTGGCACCAGCCTTGATCTTGCACGTTGGGTGGAACCGGATGCTTCACCGGTTGCAGTGACCACAATTCCTTGGAGAGCCGCGCAATCCCCTCGGTCGACGCAGGAGAAACATCACGGGAGGCATTCGCCGGCCACACCGCCCCCTGCTTGATCCACAACTCCAGAATCTGGATGGACTCTGCCGGCAGCTTTTCCTCCGGCGGCATCTCTAAGCCATCCTCGTGTTTCACGGCTTTGAGCAACAGGCTCGCTCCCGGATCCCCCGCGACCGCGGCAGCCCCCTGCTCTCCCCCTTTGAGGATCGCCTCCCGTGAATCCAGGCGCAACCCGGAGTGCTGCTTCTGAGCCCCGTGGCAACGAAAGCATTTATTCGCCAGCAGGGGCCGCACCTTCGTCTCAAAAAAGTGCAGCTTCTCGGTATTCGGATCCTCTCCGAACGCCCCGCCCCCGGCGGCCGACAGGCAGACTACCAGCCCCACGCATACCCTCTTCAGCACTCCTGTCGGGAATCTCCCTCGCAGCATGGATGCAACTCGCGTTCGGAAAGTCGAATAGAATTCTCTCATCAAAGTTTACCGACGTTTTCCAATCACTGACAACTCCGCCCCTCAGTCCTTTACCCCGCTTTCCCTGCCGTCAGAGTCACACCCCCTTGGCTTCCAGGCTGTGAAAGTCCAGTCACACACGGCTGACACCGCTGTTTCATTTTCTTTACACCTCGCAAGACCCGGAAGAGACGGGACTCTCGTCTTTCTCGCGTAATTTGCGAATTTGCCGCTTACTTTTCCCTGCCGTTCCGTAATGATGCTAAATGGCATCGTTCCTGCAGATTCGTGAACCGGACAATGTCCGCGCGGACTCCTTTTGCATGGGAAGTCCTCTCTTGGAACGACTGAACACAGCTTAGAAGCGCAACCATGACCACCCCTCCTGAATGGCTCTCCGAACTGGCAAATAAAGTCGCTCCCCTCTTCGAATCCTACGATGTCCTTGCTCCCCTTGGTTGTCATTACCAGGAAGTGGACGGCCTCTGGGAAGCGAGCCTCTTCTGCGGCAGCACCGAAGTCATTGGGGGCGAGTTCGATGGCCGCAGACACGACTCCAAGTTCTTCGTGGACCTC
>JAXMBX010000037.1:0-53009 GCA_046349635.1 Planctomycetales bacterium
CGAACCCGCGCGTCACATTCCCCCTGGCACGCCGCTTCACACTCGCGCGCCGACTCCGCCCACAACCCGGAAACATCTTCTCCAAGTACTTCCGAATTCCGTTGAATCGCATGCGAGCACTTCTTTCCGTCAGAAAATGAACCGTTAAGACCTTGAGGGGCCGAGATTATTTTCGAGTTACGACTTCCCTTTGTGGGTCTTCTTGACATGCCCCTTCTTCGCCTTGGCCGTCACCTCGGGGGCCACCGTGTTCACCACCACCGCCGCTTCCGGGGCACTCACCACAACGGCAGATGACGGAGCAGGGGGGGCCAAACTCGGTGCCCCGAGGTTCCACGTTCCCGTCACCGGCGTGTCACCGGCACTTCCAAATCCGAACTTCAAGTCGCTGGCCGACCACTTCCGGTTCCCATCCTTGTCGATGTAGTAGAACCCGCTCCGGTAAACTCCCACGTCCGTCTTCCCATCTCCATTCCAGTCTCCCGTGACGGGCGTATCCCCCGCCGTTCCGAAGTTGAACGATACATCCGCCGCGCTCCACTTCCGGCTGCCGTCCTGATCCAGGTACCACGTTGCACCCCGGAACACTCCGACATCCGTCTTCCCATCCCCGTTCCAGTCCCCCGTCACGGGCTTGTCCCCCGGATTCCCGAACTTGAAGTACGCATCCACCCCCGCATCCCATTTATGATTGCCGTTCAGATCCAGGTAAAACGCGCCACTCCGATACACCCCCACGTCGGTGATCCCGTCCCCGTTCCAGTCTCCAGTGATCGGCACGTCTCCCGCCGTCCCGAAGTTGAACGTCACATCTCCCCCCGCGACGCCGTTCCATTTGTAATTCCCGTTCTGATCCAGGAACCACGTCCCATTCCGGAACACCCCCACGTTCGTCGCACCATTTCCAGACCAATTTCCGGAAACCGGCAGATCCCCCGAGACTCCAAATGCAAAACTCTGATCCGGGAGAGAACCTCCCGCTGACCATCGATTGTTCCCGTCGAGATCCAGGTAGAACGTTCCATTCCGGTAAGTTCCGACAGCACTCGCTGCGTGAGCATGTTCGAGCGCGAGCATGCCCGTTCCCTCGGCCGTGAGATCGCTCCCCCATAATTCTGTGCCGTGCGCAGTTTGCACCAGGAAATACACGTTGTGATTAGAAACAACGAGTTGAGTCGCGGCGACATTCGCTCCCCCGGGGTTGATATCCTTCAGAAATTGGGTCCCATCGCTTGTGCCATCGCTCACCCACAATTCTTTTCCATGCACCGCATCATTGGCGAAAAACACGGCTTGGGATTGCACCACGCTCAGCTCACTGATGCCCGAGGATTGGCTCCCGGGATAAATGTCTTTAACCAGTGAGGCCCCCATCCCTGCGGTCTTCCACAACTCTGCTCCATGCTCGCCATCTCTGGCAATGAACAACACACTCCCATCAACACCGACGAACGATGATCCATCTGAACTGGCGAGTCCGTTGTTGATGTCCAGGATCATCTGGGTTCCGACCTCTGTCCCGTCAGTGGTCCAAGGCTCCTTACCGTGCACTCCGTCATCGGCGGAGATGTACAACCGCCCGTTAACAGTGCGCATGAAAATGTGATCCGCAGCCGAGAAAGAAGAACCATTCGGGTTGATGTCCTTCAACATTTTCGTCCCCGCTTCGGTTCCGTCCGAGAACCACAATTCTCGCCCGTGAACCCCATCGTCCGCCTCGAAGGCGACTCCGGCCCCGACCGGGAGAAATGTCGGATACGGAAAGCTAACGATGACCGAATCTCCACTCGGATTGATGTCCTTGACCATCTTCGTTCCGGCGCTTGTCCCGTCACTGACCCACAACTCCATTCCGTGAATTCCGTCATTGGCAGTAAAAAACAGCGTTCCGTTCACGTCAGTCAGATCCCACAGGTCATCGGGCGTGTGGGGTGAACTCGGGTCAGCGGGCGCGACATCCTTCAGGAGGACCGGCAACCCTGTCCCATTGTCGATCTTATACAGCAAAGTATCGTTCTGCTGATCATTGGCGCCGAAGTACAACGTTCCATTGACAACTGTCATGAGATAAGGTGTGGAGGATTTCGCTCCCGGTACTAGATCGCTGACGAGCGTTGCACCTCCGACATTCACGTCGACTTTCCACAACTCCGATCCGTGTGCGGGATCATGCACCGTCAAATACAGATCATTACCCAGCCAACCGTGCATGTCCGTATAGATCAATCCGTCAAAAAAATCTGCCCCCGTAATATTTGTCAATTCGACCGTTCCCGCCGCAGTCCCGTCGGTCTTCCATAACTGCTGGCCGTTGACTCCTGCATGAGCAAAGAAATACAGTTCCTCCCCCTTCGTCCCCATGAATTCTGGATTCGAACTACCGCTCCCCGGACTCAGATCCTTCACCAGGTGGGTTCCTGCCGCTGTCCCATCGCTGGTCCAGACTTCTGCTCCAGTCGCGGCATTCTGAAACACAAAAAACGCCCGTCCCGACTCCGTCGTCAGCAGTTGATAACGGTCTAGGTTGAGAGGGGAGTTCGAAGGGCCAACCGTCCCTGTTGATTGCAAATCCACCGTCAGCAGCACTCGATGCTCGCACGTCTCAACTCCTCGTGAGACCTCTCGCTTCGCGCGGCATCTCGCGCTCCCCCGCCGATTCCGCGTGCAACCTGGAAACACCGTCTCCAAGAATGTTTGGATCCCGTGAAACTTCATGCGAGCACCTTCTCTCTGTCTGTGGGTGAAGCAGAATTTTCTCTCGGTCTTCGCAGACTGTCTCCTGACTTCAGCAAAAAAAACGCTCGACGTGCCGGTCTTCAAGGGAATGGCCGCTCAACCCTGAATAAAACCAGGATTCTCCGTTGGCCCGGAGGGAGAGTCCTCGCCGCGGCTCGCTAAGTGACGGGGAGGAAAGCAAGGCGACAGGAGGCTTTAAAAGAACGAGGACGTGTTGTGGGCAAGATTACTGCTTCATCTTCAAATCTGTCAACATGCATTCATCTTTAAAGATGATAATTAGTAAAAAACAATAGAAGTCCCTTACAGCCCACACCTTGACAGCCTATTGACGAGAGCTTTTGCAAAATTAAACACAGACAGCGGCAGAACACTACGACCTGCCCCGCTGAGGTGCTTTTTCACACGGCCTTGTTTCACCTTCCCAGTCACTTCTGGCTCAAGAGCACTCACCACCACCGCTTCCGAGCGCACTCACCACAACGGCAGATGACGGAGCAGGGGGACCACACTCGGTGCACCGAGGTTCCACGTCCCCGTCACCGGTGTGTCACCCGCACTTCCGAACCCGAACCGCTGGTCGCTGGCCGACCACTTCCGGTTCCCATCCTTGTCGATGTAGTAGAACCCGCTCCGGAACACCCCCACGTCCGTCTTCCCATCCCCGTTCCAGTCTCCAGTGATCGGCACGTCTCCCGCCGTCCCGAAGTTGAACGACACATCCCCCGCCCACTTCCGGCTGCTGTCCTGATCCAGATACCACGTCGCACCCTGAACACCTGACGTCCGTTTTCCCATCCCCGTTCCAGTCCCCCGTCACGGGCTTGTCCCCTGATTCCCGAACTTGAAGTAATGGCATCCACCCCCTTCGCATCCCATTTATGATTGCCGTTCAGATCCAGGTAAACGCGCCACTCCGATACACCCCCACGTCAGTGATCCCGTCTCCGTTCCAGTCTCCGGTAACCGGCGTGTTCCCCCGTCCCAAAGTTGAACGTCACATCTCCCCCCGCGGTACTGTTCCACTTGTAATTCCCGTTCTGATCCAGGAACCAGGTTCCGTTCCGGAACACGCCGATATCCTTCGCATTATCACCGTTCCAGTCGCCCGACACGGGCAGATCCCCCGCGATTCCGAACGCAAAGCTCTTGTCCGTGACCGCGTTCACCGTCACCTTCCACCCGTTGCTCCCATCCGCATCCAGGTAGAACTTCCCATCCCGATAACTCCCCACCGACTCCGGCACCAGCTTGACGGACCACCACTCAGACCCATGCCGCAAATCGTCAACCCTGACAAAGATCGTCCCAGAACCATTGTTCACAATCGCGGAGAAACTGAGGTGATAAAAAACTCCCGGCGTGCCGTCAAAAGACCCCTTGGCCAGCGCAGTTCCTGCCACAGTTCCATCGGTCCTCCACAAATCCTTTGTCCGACCGTCACTCGTCCCGGCGACCCAGAAATAAACCCCTCCTCCAAACACGAAGAACTGACCCACATATTGCTCTTCATCGATGTTATATCGCGCGAGAGACAATGTTCCCCCCACGGTCCCGTCGGTTCTCCACAGCCGGTTCCCCAACACCGGATCGTACGTGACAAAGTAATTCAAGCCCCCCAAAGTGGCGCTGTCCCAGAATTCGATTTGCGGTCCCAGGTCCTGCAGCTCTGTCGTTCCAGCAGTCGTTCCATCACTGATCCACACTGAACTGTTCACGCTATTGGTAACCTTCACTAACAGTTTGCCGTTCAGCAGGCTGAGGAAGGCGCTGGAAGCGCTCCCCATGCCGGGATTCAAATTCTTGATCAATGTCGCCACCCCGCTATTCGGATCGTAGCTCCACACAGCACTGCCGTTAGCGCCGACATCATCATTGACCGTGAAATACAGCACTCCATTCAAATACGTATAGCCGCCAAGTTTCGAACCCGCGATCCCTGCTGTTAAGTCCCCTGCCAGCTTGGTTCCCGCCACGGTCCCGTCCGAGACCCACAGTTCGCTTCCATGAACTCCGTCATCCGCCGTGAAAGACACCCACGTATTGCCACTGGTCCCAAACAACGCCACTCCGGAACTTGCTGTTCCCGGTTTAATGTCACTGAGCAGGAACGTCCCCGCAACCGTGCCATCGGTCCGCCACAGCTCCGTCCCATGCAGACTGTCGCTGGCAGTGAAATACTGGATCCCGTTCGTGGTCTGAGTGACCCCCTCCACCCCTCCATCACCAGTCCCCACTTTAATGTCATTCAGCAGCACGGTTCCCGCAGTGGTCCCGTCCGAAACCCACAATTCATTTCCGTGCACTAGATCGTCTGCGAGGAACAAAATCTTCGAACCAAGAGCGGACACCAGCGTAATACCCGCGTTGGAACTCCCGGATCGGATGTCCTTCAACAGGCTTGCCCCCCCAGCCGCCCCCTGCGTCTGCCACAATTCAACTCCATGCGATCCATCATTCGCGGTAAGAAAAATCCTCCCGTTTGGAGCCACAGCCAGCACGGCCCCTCCCGAACTGGCACTCCCGGGATTGATGTCCTGAACCAGCACGGTCCCCGCCTCGGTCCCGTCACTCTCCCACAGTTCAACTCCGTGAACTCCATCGTCAGCGAAAAAGAACAAATGCCCCCCGGAGATATAGGAGGTCGCCAACGTCATGCTGTTCCCCGCCCCGGGGTTGATGTCCTTCACCATCACAGTCCCCGCCGTCGTTCCATCCGTCTTCCACAATTCCGCTCCATGCACCCCGTCGGAGCCGATGAAATACATCACGTTCCCAACGACATTCGAAAGCACAGGATTACTGGCAAACGACATCACCGTTGTTGTTCCGGCGCCTGTCCCGTCGCTTTTCAGCAATTCCTTGGTCCCGGGAAAAAGAAACGTATTCCCCAGAAACCGGTAATTGGACGATGCACTGGCTGCCGTTTTGTACGGAATTCCTCCCAGATCAATCGACGCGGAAGCCGTCAGGTCGCTCGACCACAGATGACTCCCCTGTACCCCTGCGTACCTCATGAAAATGGACCGCTGGCTGCCATAAAAAGCGTTCGAAAATGCCGGAACATCGAGAGAATATGTCCCCCCCTCCGTCCCGTCGCTCACCCAGGTTTTAGAGGTCGTCCCGTCAGTTACTCCAAATGCCACCTTGGTTCCCATCGCAACGAGACTGCTGGTCAGGTGCTGGCTCGGCGTCATCGTACTGAACGCCTCAAACACTGCCGTCCCCTCCTCCGTCCCGTCTGTCCGCCACAAGTCCCCGTTCCCGTTGAAATACACCCAGCCACCCATCGCCGTCAGCGGCGTGGAAGACATCCCCGTCGCTCCCGAAATCACGTCCTTCAACAGCTTCGTTCCCGCCGCCGTCCCATCGCTGGTCCACAACTCATTCCCATGCACCCCGTCATCAATCAGGAAATACATCGCCCCGTTGGAGACAGTCACGGTTTGGGCCAGATTGAACGGGCTGGCCGGCGTCGCATTCGTTAACGGAACCGTCCCTCCCTCCGTCCCGTCCGAAATCCACAACTCGTTTCCATTCGTCCCGTCATTCGCCAGAAACACCAGAGAAGAGCCAAACGTCGTCAATGGCATCTTGAAGCTGTCCCCTGCCGGATTGATATCCTTCACCAGCTTGGTCCCGGCCTCACTCCCGTCAGACGTCCACAACTCATAACCATGCACCCCATCACCGCTGCTCGCGAAATACAACGTCCCGTTCACGTTCGTCAAATAAGTGGCGGACATGTCCTTCACCAGGACCGGCTGGTCCGTCGCAGGATCGATTTTCCAAAGTTTCCGCGGGCCTCTATTAACAGTGAACGCCGTGAAAAACAACGTCCCATTCACATCCGTCAATTCCTGTGCATCCGACCAGTCGTGGCCGGGCGCAAGATCGAACACCATGTGAGTTCCCGCCGTCGTCCCGTCCGTCTCCCACATCTCGTACCCGTGAACCCCATCGTGCGCCTCAAAGTACAGCTTGTTCCCCGCTGCCTTGGAATACACCGACTGCACGAACTCCACATCCGAGACATCCGAAACCTTCACCGTTCCCGCCGCCGTTCCATCCGTCTTCCAGACCTGGCCCCCGTTGACCGGATCAATCGCCGCGAAAATCAGCGATCCCCCCAGCATTCCCAACATCTTAGGATCGGAACTGGCAGCCCCAGCCATGATCTCCACAGGATGAGTACCCGCGACCGTTCCATCACTCGTCCACAACTCCGTCCCGTGAACGTCATCACTCGCCACGTAATAAATCCGCCCTGACGGGTCTGACAAGTAAGTAAGATTTCCCTGTGCATACCCCGTGTTCGTATCCTTCAGCAACTCCATGCTCACCGTCAGCAGCACGCGCTGTTCGCACGCCTCAAACCCGCGCGACACGTGCCCGCTCGCACGCCGATTCACACTCGCGCGCCGACTCCGCCCACAACCCGGAAACATCTTCTCCACGAACTTCCGAATTCCGTTGAATCGCATGCGAGCACTTCCATAGGTAAAAGATGACGACTGTCGTAATCGTGCGGCGAAGCAAAGAGGTTCACCCTCGTGTTGACGAATAGAAATCGCCGACACTGCACTTCGTCAGGACTGGGAAAGAAGAGAGATGGGGGACTTCAGAGAACACTGAACGGGAGAACATCAGCATACAGACACACGCAGATTCGTCAATTTTTGATCCCTAGTAAATCAATTGCATTCTCGGTTCGCGGCGACCTTCTGAGACTTCCGGGCGGTGAAACCCTCTGCAAAGTCGTGCCCCATCTCAAAAATGACCGCATCCACCGCTAATCCTCACGCGCAGCAGGTGAAATGCCGTGAGCAAGCGCTTCGTTTCACACCCCCCGTTTGACGCCTGTGATAGTAAAAAAGCGGGCCACTCAATCGAGCGGGTCTGCTTCGTGTTCTTATCGACGTGTCAAAATGAAGCGCGTCGCAATTACGCATCAGTAATCCGGAATTGAACGGATGCGGACGCAATCGGATCGGATCCACTTCCCGTCCCGCTTCCACGTGATCCACGCGTCGATCATAAATGCTCGTGAACACGTTCCCCGTCAGAATTCGTGGTCCTTCTCCAGTTCATCCAACGCCTCCGACAGTGACCCCGGAGTCTTTCAGCCTGGCCAGTCTTCATTCCATAAGAACCCCGAGATCCAAGCGTAATTCAACGCGACCGACCGACGAATCCCGCCGATCGCCATCATGCTGAACAGGTACGGATTGCACGCCGATCCGGCAGCAACGAAACCGGCGCCGCTTTATCACCAGGGCGGCCAATGGTGAACGACAACGCCAGGTTCACCGGAGCTTCATAGCCCGGCACCAGACGGCGATAGGAATTCGTCGTCGGGGCGCTGATCGCGAGAATCGCGCGGGCATGCTTGAGCAACCCGCCGATGCCGTGCAGCGCCATCTGACTCAGACCCGCATAGCCGTCCCCGGCGAACAATGGCTTACCACCCTTCCAGAAGGACATGTGGGTGTGCATCCCCGAGCCGTTGTCTTCGAAGATCGGCTTGGGCATGAACGTCACCGTCTTGCCGTGCCGGCGGGCCACGTTCTTGATGATGTACTTGTACCACATCATCTGGTCCGCCATCTTCAGCAGTTCGGCAAACTTCATGTCGATTTCGCACTGGCCGGCCGTCGCCACTTCGTGGTGATGCGCCTCGACCACGATCCCGATCCTGCGCATCTCGTTGACCATCTCCGCACGGATGTCCCCGAGCGTATCGTTCGGGCTGACCGGGAAGTACCCCCCCTTGTACCCGACCTTGTGGCCCAGGTTCGGCTCTTCCGTCCGACCCACGTTCCATGCCGCTTCGGAGGAATCGATCTCGTACATCGTCCCGTTCTGCGCACAGCGGAAACGGACGTCGTCGAAAATAAAGAATTCAGGTTCCGGACCGACGAAACACGTATCCGCGATGCCGGTCTGCTTCAGGTACGCGATTCCCTTGTTGGCGATGTGCCGGGGATCGCGCGAATAGCTTTCCTTGGTCATCGGATCGACGATGTTCGCCACCACGCTGATCGTCGGTTCCTTGAAGAACGGATCGATCCGCGCGGAGCCCGCTTCCGGAATCGCCAGCATGTCGGAGGCGTTGATCGCCTGCCAGCCGCGGATCGAAGATCCGTCGAAGCCCACCCCTTCTTCAAATGTCCCTTCATCCCAGGTGTCGATGGGGTAGGAACAGTGCTGCCAGGTGCCGAGCATGTCGCAGAACTTGAGGTCGACCATTTCGGCGTTGTGTTTCTTCGCGAGGTCGAAGAAGTCACGTGGTGTCATGGAAATTGCTCCTGGTGCGTGTTGCACAGTTGTGGAATCGCGCCCGAGACGCGACCGTTCCCACGAACGAGCGCGTCAATGAGAACGCAGTCAATTCAATACACACAGAGACGAAAAACCAAGAAGTGTTTCAGAACAGGGAAATGCATTCGGAGAGATATCGTTAAAATACCGGATTCCGGCGCCACAAGCCACACTCCGATTTTTTCCCGCCACGGAAATTTCCCCGGAGCGTCAAGGTCTGGCGAAATCTCCCAGACGATGAATCTTACGACTGCTCAAATTTCGAATGTTTCTAACAGTCCGCCTCTCGTTCCTTCTGTCACTCTCCGCTGGCCTGTTCCATAAATTCTCTTCCGAAATGGATTTCGGGCCGTAGAATTGGAACGAATTCGCCTTTGATCGATCAACTTGTTTTCATCATCAGGAATTGGGAGACCCCTCCACGATGTCGCTCCGGGACGAACTGCAGGGAAGTTCGGCCCTCTTGATCCGGGCCTTGAATGAAGACATCCGCTCGCTGGGGGTCCAGTTCAATCGGGGGATGTTCGTCGCCGCCGGGTTGTGGGTCGCCGTCTGGGCTTTTGCAAACCAGTTTTATGTCACCGCCCCCGGCCTCGCGATGGTGCAGAACATCCTGGTCGCCGACATGGGGCTGCTCTACTTCGTGATCATCCCTTTCTTCTCAGGGGCCATCACCGAAGAGCGGGAGCAGGGGACGCTCGGACTCCTGAAGATGTCCGGCATCAGTCCGCTCGGGCTGCTGCTCGGAAAGTCGACGCTCCGCAGATTTCTGGGGGTCTGCCTGCACTAGTCCTGCAGATCCCCTTGTGATGCTCGCCGTCACCTTTGGAGGAGTGACCAATGCCCAGATCATCGCTGCCATGGCTGGCCTCTTGGCCTTCATGGCCAACAATGTTTGCCTCTTCTTCTCCCTCTGTCGCCCTACTCTTAAGGATGCAACCGGTGTGGCTCGCAGCGCCTTCATCCTCTGGCTCGTCCTCCCCAACCTGCTGTTCCTCCCCATTCTGATCCTCATGGCTCTGGGGACGACCTCTCCAATCTTCACGACCATCGGCAACACACTATCCTCGGCGTTGAACTGGTATCTGAACATGCAGCTCCCCAGGCGGTTGTGGATCATCACCAGCTCCACTTTCAATGAGTCCTGGCTGAGTTGGCAGGTGATCTTTGACCTGTGCGTCGGATGCCTCTTCTTTTACGTCAGTTGGCGGCGCTTCGAACCCTTGACCATCGACACCGAACCCGTCGTCGCGGTCCGTCCAAAAAAGAAATCCTTCGCCTTCAGCCCCCCAAAACCAAAATTGACCTCCGGGCAGAAAGCAACGCCCGAAGTGGCGACCGTCCGCGCCGCGGAACAGTGTTGGAACAATCCTTTCCTGTGGAAGGAATTCCAGTTCCGCTGTGGGGGCTGGCCCGGATTGCGCTGGCAGTGGCTGAAATTCCTCATGGGATATTCAGCCGTCGTCGGTTTGATAAGTCTCAGCTTTCTACTCACCTTACTTCTGGAAGCGTCCCGAGCGGGCACGACTGCCGGATTTAATACGTCCGGCTTCTTCATCAGGCTTTGGGAATCCGTCACGTTTCTAGGGGGACTCATCATCTGGGTCAGCTGCCTGGTCATGCTTCGCCTTCTCCTCTCCGCCTTTTATGATTCCTTCACCGAGGAACTGCAGCAGAAGACCTACAGCACCATGCTGCTTACCCCCAATGACGCGCGGCGGATTGCCTTCTCAACCGTCCTTGGCCGGTTGTTCACACTCCTCCCGGGATTGGTGTGGGTTTTTACAGGATTCCTGATGTTCATCATCAGTATCCGCATTCCCCGAGGATATTCGTCATCCTCCTCCAGCATCAATTGGAATGAACTCAGTCAAATGTTGCTGATCCTCGGTTGTATTTTCACCGCATTCTGCACGTTTCTTCCCTGGCTGTTCTACATGGGACTCTGGTCGCAGAACGCGCTGTCGAACACCGGAAAATGGATGGCAACTCTGCTGCTTTTACAGCTCGAGTTCTGGGGGCTCGTCCTGATAGCGACCTTTTTTGACTGGAACTGGCGCCCCTGGGGGTTCCTGACTGGTGTCATTTATTTCCTGATTCAAGGTGGCTTGGCGTATTTTCTTTATGTACGAATCCCCCGGCTCATGCAGCTTCGCATGGGGGATTGATTCTCCGGGACAATCACCATGCCTTTCCGGGATACATTCCACGGCAGCGAAGCCTTACTCATACGCGGTCTGAACGAGGACGCCCGCTCACTCGGCATGCACCTCGTACGGGCGGTATTCGTCGGGCTGGCGCTGTTCGGATGCCTCTCCTTTTTTTTCCAGCAGGGTGTGTTCGGAGCACCCGGGCTCGCCGCATTCCGCTTGATGATCTATGTCGATGCCATCGGCTTTGCCTTAATCGGCGTCTCCTACTTTTCCGCGGCCATTGCCGAAGAGCGCGAGCAGGGAATGCTCGGACTCCTGAAAATGTCCGGCATCAGCCCGCTCGGGCTGCTGCTGGGAAAGTCGACGCTCCGTCTCCTCCCTGCCTGCATGGGGCTGATCCTGCAAGTCCCGCTGATCCTCCTCGCGATCACTCTGGGAGGGGTCCGTTATGAACAGATCGCCGCCGCCGTCTGTGCATTGCTCGCCTTCCTGGTCCTGTTGGTCAATCTCTCCTTGTTCATGTCCGTCATTTCACCCACCCCCCAAATCGCCGGCCAACGCACCTGGGCCGCGCTGGTTTTCATGTTCTTCCTCCCCATCATCCTTGGACTTCCCGCTTCTCTTCTTCCAGCCGGTGTTCAACCCTGGGAAAACTCCGGAATCGTCGCAGACATTTGCTCCGGCCTGCAGAGTTGGTTCCGTGATCGCCATATCGCCACTCGGATCCGGGTCATCACCGATTCAACTTTTGATCAATCCTGGCTGAGTTCGCAGGTGACCTTTGATCTCGCCCTGGGCGTGATCCTGTTTCTGATCTCCTGGTGGTCCTTCGAATCCTTCACCCGGGATCGGGACCTGAGCATCGAGAGGCGGCCCGACGGCAAAAAAATTCGCAAACTCTCCCGCGGGATCTCGCTGCGCTCCTGGGACAATGCCTTCGCCTGGAAAGAATTTCAGTTCTCGATCGGGGGCTGGAGAGCCCTCCGACGCACTCTCTTCTCCTCCCTTCTGGTCCTCAGCCTGATTTTCTGTTTTTGTTACGGCCTGCTCCTGTATGGAACCACCTCCCAATTTGGGGCCCAGATCACGACTCTCTCAGATCTGATCCGGGAGTTCGGACCGATTCCCTTGTTGGGCAGCCTCCTCCTCATCGGCATCACCATCGTGGGGGGGTTCGGAAGATCCTTCGCCGCGGACCTGAAAGAGAAAACGTTCGGGACTTTGATGCTCACCCCCCAAACGCCCCTGAGAATCGTCTCCTCAACCGTTCTGGGGCGTTTGATGCCCATTCTGCCCCTCGGCCTGGTCCTGTTCCTCGGAATCGCCTGGACCCTGGGAACGGACAACTGGCTGATCCGCACCCCAATTTCCAGTCTCAACAACTGGCTCATCCTGTGTCTGTACCCCCCGTGCATCCTGGTGGCCGTCCTCGATGCCGGGATCTGGTTCTTCTATCTGGGGCTCTGGAGGAACTCCGTAGGGAATGCCATCTTGGCGGCCAGTTCGACCATTTTCCTATTTTATGCGTCGATCGCTGCCTTGGGTGGGGTCTTTTACGTCAGCGGATTGGGAAATCCGTTGACCACCGCGCTCGCCTCCCTGGGACGGATCCTGGTCAGCTTGATCCTCTGGAGGATCGTCTGGGAACGCATCAAAATCGTGCTCCGGTCCCGCATGGCGGACTGAGGGGAAAAACCGCCCAATTCCCTCTTTACGAAGTTCCCACCAATACCGCAGAATGGCCCTTGTGAGTCGTGGTACTGCCACTTCCGCGCTCGAGGTTGCACGAGGCAGCCTGACCCCTCCCGCAAAATCTGCCCACAGGATGTTAAGGGTTTCCCGCCATGCTGTCGCTGTTGCGATCTGAAAAGATCCGTCCGGTACTGCGCGGACACTTTCGGTGTCTCGGTGTCGGATTGTTCCTCGCGACGCTCTTCACCTGCGGTCTCTCGCCCGTCAACGCGCAACTGAACCCCCGGCTGCGATTACCGCAACGCCCGGTCCCGCGCCCCGGGACCGATCAACCCGCCCTGATGCGCAATTACGAGCTCAGCGGCTGGCGCAAAGCCGCCTTTCAACTCCTGAACGACAACCAGACCGCCGCGGGCTTGCGGCAACTGCAGAAGATCTTCGATTCCCTGGAAGATGGCTTCGAACCCGTCGGAACCGAGGGAAAAGTCGTCGGCATCAAGCAGATCGCTGCCGACTGGCTCGACAAGGCCGATCCCGCCATCCGCAAACTGTATGAACAACTCTACGGCCAGCAGGCCTTCGCTGTCTTGAAGGAAGAAAGGGACGGGAACCGCCTCCAGGTCTACTCCGAGGTCTATGGACGCTGGTTTCATACCCGCGCCGGGGCCGAGGCCGCCTATCGCCTCATGCTCTGGCACTGGGATCACGGAACCCCGGAATTGGCGGTCCGCTATGGGGAACGTCTCTTGCGCGACTCCTGGCATGCCGCAGAACTCAGCGACGTCCGACGGACCGCCGCGATGGTCACTGCTCTCCGGAGCGGAGAATCCCAGACTGTCCAGGAATCCGGCCTCCGGATCGATACCGCCGGTTACACCATCGGTCCCGATCAGGTGACCGTCAAACAGTGGATTCGAAACCAGTCCCCCGAACCGCTGCGGGAGTCGACCGACTGGGACCAGCCCATAGGATCGGGAACACGCAACTTCGAACGGGAGGGAAGCCCCCCCACGGCCAATGCTCTCTGGCGGCGATCTTTGCTGACCGGGTTGCGCGAGGATTACGAAAATAACCTGCAGCGCTGGTGGACCGGAAAGCGACAGCAAAGTGACAGTTCCGGCAGTGGGCAATCCCCCGTGATCGTCGGAGATCAACTCATCTTTCGCGATGCCGTCGGAGTGCATGCTGTCCATCTCCAGACCGGGGCGGAACTGTGGCACTACCGCACCTCGTATCAATTTCAGAAAGTGCTGGACATCCTCCGCGATGATGAGGGACGAACCGCACGGGATGATGAATATGAACGCATGTTCCTGCACAACAGCATTCTGGGCAGTCTCTCCACCGACGGCGAGCGGGTCTACCTGATTGACGGACTGGTCGGAGATCGCCGCAATGCCGCGGGAGATCCCCTCTCCGATGACCCCGGATGGCGCATGGCATATCGTCTGGTTGCCCTGTCGATTCCACGGGAGGGGGCAAAAAGCAATGGCGAGGGAGTCTCGGTGGCGTGGTCGGTCGGCGGGGCAGGGCGGGCGGAAAGTGGTGCCGAGGATCTGCAGGAGCATTTGTTTCTGGGCCCTCCCACGGTCGCCTATGGAAAGCTCTACGCCATTTCAGAATCGCAGGGAGCGATGACTCTCGTCGAACTCGACCCGGTCAGCGGGCGGGCGATGCGGATCATTCCGTACGCCATGCAGCAAATTCCGATCAACCTGGAATTGTCCCGTGCAAACTGGGTCTGCATCCCCTCCATCTCACGCGGCATCGCCGTCTGCCCCACGTTTCGGGGGATGCTGGTCGGGATCGATCTCGCGAGCGACGCCCTGCTGTGGGTCCACAGTGGCTCGGCGACGACTTCCAGCGGTGTCAGCCGCTTCGGTGCCCATCGACGCGTCCAAGGCCACGAAGGGTTCTTCAATCTTCCGCTCATTCAGGGAGGTCTGATCTTTGACCTGACGCGGCATTCGCAGGTCATCGAATGCGTCGAGCTACTCACCGGCGAAGATCACTGGCAGCCGATTTCACGCAGCGACGGCGAATACCTCGCCTGTGCCACCAACGACGTCTTGCTGGTCGTGGGACAACAGGGCTGCCGGGGACTGGATGTGCAGACCGGCAAGGAACTCTGGTCCGTCCGCCTGGGCGCCTCCAGCGGCCGAGGAGTAAGGCTCGGAGATTGCTACCTCTTGCCGCTCGCCAACGGCCAGATCGTGAACCTGGAGATCAAGACCGGTCTGCAGCGCGGCTATCCCGCCCCCTTGGCGGAAGAACGCATTCCCGGACACCTCCTCGCCTGCCGGGACATGGTCGTCTCCGTCACACCCGTCGATCTCGCCGTCTATCCTCAATCGCGCGTAATGCTGCAACAGTTGCTCGTGGAAAAAACTTCACTCGACCCCGCCGAACGTCAACTTCGGATCGGGGAATTGCAACTTCGGATCGGCGATCTGACGACCGCACAGCAGGCGTTGCAATCGGCGGTCACTCTCTCCCGAAATGAGTCTGCTGCTCCTCGCAAGGAAGAAGCGGAACGCCTGCTCCGGGAGTTGTACTGCATCGAACTCAGCCGCCCCGGGACCGAATTGGACCAGGTTCTGAAAAACCTGCAGGTCATTTCGCGCCGCCCGGAGGATCGCGTGCGGTATCTGGCGTTTGAATCCGAAATTGCCCTGCAGAAGGGAGAATTGACTCGGGCGTTACTGGCCGGACGGGAACTGACCAGCATGCCCACCGAAGTGACCCTCTCCCTCCCTCGTGAGCCGCAACTGCAGGTCGCCAGCCGCACCTGGGGGGCCGAGCAACTGGAGCGGCTTTTGAAACAGGCACCGGCCCAGGAGATCCGCGAGACGGACCGGCTCTTCGCGGAAGAATATGCCCAGGCCAAGCAACGCAAATCGGTGGAAGAGTGGGAACGCCTCTTCTCCTTGTATCGCCGCGGGCCGCATGGAACCCTGATCCGGGAGGAACTCGCGCGACGCCTGTTGGTCGAGGGGGCCACGCAACAGGGCGAATTGCTGCTCCTGAAGAATCGGGAGTGCGGCATCCCGGCCCGCGAAGCCGAGGCCACACGCATGCTCGTCGAACTCTGGGGGGCCTGCGGCTTCTATGAAGAGGCCGGGGAATGCCTGCATCAACTTCAGACCAGATATGCCCGGGAACGCTTGCACGGAGGAGCCCTCGGAGCCGAATTCGCCAGGAACTACCCCAGGTCGGAACTCGCTTCCGAATATGCACGCCGATTCGTCCCTCTGGATGAACCAGTGGAAAGCGTGCGGGTCAGTCTCAGGCTCGGAGAAGGGAAATCGAACAACTCCCTCAACCTCCTGTACGGCCCTTCCTCTCTCCTCACGGATTTCCGCGGCAGCTTCATGCTCATGGATCGCGAGCAGATGCGCACCCTCGCGATGGTGGACCGCGAAACAGGCCAGGTCGTGCAGGACTTCGTTCTCCCCAACTCGGCGGGAACCTGTCGCGGTGGCATCGGACATCTGTACCCCTTCGGTGGACAGACGACCGCCTGTGCAGTCTCCCTGATTGAACGCAAAGTCCTCTGGGACAAGCTCACCTGGAAAGGTACGCCCCTCAACGGGCTCTTACTGGCAGGCCCCAGCGGCTCGGACTTTGCCCTGTTCCACGCCCGCCAGGAACTCTTCCTCGCCGATCCCTGCACCGGAAAGATTCGCTGGCGCCGCAATGACATGGACCCCACCGACGGGCTCTATCGGAACGGTGCCGCCAACATCTTGGGGGACGACCAGATTATCGTCGTCTTCTCCAATGATCAGTCGGACTACCGCGTGTTCGATACCCTCAGCGGTCGAGAGCTTCGCCGGGGACGTTTGCCCAATCCCGGATGGAGACTGCCCCCCTTCGGACGAATGCTCGTCTATCGAACCACGGAACAGGGCAAATCCGGTTTCAACCTATGGGATCCGCTCACGGATGAATTTCTGATGCGCGGCTGGATCGCGGGACAACTCTGGTTCGTCGATGAGACCGGCACCCGGGAGTTCGCATTTGTCAATCCGGAGGGAGAATTGCACATCGTGCATGCGCCCACGGGTGAACGGCGCCTCAGGGTGAAGTTGGCGCGGGAAGACCTCCGGGACTTGAACTCCATGGAGTTCTTCTCGGATCAGAGCCGTTACTATGTCAATCTCAAGCGTTCCGTCACCTTGTCTCCCGAGCAGCAGGCGAAACTTTCCAGCCGGTCGATCGTCCCCGAGATCCAGCTTCCCAAGGCCCACCTCCACGGCATGGGTGAACTGTACGCCTTCGAAAAAGGGACCGGAAAGTTCCTCTGGAAGCGTCCGCAACCCAACCAGACCTTCATTCACATGCCTCAATACCCGCTCCCCTTCCTGCTGGGATTGAGCGTGTACCGCTTTTCAGATAATGCGACGCATTACTCCGCCAGGATGCAGCTCGAAGTCATCGACTGCCACAGCGGCCAAACCCTCGCCTTGAAAAAAGAGCTTCCCAAGGACCAGCTCACACAGATGGTCTATGACCGGGACGCGAAAACGATTTCGCTCCGCGGCCAGCAGAACGAGTGGCTGCTGGAATTCAGCTCTAAGGGCAATCGCCTCGATGCCGAGGACGAAATCTCCCTCGCCCGTTAAGGCCTGAGAGTGGATCGCCTATGCTTATCCCTCATGTCGTAGGGTGGCATGCCTACATCGCCGCGAAGCGGCAGGGTAGGCATGGGCGAGATTGACTCTGACCAATACTCACCCTTGGGTGCCATGCCCGCATCTCGTAAGAAGGGCGGGCATGTTGGCATCTGGCTTTGAGAGGTACGGGCTCCCTTACTTGGGCATCAACCCCTTCTCCAGCTCATCTTCCCAGGCGTCCAGCAACGGCCAGTCGATCGCGCAGGTGCCGAAATCCGCCATGTGCAGATACGTCTGCAGGCGATCGATCGTCCCCTGCAGCAGCTTTTTGTCATTGCGGAAGGACGGACCGTGGCTGGGAAGCAGCCATTCAATCTTGCTGTCCCGGATCCGCTCCAGGGAAGTGATGAACGCCTGGATGTCCGAACCGTGGTGCGCATCGATGTTCCCCACGCACCCGTCCCGGAAAATATTATCCCCGGAAAACAGCAGATTCCCCATCCGGAGCGAAAGCTGGCTGTTCGTGTGCCCCGGCGTAAACCACACCTCCAGTTCCGTGTTCCCCACCTTCAACACGTCCCCCTCGTCAATCGTCTGATCCAGCTTGATCGTCGGCAGATCGATGGAGATATCCTGCGCGGCGATCTCCGCATAGGTGGTAATCCGTTCTCCCTTCGCGAGCAGATCCGCGCAAATCGGATGGCCGACAAATTGGGCGTTCGGCAAGACGTTCCGCAGCTTCGCCATCGCCTGCACGTGGTCCGCGTCCGCGTGGGAAGCGACCACGTATTTGCAGTTGGCGAACGAAAACTCCATCTGCCGGATCAGTTCCAGGATGTCGGGCAGGGTCTCTTCGTACCCGATGTCGAGCAGCATCCATTCCGGACCGTCATGCACCAGGTAGACGCAACATCCGAGCCTGCGGCGGGCCTGGTGGTTCATTTCAATGACGTGGGGAAACAGCTCACGACGGGGTAGCATGATACGGGGATATCTCCGAAATCCAGTGTCAAATTCAGGTTGGGTTTACAGGGATTCTTCCCCGGAAAGGCCGCTCCGTGACCCATTCTACAGCATTCTTCCGGTGAATGTAGTCACTGTCGCGACGGTAATCTCGCAATTCATCAGCCCAGAAACCATTCCTCTGGGGCGACACTGACGCCGACTTGGACTACACTCAACGATTCGACAAAACCCCGGTCATCAACCAGGCCCGGGCGTCAAAACAGGAAAACAGAGTAGAGAAGGGCAACCGTTCGATGTTTGTGGACATGGTCACAATTTACTGCCGCGGGGGAGACGGCGGCGATGGGGTGGTGGCATTCCGTCGTGAGTTCAAGGTTCCCAAGGGTGGCCCCAACGGTGGGGATGGGGGACACGGTGGAAGTGTCATCGTCCAGGCTGAGAACAATATCGATAATCTCGCGGCCCTGGTGGGACACAAGCATTGGCGCGCCACGCGCGGCATGAACGGCGAAGGCTCCCTCAAGCGGGGAAGAGACGGCCAGGACGTCATCATCAAGGTTCCCCCGGGGACGATCATCCGCGACACCGACCGCGGACACATCCTGAAGGATTTGGAAAAGGATGGCGACAGCCTCGTCGTTGCCAAGGGAGGGAAGGGGGGACGAGGGAACACCTATTTCAAAACCTCCACCAACAGGACGCCTCGCGAAGCGGAACGGGGCCAGGACGGCGAAGAACGGAATATCACCCTCGAACTCAAACTCATCGCCGACGTCGGGCTGGTCGGCAAACCCAACGCCGGCAAGTCCACCTTGCTCAGTCGCCTCTCCCGCGCTCAGCCTGAGATCGCCGACTATCCCTTCACCACTCGATCACCCAACCTGGGAATTGTTCAGGTCGGCTATGACAAGCAATTTCTCGTCGCCGACATTCCGGGACTGATCGAGGGTGCCCACGCCGGAGCAGGGCTCGGTCACGAGTTTCTCAAGCACATCGAGCGAACCAAAATCCTCGTGCATCTGGTCGAACCAGCCCCCATGGACCAGACTGACCCCATTGAGAACTACAAGCAGATCCGCCAGGAACTGGAACTGTACAACCCCGCGCTCCTCGAACGCCCTGAAATTGTCGTCCTGACCAAAAGCGAACTTCCGGAAGCCGACGAGGTCGCCAAAAAACTGGCGAAAGAAAGTTCCTCACCCCTGCTCCAGATCTCCGCCGTCACCGGAAAAGGCCTCCCCGAACTGATCTCCCGCGTCTTCACCGCCTTGGAAGAAGTGAAGTCCTGATAAACCTTCGAGTAGCCCAGGTTGCAGGTACTCCTGCTACCTGGGTGGCGCAGCCATCGGAACCACTGCAAATCGACTCTCAATTCTGGCTGCCCCACACGCCTAAATGGCGTGCGGGCACCGCCAGCCACACGTGGCCCATTCAATCCCCCCCAAAAACAAAAGGCCGCATCCCACGATTGCTCGTCGAATGCGGCCTGAAGTTTGAACGGCCGTTCCCGTGTCTCAAATTACTTCTTCAACACGACAAACCGCCCGTTGTGGCTCTGGGGCACGCGCACATACAGCATCACCCCTTCTTCCAGTTTCTTCCCTTCCACGGCCTTCTTGAACTCTTCCACCGACTTCACGGGAGTTTGAGCCACGCTGTCGATCACCAGCCCCGGCTTCAGTCCCGCTTCCGCAGCAGGCGTATCCGCCTTGACCCCGGTGATGATCAACGTGTTCTTCTCGTGCTTGATCCCCAGTTCCTTCGAAGTTTCCGCCGTCAGGTTCTGCACGTCCAGACCCAGTTCGGAAAAGTTTTCCGACTTCGACGGAGTCTTGTCGGCCGATTCCTCTTCGGAGTCATTCTTGGGCGTGTGCCGGCTGGCGAAGTCCTGAGGCATCTCGCGAACCGTCACTGTCAGCGTCATCGGCTTCCCGGCCCGAATGATGTCGACCGGATAAGATCCGCCGATCTTCAACTGTTCCACGATCCCCTGCAGGCTGCGGGTATCGGAGACGTTCTTCCCATCCAGCTTCATGATCACGTCACCCCGTTGAAGTTTCGCTTCCGCAGCGGGTGAGGATTCGGAGACCGTACCGACAATCGCTCCTTGGCGGGCATCCAGGCCGAAGTGATGCTTCAACTCGTTCGTCACCGGCTGAATCACCACGCCGAGGTACGCTCGCTTGACCGCGCCGTTATCGACGAGTTGCTGGCTCACCCACTTCGCCATGTTCACCGGAACCGCGAACCCAACGCCGTCATATCCGCCGGACCGGCTGGAAATCGCCGTGTTGATCCCAATCACCTCTCCATTCAAGTTAATCAGCGGTCCGCCGCTGTTCCCCGGGTTGATCGCGGCATCGGTCTGGATGAAATCTTCCCGATCCGTGATGTGCATCCCGCGACCCTTGGCGCTGATGATCCCTGCGGTCACCGTCAAGTCCCCTTCGAGACCGAACGGATTACCCACGGCCAGCACCCAGTCCCCCACTTCCGCCGCGTCGCTGTTCCCCATCTTGAGTGCGGGAAGGGGATGATCCGCCTTGATCCGCAGGATCGCCACGTCAGTCCGCGGGTCTGTCTTGATGTCCGTCGCCAGGTATTCGCTCCCGTCCTGCAGACGAACCTTCACACGGGCCGCGTCGGCGACAACGTGATTATTCGTCATGATGATTCCGGACGGATCAATGATGAACCCGGACCCCTTACCCTGCGGACGGACTTCCCGCTGCCGCCGCATTTGGTCGAACATGTCCTTGAACCGGGGATCATTCCGAAAGAAGTCCCCGAACGGGCTGTTCTCTCCGAATTGGTCTTCGCCCCCACGCGTCCGGACCGGGCGGCCTTCAACGTCAATCGCCACCACGGAAGGCAGCGCCAACTTCGACACCGCGCGGAACACCGAGGACTGATCCCGCGCGTCTCGCGTGGAAACGACCTGGGGAGGGTTCTCTTTCTGTGCCATCACATGGCTCCCAAGCCACACGCCCGATCCACCCGCCACAAAGGTCGAGAGCATCAGGCCGGTCATCCAGAGTTTCCTGTTTGTCTTCATGAGTAAAAATCCTCCTTCTTTCTGTCGCAGCATGAGTCACACCCCTCAGCGGCAAACCGGCCCAGGGTTTGCGCAACGGAAAGTGCGTCATTGATGATTAATTCCCAACCAGGACATTCGATACGGAACTCCTTTCCCCGGTTCGCGGGGAGAAAGCCCCATGCCATCCCTTCTCCTGCAATCCCGTGTCCTGCCAAAATTGCGCTCTGCATCACTCTCGTCGCGAACAAGGGCGAATGCCATGCCAATCGAAGCTTCTCACAGCGTTGGCCGAGCGACCGCGACAGGACATCAATCGACTGCTTTTATTTTATACGCACACCACTGGCAGAAATGTTGGAGGAGTTCTCGTCCCGGGGATGGGTTGCAAATTTGTCATGTCGACCAGAGAAACCTGAAAAAGTTGACAAAACTGCAATCTACAAATAGAGTTATAACCTGAAGAACAGACGCTTTTGGGTAGACAATCGAGTGATGGTTTACCCGCGGTTATCAGCATCTGGGTGGCATGCCCACTTCGCGAAGCAGGGTGGGCATGTATACATTTGCTGCGAATCCTCGATTTGATCCTGTTATCTGTAAAATATCCGGTCTTGGCCCTGAAGGAGGGCGCATGCCGAATCCCCCGGAACTGGCATTGAGTACCGAAATGATTGCACGCTGCGAGGCGATGCTCAGGTACGAATTCCGGGACAAGCAGTTGCTGCAGGTCTGCCTCACCCATGCCTCCGGCGCTCGGCATCGGCTCGTCTCAAACGAACGCCTCGAGTTCCTCGGGGACGCCGTCCTCGGCATGGTCGTCTGCGAAATGCTCTACCGCCGCTTTCCGGAGGCCACCGAAGGGGATCTGACCCGCATCAAGTCCATTCTCGTGAGCCGCCAGACCTGTGCTCGCATCAGCCTCGCAATGGGCTGCCATGAATTCCTGCTGGTCGGCAAGGGTCTCAGCACTAATGAAAGCGTCCCTTCCTCGGTCGTCGCGGCGGTCCTGGAATCCTTGATCGCCGGTGTCTACATGGATGGTGGGCTGGAGGCGGCACGGAGGCTCATTGAAGAGGTCATGACCACCGAGCTGGAACTCACCATCCAGCACGAGCAGGGAAAGAACTACAAGAGCCAGTTGCAGCAGGTCGCTCAACGGCAATTCGGCGAGACACCCCTCTATCGGCTCCTCGACGAAAAAGGCCCCGATCACTCCAAGTGCTTCAAGATTGCGGCCATGATCGGTAGCCTGTCCTATCCCGCCGCATGGGGACCCACCAAGAAAGAGGCCGAGCAGCGCGCTGCTCAGAATGCCCTCTCCGAACTCCAGGGCCGCGAAATTCCCTACGCCGGCGATTGAGAATCACTGCATCAAAGTGCGCCCTCATCCTCGAGTGGCACAGGTTGCCGGTACTCCAGCGACCTCTGTGAGCCAGCACAAGAGAACAGTTCAACTCGACTTCCACACCCTGGGTTGACTGAGCCTTGTACGCTGCGTCCTGACGAACCTCATCGATCATCACACGACACCAATCGTGGCCGACTCCTGCAGGCCATAGCAACTCGCTGAATTGCCCGGAAAACCCCCAGCTTTAATTAATGCCGTCAAGCGTAAGTTAGGGAAATTCCGTGTACCGGCGACTTTGCCGCAAACGGCGTCCTGGCGACGGCTTGGGGCAGGGAGGGGACAAACCCCCAAAACGAGGAGCCCCTTTACCCGGAGGGGGATAACTACGGGCCCGGAACGGGATATTCACGCGGCAAGGCGCGGGAGAAAAGTCACCCCCATCAAAGACAAGAAGCGGCCGTTTGAGCGGTCGCTTCTTGCAAGTTCGACAATGCTGGGGAGTGAACTCCCCAACACAGCCCACGGGTCGCCTTACTTCTTCTTCTTGGCGGCCTTCTTGGCCGGTGCCTTCTTGGCGGCGGCTTTCTTCGCGGGGGCTTTCTTTGCTGCTTTCTTCTTGGCCATTTGAAGTTCCTCCTCATAGAGCCAAATTCGTAGCTGTCTCGCCGCTGGCTCCGGGCATTATCGTCGAGACGCGCCACAACACACTTCGGTGTTTGTGTGCAACTTGCCAACCATGACAAGCTGCGAGTGTAGGCCTGACTTTTGAAAAAGAAATCTTGGCAACCGGCTTCCGAGAACTGCTTTCACAACCTCAGAAATCTGTTTTCCAAAATCTTCTGTTCTCTCTTGACACGACCTGCACTCAACTCGTCGGTAATCCTAAGCAATTCAAAAAATAACGCAACCCTTTTTTTCGCAAAACGCCCTGATTTACAGCCCTTTTGAACGCGCGCGGACCGCATCAAACTCGTCGCGCGCGCAACGTGAAATCGATTTCGAAAGTGTCGCGCGCGATAAACTGTTTTCGCGATGCAATTTTCAAAAATGCAAAAAAAGACTGGAAAACAAGCTGTTTTTTGCTTTTTTCAACGCGACGATGTTTTTCTCGCGATGTCTGCATTGCAAAACGCGCACGCTCTTCTCTTCCGCGCGATGATCCTTCGCGCGAGATCAAAAAATTATTTTTCAGAATTTGATATTTTTTTGGAAATTTCGCGCATGTAGCCGATGCTCTCGCGGGCAATGTACTCCGCGCCGGGGGAATAATCGAACACTTCCACTGAGATCCAACCCGCGTATTTCGTCTCCTTCAACGCGCGAAAGATGGGAGCATAGTCGGTCTCACCCATCCCCGGACCCAGCAGGTTGCTGTCGTTCACGTGGAAGTGACCTGTGTAGCGCGCGAACTGATGGATCAGCTCCGGAATCGGGGTCGGTTCGCTCAACATCGCCTTCACGTCCTGGTGCAGGCAGATCTGCGGGCACCCCAACGCATCGATCAACTCCACCGCCTCTCCACACGTGTTCATGAAGTTGGTTTCCTTGGGAGTCAGCGGCTCCAGGCACAGTTTCACCTGCCGATCCGACAGCACACCCGCGCAAGCCTTCAAAACTTCCAGCGCATTCTCTTTTGCCTGCTCCCGCGACATCCCTTCAGCGATGTTTCGCTGCAGCGGAGACCCCAGCACCAGAATATCCCCCCCCAGATCCGCACACGCATGCGCCAGATCGCAGAAATATTGGGCGGTCGCCCGTCGGACAGCCGCGTCCGAAGTCGTCAGGTGCAATCCCTCCGTTTTCGCCAGAAGCCAATGCAGCCCAATGATTTCCAGCCCATGATCTGCCGCCTGCTTCCGTAGAGTTCGGCGACGCTCCGCGGAAACCTCTGTGATCCGGGGAGCCAGCGTGAACGGTGCCACTTCAATTCCCGTGTACCCGGTCTCAGCAATGAAACGGCACTGCCGTTCCCAGTCCCAATCCACAAACAGTTCCTGGCAGATGGCGAATTTCATCACTCCGCTTTCCTTCACGCATTGTTGATCCGGAGATCACTTGGGAAATCATTCGCGAGGCGATAGAACTCGCGCATGTGACCACGTCAGAGGCTCGGTACAATCGAGAACACGTTGCAGTATAAGTGAGATAAGAAGCCTGCGAAAAGGAATGAGGGTCTGAATGCTGCATGATTGGCAAAGTTTGCTCCTGCTCCTCATTTCCTTTCTGGGATATCTGCTGACACTGCTCCTGATCCCCAGCCTCCTCATGAACAAACGGAAGTCCTCCGTTTCCGTCGTCGCCTGGTGCATGACGATCGTTCTCATGCCCCTGGTGGGCTCCCTGTTCTACCTGCTGTTTGGAATCAATCGGGTCGATCGCCGCACCCGTTCCCGCCAGTTGTCCGTCGAACGAATCGGAACCCGTCTCCCGGAATGGTCCCAATATGACGTCCTCCCCGGTGAGGAGATGAACCCGCAGCATCATTGCCTGGCGGAACTCGGTTTTCGCACCGGGGGAAACCGTCCCACTCAGGGAAACACCGTCGAGATCTACGCCGAAACCAGCGTCACGTTGCAGGCCATCGAGGACGCCGTCAATCAGGCGAAACTGACAATCCATCTCGAGTACTACATCTGGCAACCGGACGAGACTGGACGCCGCCTGCGCGACATGCTCATCAAGAAAGCCCGGGAAGGGGTCAAGGTCCGCTTCCTCGTCGACAGCCTCGGTTCAATGCGGCTGAAACGCGTCTTCCTGCAGCCCATGCTCGATGCGGGAATCGAAGTCGCCACGTTTCTCCCCGGCCAGTCCCTACGGGAACGCTGGTCCGTGAACCTCCGCAGCCATCGCAAAATCGTCGTCGTCGATGGGCAGATCGGCTTCACCGGCGGAATGAATATCGGCGACGAATACCTGGGCCGCGATCCTTACCTGGGGTATTGGCGCGATACCCACCTCCGCCTCACGGGGCCTTCCGTTCTGCAACTGCAACAGGTCTTCGTCGAAGACTGGTACTTCGCCACGGGAATCGAGTTGCTCACCAAGGATATCTTCCCCGAGCCGACCGAACTCGGGGACCGGACCTTGCAAGTCATTGCGGGTGGCCCCGACCAGGAACAGGAGACGTTCCACACCCTCTATTTCTCCGCCATCAATGAAGCCCAGGCGCGGATTTGCCTGGCGACCTCCTACTTCGTCCCCACTCCCGCCCTCGTCATGGCCCTGGAAACGGCCGCGTTGCGCGGCGTTCGGGTCCGCATCCTCCTCCCCCAGAAAAGTGCCCACTGGCTGATGGTCGTCTCCGGACGTTCGTACTACGAATCCCTCCTCGAAAGTGGTGTGGAAATCTACGAGTACACCGGCGGCCTGCTCCACTCCAAAACCATCTCCATCGACGGAAACTGGTCCCTCGTCGGCTCTCCCAACTTCGATGCCCGCAGCGTGCAGCTCAATTTCGAGATCGGGGTCGCACTCTTCGACGCGTCACTAGCTCTCCTCCTCGAAGAGCAGTTCGAGAAAGACTCCGCCACCGCCGTCCGGATCGATCTGGAAGCCTGGCGAAAACGCCCCCTCCTCCATCAGTTGGGAGAAGGTTTCTGCCGGTTGTTTTCTCCCGTCCTGTAGGGTACGGTCGATCCTCTCGCTTCGCGGCGCGAGAACCGGGATCGACGGGTAAACAAGGACGGCTGATGCATAATCTGGATTTGATCGTGACGTTGACCGGGGGCCTCGCCGCCGCGTTGGTCCTCGGTTACATCACGCAACGACTCCGACTTTCTCCCCTCGTGGGGTACCTTCTCGCAGGAATTGCAGTCGGGCCTGCGACTCCCGGCTTTATCGCCAACAAGGAGTTGGCGGATCAGATGGCCGAACTCGGGGTCATCCTGCTCATGTTCGGCGTCGGTTTGCATTTTCACCTCTCGGAATTGATCTCCGTCCGACGCATCGCCATTCCCGGGGCGATCATCCAGAGTCTCGTCGCCACTCTTCTCGGTTGCCTGCTGGGGGTCGCGTTTGGTTGGTCATGGTCCGCGGGATTGGTCTTCGGCCTCGCCATCTCCGTCGCCAGCACCGTCGTCTTGTTGCGCGTGCTCGCGGATAACAACGAACTCCACACCCCCATCGGCCATATTGCCGTCGGCTGGCTCGTCGTCGAAGACCTGTTCACCGTTCTCGTCCTTGTTCTCCTCCCCGTCCTCGTACACACCGAAGGCAATAGCTTCCTCGGCGTCCTCGGAATTCTGGGATGGTCGATTGCCAAGATCGGCGTCCTCGTCGCCACAATCTTCTATGTCGGCGGTCGCGCCATCCCCTGGTTCCTCGCCAGAATCGCCCAGACCCGCTCCCGCGAACTCTTCACTCTCACCATCCTGGTCATCGCCCTGGGAATCGCCGTCGGGGCTGCCAAGATCTTCGGTGTCTCCATGGCCCTCGGTGCTTTCCTGGCAGGCATGGTCGTGGGGCAGTCGGAATTCAGCTCCCGCGCCGCCTCCGAAGCCCTCCCCATGCGCGATGCCTTCGCCGTCCTGTTCTTCGTCTCCGTCGGCATGCTGTTCGATCCCTGGTATGTAATCCAAGAACCGGCCCTCATGATCGCCACGCTCAGCGTCATCCTGATCGGCAAGCCCTTGATCGCCTGCCTCATTGTCCTCGTCCTGGGGTACCCGCTCCGCGCCGCCCTCGCGATTGCCATCGTCCTGGGGCAGATCGGCGAATTCTCTTTCATCCTCGCCACGCTCGGGCAGGAACTCGGAATCTTCAACCAGGTCGCCACGAATGCCATCATCGCCTCCGCCTTGGTGTCAATCAGCGTCAACCCGCTGCTCTTCCGACTGCTCGATCCCTCGGAAAAACGGCTGTTGAAGATCCCCGCCTTCTCCAGGTGGGTCTCCAGCTTCAAGCCCAAGACCCTCAGCACTCCACACCGCGATCACACCAACAAGAAACGAGCCGTCATCGTCGGCTATGGTCCCGTGGGCCGCACCCTCGCCCATCTGCTGCAACTCAATGACATCCAGACGACCATCATTGAAATGAACCTGGAGACCGTGCGACGGCTACGCGACGATGGAATCGCCGCCATCTATGGGGACGTCACCCACAAGGAAACGCTGACCGAGGCAGGGGTCGAAACCGCCGTCGCCCTCATGCTCACTTCATCGAATGCCCAGAGCCCCGAGGAAGCGGTCCGGCTGGCCCGCGAATTGAATCCCCGAATCAGGGTCTTCGTCCGCGCCAACTACCTGCGGGAACTCCCCAAACTGCGTCGTGTCGGGGCCGATGTGGTCTTCTCCGGCGAGGGAGAAGTTGCCCTGACGATGACCGAGTACCTGCTTCGCCAGCTCGGGGCCTCCGAAGAACAGATCGAACGGGAGAAAACCCGCATCCGCGAAGAACTCTTCGGCACCGAAATGGCCCCCCTGGAACTCCTCTTCCCGCTCGCTCCCACGCCGGACGAGGGAATTTCACCCGAAACCCCCTGAGCCGTCCGATCGGTTTCAGCGAACAAAAAAAGAGAGGAGATGATCTGTGGAATCATCTCCTCTCTGGAACGTTCAAGCAGTCCGCTGGACGGCGGTGGGATCAAAAATCGGCCAAGGCCTATCGAGCGGTGGTGGTCGACGGAGCGTTGCAAGTCGCGGGAGCCGGGGCGGCACAGCTGGGATCAGCCTGGCCACAAACCGGAACCTGCTTGCAGACGACTCGCGGCACACATCGCGTCTGAGTGCATTCCACCTGGCGGGGAACCCGGCGGGTCACACACTTGTACGATGTGTAGCATTCCTGACGGCAGACACAGTACGGAACCTTCCGGACCCGTTGTTCACACACCCAGCTGCAGGTGGTGTACGGAACCTGCTTCTTCACGCAGCAGCGTTGCATCGTGCAGGTCGTGTACGGAACCATCTTCTTCACGCATTCGCGTTGCATGCAGCAGGTCGTGTAGGGAACGCGCTTCGTGCACGTCTGGCATTCCCAACGGCAGGTCGTGTACGGAACCATCTTCGTCACGCATTCACGCTTCATGCAGCAGGTCGTGTAAGGAATACGCTTCGTGACGCATTCCCGCTGCATCGTGCACGTGGTGTACGGGACCCGGCAGGTCTTGCATTCGCTGACCCAGCGAGTGCAGCAGACCGTCCGTTGCTCGGTCCGGGGAACCCAGACCTTGCGGCAAACCGTCCGACCCGGGCATTGGACCTGAACCTGGCGGCAGCAGCCCGGCTTGTAAACCGAGCAGCCGTTGCAGCTCATTTCCCACGTCCCCGGATCCTGCACGCACTTGGTGCAGACCGGACCCGGAATGTATTCCGATTCCGTCTTCCAGCAGCCCGTGCAGACATTGATCGTTTTCGTTTCCGTCACAGGCCGGCAAACGCGATAGCAGACATCGCGATAGCAGGTGTTGTAGACGGGCTTACAGACCGTGCAGCACACGTCCCGGTAGCAGGTGTTGTACACCGGCTTGCAGACCGTGCAGCACACAGGTCGGTAGCAGGTTGTGTAAATCGGCTTGCGAACCGTGTAGCACACGTCACGGTAGCAGGTGTTGTACACCGGCTTGCACACCGTGCAGCACACTTCCCGGTAGCAGGTCTGATACACCGGCTTGCAGACCGTGCAGCACACTTCGCGATAGCATGTCTGGAAGACAGGCTTCCGAACCGTGTAGCAGCAGTCGCGATAGTGAGTCTCGCGAACCGTCCGCGTGCACTGCACCGGAATCTTCTCCGTCACGCAATCGTAAACCGTTTTACAGCAGGTGTATTGCTGTTGCTCCCACACGATCTCGCGGACCGTGCGGTATTGAGCGCATCCACTCGTCTTCGCATTGCAATAGTCACCGCAGCTCGAGCAGGCGGTCGTGGGGCAGCAGCTATAGCCGCCGGCTCCAAACCAACCCGCTTGTGCGGTGTTCCCGTCGTTGAGCGCCACGAGCAAGGCGGCAACGAGAGGAAGCCACTTGAGGTTGTTCATGATCAGTCCTTGCCTTTTGATCCGTCAAAATTCGTTCGAGGTCCGTCCAGCCGGGCCTTGCTTACGCGTAATCTTCGACGGAACAGCCTTCCCATCTGAGGCATTTATCGCAGGCGATTCAGTTTCCCTACCCCTTGAGAAGCCCGTCTTCCCTACGGACGTTACAACTCCTACGTCCGGGCAGACGCGCGACTCCGGAAACTGACTCGTACCGCCTCACCTTCGGCAAAAACTGCCGGACAAGCACGTCGAGTTGTCCTTCTCCCCAGCGCGGGAGAAGGTGGCCCCGCAGCGGTCGGAAGAGGGGGCGCCCCAAGCGTCTCTGGGTATTGATTCCCGCCCCCGCAACGCCCCCTACTGCAGCCCGTACTCCTTGATCTTCCGATACAAGGTCCGCTCGCCGATCCCCAGCAGCGTCGCAGCTTCTTCCCGACGTCCCCCCGTCAGTTCCAACGCTCGCTGGATGTAGTACTTTTCCACTTCATCAAACGGCTTCCCGATCAGGCTGTCCAGACCCGCGACATGTCCCGACACCACCTGGGGCGATTCGTCCTTCTCATTCCCCAGCGGAGCAATCTCTTCCGGCAGATCGGACACGTCCAGAATCCCGTCCAGATCCACCACGATCATCCGCTCCACGGCATTCCGCAACTGGCGGATGTTCCCCGGCCAGTCATACGCCATCAGCGCCTGTCGCGCTCCCTTGGAAATCCCTTCCACGGTCTTCCCATGACGCGCCGCCATCTCCTTCAGGAAGTGGTCGATCAACAATGGAATATCCCCTCGCCGCTCTCGCAACGGCGGCAGATGAATATTGACCACGTTCAACCGATAGTACAGATCCTTCCGGAACGTTCCCTTCTCGACCATCTCCTTCAGGTCGGCATTCGTCGCCGCGACCAGTCGCACGTTCACGCTGATCGGCTCGTTGGCCCCGACCCGCGTGATCTTGCCGTCTTCCAGCACCCGCAACAGCTTGATCTGCGTGTCCATCGGCATCTCGCCGACTTCGTCCAGAAACAGCGTCCCCCCGTTCGCATATTCGAATTTGCCGATCCGCCGTCCCACCGCCCCCGTGAACGCCCCCGGCTCATGGCCGAACAGCTCGCTCTCCAGAATCCCCACCGACAACGCGGAGATGTTCAACGGCACAAACGGTTTGCTCTTCCGCCGGCTGTTCTGGTGTATCGCCCGCGCACACAGATCTTTTCCGGTTCCATTCTCACCGGTGATCAGGACCGTGCTGTCCGTGGGTGCGATCTGCTGCAATTGCGTCATGATCCGCAGCATCTGCGGACTGTTTCCGATCACCCCCTCATAGCCGAATTTCTCATCCAGCCGCCGGCGCAGATCCGCGTTCTGCCGCATCAGACGCAACCGCGCGGAGGCCTTGTCGACCGCCGTCCGCAGCTCCTTGATATCCAGCGGCTTCGTGAGATACGTATACGCCCCATGCTGCATCGCCGTCACTGCGGAATTGATCGAGCCGTGACCCGTCAGCAGGATCACCTCCGCGTCCGGCAGTTCTTCCTTCGCCTTCCGGAGAATATCCAGCCCGTCGAAATCCTCCATCCGCAGATCCGTGATGATCACGTCGAAAGACTCGCTCTCGATCAGCGACGCCCCTTTGGATCCCGAAGGTGCCACCGTGCAGTCATACCCGACACGGTTCAGGCTCTCCGCCACCGCATCCGCATGCTGCTCGTCGTCATCGACGATCAGCACCCGAATCTGGGCGGACACGCGTTCTGATAGATCCTGATTACCGGCCATATTGAATACGTTTGTGTAGGTGGTCGAGCGACTATCGCGGCATCAGGCCCGGAAATTCCTGCGGCGTCGCCGCGACTCCCAACCGTGATGGCTTCCTGAATCACGAAAACAGACTCAAAAGCATTATGCCAAATTGGCAGTCGCATCTGAAGGGAGCGAAAGCGTAAATCGAGTCCCTTTCCCCGGTTCGCTCAAGACAGAGATGTCTCCCCCGTGCGCCTCGATGATTTTCCGCACGGTCGGGAGCCCCAGTCCGCTCCCCCCCGGTTTGGTGGAAAAAAACGGATCGAAAATCTTTTCGATCGTCCGCGCATCCATTCCGATCCCGTTGTCGATCAGATGCAGGAACACCCGCCCTTCCGAGCCTGCCGTTTGCAGTTCGAGCAATCCCCCCTGGGGCATCGCCTGCAGCGCATTCAACGTCAGGTTCATCAATACCTGCCGGAACAAATTGGCATCGAGCTTCACCTTCGGCAGGTCGGACGCCAGGTGCGGACTGATCTCAATCCCCTTGGACGCCGCCTGCGCCTCGAAGAAGGACGTGAACTCCCGCACCTGTTGATTCAGGTCGCACGGGACCAGTTCCAGTTCTCCCACCCGAGCGAACTTCAGGAAGTCGTCCAGGATTTCCACGAGATGTTCGCACTGCTGCTGAATCGTCTGGATCTTCCGCAGCATCCGTTTGTCGCGGGGCGATTCACTCTCTTCCAGATCCTCGACGAGCAATTCCAGATTCATCGAAATCGTGCCGAGGGGATTCTTAATCTCGTGCGCCAGCCCTCCCGCCAGCGTCGCAATCTCCGCATACTGACGCAGAAGTTGCTGCCGTTCTTCTTCCGACCACGAGGTTTGCGACATCGCCATTGATTCCCACTAAAAAAAGACCACTCACAGCAGCCCCAGTTTAGCCCAGGGCTTCGCGGTGAAGACGTTGGGTGGCGGGGGCGCACCGTGTTAGCGGAAGCCCCCGAATGAAAGGCATCGAATAAAAAAGTCCGGAACCTTCGCTAACGAAAGTCCCGGACTTTGATTTTAATCTGATCGAAGATCAGCAATTACTCTTGGTCAGCGGAACCCGTTTCTGCGGATTGCTCCGCGAGAACCGCCTTGCGGGACAACTTCACGCGGTTTTGTTCGTCCACCGCGATCACTTTGACCTGGATGCGATCCCCTTCCTTGACGACGTCGGAAACGCTCTTCACGTAGCCGTCGGAAAGTTCGCTGATGTGGCACAGGCCATCCTTGCCCGGGGCGATTTCCACGAACGCGCCGAACTCCTTGATGGAGCTGACCCGACCGTTGTAAATCTTCCCGACCTTGATGTCTTCGCACATCGCTTCGATCCGGGCCAGCGCGTCCTCCGCCTTGTCCTTGTCCGCGGAGGCAATCGTCACCGTTCCGTCATCCTGGATATCCACCGTCGTGCCGGTTTCTTCCTGCAGGGCGCGGATATTCTTTCCACCCGGACCGATCAGCAGGCCGATCTTGGACGGATCGATCTTAGTCAGCAGCAGCCGCGGTGCATACTCGGAAATTTCCGGACGCGGACGGCGAATCGCCGTCAGCATCTCCCGCAGCAGGTCGAGCCGCGCCGTCTTGGCCTGCGCCAGCGTCTCGCGGATGATCTTTTCGCTGATCCCGTCGATCTTCAGGTCCAGTTGGATGCCCGTGATCCCCTTCTGGGTTCCGGCCACCTTGAAGTCCATGTCCCCGAAGTGGTCTTCGTCGCCGATGATGTCGGTCAGCAGGACATAGCGGTCACCTTCCTTCACCAGGCCGATCGAAATCCCAGCCACGGGCTGGCTGATCGGCACGCCCGCGTCCATCAGCCCCAGCGTCGCGCTGCAGACCGATGCCATCGAGCTGCTCCCGTTCGATTCCGTGATGTCGGAAATCACGCGAATGGTGTACGGGAACTTTTCCTGCGCCGGAAGGATACTCTGGACCGAGCGTTCGGCCAGGGCACCGTGGCCGATTTCCCGCCGACCCGGGCCGCGGATCGGACGCACTTCACCCACCGAGTAAGAGGGGAAGTTGTAGTCCAGCATGAAGCTCTTGTTGTATTCTTCGTGCAGCGTTTCCACCCGCTGGGCATCCTTCACCGTCCCCAGCACCACGGTGCACAGGGACTGCGTTTCACCCCGGGTAAACAATGCGGAGCCGTGCACGCGAGGCAGCACGCTCACCGCCGTCGAGACCGGACGCAACTGCGACGCGGGACGTCCGTCGGGACGAGTCCCTTCCAGCGCCAAGTCACGCACGATCCGCGCTTCCAGGTCGTGGAACGCTTCACTGAACTGCGCCGGCGTGCAACCGTCCGCCGTCACTTCCGCTTCCGCCGGGAATAGTTGTTCCTTCAGTGCCTTCTTGAACTCGGCCACCTTCTCGGCCCGCTCATGCTTGCCGGAAGTTGTCTTTGCGTCCCGCAGGCCCTGGTAGGCTTCCGCACGCAGCTTCGCGATCAGCGGATTCGGCGTCGGTGTGGGGAATTCGGGCTTCGGACGATTCGCCTTCGCGATGAATTCACGCTGGAAGTCGCACAGCTTCTGGATGGCGCGATGGGCAAACATGATCGCGTCCGCCATCTCGTCTTCCGGCAACTGCGCCGCGAAACCTTCGATCATCAGCACGGATTCGTTGTTTCCAGCGACGACCAGGTCCAGCGTGCTGACTTCGATCTGCTCGCGCGTCGGCAGCAGCACCAGTTCGTTGTCGATCCGTCCGACGCGAACGGCGGCAATCGGTCCCTGGAAGGGGAGGGGAGCCACGCTCAACGCGGCGCTCGCACCGATGATCGAGAGCACGTCCGGATCATTCACATGATCGTATGCGAGCACGCTCGACTGCACCTGCACTTCATCCCGGAACCATTCCGGGAACAGCGGACGGATCGGGCGATCCGTCAATCGGCTGGTGAGAATTTCTCGCGTCGAAGGGCGGCCTTCACGCTTGATGAAGCCACCGGGGAACCGACCGGCTGACGCCAACCGTTCCCGATAATCGCACGTCAACGGAAAAAAGTCCGTTCCTGCCCGCGCGGGTCCGGAGACGCACGCCACAAACACGACCGTCTCGCCGTATTGGATAATCACGGCCCCGTGGGCCTGCTTTGCGATTTCTCCGGTTGTTAAAGAGAGTTTCCGTCCACCCAGCTCAATTTCGTGGGTTACTTTCACAGCTTTCACCTGCTTCCATCTGTCAATCCATTCCAGACGGGAGCATCAAGTGCGCCGCAAGCGCGGATCTGTCGGTGCGCCAGTGCTTGATAGCGACCTATTTGCGCAGATCGAGGCTCGCGAGAATGTCCTGATAGCTTTGGGGATCGCTCTCCCTCAGATAGTCCAGGAGCCGACGACGGCGGCTCACCAGCATCAGGAGTCCCCGACGGCTCGCATGGTCCTTTTGGTGCGACTTGAGATGCTCCGTCAGTTGAGCGATGCGATGTGACAACACAGCAATTTGGACTTGGGGAGATCCGGTGTCTGCCTCGGAACGGCGGAACTTCTGAATTAGTTCTAGTTTACGTTCTTTCGTAATCGACATGTTCCCGTCTCACTCACCCATGTGCTGTTTTCAGCATGGCGCTGTTTTCAGCAATACGCTGTTACCAGCAGAATTCGCACGCTCTGGAATGCTATTCCTTGCGAATTGACTTGCCAATCGGACCTTCCGACCAGTTCTTTATCATCAATTTCTTAGGGATCACTCTAACAATGTCGCCGAGAGTTGCAACGGTAAACCCCAAGCGGAATCCCCGAACGCGGAAAACATGTCTCCGCTAGACGTTACGGTGAGCACCATTCCGCCCCTCTGACATGAAGGATCAGCCCCGGAAAGACACACAACATCAATCCCACCGGCCTGTTGCGCCCCTCACACCGCCCGGGTGGCGGGGGCGCACCGCGACAACGGAAGCCCCCGAATTGACTTAAACCGCCCGCACCACGATCCGGTTCCCCACAATCGACACAATTTCCACCTGCTGCCCCTGCTCGATAAATCCCCCCTCACTCACCACGTTGAGCATCTGGTCTCCCACCAGCACCCGCCCAGCCGGTCGCAGGGAACTCGTCGTCTCACCGCGGGCACCGATCAGGTTCCCCTGTGAACTCCCTCGCTCCAGCCAATGAGGGTCCAACCGAGGTTCGTTCGGATCACGGGGATACGCCCCGCCCGGCGGGACCAGCACCAACTTGTCCCACAACTTGCTCCGTGGCAGCATCCGCCCCAGCATCACAGCCAACGCCAGCAGCACCCCCACCGAAACCCCCAGCGTCGTGATCGATCGTCCCACCTGCTGATAGTCCTCCAGCGAATTCGGAAGATAAAACGTCTGCCCCGCCAGGACCACCGAGATCAGAACGAGCAACCCTCCCGTCAATCCGAATACACCAAAACCCGGAATCACGAACGCCTCCAACGCCAGGCATCCCACCCCCAGCAGGAACAGGACCACCTCCAGCCAATCGGCTGTCCCTCCCAGGAAACGGCTCCAGAAAAACAACGCGAAACACGTCACCGCGCCGATCGCACAGATCCCCGTCGGGACATGGATCTCGATGTACAGGAAAACGATCCCCAACACGATCAGCAGCCCCGTCGCGAAATCCGAGTTCAGGACGAACACCAGGCGATCCACAAACTTCGGCGCGAGCGGAACCAGCTTGGTCTTTGCGGGAATTCCCAGCCGCTGCTGCAACTCCGCCAGATTCTCCACCGGAGCCTCGGCCAGTTGCAGCTCGTGCGCCCGCCGTCCCGTCAACGTCAGCAGCAACCCCTCCTTGGATTCCGGCACCAGCGCCCCCTTCTGCCACTGGTCTCCGTCAATCCGCAAATCCTCGTCACTCATGTAGGTGATCTTGCCCGTCTTCTTGTTCGTCACCTGAAAAACTTCCAGGCTCTTGTCCGCCATCGCCGCCAGCAGCGAAGGGGGACGCCGTTTCCGCTCCGCAATGATTCTCAAATGCTGCACCAGCGGACTGAGAATCTTTTCCGGGACCCGATGAAATGCCTGGTCGCGCCGCAACTCAATCGGCCCCGCGTCTCCAATCAAGGCATTAGGACGCAGAAACACCGCATCACACCCGAAAGCCACAATCGCCCCGCCGCTGATCGCCCGCTCGGGGACAAACGCCACCGTCCGCACTTTCCGCAGTTCACAATCCGCAATGAAATTCGCCAAGCGCGTACAAGGCTCCAGGTAACCCCCGGGAGAATCGACTTCGAAAATCAGCAGGTTCACCCCCGAGTGGATCTGCCGTTCCATCTGCCGGTGAATGTACTCCTCCTGCAGCCCGTCGATCACACCATGCACACGCAGCATCGCTACGCGCGGCGCCTTCCCATCGGAATTCTGTTCCAGCAGCGTCTCCCTGCTCAGGTGATACTGGTCGAGGACCGCTTGTTCATCCTCCAGCAGATGTGTGGCGAGCAGGTTCAAGTCCCGCAGCCGCGAGCCCAGGTACATCCCCTCTTCTCCGCCCGCTTTGAGAATCCGACGTTCTTCAATGACCGCCTTGGCCTGCACCAGCTTTTCGAAATCCGGCGCCAGCAGCACGCGTGACTCCGTTGTCTGGGCCGGAGGCTCGCCGCTTTTCACACGCACCCACACCACTTCCTGCTGACGATCCAGCATTCCTGTGATCAGTGCTTCGTTAAGCAGGGGGTTCCGGCGCGACTCGATCAGCGAGACCACGAACGAGCGCACGTCCGGATCAATCGCAGCACCACGTCCGATATCTCCCATCGATGCCCGCGGGGACATCACAATTTCCTGGCACGCGAGCGCCGGAATCACATTCATCCCTCGCAAATCGCGCGGGATCCACGCCACAAACCGCACCTCCGACGTATGCTCAGAAATGTATTTCGCGAGTTCGCGCACGTCTCCAAACCGGCTTTGCCCATCCATGATCTTCAAGACGAGCGTCGGAATCCCCTCTTGGCGGTTCTCCTTCCTGTCGGCGCTCATTTTCTGCACGATCCGGCTCACACGCGCCAGCGTCTCCGCGGTGATCGACGAATCCAGTTCCACAATCTTCCCGCCACTCGCTATTCCTCCTTTTTGAGGCAACTCCGGCTGGACATCGGCGATCCCCAGTGAAACCGCTCCCAACAGCAGGACCAATCCCGTGAAAACGGTCCGCCCAATCACCCGGGAAATCCGGCCAGACTCAGGGGTTCCTCGATTCAACGGTGCAGTCTTCATTGTCGGTGACAAACTCCTCTGTCGAAGCATCTTCCGTGTCGGGAAACGGATTCCCATTCCCCCCCTGATGACGGGACTGAATCATTATATCCGGAACGAAAGCCGGAAAGGAAAAGGATTGCCTGAGGAACGCTCAGTTCGAAGACAGGGATCAACACCCGGCATTCTGACCGCCGAAAATTGTCACTAATTCCATATTAGGACATATGTTGCGCAGAATGGAGTTGACGGCCAGAAACCAAAAATCCTATAACCGCCAAAGAATGGAAGATTCGACGGGCCGCAGGGAGGCGGAAATGCAGGAGACGGTACGACCACAACCCGACCACACGCTCACAAAACGCGATCTCACGATTCTCGTTCTGTTCGCGGCGATCCTGTTCGGGTTCTCCCTGGTCGGAGGCAGAGTCCTTACCCTCCACGAAGCCCGCCTTCCGCAGACCTCCCGCGAAATGGCCACCAACGGAGACTGGCTCGTCCCCCGCAGTGGCGGCAGACCCTGGCTCGAACGCCCCCCCTTGCCGCACTGGATCACCGTTGCCACCATCAAACTCCTCGGCCATTCCGATCAGGAATGGGTTCATCGCATTCCCCCCGCACTCGCCGGCATCTGCTGCGTCCTCCTCTCCGCATGGATCGCCGCCACGTGGTTCGGCCGAGGCATTGGCCTCCTCAGCGGCCTGATGCTCGCCACCAGTTTTGAATTTCTCCGCTACGCCTGGATGGCGGAAGAAGACGTTTTCCTCGCCGCCGCCGTCCTCGTCGGCATGGCCCTCTTCGTCCAACTTGAATTCCTCCGCCCCCGCCAGAACACAGAATCGACAAACTTCTTCGGCAATCGTCCCCCCCTTGTCTGGACCTTTTTCCTCGTCCTCGGCCTCACCAATCTCGTCAAAGGGCTTTTCTTCGCCGCCGTCATGGTCGGCCTCGCCGGCGGAACGTTCCTCCTCTGGAACCGGGACCGCAAGGCCATCCTCCGCTACGTCTGGTGCTGGGGCATCCTCCTCTTTGCCGTTGTCAGTTGCGCCTGGTGCTGGGGTGTCTCCCGCGAATATCCCGAAATGCTCCGCATCTGGATGGGCGACGTCACCAATCGCACCGATGGCAACTGGAGCCGTTCCCCATTCTGGTACTACGCGGAATGCCTCGCCTGGTCGATGCTCCCCTGGACGCTTCCCATGCTCGTCGGCATGATCCAGACCGCAAAGACCGCCTGGAACAAACCCGCCACCGCCGAACGCCTCCTCTGGTGCTGGGGCATCGTTCCCTTGCTCTTCTTGTCGCTCCCCGCCCACAAGCATCACCACTATCTCGTTCCCTGTCTCGCCCCCTGGGCCATGTTCGCCGCCCTCGGTGGCCGCACCATCTGGGCCTCCGTCCCCGCCTGGCCCAACGGACTCAAACATCCGCTCCTGAACGGGATCGCCGGAGGAACCGCGTGCGCCCTCATCGTCTGGCTCTTGCGCGCTCGCATTCCCGGAGCCGAATGGCTCCTCATCCTCCTTCCCCTCGGTTGTTTCGCTGCCATTGCGATCGTGGGAATGGGACTGCTCAACCGCCGAGCTACGTCCGCCACCGCTCTGATCTTCTCCACCGTCGTTGTGGTCTGCTGTTTCGGACATTGGTACAGCGGGCAGTATGTCGACACTTACCGCGAAGACACTCGCTTCCTCAAAGCCGCCCGCCAATCAGTACCAACAGGCGAACCGATCTACGTCAACGCCGACGGGGCCATCCTGAACACCTTCCGCAATGTCTTCTACCTCGGCGACCGCGGAATCGTCCTGCACAACCTCTCGTTCCTGCGTGACGAAAAAATCCCCAACGGACACGTCTACGTCATCGCCCGCCTCGCTGCCGAACAGGAACTCGCCGACTACGGCGACACCGAAATTCTCTCCGCCAGTGCGCAACGCGCCACCAGCCGCCGGGACGAAGACCGCTGGGCGCTCTACCGCGTGCAACTGCACGCCGACCTTCCCAAACTGCGGAACAACGTCCGCATCAGCGCCCTGCAGGCCATGGAACGCGAACCCGGCCCTTACCTCCGTCACCAATAGCCTAAATTGGTGATTGTTAAGAACTCCCCGCAGAAACTTTCTGCCCGTCGTACGTTCTGGTAGATTGAACTGCTCACCGCCGGGCCTGCCGATTAACCCACCCTTTCCGCGATAAGGAACTGAAAGCACTCTGTCGCGATGAATTTTCCTGCTCAAAGGTTTTGCTTCCATGCGTGATCGTTCTCTGTTTGCCTCCCTCTTCTCGGCCTTCCTTCTCCTCACCCTCTCCGCGCACGCCGAAGACCCCAGCCTCGTCGCACCCACCAACGCCCGCACCGCCGCAGAACAGCAGAAGATGTTTCATCTTCCCCCCGACTTCGAGATCCAGTTGATCGCCGCCGAACCCGACATCCGCAAACCCATCAACATGAATTTCGATGCCCAGGGGCGGCTCTTCGTCACGCAGTCGATCGAATATCCCTTCCCGCCCCCCGAAACCAAAACCCCCCGCGATGAAATCCGCGTCTTCAGCGATACCAACGGCGATGGCATCCCCGATAAAGCCGCAACCTACGCCGACCATCTGAACATTCCCATCGGCGTCCTTCCGCTCGGCAAAACCACCCTCGGCTACAGCATCCCCTCCATCTATCTCTTCACCGATGAAAACGGTGACGGCAAGGCCGACAAACGCGACGTCGCCTTCAAGGAATTCGGCTTCCGCGATACCCACGGCATGGCCAGTTCCTTCACCTACTGGATCGATGGCTGGGTCTACGCCTGCCACGGCTTCTCCAACGATTCCAACGTCGTCGGCAAGGATGGCAAAGCCATCCAGATGAACTCCGGTAACTCCTACCGCTTCAAACCCGATGGTTCCCACATCGAGTACTACACCCACGGCCAGGTGAACCCCTTCGGCCTCACCTTCGACCCCTGGGGCAATCTCTTCTCCGCCGACTGCCACTCGAAACCGATTTATCAACTCCTCCGCGGTGCCTACTACCCCAGCTTCGGCAAGCCCCACGATGGCCTCGGCTACGGCCCCGACATGATCACCCACTCCCACGGCTCCACCGGCATCTGCGGCGTCGTCTTCTACAACGCCGACCAGTTCCCCAAAAACTACACCGACACCGTCTTCATCGGAAACCCCGTCACCGGCCGCGTCAATCACGACAAACTCGACCGCACCGGCGCCACTTACAAAGCCGTCGAACAACCCGACTTCGTCTCCTGCGATGATCCCTGGTTCCGCCCCGTCGATCTCAAACTCGCCCCCGATGGCTCCCTCTACATCGCCGACTTCTACAACAAGATCATCGGCCACTATGAAGTCTCCCTCACCCACCCCGGCCGTGACCGCGAGCGTGGCCGCATCTGGCGTGTCGTTTACACCGGCACAAAAGAACAGCCCGCCCCCGCCCCCCGTCGCATGCCCGACATCCCCCAAGCCTCCACAGAATCGCTCATCGCTCTGCTCGCGGACCCCAACATCGAAGTCCGCACCCTCGCGACGCAGGAACTCGTCTCCCGCGGAACATCAAAATCGGATGGCGATGCTCAGCAGAAGATCGCAAAGCTGTCCACTCTGCTGAAAACATCCCCGTCCCCCGAACAACGCATGCACGCCCTGTGGGTCCTCGAACGCTGCGGTCTTCTGACGGAAGCCACCTTGCAACAAGCCGCACTCGCCCGCCCGCCGCTCCTCCGCAACCAGGCTCAGAAAATCCTCGCAGAGCGTCCCACGTGGTCCCCCTCGGACAGAAAACTCGCCTCCTCCGGGCTCCACGATGCCGAAGCCTTCGTCCGCAAAGCCGCCGCCGATGCCCTCGGACGCCATCCTGACCCTGAAAACATTTCCCAGTTGCTCACCCTCTGGAAAACAACTCCCCCCGCCGACACGCATCTCACCCATGTCGTCCGCATGGCCCTCCGCGACACCCTGCAGGGCATTCCTGACTGGTCGAAAGTCATCGACGCCAATCAGCCCGATGCCCCGCGCCTCGCCGAAATCTGCCTCGGCATTCACGATGACCGCTCCGCGCAGTTCATCGCCCTCTGGATGGCCAAAACCACTGCCGATAAACCGCAGGCGAGTTTCCCCTCCGAAGACTGGTACCACGTCGCCCGTTACGGAAACGAAGAAGCCCGACAAAAACTCTTTAATCTTCTCACCAACTCCGACCCGCAGAAAAACGCCCAGGCCGGAACCGCCGAATACCGCGCCGTCGCCCGGGGCTGCGTCGAACGCAGCCAGCCTCTCCCGGAATCACTGCACAAGCCCGTGCTGGCATTAATCACGTCCAAACTCAAAGACGCCAATCCCGATGTCTGGCAGGAAGGGGTCGACCTCGCCCGGGACTATCGCACCCAGGCAGCCGCCCCTCTGCTGGAACAGCACCTCAAAGCCAATGACCAGCAGAACCCCAAAGGCTGGGGCACATTGGCCGAAGGTCTCCTCTCCCTCCAACCCGAAGCCGGCATCGCCGCCATCTCCGAACAACTCACGCAACCCAAGACCAAACTCGGCGTCCGCCGCCGCGCCGCCGAACTCCTCGGCCAGACCAACCACCCCTCCGCCATCAAGACCCTCGAATCGCAACTCACCGTCGCTCCTCACGAGATCGCGTTGATCATCGGCCGCAGCCTCGCCCCCCAGAAAACCGGCGCGGAATTCCTCCTCAAGACCGTCGCCGAGGGCAAAGCCAGCGGCTCGCTCCTGCAGGACGCCGTCATTCAGGAAAAACTCAAATCTTCCGGCGCCCCGGACGTCGCCGCGAGACTCGAACAACTCCTCAAAGACCTTCCCCCCGTCGATCAGCGCATCACCGACCTGATTAACCAGCGGCGCGAAGCCTATCGCGCCGGAGGCTGGAGCAAGGAAAAGGGGGAAGAAGTCTTCGCTAAGAACTGCGCCGCCTGCCATCGCCTGGGAGGGAAGGGGAACAAAGTCGGCCCCGAACTCGACGGCGTCGGCATCCGCGGCCTCGACCGCCTGCTGGAAGACACCCTCAGCCCCAGCACCAATGTCGACCAGGCCTTCCGCGCCACCATCTTCGCCACCAAAGACGGCAAGGTCCTCACCGGCCTCGTCCTTCGCAAGGAGGGTGACGTCTTCGTCGTCGCCGACGACAAGGGCAAGGAGCAACGCATCCCCGCTCAGGAGATTGACGAACAGAAGACCGTCAAGCTCTCACCGATGCCCGCCGACGTCGCGGAGAAAATTTCCCCCGCCGAATTCAGCCACCTGATCTTCCTGTTATTAAACAGCTCCGCCAAACCCGCCCCCGCAAAATAAATCTGATGGGATGGCCCATACGCCGGTACTCCGGCGTGTGGGTGCCGCAGGCACAAGAGGTTTTGAAACAGATCTACTGTTCCCACTTGCCCTATCTTGGGTGCCATGCCCGCATCGCGTTAAGCAGGGCGGGCATGGATTCACTTGTGGGTGAACGTCTCTCCCCCGTAGGGTCCGCTGTGCGGACCATCAACTTCAAATCGATGGGTGGCAGGGGTGCACCGTCGCCGACGGAAGCCCCCGAATCTGATTCCACCCCGCGTAAAAACACCGGCCGGGAAGTGAGGTTTTCCGACCGGTGCATTCAGAGAGAGTTTCAACAGCTCGAACGGAGAGAACATTCGATGAGTGATTGGGAGAGGTCTTGACTAGCCCCAAGCGGCAGCGCGGGGTTCCCGTCAATTTTCAGCAGTCGAACCTACTACCAGCAGCCCGATTCGTGGCTGGGGGGAGTGTTCTTGATATCGCAGGGCTGGTCGCAGAAGTCGCTCCGGTCCTGGAAGCAGCTTCCCTGCTTGCTCCCGCCGTGACCGCAGAACCCCTTGGCACTGTAGCCCTGGTTGAGCGAAGCGAACGCGGAACCGACGTCTTCCAGTTCATTGTTGATATTGTTGGCGACTTCGGAGAGGCCGACGACCAAGGCCAGCACGGCGATGGTGGAGATCAGGACCAGTTCTCCGGAGACGATGAAACCGCGTTGATCGTTGTACAGGGCAAGGAGAAGATTCGTCATGGTGTGTGGCTCTCTTTCTGAACTGAAACTGTGGTGTTGTGTTGCGAGTGTGTGTCGCGTTGATGATGTTCAGGGTATTAAGCAGCCCCCGTGCCGGAGTTATCAAAGCGTTCAGAAATCTTGACAGCCGCAACCGCATCGACAGCGATAAGTCCGAGCCCCTGCCCTGAAGAAAATGCCGCAATTCAAAATCTCTGCTCTGACCGCCCCATCGCCGCTCCCCACCAACGTTGCCGAAAATCAACGGGTTCCTGATTTTCACCCTCTCCCCCCCGAGGGAGAGGGCAGGGTGAGGGGGCGGTTCAAACGTCTCTTGTCCGTCTGCCGCGGGCTTCAAACCGACTCTTATTCTGGGTGGCACTGTCGAAATCGGTACTCCGATTTAGCAGTGTCCTCTCCGTCAGCACGGCGGGCGGTCCAATCGACTCTTGGCATCGCTCTTACCTGCGTCTACATTCCCCGCGCATAAAAAAACGCCGGCCACAGCTTCCTGTGACCGGCGTTCGTATATCAAAACTCATTCAGAAGCGATCAGGCTTTCCCCTTCATCGCTTCCGACAAAATCCGCGACGTGCTCGGACGCATGATCCGGGGATCAACCAGTTCCCCCTTCACCAGCGTCTCACGCACTTGCTTGCCGGAGATCGAAATCGGCTTCTCTTCCTTGTGGTTCTCGGTCAGATCGACCCGGCCGATCGATTCGTAGAACGCGGCGAAACCGACCTTCACCGGCTGGATCTGCAGGTCGCCGTTCAACTTGCTGAAAATCTCCTGGGCGTCGAAGTCACCCCAGATCGGCGTCCCGTCCTTGTAGGGAGCATCGGCGTGCTTACGCCCGATGACAATATGCGTGTACCCGAAGTTCTGGCGATAGATCCCGTGCATCACCGCTTCCTTCGGTCCGCCGTAGAACATCTTCAGGTCCAGTCCCAGCAGCACCACCCGGTCCGGCACCTTGTCCGAACGGCTCCCCCACAGCGAGGGATCGCTGTCCCCGTCACCCAGCGCCCGATCGGTGATCAGCGCTTCGTAGGTGTGCATCCGGATTTCCGCGTTGACGTCGTCACCCTTCGTTTCACCGATCAGCGGATTCAGAACCGCACCGGCGTTCTTCCCGTCCTTGAGCAGTTTTTCCAGGCCGTAAACCAACGCGTACTCGTGGGCACGGTGCAGCGGGTTACGCGTCTGGAACGCAACCACCGCATCCCAACCCTTCCCCGCGATCAGCTTCCGGGTTTCCACCGGAGACAGGACGTACTTGCCGAACTTGGCATTCTTTGGCTGCGGGAGGACGCGAATCTCGCCACCCAGCAGATGCGTCATATCCTTGTCGTTGACCAGCACCATGTCCGCACCGGGGTGATCCGTCCGTTCGGTCAGGTAGACGCTCTTCAGATAGCGGGGCTTGTCCCACGCGAAGATGTCGTTGATGTCGAGCGTGGCGACGATTTCGCCCGCCGGATTCGTCAACGCCACCTTCTGACCCACCTTCAGGGACTTCGCGGTCGCTTCGTCGACCGGCAGGGACAGCGGAATCGTCCAGGCGTATTTCTTGCCGTTGCTCAGGATGTAGGACTCATCCAGCACGCGGTTGTAGGTCTCGCTGTTCATCGGACCGGTGAGCGGGCTGAGAACCCCATCCCCGAAACGATACACCGTCGACAGGTCGGCGGCGGAAACCGGGACCTTGGTCAGCTTGGCGGCTTCCGCTTTGAACGATTCAATCTCGCCGGCCGGAACCGTGCGATCGACGGGGGCGGAAAGTCCGCCATGAGGGGCAATCAAGTCAGCCATTTTCTTAGATCTTTCTGGAGTTCAAATAAACAGGTTCCAATGCCATTGCCGGATTATGCGCCGGTGCGTGGTGCGGCACCTACCGGGCAACTGGTGTACGTTTGGTCCTCTCAGCGGTGACTGTTCTGCCGACGATCTCTCCAGCAAGCCGTGAGAAATCGTCCGTAGAGGATTCGCGAGGATTGGACCAGACTGACGGGGAAATTGCCCAAAGGCCGCCGGCAACCTCACGCCCGTACAGTCGAGAAGGCTTAAAGTTAGGGCATCCGCCGTTTCAGGTCAAGCGGGAGGGCAGGGGGCCGACAAGCCTCCCGAAGCAGTAAACTGTCCTGAAGCAATTTAAGGGAAATACCTTACGGCAGTTCCGGAAAACCTTGCTATGATACCGCTTGAGAAAAAGCAGCTCACAGGTTCAAAAGGGCCCCCAAGGTCTTACGCAGGATCGATTGAAACCAAAACTCCCCCGGATTGGTATCTTTTCCGCGAGAATTGCCACACACACCGCAACTCAATCGGAATCGAATACCTCCTCGCCGGAGTTCCCGTCGATTTTCGTCTGTGACATGACAAGCACGAGAACGCGTCAAATCACCCCGTGCGAAGATTGAGATTGCGAAGGATTTCCATGGATCGATCGCTGGATGCTGATGATCGGATGGACGTTGAAGTGAATGATGAGATTTCTCCCAGCGGAGAGATTGTCTTCTCCCTCCAGGAATGGGGCGAACTGCAACAGGTTCCGCTTATCGTCGCCGATCTCAGCGGCAGGGTGCTGGAGATCCTTCCCAACGGCTCCGCGGAGCTGGAGAAACTCCACCCCCTTCTTCTGGGGCAGAATTTACGGGAACTCCCCGCCTCCTCCGCAGGCAACGCAGTAATTACCTTCGAGAGATTGTGGGAAGGACTCCTCACCTCCGGAATGCAGGGGGACGTGACGATCGGCTTTTCCGATCCCACGGGCGAGTTGCACCTCCTGCGCGGGACCGGCGTCGTCGTCCTCCGCAAGGATCAGGTGGAAGAGGAAGAGGTCCAGGCGCACGTCGTTCTTGCCTTCCGCCCGAAAGGAGCAGGCGAAGAACAATCCGTCAGTCCGGACGTCATCGAGCTCTGCACGACGATCCGACGCCTGGTTCATGACATCAACAACGATCTCACCACTTGCCTCTGCGAACTTGCCCAGATCAAGAATCATGAACGCGGACAATCTCAGGAGGAATTCCAGAAACGGATTGAATTGATGGAAGGTCTGCTCCTGGAAATCTCCGGGAAAAATCGCAAGGTGTCGAGTCTCTGTCGAAAGTGAATGACGACGTTTGCAGTCATTTTTGGGGTAGGACTTAAAATTCAAACTTTTAAGTAAAGTTAAAGGCGGTCAAACATGAATAGCGGGCCAATTCGCGTCTTGTTGATTGACGACCATCGGGTCTTGCTGGAATCTCTGGCAAAATGCCTGTCGCAATCGGAGGGGATTGAAGTCGTCGGCATGGCATCCGATTCGGTCGAGGGGCTGGCGCTGATCCATTCGCTCAAGCCGGATCTCCTCATCAGTGATGTCGATATCCCCGGGCGCAGCATTTTCGAAGTCGTCCAGGATGGCCTCAAGGCGCACCCCACGATGAAGGTCTTCTTCCTCTCGGGCTTTCTCTCAGATGCCTTCGTCGAACACGCCCTGCGGTGCAAAACCCATGGCTATCTCCTCAAGGGGGAAAGCACCGACAAAATCATCGATTCCATTCGACGGGTCATGCAGGGAGAACAATGCTTCTCCGCCGAGGTCATTGCCCGCCTGGAATTCGACAGCCGCAAGAATCGCATGACGGTCCGCAATCACAGTCCCCTGGCGTCACTCACCGCCCGGCAACTCGAAGTCCTCCGACTGCTTGCCCGCGGGGAAAGCGTCAAGGAGGCCGCCCGTCACCTCCATCTCTCACAGAAGTCGGTCGACAGCCACAAGTATCGACTGATGTACAAGCTCGGCATTCACGACCGGGTCCAGCTCACCCGGCTCGCCATCCGCGAAGGGATCATGAATCCCTGACCTTGATTTGCCTCGTCTTGGATCGTCGTTCGACGAACCAATCGGCTGATCACCCGCCGATCACTTCTCGGGATCAGCCAATTCCCTCTGATATAACGCCAGATTCATCTGCAACTGCACCAGCCGCTGCCATTCTCCCCACGGAATGGACATCTGCTGCCCGGCATGCTCTTCCCCTGCATCCACGATCTGCGAGATTTCGTGGTGCAGGTACGTGAGCAGGTCATACATCACCGCCGCGTGGCGCGGACGCAGGTCGCGCGGCAAAGGCGGCGGCCCGTCCGGAAACGGCGATTCCATCTCCTCGATGTCCACGTCCGAATCCTGCATGTCCGGCGAATCGGACTGCAACGCCGGATTGTGTGGACGTTCTCCCGAAACAGTCATCGTTCCACTCTCGACCGCCCCCAGCCCTTCCGTACTCCGATCGAGTCCGTTCCGCCGCGCCGCCAGTTCTTCCGGACTCCCGAACAGCAGCAACGACTTTCCGAGTGCGATCTGATCCCCCGCCTTTAGCACACGGATCTGAACCGGCGTTCCATTCACACGGGTGCCGTTCGTACTGTCCAGATCCGTGAGAATGATCTGCCCGCTGTCATCCTGGATCTTGGCGTGAAACCGGCTCACTCGTTCATCGTTGAGGCGGATGGTGTTCTCATCCTCCCGTCCAATGGACAAAGGAGTCGGGACATTGCGGTAGATATAACCCCGCTCAAGCCCGTTGAGGATCTGCAATGTGATCAGCGCCATACGCTCCTCAGCAGTCCCACAGAGACAACTCCGGCGTCGATTCCGAATGTCAGATCAGGGATTGATGCCGACAGATGTTCGAAATCCTCTTCCGGAGATACGTTTCCCCGACCCCACCCGGAAAAAATTGCGGCGGAAGGGAATTTTTGCGACCTGGAACCTCTTTATTGTCTTTGTACCGCGGCCAAAAAGCAACGTCAACAAGTTATTCCCCTCCTTTGAGTTGTGGCCGCCGATCGGGGCCGGGAGGGAGGGCTATTCAGTGGGAACGCGGACAGATAGAATATTTCAACACGTCCCATGCCGAATAAACTTCGGCGAATTAACTCCGTGTGGGCAATTTCCAGAGTTTGCAACCAGAAACGAGGCCGATGTGAGGACTTCCAATCCGATTCTGAACGAAAAGACATTTTCCGTGGGTACGCCAAGTGGCCTGGGGGATCTCGCCGGTTCGCGGATGACGCTGGAAGGCTCCGCCTTCAAAACCGGAATCCTGCTCCTGTTGACCCTAGCCGGTGCGGGTTACACCTGGCACCTGTTTTTCCAGCAGCAGGGGAACCCGGGAGCGGTCGTTCCCTTGATGATCGGCGGGGGAATCGTCGGCTTCATCGTCTCGATGATCTGCATCTTCAAGCCCACAACCTCACCCATGCTCGCCCCGGTCTATGCCCTCGCCGAGGGACTCTTCCTGGGGGGCATCTCCGCCAGCATTGAAGCACGATATCCCGGCGTCGCGCTGCAAGCCGTGATGGCCACCTTTGGAACCCTCGCCGCATTGCTCGTCGCCTATACCACCCGCATGATCCGCGCCACCGAGAACTTCAAGCTCGGTGTCGTCGCCGCCACTGGCGGAATTTGCCTCATGTATCTGGGCTTGATGATCATGCGGCTGTTCGGAATGGAAGTCGGTTTCCTCAACAACAACCCCGCCCTCTCCATCGGAATCAGCGTCGTCATCGTGATCGTCGCCGCCCTGAATCTGGTCCTCGACTTTGACTTCATCGAAGAAGGGGCCGCCCGCGGCGCTCCCAAGTACATGGAATGGTACGCCGCCCTGGGACTCATGCTCACCCTCGTCTGGCTGTACATCGAACTCCTCAAACTGTTCGCCAAACTCAGCAAAAAGGATTAGCAGACCGCCATTTCACCCTTGCTTGCAAGTGTCTTGGGTGGCATGCCCACTTCGCGAAGCAGGGTGGGCATGTGCGCGTTTCACTTTGATTTGTGCGTATCGCCTGACAAGTGTGGATAGGCGGACTACAAGAACCACTTAAGGCGAATAATGACAGACTCCACCCCGGCACGGATCGGATTGGTCACCATTTCCGACCGTGCCAGCCGGGGGGACTATGAAGACCTCGGCGGCCCCGCGATGCACGCGTGCCTGTCCGAAATTCTCACTTCCCCCTGGGAACCGGTCGCGAAGATCATCCCGGATGAACGTCCGCTGATCGAGCAGACCCTGAAGCAACTCGCCGACGAAGCAGGCTGCTGCCTGATCGTCACCACCGGCGGAACCGGCCCCGCGAAACGGGACGTCACTCCCGAAGCCACCGCCGCCGTCTGCGAAAAAATCCTCGATGGCTTTGCCGAGCAGATGCGCGCCGTCTCCCTCAAGTTCGTCCCCACCGCCATTCTCTCTCGCCAGATCGCGGGCATTCGAGGCAAATCCCTGATCGTGAATCTCCCCGGCAAACCGAGTGCGATTCGCGATTGCCTGCTCGCCGTCTTCGGCGCCATCCCCTACTGCATCGACCTGATCGAAGGCCCGTACCTCACGACCAACGAACAGGTCGTGAAAGCCTTCCGCCCCAAAAAATAGCGAATCTTCTATCTTTGGGTGGCATGCCTACATCGCCGCCCAGCGGCAGGGTAGGCATGTTCGCATTGCATTGGCATGAACGCCGAAACTAGCCCCAAGCGCCAGCGCGGGGTTCTTTACTTTCAAATGTCGCGGCTACCTTGAGATCTTACGGCTTCGGCTGCGATGAACCGGCAGGCTCTTCCGACGCCGGCACCGACTTCAAAATCGACACATCCACCGGCTGCTCCCCGTCCAGCAGCACCCGTCCCTGCAGACGCGGGAAAATCTCCCCGATCGCGGAAAGATACAGCCGCTGCAACGCCCCCTGCCGTGCCTGCTCATCGCCGGAACTTCTCATCGACTCCAGCAACACCGCAAACCGATCCGCCTCTGCCTGCGCCAATGACACCCGCGCATGCCGTTCCGTTTCCGCCCGGTCTTTCAGTTGGTGGGCCTGCGCCTGCGCATCCGCTAGCAGCCGCGCTTCCTGCGCTTCCGCTTCGCTGATCAGCCGCGCCCGTTCCGCGCGGGCATTGGCCACCTCCAGGAACGCCTGCTTCACCAGCAGCGGGGGACGCACGTCATTCAGGTTGATATCCTCAATCTCAATCCCCAGTCCTCCCGCCCGCGCCGATTTCTGCAGGCTCTCGGTCAATAGCCGCCGCAATTCGTTCAATCCCAGCGGATGCACGTAATCCACCCCGCTCCGGGCGACGATGTTCGTCACTTCCTGCTCCAGGAACACCCCCAGGAGCTGCTCGGAAAAACTCGCCCCGAACAAAAACCGCTGCGGCTCCGCGATCCGATACTGCACCGTCGCCGCCAGCGACAGCACATTCTTATCCCCCGTCACGAATTCCCCCCGCCGCGTCGCGGGATCCGGGATCTCGAAGCGGTCATTTCCCTCTTCCTCCAACGGCAACCCGATCGTCAAGATCCGCGTCTCTCCCAGGTTCACCCGGTCAATCCGCGAAGCAGGCCAGGGGGAGGGCATAATGCAATCCCCGGCCCGATCAGTTGCCTGCGCCCCGGGCTTTGCCGCCACACCCTGCTCGTTGCCGCCACTGATAACGCAACCCGGTCGCCAGATACACTGCGACCAGCACCATCCCCACAATCACCGCACGGGAGAACTTCATTTCTTCGTCTCCCCCGTTTTGTCAGGAGATGGCTGTACCGGAGACGATGCAGGAATTTTCGGCGATTTCGACTGCGGAACTCCCTCCGTCAGCATCCGGAACAGCGGACTGGACGCCGACAAAATCAACGTGCTCTTCTGATTCAGCACTTTGCGATACGTCTCCAGCGTCCGCAAAAACTGAAACAACTCCGGGTCTGCTGCATACGCCTTATTCCGGATCTCCAGCGCCCGGGCTTCCCCCGCTCCGCGGGTCCGCGCCGCGTCCGCCTGCGCCTGTGCGATCAGCTCCTCGCTCCTTCGACGCGCCCGGCTTTCGATCACCGTCTTCTCCGCTTCACCCGCGCTCCGGTAATACTGCGCGATTTTCTCCCGCTCTTTCCGCATCCGTTCATACACCGCAAACAGGTTCGCCTCCGGGAGATTCAACCGCTTGACCCCATAGTCCACCAGTTCGATCCCCAGCCGCTGCTGCAGCGGTTCACTCTCATCCGGCCGTTGACGCGCCAGCTTCAGAATCTTCTCCCCCAGCTCTTCAATCGGATTGGCCTTCTGCGGCGGTGATTCCGAATCCTGCGCCGACAAAATCTTGCTCAGCTCAATCGAGCCGATCTCCGAAGAGACAATCGAACGGATTCGCGTATCGATCCGCGCCTCCGCCGCCGGAACGCTCCCCAGGCTCCGATAAAACTTGACCACCGGCCTTTGCAACAGATCGCTCGAAGGCTTCGCTTCCTCCGCAATCTTCCACGTCACGAAACTCCCGATCGTCAGGTTCTTCCGATCGCTGGTAAACATCTCCCGCGCTGGCGGATCGAATACCTGCAACCGCCGGTCAAATCTGCGGACCGTCTCAATCGGCCAGGGGAATTTCAGATGCAGCCCCCGGTCACTCCGCTCCGGTGCCACCTGATCATACACCGCCACGATCTTCCCCAGCCGCTCCACAATGCAGTCTTCCGTCTCATCAACAATGAACAAAGACGTCGCCAGCCACACCAGCAGCAACACCATCCCCACACGTTTCCCCCAGGAACGCGGGATTCGAGGCTTTGTAGCAACAGACGTTTTCACAGTTTCAGAAGACATTTCCACGCTTTCAGACACAGACAACCAGACACGAACAAACAACTTCACTTGATTGGGGACAAGCTCGGACTTCCCGGAGTTTGCACCGGCGGCGGGAGCAACGCATTCGGTGGTTCATCCTCCGCAGCCCGCTCCGGAATCGGAGGCGGAGCTTTCAAAATCGGCGGGATCGAAGCAGCCCCCGGCGATTGCGTTTCATTCCAGAACAGGTGACGCCGCCCCACCGCTTTCGGATCCCAGATCGTCAACGGCTGATTCGACAACACCTCATCCACAGCCTCCGACTGCAACAGAAACCGCGTCAAATCGGCGAACTCCTTATCGCGCGGCACCAGCCATTGAAACGCCCCCGCTTCCCCCTCCGCCTGCTGCACCAGCCGAAACTGCTCTAATCGCGCCGTCAACAGGATGTCGGACGCCGTCCCCGACAACACCCCTTCCTTTTCGTTGGTTCCAGCAATCTCCCGCCATACTTCCGGCGTCAGGTTCCACCGCTCATCCCGCCCCAGCGATCGCCGATCCGTTTTGGCCCGC
>JAXMBX010000038.1:0-50983 GCA_046349635.1 Planctomycetales bacterium
TTCGATGCGGGCGCTGCCGGAACGGGAGCATCGGGAATTGCGAGCGAAAGTGACGCAGCGCTATGGGACCGCGGTCACGGAGACGCTGTTGATGGCAAGCCGGGATGGGGTCAGGTTCAAGCGTTGGAATGAAGCGTTCATGCGTCCGGGGATCGAGCGGGAGGGGACGTGGAATTATGGGCAGCAGTATATTGCCTGGTCACCTGTCGAGACGAAGTCCGCGCTCGAAGGGGCACCGCCGGAGTTGTCGATTTATGCGACGGAAAGTTACTGGACGGGGAACAGCAGCGAGTTGCGGCGGTATACGTTGCGGCTGGACGGATTCGTGTCGGCGTATGGGCCGCGCACGGGGGGAGAGTTGATCACGAAGCCGGTGGTGTTTCAGGGGAATGAACTGCGGCTGAATTTTTCTTCTTCGGCGGCGGGGGACGTGCGGGTCGAGTTGCAGGATGGGGAGGGGAAGCCGATACCGGGATTCACGCTGGAGGAGAGTGCGGAAATCTTTGGTGATGCCCATGAACGGAAAGTGACGTGGAAGCAGGGTGGGGATGTCGGCAAACTGGCGGGAAAACCGGTGCGAATCCGGTTCGTGCTGCGGGATGCGGATTTGTATGCGTACCGGTTTGGGACGGGGGAGTGAGTTGATTCGGGATTGGCAGCCTACCGGTTCGCCTGGGGCTCGAATTTGAAGCGATGATTCAGAACGGCACTGGCGGAGCCAGTGGCACACATCAAACGGGAAACGACACGAGTGCAAGGGACGCTTAACGTCTGGTGAGACCTCTTGCGGCTTCGCCGCCCACACGTCCTGCGGACGTATGGGCCACCCCGAGACAAGAAAATACGGCGTTTCTCGGTTTTGAGGCGACAGGGAGGGGGCTGATCTCATAAGCTGAAGTCATTCCCGCTCTCATCTGCAAAATGCTCTGGACGACGTGTCGTTTTCATCTGTTGCAGATCCGACGTGATCACCAAATGCATTTTGCGATGCCTTGTTCACCCTGCATTACTTTGAGATGACACCATGCTGCGCGACGATCTCCTCGAACGATTCCTGGTAAAGCCCGGAAAGAAACTGCGGTTGAAAGACCACGACTCCGGCTGGGAGCAGACGGATGAGCTGAAAGAACTGGGGAAAGAGGAGACCAAAGAGCGGGCCCAGGTGTTGCTGGCCAAGAACCTGAAGGAGCTGGAGAAGGCGCAGGACCTCCTGTATGCGGATGACCGGTATTCCGTGCTGGTGATCCTGCAGGCGATGGACGCGGCGGGGAAAGACGGAACGATCAAGCACGTGATGTCCGGTCTGAATCCCCAGGGTTGCCAGGTGTTCAGTTTCAAGAAACCTTCGGCGGAGGACTTGGATCACAACTTCCTGTGGCGGTGCATGAAGTGCCTGCCGGAGCGGGGACGGATCGGGATCTTCAACCGGTCGTACTACGAAGAAGTGCTGGTGGTGAAGGTGCACCCTGAACTGCTGGATGCTCAGCGGTTGCCTCCGGGCAAACGGGGGGACGCGTTCTGGAAGAAACGTTACGACGACATCAACGCGTTTGAGCATCACCTGCATCGGAACGGGACGATGATCCTGAAGTTCTTTCTGAATGTGTCCCCAAAGGAGCAGAAGCGGCGGTTCCTGGAACGGCTGGAGAACCCGGAAAAGAACTGGAAGTTTTCGTCGTTCGACCTGGCGGAACGGGGGTACTGGAAGGACTACATGCAGGCGTACGAGGAAGCTCTGGAGGCGACGAGCACCAAGTGGGCACCGTGGTATGTGATTCCGGCGGATCACAAGTGGGCGACGCGGGCGATTGTGGGAGACATCCTGACGAAGAAAGTCTGCTCGCTGGATCTGAGTTATCCGGTGGTGAGTGACGCGAAGAAGGTGGAACTGGAAGCGGCGCGGCAGAAACTGCTGAATGAAGAGGGGTGATGACCTCGGGGATGGGGCTGAAAACTGGGGTTGCCAGGATTCGAGGGATAACGATAATCCCCGCGTCTCTCTCCCGATTTTCAATCCTCAGCAATGTGATTTTGACCGGCCGGCGGACCGCCTGCCGTTCGATTTCGCATGCCATCCACTTTGCACGGAACCGCCATGCGGTGTTCGCAATGCCAGTCTGAAATTCTCTCAGAACATCTCGCGGAAGATGCGCCGGTGAGCTGTGCCGTGTGCGGGACGGTTCAGGCACAAGAACCTGAGGGAGAAGCTGAAACAGCTCGGTCCCCGCAAGAGATTCTGGCGCGGTGGACGAACAAAAGATTTCTGGACCCGTATGGGCCGATTCTGAATCGACAGCCTCAGGATAAGCGGTCGACGGTCCAAAAACTGGACGCGACCGCGCGAGCCATGCCGGCGACAGTGACGAAGAACGCGCAGGATCCTCCGACCCCCTGGACGGCGGCATCCTGCTGAGCTCCACGGAATCGTCGCGGTTCCGAACAGGCAGAACAAAAAGAAACCCCGGTTCCCGCCGTTGAAGAGACGTCGAAACCAACTTTGATATGACCTCACCGCCGACGTTGAGCGTCGAGACGGATGAGATTGAGAATGACGACGGGGAGTTGGAATCGTTTGACGATGCGGAGTTCGAGATGGGGTTGGGGATACTGATCCGTATTGATGAAGCTCATGCCTTGCATTCCCTGCACGTGGTCATGAAGACGACTGAAGAACGCTCGGGAGCAACTGGCTGTCCGTGGCAGGTCAGTTGCTGGCGTATGCCGGCGTGGGGGCATTGACGTGTGGGACGATCATGGTGTTGATCGGCCTGCATGGGGCGCGGCCGGAACTCACGCCGACGGGTTGGCTGATCTCGACGGCTGGGCAGATGTTGCTCTTCCTCGGCGTGGTGACGCTGGTCTCGGCCGGGATGGAGCAGACGGGCGCGGGCAGGTCTCCGACCAAGTACGACAACTGGGGGATCGGCTGATCCGGGTCGAGCAGAGCCATCGCGCCCGCGCCGAATTTCCAGAAGAGGTTTCGCCCCAGGATCCTCGGGCGACAGTCGCGAAATTAAAGCGGCGAGTCGCGGAGCTGGAGCGAGAGCTGGGGGCGAAGAAGCGATAGAGACGCGGTAAGCGTGCTCGAAGGTCTTTTTTTGCCCGGTTTACTCGATGCTCGATTTGTGATCAATGTCTCAAAACGGCACTGGCAGAGCCAGTGGCACACGTCCAACGGGGAACGATGCGGGCCAAGAAACGCTCACTGTTCTGCTTCAGGCGGCGGGGCGTTTGTCAGAGGCCGCGAAGTTAGCCGCGAGTCCCCGCTCCACTTCCCACATCGGACCGGGAAAGCGGTGGCAGCGGGCGACGACGTCCTCGAACGCTGTCACCAGCCAGTCGATGTCGGAGTCGACGTGAGTGAAGGGATGAGTTTGATCACGTCGAGGTGATGTCCGGCGACCTGGGCGAGAATGCGGTGATCCTTGATCAGGGGGATGAGCATCGCCTGGCAGAAGAGGCTGGGGTCAAGGCCGTGGAGCAGATTCCAGCCCATCTTGAGCATGGTGCTGTGCGGCGCCTGAAATTCCATGCCGAGGAGCAGGCCCTTGCCGCGCACTTCCGCGAACATTTCGTACTGCTTGAGGGTCTGATTCAGGCGGGTGGTGAGTGCGGCCCCCTGTCGGGCGGCGTTTTCGACGATGGCTTCTTCCTTCAGGACATGCAGCGTGGCGATGCCGGCGGCCATCCCGAGTTCGTTCTGGCTGAACGTGGAGGAGTGCACGACGCAGCGGTCGAGGCTGGAGAAGACTTTGTCGTGGATGGCTTTTCGAGACAGGACAGCGCCGCAGGGGACATAGCCTCCGGAGAGAGCCTTGGCGATGACCAGGATATCGGGTTCGAGATTCCAGTGCTCGCAGGCAAACATTTTTCCGGTGCGACCGAGACCGGTCTGGACTTCATCGGCGACGAAGAGGCCATGTTTGCGGCAGAGTGATTGGACCGCGGGGGAGGTAGGCATCGTCGGGGAGGAAGACCCCTTGCCCTGGATCGGTTCGACGATGAAGGCGGCGACGTCTCCCTTGGCAAGTTCCCGTTCGAGGGCGGCAATGTCGTTGAAGGGGATCGGGTGACGTCCTGGAGGAGGGGGCCGAAGCCTTGTTGGAATTCGAGGTTGCCGTTGACGGAGAGTGAGCCGCAGGTCAGGCCGTGAAAGCCGTGATGGCAGAAGAGGAGGCGGGGGCGTCCGGTGTAGGCGCGGGCGTATTTGATCGCGGTTTCGACCCCCTCGGTGCCGCTGCTGGTGAAGAAGACCCGCTCCAGTCCGGGAGGGGCCAGTTGGACGAGTTCCTGGCGAGGAGTCCGGAGAGGCGTGAGCCTCCGAGTTTGAGCAGGCTGGGGAGGTCGGCGTTGAGGGCCTGTTGAAGGAAGTCCTTGATGACCGGGTGGTTACGACCGCAGGCGAAGACGCCGTAGCCGGCGAGACAGTCGAGATAGCGGGTTCCCTGGGGATCTTCGAGATAGGGGCCGGTGCCACGGACGAAGGGGAGATCGAACCCGGATTCTTGACGAGGGAGGGTTGACGTATTCCGCCAAGAGCGAAAAGCCTTCCCGCGAATCATGTTGCGTCAACAAATGTGGTAAATCGAGCATGCCGTCCCCCCGTGCCCGGCGGTCCCTCGCTCTGGTGGTGGGACGGAGCGACAAGGCGGAACTGTAGCCTGTAGGAGGTATGAATCTCACAGACCAAAAAAATGGGGTGGAAAGGTAAACCTATGCGGTCCCTCATGATTGGAACCCTAAAGCTGGGGGCGGAAAGGGAACGCCCATTTTTCAGCAAACTGCCAGAGAAATAGGCAGATGCAGGCTGGGGGGATTCCGGCGATTGGGAAAAAGCAGGGCAGAAACTTTAGAAAAAGCCTGATTTTCGTGGGTTTTGGGAGGTGGAACGGGGGGTGTCGTGATTCAGGTACGCAAGTTGCGTTCTGGGCAGGGGAATACATTGCCGCGAATCTAAGCGAGTCTTGGAAATCGCTTTTTTCAGACGCGAAGCGCCCCGCGTCCGGAGCCAGCAGAGTTTCCCTACGGGTAACGACTGATGTCGCCGGATAGAAGGGCATCCATTTAGTCACCCGTTACGCCACGTTGCACAACAAAGGAGAAACTCATGTCCGGTGGTCGCGCGCTCATGTTTGGTCTGGCAGTCGCACTTTGTGGAGGGAGTGTGATTGCGGCAAACCCACAAGTGACAACGCCCGTTGTCATGACGTATACGCTACTCCAGCCTGCCCCCGCAACACCTGCGCCCGCAGCCCCTGCCGCGCCGGCAGCACCCGCGAATCCTGCGGCTCCTGCAGCGGCCGCACCTGCTGCCCCAGCGGCGGCGGAACCGGCGGACCCTTTCAATGCGGCGGATACCGCGTGGATGATGGTTTCCGCGGCGTTGGTGTTGTTCATGACCGCTCCCGGTCTGGCGATGTTTTACGGGGGGCTGGTCCGCCGCAAAAATATCCTCAGCGTGCTGATGCAGTGCGTGTTTTTGATGGGGATTCTGTCGATCGTGTGGGCGCTGTGGGGTTACAGCCTGGCGTTTGGTGACGATGCGCTGGGCGGATTCGTCGGAGACGGCAAGTTCCTGTTGCTGAATGATGTCATTTCCACGTTCGATACCTCCACCAAGAAGATGGTGGTGCCGATGTACGGAACTCTGCCCCGCGCACTGCACATGGTCTACCAGATGATGTTCTTCATCATCACTCCCGGATTGATCTGCGGTGCATTTGCGGAACGGATGAAGTTCAGCACGATGGTCGTGTTCAGCGTGTTGTGGGGCACCCTGATTTATTGTCCGGTGGCCCACTGGGTGTGGTCCGATACAGGGTGGTTGAACTTCCTGAATAAAGATGCTGTGTGCCCGTCATTCGATTTCGCGGGTGGGACGGTCGTGCATATCACGTCTGGGATTTCCGCATTGGTCTGCGCTCTCCTGATCGGCAAGCGAATCGGATACGGCAGGGAGCCGCTGATTCCGCATAACCTGACTTATACCGCTCTCGGAGCTGCGATGCTGTGGGTGGGTTGGTTCGGATTCAACGCCGGCAGTGCGCTGGCGGCGAACAAGCTGGCAGTGAACGCTTTCGTGGCGACACATCTATCCGCAGCCGCGGGAACAGTGGCATGGGCGGCGGTGGAATGGATCAAGCATGGGAAGCCGACGACGCTGGGGGCGTGTTCGGGTGCGGTGGCGGGCCTGGTGTGTATTACCCCCGCATGCGGGATGGTGACCCCGATTTCCGGGATTTTCCTGGGATTGGCTGCCGGTGTGGTGTGTCAATTCGCGTGTACGCTGAAAAACAAGCTCGGTTATGACGATGCCCTGGATGCGTTCGGCGTGCATGGGGTCGGCGGAACGCTGGGAGCCATCCTGACAGGTGTGTTCGCCACACGAGCCGTGCTCGATAAAGAGACCCCGCAAGGTTTGCTCGAAGGGAACAGCCAGCAGGTGATCAACCAACTGGTTGGAGTTGGAGTTGCGATTGCCATCGCCGTGGTTGGCAGCTTCATCCTGCTGAAGATTCTGGATGCCGTGATGGGGCTTCGTGTGACTGAGCAGCAGGAACTGCAAGGTCTCGACGTCACGTTGCACGGCGAAGAGGGATACGTTCTGTAGTCCAGAGAAGTCCTCACCATTCCCCCGCCGTCTGTCCCGGCGACAGGCGGCGGCAGGGCAGGTGAGGGTTAGAGCCGCCAGCGTTTTAACAAATCACTGAACGCATCCATTCAATCAAGATCCCGTTGAAAGAGGATAAACGATCGAAACCGTCGAGAGGGACGGGATGTGGATTTTAATTTCGTCCTCTCATCACCCCTTCACCATGCTTGACTGCCTAAGGAGAAGTTCATGAAGCGCTGTCTCGTGCCTTTATTGCTCACAGGATTCCTGTGTTGCGTCATTCCGACGGGACCATGTTATGCCCAGCCCGCGCCGGCTGCGGCGGCCCCTGCCGCAGCCGCTCCTGCGGCCGCCGCAGAGCCTGCGAAAGCGGAGCCTGCCCCGAACTCCCCGGAAGGAATTGCCAAGTCGATTGAGGAATTGAAGACCAAGGCGGCCGATGGGAAGGTCGCTTTGGATACGGTCTGGGTGATGGTCGCCGGTATGCTGGTGTTCTTCATGAACCTGGGTTTCGCCGCGGTGGAATCTGGGATGTGCCGGGCGAAGAACTGCGTGAACATTCTGGCGAAGAACTTCGTGGTCTTCGCCGTGGCGTCGATTGCGTACTGGGCATTGGGCTGGGGCCTGATGTTCGGTGACGGAAACGACTACATCGGACAAAAGGGACTGTGGTTCCTGACCGGGGCGGACAACAGTCCGGCGACTCTGGCCGATTACAAGGGAGATTACGGCGCGATCAACTGGACAGGCGTCCCGCTGCTTGCAAAGTTCTTCTTCCAACTGGTGTTCGCCGGAACGTGTGCGACGATTGTCTCCGGTGCCGTGGCGGAACGGATCAAGTATCACTCGTTCATCATTTTCAGCTTCCTGATCTGCACATTCATTTATCCGGTGGTCGGCCACTGGATCTGGGGTGGCGGATGGCTGGCAAAGATGGGCTTTGTGGACTTCGCGGGTTCGACGCAGGTCCACTCGATCGGGGGCTGGGCGGCGTTGGTTGGAATTCTGGTGCTCGGTCCGCGTATCGGGAAATACGGTGTGGATGGGAAAGTGAACGCGATTCCTGCGCACAGCTTCCCGCTGGCGACGATCGGCTGCTTCGTGCTGTGGCTGGGATGGTTTGGATTTAACCCCGGGAGCACGATGGCGGCTGATCCGAGTGCGATTGCGGATATCGCCGTCTGCACGAATACGGCGGCGGCTTTTGCCACACTGTCCTCGACGATTACCGCGTGGTTGCTGCTCGGTAAGCCTGACCTGGGAATGACTCTGAATGGTTGTTTGGCGGGACTGGTGGCGGTGACGGCCCCCTGTGCGTTCATAACCGTGCCGCAGTCGGCGATCATCGGTTTGATCGGCGGGGTGCTGGTGGTCATCGGTGTCATTGGATTCGACCGCCTGAAGATCGATGATCCTGTGGGAGCGACGTCAGTGCACCTGCTGAATGGTGTGTTTGGAACCTTGTGCGTGGGAATCTTCTCCGATCCGAAGCTGATCGTCGCGCGGACGGGCAACACGGCGGCTAAGGGTGGATTCCTGATCGAAGGCCAGGGAATGCAACAGTTTATCACCCAGTTGACGGGTGTGGCAGCAACAGCCGGTTATGTGCTCGTCAGTTCGCTGATCTGCTGGATCATCATCAAAGTTCTGATGGGAATCCGAGTGACGGCCGAAGAGGAAATGGAAGGTCTGGATCACGGCGAACACGGCAACGAGGCGTATCACGGTTTCGTGATGTCTCCCTCGGGATCGTTTGCGATGAAATAAGAAGGAAATATGAACGGAATCGAGCGGCGTATACGATGCGTCGGGTGACGGGACGCTCATGATTTCATGAGCACTGGGAGAGGATCTGCAGGATGCATGTCCTCTCCTTTTTTATTCTTTGCGTGGGACTCGATAGACGCAGTCGATACGGACGAGAGACGCTCTGCCTCACGTGAATCCATGTGCATCCTGGTGACGAGATGCTGGTAGGCACCCGAGGAAAAGAAGGTCAGAGACGATTGTTCCGCCCCCTCACCCGGCCCTGCGGGCGTATGGGGCACCCAAAAACAATTCAGAAACGCTCATGATCCAGTGAATCCATGCCCGCCCTTCTTCGAGATGCGGGCATGGCACCCGAGATTGTTCAAAGTCCGACTACAACCTCTTGTGGCTAGCGCCACCCACACGCCGGAGTACCGGCGTATGGGTCACCCCGCGATCCGAAACTGAGAGTCGATTTGAAGAGGTTCCTGTGGCTGCGCCACCCAGGTAGCCGAGTACGGCAACCTGGGCTACACGACAGCTTACTTGAAGTCCACGGCAGGCGCTGTTGCTGCGCAGCAGGCCAATAAAACGTGCGGAGCATGAAGTGGCATGCTACCGGGAAAGGGACAATTACCTGTGGATGGACGACTACGAAGTTATTGCCCGGAGGAGAGGGAATTATTGTCCGGAGGAGAGGCTGCGTTTGCGGAAGAAGAGAGTCGCGGTGAGGATGGCGAGGAGGCCCGCGAAGTAATTCCACGGGAAGACCGGAAAGCCCAGGAAGAGAAGCAGGGAGATGACGGCGGCGATGAGGAGCCAGGGGGGGCATGAGCCGGTAGAGCTCTTGAGGAGGAGGATTCCCGCAGCGAGCCAGGCGAGCGTCCAGAGGAGGGAGACTCCATGGCGGAAGGTTTCGTGCGGCCAGAGGGTGAGAGCAAGCTTCATATCCCCATTCAAGTGAGAGAAGACGAGCTTGCGACCGGTGGGCTGGAACTCGATGGGGAGGGAGAGTGTACCGCGGTCGGTCTTGTTCGCCGATTGCGGCTGGTTCGACGGTGGTGCCGGTGGAGGATTGGGGGCTGCGCCGCCCAGTCCACCGCCGCCCATTCCGCCTCCACCCATTGCCTGTCCGTTGAAATCGTTGCGGCGAGAACCCCTTCCCCCGAAGGGAGCGTCGGACGATCCTGAACCCATTCGATGACCGGTGGGATTTTCGGGAGTGATCCGAGCGGCTGGTTGTCCGAAGCGGTGACGCCGTAATGCATCGTCGGATCCCGGTTGAGCCTTCTCCTTGGCGTCCTTGGGGGCGGGTTCCGCCTTCTTTTTCGACTCGGCCTGTTTGGCGGAGAACTCGACGTCATTCAATTGGTCGAAGTAGCTGCGTTCTTTGGCGTCGTCGGGGGCGGAAGAGGGATCTTCGTCGTTGAAAGGGACTGGACGATTAGTGGTGGGGGCATTGATTTTCTGGCCCAAAGAATTTCCCAAGTACAGCCGATCGGCGTTGTCGGTTAGGAAGTCGTTGCCTTGAATCGCTTGTTGTTGAGGGGCACGAGACCGGGCAGCATCCAATGGCAGTCCATCCGTGTCCGAGTCCGATTCAGAAGGACGCTGGAGGGTGGGCTCTTGTTGCTGCTGGCGTTCGAGGTCCGTGATGGCTTTGGAGAGTTCGCCGGAGCGACGCTGGAAGTCGAGTTTGCGAGAACCGAGCTTCCCTTCATTCGAAGTGCTTTGGCTGCGGGAATCGTATTCCTGCAGTTGCTGCGAGAGGTTGCGGAGGTTGTTGCGGGCCAGAGAACGGGTTTGCGCGTTTTGCGAGGAGGACTGGATCTGGATCAGGGAGGACATCTCGCTGAGGAGGACATCCGCTTCATCGTAAAGGCGACTGTCTTCCGAACCGAATTCCGCATTCGTCTGGGCGGGATTATGCACGATTGTCGCGGAGGTTTTTTCCGGGAGATAGAGAGTGAGGATTTCGCGGGCGACGGGGATGCCGAGCGTGGCGTCTTCCTGCTGAGAGACGACGTGCGAGAGAGGGAGATCGACCGATCGGGGGCTGTTCCAAGAGGTCCAGGGGGAGCGGAGCTTGCCGATGAGGACCAGATTGACCTCGAAGGCGAGATCACCGGTGTTGCCGCGCGGGAGGGGAATGAGATGAATGAGCCCCCGGCCTTTGGAATCGGGTTGCGACAACGGGCGAACCGGTTGTCCCTGGGCCTGAGCCGCGATGAGAGTTCCCTCGGCCGGCAGACGGACAGGAAGGAACTGGCGGGCGCGGTTGTTGATCTTGAAGCGGACCTTGGCGCGCCAGGATCCATCCGGGGCGATCCAGAGGAGATGGTCGGCCAGATTCACCGAGGCCGGGAGGAGTTGAGCCGATTGGTAGGCAAACGCGCGCCACCGATTTTCCACAAGAGGCTGAGCCAAGCGCAAGAGATCGACGGATTGCCGGATCAGCTCCTGGGGGACGGTGAGGGAGCGGTCGAGTTCATCCGGGCGGACCCGCTGGGCGTGTGGCCCGGCTTGCCATTCCATCTGGAAGCGGGAGTGGTTCACCAATGAGAGGTAGTGAAGCTGGGTCGTGAGGGGCTGGTACGTATTGGGTTGAGCGCCCGCCTGTTCGAATTGCAGGGGGGGAGCGGTTGCTGAACCATCCGCGGCAGGGGGGAGGGAGGCGTGGGCGATGATGAAGAAGGGGCCGGAGACCGGTTGCTGCAGAACGAGCGTCCAACGGGTGCGCCCGCCGTCGACGTCTTCCATGAGCGTTTGAAACGCCGGGAGATTGGCGGGAGGGACAAACTCAACCGGCCTTTGAGCGAGGCTGGAGTTGTGAACGTGAGACGTGATTCGGCAGCCTGGGTGATTTCCCATTTGAGGGCGAACAAATAGTCCAGGACATCGTCGCGGACGTCCAGAATGGTGAGGGAAGTGCCGGTCTGCTGGGAGATCGCGGTGGTGAGCTGGGCATTGATCGGGCCAGGAGATTTCGACGAACGGGAGACGTAAGAGATCCGCGTGACATTATGTCCCCAGGGGTTTGCAGGAATGTCGCTGGTATCCGCGGACTTCCAATCGGCGGAGGGGTCCCATTGGGCCTGCAGCCCGGGATTGAGCTCCACCTGAGCCCAGGCTTCGAGGAATCTACTCCGTGCAGAGAGATCGGCAGGAGTGAGAGTTTGGGGTCCTGGGCAGAACGAGGTTGCGAGGCTGAGATCCAGAGGAGGGTGTCCGTTTCGTGGGGAGTGATGCCAACTGCTTTCGAGGGGATGTCCCTGGGAATCTGATGCAGGAGATCGACGATCAGAACAGGTTTTCCTTTGTCGCTCCTCGATCGTCCAGTGGAGCGGCAACCTGCGGGAGGTGCCTCGCACATCTTCGATGGTGAATCCGGCAGGAAGCGGGATGCTGATCGTCGAATCGGGATGCGTGACGGTATTCCAGCGGAACGAAACGTGTTGCAGGACCCGGTTGGTCTCAATCTGCCAGAGAGTATGCGATTGCACCTTCCAGGGGTGAGACGCCGCGACCAGTTCAACGTCAATTCGCCTGCGGCCGGCGTGGCCCGCCAGAGTTGAGACAGGATTTTAAAGGAGAGTTAACTGGAGCTGGACGTCGTTTCCGGTGTGGCGGAGCTGAGGAGAGTTCCGCCTGTTTCCAACCCGCTTGTGCGGCGACTTGAAACTGAATTCCTGGACGGGTGTTGATCGTCACTTCCTGCTCGAGGATTTCGTGCACCGGCAGGTATGAGGCGGGGAACCTGGAAAGGCTGAGATTGATCTGGGGGGGCCAGGGAAGCAGGAAATCCAGGTTGGATGTGCGGACGAGAGGCCTGCTGAGTGGGGGTGAGGACCAGTTCCCGCTTGTCTCCTGAGCCGGTGAGTTCCCAGCCCGAAATTTCGGTCACGCTGAGCGATTGGGGGACGATTTTCCCAGGGAGCGGAAGGTGAATCTCGGTGGCCTGATCGCGATCGAGTTCGAATGTCAGCTTCTGCGTGACGCGCGGGACATCGCCCAGATCCACCTGCGAGCTGATGCGCGCGCGGAGCCGCGCGGTTGATGCGGAAGAAACCGTGGACCAGAGAATTTTGGGATGGTCGATCCGGCCGAGAGGAAATTGCAGAGTCGTCCCTTGCGGAGTGCGGGGAGCTTTATTCCAGGGGAGGGGCTGGGACGCGCGGAGGGAGAAACGGAGATCGGCTGTGGGGAACGCAAGCTCACAAGTCCCGGCCGGGACGGAATGGATCGGCAGGGTGAGTTCCCCTTTGGAGGGATTGCCGACGAGATTGGAAAGATGGAGTTCGGCGTCAATGACCGAGGAGCCGGCGGATTCGACAATGATCCGCCAAGTGGGATGTGCGGCATCCGGGGGGACGATCTTCGCGGGTTGGCCGTTGATCTGAGGAGCGCGCAGTTCACCCTGGTCAAAGGGGAGCGGAATTTCGCGCGGTTCCTTGTCGGGCGAAACGAGCAGGAGGCGAACTTTGAACGTGGCGGACAGTGGAGCATTTTCCGCGGGGGGATGCAGCGTCCCTTGCAGATGGAGTTCCGTGACGTGGGGACGAGCTTTTTCCTGGTCAGAGGACGAAGCGGCCTCAGGACCTTTCAGTTCCAGATACTTCTGCCAGGGGAGCCAGACGCGGGTTGTCTTTTCGGGATGCAGCAGATCGTCGAGCGGAACGAGAATCGGCGGCTGGGGAGCAGGAACGGAAGGAGGGGTTGCCACAGGGGGGGCCGGTTTCGCAGCGGGTGCATTCGGTTCGGCCGCGTGAGCAGCGTTCGTCAACGAGCAGAATCCGACGATGAGAAGCAGCGTGAGAGACCTGGATGCTTCGGCGAAGGGGGTCTCCGTGGATTGGGATTGGGACTGAGACGCAAATTTCCGGGAGATGTGCCAGAGGAGCACGAGGAGTCCCCCGGCGAGAGTGCCGTTCATTAAGGCGACGAGGAGCGGGTGCCATTCGCGGGAGAGCCAGACACCGGCCGCGAGGGGGAGGAACAGGCCGAGGGCGCCACAGAGGCGCCAGGCCGCGGGACGTTTGCGGGTGAGCCAGCAGATCAAGGCGGCCCCCAGAGCCAGAATGAGGAGTTGAGGCGCCATGATATCCACCTGACAGAAGCGGACGACGAGGATCGGAGGCTGGAGCCCGCTCGCTCCGCGGTAATGATATTCACTCACCTGGAAATCGGAGGGGGGAATAAGCTGAGCGAGTACAGAGAGACGGGAAAGTCCCCAAGTGGTGTTTTTAGTGAGGGGGGCGGTTTTGGCAGGAGGTTGTGCCTGTTGCTGAGCCGGGGCAAGCGGTTTTCCCGCGACGCTCTCTTCGAGGGGGGACTTTGGAGGAACCGGAGCGGCGGGCATCGCCTCGACTCCCTCGCGTTCGATGAGTTGCTCTGATTGAGGGATTGTGGTGGCGATTCCTCGGGCGGCGTCCCTTTCTCTTGAGAGTCGTGCCGCGCGCTGAGACGTTTCGCGGGCTGATTGAACGCGGGGAATGAGCTCGCTGACGATCACGCCACAAACCACGAACAGGAGAACGCCGGTCACGAGACCGGGTAAGGTGAAGTTCGTTTTGCCAAAAAGAAACTGCAGCAGGCGGACGAACAAGACGAGAACGGCGATTGCTCCAAGGACAAACAGCAACTGGTAGAGTTGCCCGTATGAGAAGGTCCAGTTCTGGAGCCATTGCCAGGGGCTGAGGCCATTCGCCCGGGGATAGGTTTCCTCCACGGGGGGATTGCCAGGGGAGAGGATGAGCGTCGGGGGGTGATGGACTTCCCAATGGTGTTCCATGACCAGCAGCGGGCGGATTTCCTGGTTCGCGGTGACGATCTGGAGGAGTGGGACCGCCTGGTGTTCGGTGCCGAGAGGTTCATCCTCGAGAATGGAGTCTTCGTAGATAACGGTCAGGTTTTGCTCTGTGATTCCGACGGAGTTTTCGGGGGCCGCGATGAAGTTCTCGACGCGGCCACTGTGGCGGACTTCCACGGGAACATTGTTGATCTGCGCGGACCAGAGACGGGCGCCGTTGGGGAGGTGGAGTGCCCAGCCCGCGATCCGGCCGGCCTGCAACGACCAGCGGGCCTGGAGGAGGCGGGGGCTTTCCGGGGCGAGGATGGATTTCAACCGAAGTTCGCGGCAGTAAGCGACGGGGAGAATGTCCGCGGGGAGGCGTTTCTCCTGCAGCGTCACGGTCGAACCGCCTGCGAGAATGCGATAGGCGGCCACGATGCGGTGTTGAGGACTATACTGCGTGGGAGTTTGCAGATCGGCAGGGGAAATCTCGGGGAGAGGTTGTCCGGTGAGGTCTTTGCCGATGACGGTGAGTTGCTGTTCGGCGTCCCCTTCGACGGTGACCTGGCCGGATTGGCGTTCCGCATCGGGGAAGTTGGGGAGCGGAACTCGGAACGAGGTTTCCTTGCCGCGGGGGAGGATCAAGGTGGTCCAGAGACGGATTTCACCAATGACACGCCGATCGAACTCGACGGTCCAGGTGCGAGAGCCGTTTTCGGGAGGGGCGGCGGATTGATGGGAGATACGGGGAGAGGAGCCGTCGATTGAAAAACGGACTCCGTCACCGCATTGCTCGGGGAGACTGATGCGAATCTGGCGTGCGCCTCCTCCTCCGATCTGGACGCGACTTTCCCAGGCGGCTTGCAAATGTTCCCGTTCGAGACGGGCGGAGACGAGTCCCGAGGCGGCAATCTGCGCGGGGAGGCGGCTGACTTGAACCTCTCCGGCCGCATCGCTTTCCGCGAACTGGTAAGCAGCGAGGAGATTTTTCTGAGCGGAATAAGGAAGCGGTGCAAACCCCTGCAGGCTCCTGGGGAGGAGCTGCAGAGGATCGGTGGAGGTGATGATCAACTGCCCCGTCTGGCGGTAAGCGTCCGGGATGTGCAGTTTGGGAAGTGGAACAGAAACGGGGGATTCTTCCGGGGGCCAATGCTCCAGCGAACGATGCGCCTGCAAATGGACCTTGGGAACGGTTTTGTCGGGAAGGGGGTCTTTCCACTGGAGACGGATCTTGTGGAGGCTGGGCTTCTCCGCGATGAGATCCCAGGAGAGCGTGCGCTTTGAGGAATCTGCGGCGGTGATGGATGTGACAATCCAGTCGGCGGGCAATTCGATGTCGATCTGTTGCGGAACGGCCGTCGCCAGCGGGAAGAAGGAGAGCCGGCTGAAGAGTTCGAGACGGTCGGTCGCAAGGTGCAGGGCGTTTTCCTGTGTCACCCGGAACTTATTCGCGGGTTGCAGGGGAGCGAAGCGGGCTTGAAATTCAGGATCACGAGCACGGATCCCCCAGCGATGCGGTGACTTGAGATCGTGGCGGGGGGCTGCGAGAAGTCGATTTTCTACAAGAGTTCCCTGTTTCAATTCCGTGAGGGCGAGGGGCTGCTCGGAGGCGTCTTCCACGGTGAAACGTGTGGCCTGGCCGGCAGCTTGCCAGCGCGGAGCGGTGAGCTGCCACGCTTGTTGGTTCTCGGCCAGAAATCCGGTAAGAATGATCTGAACGGAGCGGGGGGCGATCTGACGGAACTTCAGATGAAGTTTCGCCCCGGTTTTTTCGCCTGTGACATTCCAGGAGACGAGGGAATCCCCCGTGGCGGAAGCGAGTGTCACATCCGGGGGAAGGTCACACAGGACTTCGCTCAGCGGAGTGCCGAAAGGGTGAAGCGACGCTGTTGTGGTCCACGCGGCGCCGGAACGGCTGACCTGAACCTGCACTGACGATTCGACCCAGAGTGTCGAGCCGGCCTGAGTAGTTGAATTGGGATTCAGGAAGAGGCCTTGCCAGGTCCTCAAGCCACCGACGGTCCAGATGAGCGTTTTGGATCCGGGAAGGGTGGACTCCTCGCGTGCCTGGAGGCCGGTGGTTCGAACCCGCGCTCTGGAGGAATCGACAAAGAGAGTTCGGCGGACGTGGGCCGGAGCAACGGGAGAGATAAGAGTTTGCCTTGTGGAACGGTCTGAACGGGGAGTGAATACTCCACATGGAGGCGATGGGGCCATTCCCGCGACAGAGGAGCATCAGTGGGCGTCCAGATTCGGGGTGGAAAGGGCTGAGTTCGGCGGGTTTCTCGTCGAGTGTGACCTGTTCCAGCGAAGGAAATTCCGGAGGAAAGAGCCAGACGTGGGGATGCTCGGAGGACTGGCGGAGGGACAGATCAGCCGAGACCTTGAGAACGGTGTCATTGATCCAGAGACGGGGATTTGTCCAGTTCGTCAGGACATCGGAAGTGCCGAGGGAGGCGAAATCGCGGACTTGTTCCGATTCGGAGAGGAGTTTGCGGAAGTCTTCCCCAGGGGATGAGGAACCCCTTCTTGGCCGTAATGGGCGAGCGCGGGACCGAGTTCCTCGGTGGGGATGGCGAGTTGGCCAGGTGGGCTGCGTGTGTGGTTTGACCGGTTCCGCTGCCGCCGTGACGGAGGGGTCACGCACAGAACTGCAAGGCGACGCATTGAATCCAAAAAAAACGAACGAGGGGATTCCGCAGGAGGAGGGCTGACCGAGAGAGCGAAGACCGGAAATCAAGGGAAGACTCGCACGTGTCCTTCGAATTCGTGGCGAAAAACCTGTGATCGAGCGTGCAGGTCACGAGGCCGGGGGATCGGTCGAAGTTTCATTCGAGGGTGACGGTGACTTGGGGGCCGCAAAAACTCCGGGAGGAGGACTGCCGGAGCCATTACTCGCCCCCAGGGAACAATCATGCCGACTTGTGCGGTCAGGTCATGTCGACGGGGAGAAACGATGGCGGAGACGATCCAGATCAAGAGTCCGAAGGCGAGGCCGTAACGTCCCGCGTGGAGCAGATGACGGACCCAATCGAGATCCTGCTGTGCGGAGAGGAGCAGGATAAACCCGATGAAGAGGAGCAGCCCGAGCTTGTTGGCCCAGGAGCGCAAGGTCAGCCAGGCGACGATCACCAGGGGATGGAGAGGCGATGGTGAATCCGCCTTGCGCGCCACCATTGCACGGCGAGTTCGCGGACGGTACCGATGCTGTCGTATTCAAAGGGATGCCCGGAGACGGGGAAACTCATAAACCTCACCCGAGGGCTGGCCGATCCAGGCGTCGAGTTCTCCCGCGAGGGCTTGCGGATCGCGGTGCAGCGGATCGGGAGGGCGTCGGCGGAAGTGATTGCTCTCACCGACGAGTTCGACTTCACGCGGAATCCAGACAATCAGACGTTGCTGCTGCAGCGCGTGATTGGGGAGCAGTCCGAGTTGCGGGAGTTGGACTCTGAGGTCTCCCCCCAGGCCGCGGCGGGAGAGGGGACGGACTTTGGCGCGATAGACAATGCTGATCGTGAAAGGCTGATCGACGGCGGTTTGGCGGTTGACATTGATGAAAAACGTGCCGTCCTCTGGTTTTCGCGTCAGCTGAGCGTTCGAGGGGAACCTGTTGCCCGGCGACACTGACGGAAAGAGGTTCGACCTGGGCGGGGAGCTGGACCGGGAGCCGCTGGCGTTCGCTGGTCGTGAGTCGAAAACGGCAGCGGAACAGTCCCTGATCTTCGAACGTCAGAACACCTTCCACGAGAGCCCGGGAGATGATCGTCTGGATGACGTCCCGGGTTTCATATTTGGTGGCCATCAGTTTGAGGATGAGCGGCTGGCCGGAAGTTTCGAAGTAGCGATAGGCGATAGCCGCTGCTTGCGGGAGTTGCTGCAATTCGCGGACATCAATCGACTCGAGTCCGGAGGTTTCGGTCGTGAGTGACCAGGCTTCGTCCTTCACAACGGCGACTTCGCCACCGACGGCAGCGGGGACAATTCTGCCTGCCGCGGCGGGGATAAGGAGTCGGGGGAGTTTCAATTCCAACTGGACTCCGGCGGCTTCCTGGAGGGGGATGTCATAACGAAGCCTGAATTGAGCCGGGCCGAGAACTTCGCGCTGGGTTTCAATCGTCCAGAGATTCCAGCCAGCTTCGTCCGATTTCGCGGAGGTTTTCTGCTTGATGAGTCCGCGGCTGCCGTCGAGTTCCTCGATTTGAAGAGTTGAGCCGATCGATTCGGGGAGGAGGAACTGGAACTGGCGAACCCCGGAATAATCGACCTGCAATTTCAGAAGTGTGGAGAGTTCGAGGATCTTCTGGCGAAGGTTGAGAGTGGTTGCGGTTTGCGCGGTGAGACGGGGGGGCTTGCGGGAAATGCTGAGTGGAATCTCAACGGGGCGATGATTGAAGGACCAGGCGGAGGCGTTGCGGAATCCGTTTTGAGGCTCCTCGTTGGCCGTGATCGGTTGGGCGGCCTTGATCGCCTTCGGATCAGTCACGATTTCCAAAGCGTCCGGGGCTTCGATGGTGACGACCCCTTCTTCGAACGCGACGTTCTGCGGTTCGATGAGGGGGGCTATCAGAGAGGTTTTGGCGGGGTCGCGGGGGATGCGGCCTTCGATGTTGAGAGAGAGCTCGCCGAGCTTGCGCTGGGCGAGCGTGAGTTTGAGCAGGTCTCCCTGCGGAGAGAGAGTTTGATCCTGGAGGTCGGGACATTGCACGGAATCGATTTTCATGCCGGCGGGGAGCTTGAAGGATAGGGAGAAGAGACCGGCGCGTTCGATCTTGTAAGCCAGGTTGACGAGCAGCCGGGCTTCATCAGTGCCGATCAAGACCCTGGTGCGGCTTTTGACCAGGACGCGGGGCTCAATGGGCTTTGCGGTGACCTTAAGCTGATGCTTTGCGGAGAAGAAACGGAAGAAAGTGTCGTCTCCCTTGCGGTAGAGGGGGGGGACTTCTTCGATTCCGATCCGGACGAGACCTTGGGGGGAATCGACATTCAGGGAGGTGTCCGGGGGAGCTTGCAGAATCAGCATGCCCTGCTCACGGTGCAGGTCCAGAATCTCAATTCCCTGGGCTTTTCCGCTGGAATCGACACCCCCCCAGGTGAATTCCTCGGTGAACGGGAACTCGGTGCGAAGATGCAGAGTGGCCGTATGAGCCAGAGGTGGGGAGAAATCGAGGAGGAGGATTTGCCGCTTGTCCTCTTTCTGGATGTTCCAGGATTTCAGGCCGGGAGCGGTGACATCGACGAGTTGGTGGTTCAGAGGGAGGGCGATGCGAAGCTGATTGACGGTTCCCCTGAGGATTTGCAACTGGGTCTCGGAATTCGTGAGAGCCGTTCCCTGTTGCAGGGAGATGCGCGTGATCCGTTCGGCGGTGAGGAGGCGATCAACGGGAGTGGCGGGGGCGTTCTTCGGACTCCAGGAGAGTTGCACGTCGGTCGTTCGCCCCAGGGTGATTTTGGCCGTGCTGGATTGAGGGGTGGAGGATGTGCTCAGGGGAAGTGCCGGCTCGGTCCGAAAGACCTGATCGGCCGTGGCCATATTGATATCGAGTGTCGAAGCGGCGGCGGAGGGGAGTTTCAGCCGGGCAATATGTTGTGCCTGGAGTTCTTCGACGGAATAGACGACGGTGATGTTTCCCGTAAAACTCCCGGGAGCGGGAATCAGCAGTTCCGGTTGGCCAACGGAGTTGTTGTGCAGAATGAGGCGGGGATCGCTCCATTTGGCTGCGGCGAGTTTTCCGGCACCAAAATCGAGAGGGAAGCGCGACCAGGATTTCGCGGTGGATTGCAGGGAAAGTTCACCCGTGACGGTGAGTGTCTGCGGGGTGGCGGTCGCGGTATATGTGGCGCCGGTGAGAGCCGCGGAAGCGGGGAGGGGCGGGATCTGCGTACGGACCTTTTCCCAGAGAGCCTCGAACTCCTTGAGGGGGAGAAAGATGGTGGGGTTGCTGTTCCCCAGAACGTCGCTGAGGGACTTATAGGGGACGTAGACCCGCGGCGCGGGAGCGGATTCCGCGGCAGGGGTTGCCGGGGCGACAGGTGGGGGTTGCGCGGGCGCGGCGGGGGAAGATTGGGAGAATGCGGATTCTCTCCCCAGGATGAGGAGGAGCGCAAGGGTGGCGCTCCAGCGTAGAAATATCGTGCCCCAACCGGGACCTGACCGTGGTCTTGTCATGCGGCATCCGTGCATGGCTCTGTCGAAATGGCAAAACGAAATAAAGATTTTCGATTGCATTGTTTGAGAGGCTCTGGAGATACGGATAACATACAGGCTTTCTGGCGTCCATATCTAGGACGAATGTTCCCCGGCAAAGTTCCAAAAAAACTGGGCGAAAAATCAGAAGGGAAATCCTTTTGAGCCAGCCCAAAATCCCTTTCGGAGGGGCAGGCCGGGAGTTTTTTATGGCCTCGCGGGAGTTCCCGCTGATAGGCTGAAAGTTCAATCCCCTCCAAGTGTTTCGAACGTGCTTTCCCTGGGAGATTCCAAGCGATGACGTCACCCCGAGTTCGGTCCCGAAAACGTCGTTCCGTGGCCCCGATGCAGCAGTTGCGTTCCTGGTTCGATGTCCTGGAAACCCGGACGTTGCTCACGGCGAATGTGTTTAAGACGATTACGATCGACGGGGATATGTCAGACTGGGCAAATGTCCCAAGCTATTCGGACCCCTCAGGGAACACCCACGACACGGATCACACCCTGCCGACCGACACGCCGAGTCCCGTGAGGAACCCCGACGTGGACCTGCTGGAGTACAAGGTCGCGTACGACGCTTCGAATATCTATTTCTACTTCCGGGCAGCGGGACAGATCGGGCGGACTCAACAATCGGGGCCTGGTTTGGCGGCGGGACGGTCGTACATCATCGTGACGATGGACACGGACCAGAGTAATGCGACCGGTTATGAACTCTCCGAAGGTGGTTACTATCCGACGAGCAATGGATATGACTTCAATACGGAGATCGAGTTTTACGATGGGACGTTTAACTCGGCGAACTACCTGAACCACGGAGCGTCGAATTCTTCGGAACTGAACCAGGCGTTTCTCGATCAGTCTTCCGGTCAGTGGGTGAGCGGGAATGACGGGCCTTACCCGGCGGGATTCGCGGACCAGAAATTCGGCCACTACGACTACTACACGGAGTGGGTGTACCACGATAACAACACTTTGACATTCGTGCGGGATAAGGGGCCGGTGGTGCTGGGGGTCGCGACGGAGTCGATTTCGGCGGATGGGCATTCGCTGGAGATGAAGTTCCCTTACGTGGGCTTCCTGAAAGACAGCCAGGGGAATTCGAACATGAGCCTGGGGCGGACGCTGGATCTGTCGTTTTCGCTGGAGGCGAGCAGCGAACTGTCCCCCGATCATCAATGGGCATCGAATACCGCGGCCCCGATCCTGGGCTTTCACATGAATGCGCCGTCGCACTCAAGCGTGGGAACCGTGCGAAACGGGCGATTTTACCTGGATCAGGACCAGAACTACGACTGGAACGCATCCGCGGCAGGGACCGATACCTCGTTCGCCTTTGGCAATGCGGGTGACATTCCCATCACGGGGGACTGGAACGCGGACGGTTTCGACGACATTGGCGTCGTGCGGAATGGGGTGTGGTATCTCGATGCCAACGGCAATCAGAAATGGGATGGAACAGCCCTGGGGGATATGACGTTCAAATTCGGGAACCCGGGGGATAAGCCGGTGGTCGGAGACTGGAACAACGACGGGCGGGCGGACATTGGTGTGGTGCGGAACGGCGTGTGGTACCTGGACATGAACGGAGACCACAAGTGGGGGGCGGGAGATGCCACGTTCAATTTTGGAATTGCCGGAGACACCCCGGTGACGGGGGATTGGAACGGAGATGGAACGACGGATATCGGCGTCTACCGGAGCGGAAGTTTCTATCTCGACAGCAATCCGAACCACTACTGGGACGGAGGGGCGCTGGGAGATGTCTCGTTCAAGTTCGGGGCGGCAGGGGACAAGCCTATGATTGGAGACTGGAACCAGGACGGAATTTCGGACGTGGGAGTGTTCCGAAACGGGCAGTACTATCTCGATTCGAATGGGAACCACGCGTTCAACAGCGTGGGGGACAAATCGTTCCGATTCGGGAATGCGACGGATATCCCGCTCGGTGGGCGGTGGATTCAGCCGATCGTCCTGACGACTGCCAGCTCGAGTGCGGCCAGCACGGAGGCTCGACTCCCCAGGGGCTTCGCCCGCAGAGATCGTCAACGGCGATTCCAGTCAAGTGTTGCGGGCAGCGACGTGGAAACCGCCCGGCTCAACTCGCCCCGGCGAGCAAGAAGGAACAGGTCAGCGCTGCGAGTGCCGCGGTGGAGGAAGTAATGCGCGAAACACCACGCCAAGGGGCACAAGAAGTCACCGTCTGGCGGTCAGGGTTCGGGACTGGAATGCTGAGCGCGTCGTTGCTGGACCCAGGTGTTCGCGGGGTCGGCGGCGCTTGTCGTAATAAGACAGGCTCGCTTGCGCGGGCGCTTTATCAGAACGCTTGTATCGCCCCCTCTTCCGGCCCTGCGGGGTCTTCCTTCTCCGCAAAGGGAGAAGGTTTAAGTTGAGGCGTTGAGTTTGCGGTCGGAGGTGTCGGGCGAGAGGATGGCGATCATCCGGCGGGATAGACGAGGCTGGTCACCTGTCCGGTGGCGGCGTAGTTCTCGCGGAAGAGCGACGATGGCTCCTGCGCCCCGAGGACGGCAAAAGCGGTGACGATCCGACCGAAGTTGAAGCTCACCCCGGCACCGGTGGCGAACGTGCGTGGGGAAAGCTCCGGGGAGGTAGAGAGGAAGCCAGCCGAGGTAGATCATGGAGACCAGTCCCACGACAAAGACCGCCGAGGAATACCAGGGGGAGAGGTGAGGAAGGTGAACGTGAACTCCGAGACCGCGAGAGTCGCCAGGCTGACGAGGACATAAGTGGTGCGTCGGCCGAGGAGGGTGGCGAGTCCACCTCCCAAGAAGCTGCCGATGGCTCCCCCTCCGGCCCGCATGATGGAAGCGAAGGCCTTGGCGGAAGGGTCGGAGGCGCTTTTGACGGCATCGGCCCAGGGGATGAACCAGGCGGTGGTTCCCCAATTGCCCAACAGAGGAATCATGCCGAGGATGATGCCGATGATGGTGGTGGAGAGGAGCGGGGGGTGAAAGATTTCCCAGGTGGAGGTCTTTTTCGAGGCCGATGCGGTCTGCAGTCGGGAACGGCGCCAGGCGGGGGATTCAGGGACGACCATGGCAACCCAGACGGCGAGCAGCAGCGGGGATGCGGTGATGAGCATGACCCAGCGCCAGGCCTGGGGGGCAATCTGGTTGTAGAAGCCGATGACTCCGAGGAGAACGATGCCGAGGTTGCCCGCGGCCCCGATGATGCCGGCGAGGAGCGCACGGGAGCGGGTGCCCCAGGCCTCGGAGGCGAGTGCGACGGCGACAGGCCACATCCCGCCGACACCCATCGAAGAGAGGAAGCGGAGGAGGAGGAATTTTTCGGGGGTGGTGGCCCAGTAACCGGCGGCGGCGAAGAAGGAATAGCAGGCGATGCTGGAGGTCATCGCGGGGTGGCGTCCGTAGCGGTCGGCGAGGCGGCCGAAGAGGAGACCGCCGGCGGCGGCGCCGAACAGGAAGGCGCTGTTGTACCAGGCAAGCCAGAGAGGGGCGCGCTGGGCGAGAAGTTTTTTGGCTGGTTCCGGTGCGAGGGATGAGGCGGTCTTAGTCCCGGGGCCGAGGTTGGACCAGAGGAAGTTCGATTCCGAAGTGATGGCGCCGGCGCGGATGAAGTCCTGGGTGGCGGAACGGGCGACGAGATTCATCTGACCCATCTGCAAGCCGGCGCAGAACCAGCCGAGGAACGAAGCCAGCAGGACCACGTTCCGCTGGCGGGGTGTGAGGTCGGGGACCGAGATGGAGGGGCTTGCACTCATGGAGCCAGGGCCAAGTGTTCCAGGCGGGTGAGTTCGTCAGGGGATAGAGATGGTGCGGAGGCCCAGCCTACGACCTCTTCGACCTGTTCGGGAGTGGCAAAGCCGATGATGGCGGAATCGATGGACTGAGAGGAGAGGATGTATTGGATTGCGGCCTGGGACAAGGTCATTCCGGCGGGGAGTGATGCTGTCACACGAGCGGCGCGGGCACGGTCCTGCTCGTAGAGATCGAGGGGGAAGAACTTGGTTTTGAGGGTGTGTGCGCTCGGCGGATGGCCGGCCAGCGCACCTCCCGCCAGGACGCGAATGGCGAAGGTGCCGAGACCTTGCGAGTGAGCGTGGGCGAGGAGTTGCTCGTAGTCTTTGTCGGGGAAGGGATGGGGGATCGGACGGATGCCGCTGGGGTTGAGGAGATGGCAGGGGGACTGGATGGTGTCGAATTGTCCGGAGTCGATGACCAGCTTGAGGACTGCCGGGGTGCCGATGCCGGTGAGGCCGAGGTGACGGACAATCCCCGCACGGCGGAGCTGGTCGAAGGCTTCGAGGACGCCCCCTTTCTCCAGGACGTCGGCGAGCGTGAGCGAAGTGGGTTCGTCACCACGGTGTTCCGTGATGGAATTGTGGAGTTGCAGGAGGGTGACGGAGGAGCGCTGGAGGCGTTGCAGGCTGGCGGAGACCGATTCGAGGATGTAATCCCGGATGCGGTGCGTCTCTTCAGGAGGGATGCGGGCCTTGGTGGCGATATGTATCGGAACGGCGGGGGAGAGATCGCGAAAGATATTCCCGAGGGCGGTTTCGGAGGCACCGTCGCCGTAGGTGGCGGCGGTGTCGAACCAGTTGATGCCACAATCAATCGCGCGGAGGACAGTCCGGCGCTGCAGGTCTTCTGCAGCGCCGGGTGTCATGAGATTGGAGACGGGGCCGGCCCCAAACGCGACGCGCGAAACCCTCAGGCCGGTGCGGCCCAGTTCGATGGTTGGCGCGAGTGGTGGCACGTCGGCTCCCCGGTGTTGTCAGGACAGTTTGACGTCTCCGCAGAGGGCGACTTCGAGGCCGAGTTCGGCGAGGGCGGCGGCCTTGATGCGGGCGGCGCGGTGCGCCTGGGCCTCATCGGGACAGTAGACGACCTGGATGTGGTTGGACTGATGGCGGGCCATCATCTGGTCGCGGGTGACTCCATCGAAGACGGCATGCATGATCGGCCATTGGGGGGTGGTTTCCTTCCAGCGGCGGTCGGTTTCTTCCTGCGGGAGGAGACGACTTTCGCTGTGCCGATATCGGCGTGGAGTTTTCCACCGGCGACGAAGACGCGGCTCCAGACGATGTGGCCGGGCTTGCTGATCCCTTTCATGGTGCCGCCGCCGAGACGGAAGTACATGGAGGGCTGGCGTTCGCTGCTGGCCCCTTTCCAGCCGTCGATGAAGTGGGCGGGGAGCGGCGCGCTGATGAGGAGCACCCAGACGTAATCATCGCCGTAGGCCTGGCCCCAGCGGAGATCGTGGAGAGTGTTTTCCGGTTCGAAGCCGAGCTCGCGCCAGAGACGATAGGTGACGAGACCATCGAGGCGGCGCATTCGTCCACTTCGTTGAAGTGGGGGAGGGCTTCCTTCGAAGAGGACGCGTTTGCCGTCGGCGGATTTGACGGGGGACGATCGACGTTGTTGAGCATCCCTTCAACGAGGTCGCTGGCGGGGGCGAGGTCCTTGAGTCCCTGCTGGTATTGAATGCCGATGGAGTCGCAGCCGAAGTCATCGGCGATGCGGAGGGCGGCGATGTACATCTTGCACTGGAGCAGGACCTGGGCTCGGTGAGTTCGGTGGCTTCGTCCTTGCCGAGTTTCAGCTTGAGCCCCTCGGCGAGGAGCCAATCGTAGACGGCCTTCGCATCGGCATCGGAGACTTCGCGCATGGCGGCGTACAGACTCGACTGCGAGAGACGTTCCTTGAAGGTGCCGGTGGCGTGAAGGAGGTCATCGGGGATGATGGCGTTGAACATCCCCATGCAGCCTTCGTCGAGGCCGCCGAGGATGGCTTTCTTGCGGCGAATTCGCGGGCGAAGTCGCGGCCAGGTTTTCGTCGGCGGCGGGGAGTTTCAGGCGGTCGAGGTCGCGGGCGTGGGAGGTGTCATGCGTGACGCGGCCGGTGGTGAGCCATTCGTGAAGCCCGGCTTTGAAGTAGGCATCTGTGAAGTTCTCACTCCAGAGGGAGGAGTAGTGGACTCCTTGCTTGGTGAGGGAGGCGTTGAGATTCAAGAGACCGACGAGGCCGGGCCATTGGCCGGACCAGTTGGCGAGGGTCAGGATCGGACCTTTATGGGTGGAGAGTCCGGCGAGGACGTGGTGAGAGTATTGCCAGACCGCCTCGGCGACGATGAGGGGGGCATCGGTGGGGATGTCGCGGAAGACTTCGATGCCGCGATGCTGAGAGTCGATAAAGCCGTGCTTCTGGTGCGAGTCATAGGCGTGGGCGCGCTTGACGGAGTAGCCTTCGGCGGCGAGGGCTTTTTCGATGGAGGCTTCCATGTCCGCCTGGGCGGGCCAGCAGACCTGATTGGCGGAGAGACGAAGGTCGCCGCTGGCGACGAGATAGACGGTTTTGGAATGGGTCATGGGATGGACATCTCCGCGGTGAGGGCCAGATATTCGGTGTAAAGCCGTTCGGCGCGCGGGCGGCGTCATGGTTAGGAGTCACAGTCCGTGAGGATCCGGAGGGGGCCATCGCCTTGATGGCAGAGTTGGCATCGGGAAGGCACCGGCGGCCAGGGCACCAGGATGGCGGCGCCGAGGGCGGGGCCTTGCTTGGAATCGGGGACGACGATGGTTTCGTTGAGGACGTCGGCACAGATCTGGAGGAAGAGAGGGCTGTGATGTGGCAGGCCTCCCGTCGCGACGAACCGGCGGACAGGAACGCCGCCATCACGCAGGGTCTGGACAATCCAGCGAAGGCCGCAGGCGGCTGGCTTCGAGGATCGAACGGAAGACGTGTGCCGGGCCGTGATTCAACGTGAGACCGGTGAATGCGCCGGTGGGGAGCCATCCATGAGCGGGGTGCGGCAGCCGTTGAACCAGTCAACACAGCGGACGCCGTCCGAGCCGGGGGAATTTTTCCGCCTGGGCGGAGAGAGTCGCGAAGTCGGGTGAGCCGAGGAGGCGGCGGACCCATTCGAAGGCATCGCCGACGGCGGCCTGACCGGTTTCGTAGCCATAGAAGCCGGGGAGGATGCCATCTTTCACAACGCCAGCGACGCCGGGGACCATCTTGCCGACGCCGGAGTTGAGCATGTGGCAACTGCTGGTCCCCATGACCATAACGAGAGTGTCGGGTTCCGCTGCACCGGCGCCGGGGACACCGGCGTGGGCGTCGATGATGGCGGCACTGACGGGAGTGCCGGGGTTGAGGCCGAACTTTTCGGCGATGGCGGGAGTCAGTCCGCCCGCTTTCTCGCCGGGGGCGAGGAAACGGCCGGGCATCTTGTCGGCGACGACATTTTCGAGTTTGGGGTTGAGGGCTTTGAGGAAGGGCTTGGAGGGGAAGCCTTCTTCGCGGCTCCACATTCCTTTGTAACCGGCCTGGCAGGTGGAACGGGGGAGTTCGCTCGCCGGGCCACCGACGAGTTGCCAGACGAACCAGTCACCGGCTTCGAGCCAGACCTGGGTGGCGTCGTACACGGCGGGGGCGCATTCCAGCGTTTCGAGCATCTTGGGGAAGAACCACTCGAGGCCGATGATGCCGCCGTAGCGGTTCAGCCAGGTTTCATTCCGTTCCTTGGCGAGCTTGTTGATCCGTTCGGTCTGGGAGAGGGCGCCGTGATGTTTCCAGAGTTTGGGCCAGGCGAATTTCTCCGCCTTGAATTTGTCAGTGAGGCAGAGGGGGGTGCCGTCGGCCAGTGAGGGGAGCATGGTGCAACTGGTGAAGTCGACGCCGATGCCGATGACGTCGGCTGCTTTGGCGTTCGCGGCGGCGAGGGCTTCGCGGACAGCCTGGGCGGTGGAGTCGATCCAGTCCTGGGGATGCTGGAAAGCAAAGTCGGGGGGGAGTTTTTCGCCGGTACCGGGGAGGGTGTCGGTGATCTGGCCGTGGGGATATCTGGCGACGGCGACGCCCCGTTCGTGGCCATTCAAATCAACGAGGAGGGCGCGGACACTTTCCGTACCGAAATCGAGACCCAGACTGAGTTGTGTGCTCATGGTGACCGTTCCGCTGTCGCTCGTAACCGCGCCGTGTGCTGGACTGCGTTCCTGGCTTGTTCTGCAAAGGGGATCAGCCAGCAACTTTACGAATTGCGGGAGGGTTTTTCCACCAAGGGGAACGGGGTGCTACCGGGGGCGGTAGTTAGGCTGGCCCCCCCAGTTGAGCTTACGGTGGAGAGTGCCGTAGTAGCTGTGTCCGGGAACCTGGACGAGCTGGAAGTGGAGGGGGGCGGCATTGGTGACTTCAATGACGTCACCGGATTGCAGAGGGATGTGGATCTGGCCGTCCATGACGAGGTTCACCCCGGGGGGGATGCTGGGAACCTGCAGGGAATAGCGTCGGTCGGCGGAATCGACAACGGGGCGCATAGTGAGGGCATGCGGACAAATAGGAGTAATCACGAAGGCTTGCAGATCCTGACGGAGGATCGGGCCTCCGGCGGAGAGGCTGTGTGCGGTGGAGCCGACGGGAGTGCTGACGATGACCCCGTCGCCGCTATAGGTGGTGACGAGTTCTCCGTCGATCGAGAGATTGACGTCAATCATGCGCATGGAGGCCCCGGCGAGGACGGCGACTTCATTCAGCCCGACCCAGACCTGATCTTTGGTCCCTTTGCGTTTGAGTACGCAGCGGTACATCAAGTGTTCGACGACGCGATATTCTCCCGCGATGAGATTGGGGAGGCAGACCTGAAATTCCTGGGGAGAAAGATCGGCGAGGAATCCGAGACGGCCGAGGTTCACGCCGACGATGGGGAGCTGGTCCTTTCCCATCTGGCGGCAGGCGCGGAGGATCGCACCGTCTCCCCCGAGAACGACGGCGAGGTCCATTTTTTTCCAGTTGATGTCCGCTTGCTCCGTCGTGGAGCAGGAGCAGGAAAAGACCTTGAGTTGCTTCTGCTTTTCGAGGACGTGCAGGAGTTCGGCGCGGGCCTTCTCGACGTGGGGAATCCCCGACATGGAGAGGATGACGTAATTCTGGGTTTTCCGGGAGGAGGCCATCGTGGCGGACGTCCGTGATGTGGGAGTTATGGAAGGCGAGTCAGAAATGATTATGGATTCGGGGTGGGAGGAAATGCCAGCCCGCACACTGCGGGCGAGAGCAGTTGAAGGGAGACCCATCGTTCCGGGGGCTTCCGCTTCGCGGTGCGCCCCCGCCACCCGACATTAGGGAGACGGGTGGACCAGACTGGGGGCTGCGCGAATACGCTTGACCCCAGTCACCTGATCGTCAGTCTTTGAGATCGGGGACATCGGGAATGCAACTGATGCGGAATCCCTGCACGCTGCCAAGGTCATCGGGTGCGTTGCACTCGCGGTCTGCCGAACGGCAATAAGGCCCCTGCCGATCCCAGGCCCCGCCGCGCGAGGGATAGAGCGTTCCCTTGCGTTCCCCGGGAGGATCATCACCGCCGACGTATTTTCTGCCGTACCAGCCCCGGCACCATTCGTAGACGTTGCCGTGCATATCGTGGAGGCCGAAGTTGTTGGGCTTTTTCAATCCGACCTTGTGGGCGTATTTTTCGAAGCGGGCGTTGCCGTCCTGGGTCAATCCGCCGTACCAGGCGTATTCGTAAAGGTCCTCCTGATTATCGCCGAAGCTGAAGCGGGTCGATGTTCCGGCGCGGCAGGCATATTCCCATTGGGCCTCGGTGGGGAGATCATATCTCCAGGTGAGTGGGAGTCGGCCCGCCTTGCGTTCCTGTTCGGTGAATTTCTTGCAGAACTCGTGGCACTGCGTCCAATCGACAAACGTCGCCGGATAATCGTCTCCGTCTTCGACGTAGGCTTCTCCCTCCCAGGGAGACGTTTTCATCATCGCGGTCCATTGTCCCTGGGTGACTTCGGTCTTTCCGAGCCAGAATCCACGTGTGAGATTGACTTCGACCTGCCCTTCATCGGGATGCTTACCCGGTTCGTGCAGGGGGCTTCCCATTTTGAACCTGCCAGGAGGACACCAGACGAGAGTGAGTTTGAGACCGTTGTCGTTGCGGGTCTCGCCGGTGCGATGTCCGGCGAATTTGTCTGTGGCGAGATCATCCGCGAGTAGGTATGGGGATGTGAATACGATGAGTAACGTGACTGCGAGGAAAAGTGGAACGAATCGAAGCATGAAGAGAGCTCCACTGTTCGGATTCCGGTGTTCGGATTCGGTTGACCAAAAACAGGAGGATTGACCTGACGGATTCGATCATAGCGTGATTTTAATGTGGGGATCAGGGGGAGTTTGCCGGTTGAAGTTATTGCTTAACACCGGATGGAATCGAGGTTTGAGAGGATTTCCGGGAAATTTGAGAGTTTGGTCCAGACAAACGGCCGATGTTCTGCTAATATTCTCTCAGTTTCATCTCCTGCCGTGCGGATCGCCGGTCACGGGGGATGACAGCCAGGCTTAACGGTTTATTTGGAGCGCCAGTTGTGCTCCTCCCCTTGGGTCCTGGAACCACGAGTTTCGATGAGACCTGAGGTGGGGTGGATCGCGGAATTATCCGCTGGATCCCGAGCCGATTGAGAATCGGCCCCCCTTGCCGTATCGCCGAACACAACTGCGGAACGTGTCCGCGGAAATCCTGTCATGGGAACAGACGTGCTGTTTCCCGAGGATGAATCCGTGGCGCACAGAGTCCGCCATTAAGGAAGATTCATGAGTTTTGAGAAGTTTGGATTGGCCGCGCCGATTCTGCGCGCGGTGGCGGAAGAGGGTTACACACAGCCGACACCGATCCAGGGGGAAGCGATCCCCGTGGTGATGGAAGGGCGTGACGTGCTGGGATGTGCCCAGACAGGGACTGGAAAAAGCGCGGCGTTTGCGTTGCCGCTGTTGCATCGTCTGTCCGGCGGTGGGAATCCCCCGCGCGGCAGCGGACGGAAGATCCGGGTGCTGGTTCTGTCTCCGACGCGCGAGTTGGCGCTGCAGATTCAGCAGAGTTTCGCGACGTACGGCCGCGGGACGAGCCTGAAGACGCTGGTGATTTACGGCGGGGTGAGCCAGCTCAAGCAGACGAAGGCGCTGCAGCATGGGGTGGACATCCTCGTGGCGACGCCGGGGCGTCTGCTGGATCTGGGACAGCAGGGTTATGTGCAGTTGTCGAACGAGCAGAGCTTCGTGCTGGATGAAGCGGACCGGATGCTGGATATGGGCTTCATGCCGGACATTCAGCGGATCATCAATAAGTTGCCTAAGGACCGGCAGACGCTGCTGTTCTCCGCGACGATGCCGGCACCGATCGAGAAGCTGGCGCAGGAGATCCTGCGGGATCCGGTGCAGATCCGTCTGACTCCGGAACGCCCGACGACGGATTTGATTGAACAATCAGTGCATCACGTGTCGCAGTCGAAGAAGACGTCGCTGTTGACTAAACTGATGCGTCAGCCGGATGTGGCGCGGGCGATCGTGTTCACGCGGACGAAGTTCGCGGCGGACCGGGTGGCCCGGCAACTGGAGAAGGCGGGGGTCTCCGCCGATGCGATCCACGGAAACAAGAGCCAGAACCAGCGTCAGCGGACTTTGGAAGACTTCCGGAGTGACGTGACGCAGGTGCTGGTGGCAACGGACGTCGCGGCGCGAGGGATCGATATCGACGCCATCACGCACGTGGTCAACTTCGACTTGCCGCACGAACCGGAGACCTACGTCCACCGGATCGGCCGAACGGGTCGTGCGAACTCGACCGGGACGGCGATTGCCTTCTGTTCCTCCGCGGAACGGAGCCAGTTGAAGCAGATCGAGCGTCTGTTGAAAAAGGCGATTCCCGTGGCGGACCGGATTGAAGGGTTTGAGGAACTGGAACAGACGGAGAGCTCCGATGAGCAGTCGCAGCGCGGCGATCGACGCCGCGGCGGACGGTTCAAGGAACGAAATCTGGAAGGCGTGGCCCGTCCGGAACGGGAACGCCGCGAAGGGGGTGAGGATCGCCGCCCCAAGCGGAATCGGGCCGAGGGAGAATCGCGCGGCAGCCGGGCGAGTGGCGCGGGTGGCCGGTTCGCGAAAGGCAAAAAGAAATCGAGCTGGCAGGAAATCCAGTTCCGCGGGAAGCCCAAGCCTCAGAAGCAGGCGGAGCGTCCGGCATTGCCGAAGCCCGTTCCGCAGGATGACCGGGTCTCCGTGAGCCAGTTTTCCGCACCCGTCGAAACCCAAGTGGCCGAGCGGAAAGTGCAGGGGGAACGGCGACAGGAAGGGAAACCGGGAGCCTATTTGTCGCGCGAGGAACACATTAAACGGCGTCAACGGCGGAGGAAGAAGGGGCCTGGCAAGACGGTCAGTGCCCAGTAACGACTTCCGTTCAGTTTGCGGTATCGATTTTGCGAGACCGGCAGGAAAGACCTGCCGGTCTCTTTTTTTGCAGGATTTGAAGGGGGCTGAATGCAGTTTTTGCAACGCGAGATTCTGACAGTGAAAAATCTGACCGTGCAAAAATCCGGGAACTTTTGGAGAAGTGAAGGGCGTCCAAGATCCTGACGCGGGAATTCTGAGATGGATGAATCCCGGGTTTAAAAATCCCCTATTGAAAAAAACGGGGGCGGTCAGATCATCAAAGGCACGCAGAGCAACAGAAACAGGATGTGTTCTGGAGGAGAATTCTCATGAGCAGTACGTACGGTCGGTGGCTGGTGATCTGTCTGTTGCTGGGAATCAAAGTGGCCTCCGCCCAGATCGTGATTCCGGAACCTCCCGGTCGGCCTCGTCCGCCAGTGGTCGCAAACCCGCCGGTTTGGAATAACGAATACCGCGTGAAGGAATGGAATGTTCACGTGCGGGTGCAGGACCAGATGGCCCGCGTGCAGATGACGCAGGTGATCCACAATCCGCAGAGCAGCCCGATGGAGGCCCGGATTCTGTTTCCCCTCCCGGACCAGGCAGTGGTGCAGGGGTTGACGCTCCTGGTTGACGGCCAGGAGTTGCCCGGCAAGCTGATGACGAAAGAAGAAGCGCGGCGGATTTATGAAGAGATCGTGCGGCGGCGGAAAGATCCGGCGTTGCTGGAATTCGTCGGGCAGGGGAGTTACCAGACGAACGTGTTTCCGATCCCCGCACAGGGGACGCGAAAAGTGGAGATCCGTTACGGGCAGTTGCTGAAAAAAGATCAGGGGCTGACGGACGTAGCGATCCCGCTGGCAGGGGCACGGCACGGACGTCACGCGCTGGAAAAACTGGCGATCGAAGTCCAACTGGAGACCACGCAGCCCCTCAAATCGATTTACAGTTCGACGCATTCCCCGGACATCAAGCGGACGGACGACCGCCACGCCACCTGCAAGCTGGAAATGACGCAGGTGGAAAACCCGCAGGATTTCCGGTTGCTGTTCAGCACGGCCAGCGGGGGGGTGGGGCTGAGCCTGGCGGGATACCGACCGGAAGAAGGGGACGAAGGATATTTCCTGCTGCTGGCGGATCCGGAGTTTGGAAGCGGGGCGAATGTGCCCCACGTGCCGAAAACGATGGTTTACGTGCTGGATCGCTCGGGGAGCATGAGCGGGGAGAAGATCAAGCAGGCCCGGGAGGCGCTGAAGTTCCTGGTGGAACGGCTGCAGCCGGGGGATACGTTCAACATCGTGGCGTATGACTCGGAGATTGAGAGTTTCAAGCCGGAATTGCAAAAGGTGGATGCCAACACGCTCCAGGCGGCGAAAGGGTTTATTGACGGGATTCACTCGGGGGGAAGCACGAACATTGATGGAGCACTCGCGACGGCGCTGAAGATGATTCCGCAGGCCCAGGGACCGACATTTGTGCTGTTCTTCACCGACGGCTTGCCGACTGTGGGAGAGATGAACGAACTGAAGATCGCGCAGCATGTGAAGGAATTGAACGTCCACAAGGCGCGCATCTTCAACTTCGGAGTCGGTTACGACGTGAACAGCCGGTTGCTGGATCGATTGTCCCGCGAGCAACGGGGACAGTCGATTTATGTTAGGCCGAATGAGAATATCGAATCGTCGGTGGCGTCGTTATATGCCCGGATCGGAGAACCTTTACTGTCGGATTTGAAGGTGGCGTTGGATTTCGCGGAGAAGCCGGCGGCCGGAATGAACGCAGTATCACGGACCTATCCGCGCGAGATTTCGGAACTGTTCCGGGGAGAGCAGTTGGTGTGGGTGGGGCGCTACAAGCCGAGCGGCGCGGTGACAGTGAACCTGACGGGACGGGTCGGGAGCGAGCCGAAGAGTTACACGCTGACGGCAGAGCTGCCGAAAAAATCGACGGATGAGAAGTGGGGATTTATCGCCAAGCTGTGGGCGACGCGGCGAATTGGAGAGTTGATCGACCAGTTGGACCTGAACGGGAAAAACCAGGAATTGATCGACGAGCTGGTGCAGTTGTCGCTGAAGTACGGAATCATGACGCCGTATACGTCATTCCTGGCGGAAGAAGACGTGCGCCTGTCGGATGGACGGGGGAATACGATGCAGGCCGGGGAACGGGCACGGATGTTGAATGAATCGTCCGGGGCAAGCGGGTTTGAACAGCGGAGGTACAAGGGTGAACTGCAAAGTTCGAAAATGGCTCCGGCGATGGGGAGGACAATTCGCGAGAAAAGCCGGAAGCAACATGAGCCTGGGGGTTGCCGCTCGGTCTCAGGCTTCGTCCTCTGCACCTCTTTCGGAGTCGAAAGACAAGGAGACTCTGCGACAGGTGGGACAGCGGAGCTTCTATCTGAAGCAAGGGAAATGGCTGGATGCGGAACTGACGGAGGAGAGTATCCCCAAGGCGACCAAAGTGACGCAGTACTCCAAGGAATGGTTCGACCTGGCGGAAGAAGCCATGGGACATACGCCCTGCCTGGCAGAAGGAGAGGTGGTCGTGAAACGGTCCAAGGTGTATCACGTCGTTCCGGCAATGCCGTAAGTGTCCAGTCTGAGAGGCGACTTCGTGGCTCTCGCTCGTATAATGACCGGAGAAAGGTCATGACGAGAGGGGGCCACGATGGGACGTGCATTAAACCCGGAACACGCGCTGCAACTGCAGATTGAAGGGATGCATTGCGCGAGTTGCGTGCGGCGGGTCGAAGAGGCGCTGAAGTCGGTCCCGCAGGTGACTGATGCCGCGGTGAACCTGGCGACGCGAGAAGGGCGGGTTTCGTACGCCGGGGATGCTCCGGCGGCCGACGAACTGGTCGCCGCAGTCCGCAAGGCGGGGTACGAAGCCGTTCCGATCGCCAAGGAAGTCCGCGTCGCCGAGGAGGATCCGAAACAAGCGGCTGCGTTTCGGGAGCAAAAGCAGCGGCTGATCGTGGCGGCGATCTGCACGGTGCCGATTTTCATCGTCAGCATGTTTCATCTGCACTTTCCCGGTTCGGACCTGGTGCAGTTTGCGCTGAGCCTGCCGGTGATTTTGTATGCGGGGCGGGAGTTTTACGTGCGGGGGATTCCCGCGCTGCTGCGCGGCCGGGCGGACATGGATTCGCTGGTGGCACTGGGGACGGGGAGCGCATTTCTGGCGAGTGTTGTGGCGACATTTGCCCCATGGTTGTGGACATCGATCGGGCAGGAACCGCATCTGTACTATGAAGCGGCAACGGTGATCACGGTGTTCGTGTTGCTGGGGCGGATGCTGGAAGCACGGGCGCGTGGAGAAGCGTCGCAGGCGATTCGGAAGCTGATCGGACTGCAAGCCAAGACGGCGCGAGTCTTGACCGCGAGTGGAGAGCGAGAAGTGTCTCTGCAGGAGGTCCAGCGGGGAGATGTGCTGGTGATTCGGCCCGGGGAACGGATTCCAGTCGATGGAGAGGTGACGACCGGGAATTCCTACGTCGATGAATCAATGTTGACAGGAGAACCGGTGGCGGTCAGGAAACAGGCCGGGGACCGGGTCGTCAGTGGGACGTTGAATCAGACGGGGAGTTTTCAGTTTCGGGCGACCGAGGTGGGGGGAGAAACGGTCCTGCAGCGGATTGTCCACGCGGTGCAGGAGGCGCAGGGATCGAAAGCCCCGATTGCGAAGCTGGCGGATACGATCAGCAGTTACTTCGTGCCGGCGGTCCTGGCGATTGCCATCGTCGCGTTTTTCGCGTGGTGGATGTGGAGTCCTGTGGAGCAGGGGTTTGCCTGGGGGCTGACCGCAGCGGTGGGGGTGTTGATCGTCGCGTGTCCCTGTGCGTTGGGGCTGGCGACGCCGACGGCGATCATTGTCGCAACGGGGCGTGGGGCTGAACTGGGGATTTTCTACAAGTCCGCGGAAGCACTGCAAAAGCTGACGCAGGTACGGACGGTCCTGCTGGATAAGACCGGGACGATCACGGCCGGAAAGCCGGAGGTGACGGCGACCTGGAGGGCGGAATCGATTTCTGAGCGGGAATTGCTCCGGCTGGCGGGGAGCGTGGAGTTTCACTCGGAGCATCCACTGGGGGCCGCGATCGTACGGCGTGCGCGAAAGGAATTTTCCTCGTTGCCGGAAGCGGAACAGTTTGAGACGACCTCCGGAGAAGGGGTTTCCGGAGTAGTCGAGGGGCAGATGGTGCAGATCGGCAATCGCGCGTTTCTGGAACGGCAGCAGATCGACGTGGGGATTGCTGGACGAGGCGGAGCGACGCGCGGAGGGGATGCACGCCCGTCCTGGTGGCAGTCAACGGGCGTGCCGCCGGGGTGATCAGCATCGCCGATCCGATCAAGTCCGGAGCGCGTGAGCAGATGGAACGGCTGCGGCGGGTGGGGCTGTCCGTGGGGATGGTGACGGGAGACAACCAGGAGACGGCGTTCCGGATCGGCGAGCGAGTGGGAATCAGCAAGGAAGAGATCCGGGCCGAGGTCTTGCCGCTGGACAAGGGAAAGATTGTCCGGGAGTTCCAGCAGAACGGCCGGAAAGTGTCGATGGTGGGAGACGGGATCAATGATGCACCGGCCTTGGCGGCGGCGGACGTGGGAATTGCGATGTCGACGGGGACGGACATTGCGCTGGAGGCGGCGGAGGTGACGATTCCCGGCGAGAGGTTGGAAACGCTGGTGCAGACATTTCAACTGGCGGACCGGACGATGCGAATCATCCGGGGAAACCTGTTCCTGGCGTTTGTGTACAACGTGTTGTGCATTCCGCTGGCCGCGGGGGTGTGGTATCGGAGCTTCGGGTTGTGGCTGACGCCGATGTTCGCGGGGGCCGCGATGGCGTTGAGCAGCGTCTCCGTCGTGCTGAACAGCCTGCGGCTGAGGCGTTTTGCCAAGGGAGAACGGAGCGAAAAGCAGGCGGTCGAATTACCCTCCGCAGCGGTACCTCCGTTGGTCTCCCTGACGCTTCCCACTTCGCAGCTGAAACGGGAGGATGACGTTCCGGCCCCGGCGAAAACACCCGCAGAGCGGCAGTGAATGGAACGGGCAGCGTTTCGCGGCTAAGCTGGGTGATCGCTGTTGAATGTCTCCCGTTGCATTTCCACTCGCGAAGAGGTTTGAGTCGATGAATCACCGCCTGTTGCTGGTTGGCCTGTGTCTAGGGTTGTCGTGTGGGCTGGTGTTTCGTGCGCCCCAGGCTGTGAGCGCGCGAGAAAACACGGGGTCGCAAAATCATCTGATGCCGGAAGAGATCAGCGAGGGGTGGATCCAACTGTTCGATGGGGAGAGCCTGTTCGGATGGAAGGGAACGCCGGGGATTGACTGGCGGGTGGAAGAGGGAGAGATCCGGGCGGAGAAGGGGCCGATCGGCGGGCTGTTCACAAATATGGAGTTTGCGAACTATGAATTGAAATGCGATTTCAAGATCGATGCGACGACGAACAGCGCGGTGTTTGTGCATTCGATTTTCGATCCGCAGAATCCGGTCAAAGAGTGTTACGAAGTCAATTTGTGCGATCAGCATCCGAAATTCAAAACGGGGGGAATCGTGGGAATCGCCCCGCCGCAACATTTTGTTCCGGGAGCAGGTGGCTGGAAGCAGATGCATCTGACGGTGCGCGGTCCCAAGGTGCAGGTGAAAATCGACCGGGAGCTGGTGCTGGACTTCGAGGGAAAAGGGGACCAGGCGCGGCACGTGGGGCTGATCGGCTTGCAGAAGAATGTCGGCGCCGTAGCGTTCCGGAATATTTTCCTGAAGCCGTTGGACCAGAAACAACTGTTCAACGGCAAGGACCTGACGGGATGGCACCTGACGCCGGGGGGGAAGAGTACGTTCACCGCCGAGGAGGGGGCGATTCATGTCAAGAATGGGCGGGGATACCTGGAGTCGGACGGAACCTGGAAAGACTTCATTCTGCAGGCGGAGATTTTTTCGAATGGGGAGCATCTGAACAGCGGGATCTTCTTCCGGTCGATCAAGGCGACGGAGAAACTCCCGGCAGAGGGGTACGAGGCGCAGGTCCGAAATGAATGGAAAGGTTCAGACCGGACGAAGCCGGTCGATTTCGGTACGGGGGCGATTTACCGCCGGATCGCGACGCGCAAGGTGGTGTCGAGCGATTTCGAGTGGTTCACGATGACCGTTGCCGCGCGGGTCCGCAGATCAGCGTCTGGGTGAATGGCTATCCCGTGACAGACTGGATCGATACGCGGGCACCCAATGAGAACCCGCGCAATGGCCTGCGGACGGAAGCGGACACCTGATGATCCAGGGACACGATCCGACGACGGACTTGAAGTTCCGTAAACTGCGGATTGAAGAGTTGCCGGGGAAGTAACGGCGCTTACACGGTCGGCTGCAGGTTGCCGATGAGGTTTGCCAGCTCGGAGAGCGGGGAAAGTTTGGAAACGACGCGGGAAACTCCGCGGGACTTCCAGACTGTCTCCTGGTCGGAGTGGGAAAATCCTCGCAGGCCCAAAATGGTTGCCTGAGGAAACTCCTGGCGGAGACGGAGGCATGCCTCGGCCCGTGGATCGCACTCAGGGTCGAGGTCGAAGAGGATCAGATCGGGTGCGGAAGGATTGAGCGCCATGCCCCACGAGCGGCAGAGATGGGAGAGGAAATCGGCGTAGGTCCGATCGGGGCTGTCCACGCGGACGGTCAGTGCGGATTGAAAAGGGGAGGAGGCATAATCCTGGGCGAAGATTTCCTCCCGGCTGCCCGTCAAGGGAAGGAGGGAAATGTCGCCGAGACTCAGGGCGCGCAATTCCTGGCGGAGTCGAGGGAGAAATCTCCAGGCTGGGACACGACAGCCGGGGGGCCAGAGGTCGCGGGTACGACCGTCCGCATCGCACCAGGCACCGTAACAGCAGATCCAGCGCGTCAGGGGGGCGAGGCGAATCAGGCGGTCGATCGTGTGCGGGGAATACTCATCGGGCCAAGATTGTGCGACGAGCATCAGGTCAGGAAACGATGCGTCTCGAAGGGAGGAAAGCAGTTCCTGTCCGTCGGGAAGAAATTCTCCGGAAAAGGGAGTGGTCTCCTCCAGCCCTTCGCGCTGCAGCGCGAGGAATTCCGAACGAGACCAATTCCCAAGCCAGCCGATTCTGAGCATGTGTTCCCCTGATTCAACAGGCAAAGTTGACGCCAGAGGGAAGTATTTCAGAAGGTGTGGATCGAGGCAAATGAGCCGGTGTAGACCAACTGGAAGACGCCGAGGAAGGCATTCGCGAGTTCTTCGCCCGGGGTGAATTGCAGCAGCACTAAGTCGCCCGGCTGGATCAGGATCCGTTCGTTGGGATCGACCAGGGTCTTTTTGATGTTGACGCGAATGGGGACCTGGCCTCCTCCTGGTGTTTTGCGGATGACATAGCAGACAGAGGGAGGGACACCGATGTTGGTGGTTCGGATGGAGCCCAACTGACCACCGCGACCAAGGTTGCCGATACCGGTTCCCACCCCGCCGACCTGTGCCCCGGCGATGGAGAGTGCCCCCAGGACATCGAGGTCGTAGTCACGCGGGATCATGATTTCCTGCCCCTGCAGGATCCCGCCGGTGTAGAAGACTTCGGTACTGCGGGCTTCAATCATCATGATGTCCCCGTCATTCAGAATGACTTCGTCCTGAGTGAACTGCGGAGGCTGGTCCGGATAGTAGCTCAGGGGGATGCGGGTGATGTTTTTGTCGGCGGGATCCTGGGGTCTGAGACTGCAGGGATCGGCACCACGGTGAATGGCGGCGAGGACGCTGTCCCGCTGCTCGGCATCCTTGAACATGCCGCGATAAATGATGACTTCGTTCTTGGAAGAGTCGCCGGGCATGCCGCCGGTCTGGTTGAGTGCATGCAGGATGTCATTTTCGTAGGCGGGAAGCTCGATGATAAAACCGCCCCCCGAGCGGCCCTCCGAGGCAAAGTCGCGATTCGTGGTTCGATTCTGGATGCGGTTATACGTGGCCGAGTCGAGTTCCTGGCGGACGACGAGGACGCTGTGAGTCCGGGGACGGAGCAGGGAGACGATGATGCGTTCGCGTCCCTCCGGAAGAATTTTCTTATCGACGAGGAAGGCTTGCCGAATCTTGGCAGTTGCCTGTTCGACGGTCAATCCCTTGACAATGATCGCGTCAACATAAGGGAGTTTGATTGCCCCTGAGTCTTCGACGGGGATGGGATAGCCAAGCGAGGGGGGGCGGTTGTCTTCCTTCGGATTATTGACGGGGACTTCCTGGTCGTCGCGGCCCAGGACGTTTTCGATGTAGATGCCGAGTGTGTCCCCGACGTCCAGGAGGTAATTCTTGGGTTTGTCCTGGCGAAGGCGGGTCATGGAGGTCTTGAGCATGTCTTCGCGGGGACGCCCCAGGAGTTCACGAGGGACGCGCGTGGGAGGGACGCCGTTCAGGGCGACGCACCCGTTTGAGGCACACAAGAGAAAGAGCATTCCCAAGCAAGTGAAAACTTGGCGACAGGGAATGGATCGTTTCGGGATTAAGAGCGAGCCTGACATGGCGGATTTCCTTGGCGCGTCGCGCCTCGATAAATCGGTAACGTACGAATGACTGCGGTTTTTGAACTCAAGTGACCGGAGAGACGACCTCAGAGGGAGGTCTTGCCCGGCGGATCTTCCGGAGGAACGACGGGTTGAGGCTGCGGTTCCTGCGTCGCGGGAGTGGTGTCACTCTGCGTCTTGATTGTGTTCGGTGATTTCGGAGCTTCGTCGTAGGTCGGTTCCGGCGGTTTGGGGACGCTGGGATCGAGCGGGACGGCCGCGGTTCCGGGGTTCCCCGGCGGTGAAGGAAGAATCTCCGGTGTCTCCGCCTGGGGACCGTTGCCGTTGAGGTACTCTTCGGGGATGGGAGTCGGTTCCGAGGAGTTGATCTGTTGTGTCTCAATCGTGGACGGGGGCGGAGGTCCAAAGGGGACGGAAGTCGTGATGCGGGAAAGGTCGGCGACACCATCCTGTTCGGCGACGGCGACACCGTGGCGGTAACCGTCAAACCAGGTATTGGTCCGATCGGCTCCCCCCATCCCCATGTTTTTTGCCTTCCAGTAGCGACGCGGGGGGAGAGCGGGAGGACAGCCATTCAATCCGGACGCGCGATCGACATAGCCGGTTTTGAATCCGCGCTCGAAGTCATCTCGGCAGGGGAGGTCGGCGTACATCTTCTTGCAGGCGCCCCAGGCCATATGGGCAAGGTACTTGTTATGTGCCTTGATTTGCAGCTCATCCCGCAGGTCGCGGAAGCGGGTGTATACAGTGATGCATCCTGGAAGGAGCATCAGAATGCTCAGAACGGCAATCGTCGAGCTTGCCCGGCGCAACAACATTATCCAGCCTCCCTGTGAAAGCCCGGTTCCAGCGCCACACAAAAGGGATGACTCCCTTTTCAGGCCCCCTTGTGACAAACAAGGTGTGGGATGGAGACCGCACTCCAATGCCGGTGCGGTCGGTCCACGGACTCTCAATCCATACAATCGGCACAGGCCGCAAAGTTACTTCAGTTTTACAGGGGGAATGTTCGCGGCGGATGGGCGGGATGCGCTCTAAGTGTTTGCCGTTCAGTTATTTAACAAAGCTGGCGTGGGTGTCCGATTTAATAGGAGGCCGGACGATCGGTATTTTCAATTCAATTCGTACAACCGCTACCACCGATAAAGTCGATGTCACAGGATTTGTTTTGCACGCGGAGTCTGCGGCCGAGAGGGAGCGCCTCAGGGGCGTTTCACACGATTGGGGCCGATCTGCTCCGGGATGTCGGGGGGACGTGCGATGGGAATGGGTGTGTCGACAGAGCTGCGCAGATTCCGTCCGTATCAATGCGCCAGGCCCTTGATCGCGACGGCGATCCTGGGGATGTGTCTTGCGGGACATGCCCTGGGGGGATTTCCCTGGGAGACACGTGAAACCCGGGGCAAGGTTCCGGCGCACATCGAAGTCGGGCGGATGATGACCATCGCCGGCCAGTTCGAGCGGCAAAAGAATTACGCGAAAGCGGCCGCGATTTACCGCCAGGTTCTGGCCCAGAATACCGGGCACTTGGAAGCGCAGAAGCGGTTGGACTTCGCGCTGGCGCAAATCGGCGAGTCGTCGAATTCGCCGACAATGATCGCCCGTAACCAGGCCCATCCGATTCCCACGACGATTCCGGAAACGGAAGCGGTCGAAGAAGTGACGGCACCCCAGAAGCCGGTGGTGGATCGGCTGATCGTGAAGATGCCGGGGGGGGCGATGCCCGCCGTCACTCACCCGCCAGCGCTCAAGCCTCTGCCGCGGATTGAAGCGCGGGTGACGGCCTCGCCTGTCGCGCCGCATGAGAACTCTGTCGCGCAGAATGCAAACCGAGAGGACGAAACTCGCGTGACGCCCGTCCCGACGGAAACGCTGATGTCGGAGTATCCCCCCCGTTTGACGGCGGAGGAGACGGCCGTCGAAGCGGAAGAGCCTAAATTCTTGAGCGTTCGGGCGGTTGCCCAACCGCACGGTATTGTGCCTCCCTTGACCCGGAAGTTGTCCCTGTGGCGCGCGGCCAAACCGCTGCCTGAGGAGACTGAAGTCACGGAGCCTGATGAGAAAATCTCGTCCCCTTTCCAGGCGATGTTGCAGGAAGAAGAGAATTCCGATCCGGCTGAAGAAGCGGAATCAGAAGAAGCGGGGGGCATCGTCAGACTGTCGGAACTCCCGGAAGAATCATTCCCGAACAAGCCTGGAGTGATCAAAACGAATACTGAGGGTAACGAAGGAACGGAAGAAGAAGCCACGGTTGCGGAACCGGAGGCTGCTCACCGGTCCACCTGGAAGGCGCGCAATCCGGGGCAGGAAGTGGTCGTGGCGTCCGCACGGACCTCGACGACGGTGGTCGTGACTCCCCTGCCGACGGAGGCTCCTCACAACCGCGTGGAAAAGAAAATCGTGGAAAAGAAAGAGCCCACGGAGACCGGCAAACCGCTGATGAGTTCCCGCCTGCAGGAGACGACGGAATATCGAACCGGCCTGATCGCCCTCTGTCCCCGGGCGACCCAGGAAATCCGCCGGTTGATTCGCTCGATGGAGACGCCGAGCGTCCGTCTGCGAAAAGGTTCCCTGCTGCGGTTATGTGACGCCGGTCCGGCAGCGGAGTCCGCTTTGCCCGCCGTCCGAGAGATGCTCATGGATCCGGACGATTCCGTGCGTGTGATGGCGGCCCGCGGCTTGTGGAAGATTCGTCGCGAAACCACCGGACTGCAGACCTTGCAGGACATCGCCGCGAAGGGGAACACCGAGGAGACCTGCCTGGCGGCCTACACGCTGGGTGAAATGGGACAATCAGCCAGAGAGGCGATCCCCGTGCTGGAGCGGCTTTGCAAGGCACGGAACGGGTTCGTGCGTCTGCACGCGGCGGAAGCCGTCTGGAAGATCAAGGGGAACGATGAGAAGTCATTGTCGGTGATGATCGATGCGTTGAATTCGGAGGACATCGGCGAACGTTGGGTGGCGGCTTATGTCCTCTCCGCGAGCGGGAGTAAACGTCTCGACCTGATCAACGCGTTGAATCAGACGCTGGATGATCGTGAACCGGCTGTCCAGAGCAGTGCGGCATTTGCGCTGGGCTGCCTGGGGAAAGAGGCTTCGGCGGCAACACCGCGTCTGGTTTCGCTGTTCGAGTCCACCAGCCTCGACCAGCACCTCCGCGTGACCGCCTATCACGCGCTGTCGAACATCGAGCCGCTGACGGCGCAGAAGTTCACCAAGATCAGCGTGCAGAAACCGGCGGCTCCCCCCACGCTGGGGCAGGTCCGCCGCTGAGCAGGGGTCAACCGCTCATTTTTTCGCGGGGGCGTTGTCCCCTTCGCGGATCCAGGACTCGGTGAAGCCGACGTGCTTCATCGTCTTTCCCTTGGCATCGTCGAAATAGCTATAGATGGCATGAATGGCGCCATCCGCCCCCTGAATGATCGCGGGGTAATGATACGATCCTTTGGGATGCTGTTCGAGATGCCGGGTCCACTTCCAGGTCTTGCCGTCGTCGTCTGAAAGTGAGACGGCGAGGTGGTTCCGTCCCTGCGTGAGATCGTTGTAGATCAGGACCCAGTTGCCATTTCGCAGGACGACGCCGTCAATACCGGCGCCGGGATTGGGAAGGACACTGCTTTCGACGGGCCCCCAGGTGAGGCCGTCATCTTTGGACTCGGAGACGCGAATCTTGTCGGTGAGACCGTTTTCCCGCATGTAGGCGACGAGCGAGCCATCCTTGCGGCGCATGACGGTGGGCTGGATGTTTCCAAAGCCAATGAGGGGCTTGCTGGCGTACCAGGAGCGGCCGTCGTCATCGCTGACGGCCATGATGGAAAAGGAATAGGTGTCGCAGTACAGGGGGAGCAGGATGCGTCCGGTGGGGAGAATGATCGGCTTGCAGCGGGGCATCCAGCCAAGACGCTGATTGAGCTTGTTCTTGAGGAGTTCTTTCACCTTGGTGACGTATTGCTGCTGCTTGTCGGAGAGTTTGGATCCGACTTTCTTCACGAGGTCGTCGAGCACCGCGATCGCATCGTTACTGAAGTCCTCGGGCTTGAGAAACAGAACGCCGCTCCGGAACCAGTGGGGTGAACCCGGCCCCATGTAGTCGGCGGAGACGAGATAATTGGTCAGTGCGGATTCCCAGTGGTTGTCGAGGATGATGGGCCAGAAGAGCCACAGCCGACCGAAGCGGTCGATCATCATCGTGGTATTGCAGTCCGGGAAGCCGGGATAATCGGCCATGAGGAAATCGGGTGACCATTGCTTGTCCCCTTTGCGAAGGCGCGCGCCGTAGATCGCGACGTTGTCCGCGCTGCGCTCTCCATCCCCCCGGTACCAGGAAGCGAGCAGATCCCCATTCGGAAGCTCGACGATCCCCGGCGCATGGTTATGTTCTTTGCGGAGCGGGAAGACCATCTCCGATTGCAGCAGTTCCTCAGCCTGAGCGGCCAGCGGGAGCAGCGACAAGAACAGGGGGAGGACGATACGGCGGAGGATGCGTGTCATGGGAGGCCTCGCAATCGGGAGAGTTTTCGAGAGATGTCAGGACTTTTTGCGCGGAGTGACGATCATGCGGAGCGGCTGGTTGGGTTTGAGAGTGAAAGTCGCCTTGGGTGCTACCGTCAATCCCGGCACGGCGGTGAATTGGAAACGTTGAATCAGGGTGGCGAGGACCATGGTTGCTTCGAGCATGGCAAAGGTGTTGCCGATGCAGGTACGAGGCCCGCCGCCGAAGGGGAAGTAAACGATGCGCGGCAGCCGCTTCTGCAGATCGTTTTCCCAGCGTTCGGGTCGGAATTCGAGGGGATCGTCCCAGAAGCGGGGATCGCGGTGCATGGACCACTGGGCCATGAGAACCGTCATTCCCTTTTCGATGGGATAGCCACCGATTTCACAGGGTTCGATGGCCTCGCGTCCAATAATGTAGGCGGGCGGATACAACCGAAAAGTTTCCAGAAGTATGTGCTCCGCGTACTTCAGTTGGGGAACGTCGTCCATGGTGCAGGGGCGGTCACCCAGGACACGGTCGACTTCCTCCTGCAATTTGCGCTGCACTTCGGGATGCTGCGTGATTGCGTACCAGGCCCAGCTCAGGGTGAGGGCGGTGGTTTCATGCCCAGCCAGGAAGAGGGTCATGACCTCGTCCCGGAGTTGCCGGTCGGTCATGCCGGTCTCGATCTTCTTCATCGCGTGCGTGAAGGAGCAGGGAGAGGAGATCGTTAAAGTTCCCGGGATCACGGCGGCGTTCCCGGATTAGACCGTAAACGAGTTCGTCGAGTTTTTTAACGGCGGCCAGAAATTGCCGATTGGCGGTCGTGGGGATCGCGAGCGGGATCTGGACGATGCTGTTGAAACGGAGCATGAAGTGCTGCTGGGCGACCATCAAGGCCGAGCCGACGTCACCTTCGTGCCCGGTGACATCGGAACTGAACAGGACACGGGTCGCGATGCGGAGCATCAGGCCGGACATATCCTCGGCAAAATCGCGTTCTTCCCCCTCGCGCCAGGTATCGAGGAGTTGCCGGGTGAGATCGACGAAGGCGGGGGCATATTGCTGCAGCCGTTGCGGGAGAAAGGCGGGTTGGGCCATGCGCCGCTGCCGCAGCCAAAAATCTCCATCGCTGGAGAGGAGTCCCTTACCGAGCAGCTTGGGAGAAAGACGGAGTGCGAAATGCTTGCGAAAATGGCGATTTTTCTGGACGAGAATCTGTTCAATCGCTTCGGGGGAGTGAACGAGGATGATCTTGTGGAAGCCGAACCGCAGATAGGTGAAGTCGCCGTAGTCGCGGCCGCAATCGACGAAGAACTGCAGACGATCTTTTTTCAGCGCGGCAAGATTGCCGCCAAGAAACCGGCCTTTGGGGCCGGGAGGACGTCGAAGAGTAGTGGCCATACGTCTGATGAAACCCGAGAGACTGTGTAAAAGCACTTTAGAGACAACATAGCGGGAGGTCACCGCGGGGGACAAGTCCCGCTGCAGCCCGCCGTCGTACTCTCCGCAAAGAAGAGGCTGTGGGGGGGATTATTGCCGCGGGATTTGTGAAATTACGGCGTGAAAATCACAGGCTTTCTTTCGATTAAATTCCGGGTAAGATAGAACTTCTTCCGTGAAACGCTTCGCGCGTACCACAATCCGCAAGTCTGAGTCGTAGCCTGTCTGCCGACGATCCTGATTCACACCCAAGGGGCGCTCATGAGAAACGTTGTCACTCTGGTTCTGGGAGGGGGTAAGGGAACGAGACTTTATCCCTTAACGAAGTACCGTTCGAAGCCTGCCGTTCCTCTGGCGGGCAAGTACCGCCTGATTGACATCCCGATTTCGAATTGCCTCAACAGCGGCCTGAACCGGATTTATCTGCTGACCCAGTTCAACTCCGTCAGCCTGCACAAACATATCCGGGATACGTACAACTTCGATCCGTTCCACCGGGGTTCGTGGAAATTCTGGCGGCCCAGCAGACGTTTGAAAATGTGAACTGGTACGAAGGGACGGCGGATGCGGTTCGCAAGCACATCCGCTACATCGAGCAACCGGGAGTGGAGTACGTTTTGATTCTTTCCGGAGATCAACTGTACCGGATGAATTACGCGGAAATGATCAAGACTCATCAGGAGTCAAAAGCGGATGTGACGATCGGGGCCGTGCCGGTTTCCACTGAGCAGGCCAAAGATTTCGGGATCATGCGGCTGGATGATTCCGGCCGCGTTGTGGGCTTCCTGGAAAAGCCGAAAACTCTGGAGGAGCTGAAAATCGTCCGGACGGATCCGGCCTGGATCGATGCCCGGTGGATTCCCAGCCGGGGGCGGGAAGCACTCGCGAGCATGGGGATTTATGTCTTCAAGAAAGATGCGCTCCTGGACGTGCTGACGAAGACGGACTACCAGGATTTCGGCAAGGAGATTTTTCCGGCGTCCATCCGGACGAAGCACGTGCAGGTGCACATGTTCGACAGTTACTGGGAAGATATCGGAACGATCAAGGCGTTCTACCAGGCGAACCTGGATCTGACGAAAGAGCAGGCCCCGTTCCAGCTCACGTCTCCGACGGCGCCGATTTACTCGCGTCCCCGGTTCCTGGCGCCCACCCGATTTGACGGTGTGACGGTCAAGCAAAGCCTGATCGCGGATGGCTGCACGATCGGGAAAGGGACAGTCATTGAAAACAGCGTGATCGGATTGCGGTTCAATATCGGAAGCAACGTCACGATTCGGAACTCTGTGTTGATGGGGGCGGACTTCTTTCAGACTCCCGAGGACATTCAGGCGCACGCGAACCGGGGGGAGCCTCCGATCGGCGTGGGGGATGGCTCGGTGATTGAAGGGGCGATTGTCGACAAGAACTGCCGTATCGGCCGGAACGTCCGGGTCGTGAACCGCAGTGGAGTGGATTCCTGCCCCGAAACTCCGGAATACATCATCTGTGACGGGATCGTGGTCGTCCCCAAGGAGACGGTCCTTCCGAATGGCTGGACGACCCCTGAATGAACTCCCCGGCCATGAACTCCCCGGACCCGCACGAGAATCCGCAGCCAAAGGGGATGGAGACCGAAGCCTTTCGTGACCCGCCCCGCGTGGGGCTGCTGTACCGCCTGGTGGCGATCGTCGGGGTGTTGTTCGTAGTGACGATCCTCGCGCTGGCGGCGGATATCTTCGGCAACCCCCAGGCGCCGGTCGCGGTCTTTCTGAACCGGTATGGCATGGCGTTGATTCTGGGAGAGGTGGGGTTGATGATTGTGCTGGGGATTGCGGCGATGCGTCTGGACAGGACGCCTCCTCCTCCCTCCCGATATGCCGCGGAGCAGACGCCGGCAGATCCGCAAGCGACGCACCAGCCTGAAGAATGACCTCACCGACAAAAGGTGTTCCGTTCCATGTCTGAATCTCCGCAGAAAGAAGTCGCGCGGTTGCGCGAAGAGATTGAGCATCACAACGAACTGTACTACGTACAGGCGCGGCACGAGATTTCCGACCGCGACTACGACAAGCTGATGCAGCGGCTGCAGGAACTGGAGGCCGCCCATCCGGAACTCGACAGTCCCGACAGTCCGACGCACAAGGTCGGGGGAAAGCCGATCGAGGGGTTTCGATCGGTTGCGCACAGTCGTCCGATGCTATCCATCGACAATGTGTACGACGAGCAGGGGATTCGGGAGTTTGACGAGCGGGTCCGAAAACTGCTCCGGCCGGGAGAAGAGGTGGAGTATGCGATCGAGTACAAAGTCGACGGGGTCGCGATCTCATTGATTTATGAGAATGGGAGCTTGGCGCTGGCGTTGACACGCGGGGACGGACGGACAGGGGATGACATCACCCACAATGCCCGGACGGTCGGAGGAGTGCCGCTGCGGTTGCGGGGGAAAGGGTGGCCCGCGGATCTGGAAGTCCGAGGGGAAGCGTATATCCGGAATTCCGATTTCGCACACCTGCGGAAACAGCAGGAAGAGGCGGGAGAGCAGGTGTTCGCCAACCCGCGCAATTCCGCGGCGGGCGCCTTGAAGATGCTGGACCCCAAACTCTGCGCGGAGCGAAAGATTCGTTTTCTGGCACACGGGATCGGTTCGTTCGAGGAGACGGAGTTTCAGACGCACGAGGAATTCCTCTCCAAGATCCAGAAGTGGGGCCTGCCGGCGACGCCGCGCGTGCAGTTTGCCAAGTCTCTGGAGGAGGCCTTGGAGAAGTGTCATGTGATGATGGAACAGTTGCATGAGCTCGACTTTGAAGTCGATGGCCTGGTGCTCAAGATCAACAACCTGGAGCAGCGGCAACGATTGGGGACGACTTCCAAGGCTCCCCGTTGGGTGATCGCCTACAAATGGGAAAAGTACGAGGGGACGACGCGGGTCGAGTCGATTGAGGTGAGCGTGGGAAAAACGGGGACGCTTACGCCGGTCGCGTTCCTGCAACCCGTCGAAATTGCAGGGACAACAGTTTCCCGCGCCAGTTTGCACAACCGGGACGAAATGGAGCGGTTGGGGGTCAAGGTCGGGGACTGGGTGATCGTCGAGAAGGCGGGAAAGATCATTCCGCACGTCGTTCGCGTGGAGGAGCATCGCCGTGACGGGACGGAGCGGAGCTACCATTTTCCGAAACGGTGCCCCGAATGTCACACGGACGTCGTGCAGGATGAAGGAGGCGTTTACATCCGTTGCCCGAATCCGAATTGTCCCGCCCAGCTCCGGGAAACTCTTCGCTATTTTGCGTCGCGCGCCGCGATGGATATTGAGGGGTTAGGCATCAAGCTGGTCGAACAACTGACAGGGGAGAAACTGCTGACCAGCATCGGGGATATCTACCGGTTGAAAGAACGGCGTGATGAATTGCTGGAACTGGAGCGGATGGGAGAAACGTCCCTCAAGAATCTGCTGGAAGGAATCGAGGACTCGAAGAGCAGACCTTTATGGAGACTGCTCGCGGGCATCAATATTCGTCACGTGGGGACGCGGACCGCACAGATCCTGACGGATCGTTTTGGAACCATGGAGGAGCTGTGCAAGCAGAGTGAAGAGCAGTTGTCGCAGGTGCATGAAATTGGAGAGGTCATCGCGCACTCGTTGTGGAGTTTTCTGCACTCTGAATTTGGAGTGAACCTGATCACTGACTTGCGCGCTTCCGGATTGAATATGGGAGAGCCAGTACAGCCACGCAGTCAAACGGGAGAGCTGTCTGGAAAGACAATCGTGGTGACCGGGACGTTGACGCATTTTAAGCGGGAAGAGATCGAGGCATTGATTCACGACAAAGGGGGACATGCGTCATCTAGCGTGTCCAAGAAAACGGACTTCGTCGTGGCAGGAGAGAACGCCGGCTCTAAGCTGGATAAGGCGCGGAAGCTGGGGGTTTCAGTGATTTCAGAGCAAGAATTCCTGCAACTGATTTCAAAATAGCAGGTTGCGAGTTGGGGCAAAGAAACTCCGCATTTTTTATTAAAAACAGTGCGTCGATTGGCTTGAAACGCTGAGATTTCC
>JAXMBX010000039.1:0-49925 GCA_046349635.1 Planctomycetales bacterium
CCAAGATTCATCGTAACCAGTTTGCGGGACAAGACATTAAGAGAAAATGAAACATTACGTCCGAGAGATATTTCGTAACCGTACAATTCCGTTGCGATGGATCTTTTGACTTTAGGGGTTATGTCGACTTTGACGATAAGTGAGAGGTCCTTTCCAAGGCTGCGCCGCTGTTCAGTCGTGGTGAGGAAGAGAGAGCCTTCTGCTGCAAGGCTCTTCCCCAAAAGACGTTGCGTCGAACACCCTCTTGAGCGAATTCATGAATACCAGGCAGTTGTCGCGGAATTCGAACTGGTTGGCGGGCCTGTTGCTGCTGGCCTGCGGATGGAGTGCAGTTTCGCTCCCGGCCGTCTGGGGTGCGCCACCGCGCGGCAAAAACCGCCAGTCGGAGCAGGAAGCCGCCGCTGCGGTTCCCGAGCCGAATATCCGCCTGAACTACTTCAATGCGAGTTGGAAGAAAGTTCTGGAGGATGTCGCGAGAGCGTCGGGATTAACCCTGGTGGCGGACCGCATTCCGTCGCAATCCTACACCCGCCGCGACCGTGAAACGTATGACCTGCCGGAAGCGATCAAGATCCTGAACCAGGAGATGGAGCGGCAGGGCTTTCGGCTGGTGAAGAAAGGCAAGTTTCTGGTCGTCAACGATTTGCAGGCAACCCGTCCTGAGTATCCTCGTCCGACAGTAAAGCGTCCTGCCAAGCCGGAGAAAGACTACAAGGAATTTCAGAACGAGGAAGCTGTTCCTGAAGAGGGGACTGCAGAAGAGGCTAGGGAAGAAGAGAAGATCGTCAACGCGGCGGCGGCCGTTCCTGCAAAGGGGGCGAAGCCGGCGCCCAAGATCAAGCGATTGGCGTTTGAGCAAACTGAAGAAACCACTCCAAAATCGGAGGAAGAATCAGAGCGCAAGGAAGAACCGGCCAAGAAGCCTAAGCTGACATTGCGGAAGGTCAAGCTGGTCAACAACGAGGCGGTTCCACTGGCGAAAAACCTGTATGAGGTCTTCAAAAGCCGGGCCGAACTCGTGGACGAAGGCCCCCTCGGTCTGCAAGCGTTCCGAGTGTTTGCGCCCGGTCCCAAGGGACAGGCGACAAAGCAAGTCGCGTTCTCGGTAGGAATCGACGAGCAGGCCCAGCAACTCGTCGTTGAAGGAGAAGCAGGGGTTGCGGGAACGGTTGCGCAGCTCATCGAGTTGCTCGACAACGGAAAACCGGGGGGCAAAGTCCAACCGGTCCTGACGCAGCACGATCCGCAGAAAGTCGCGGAAACACTGCAGCCGGGATTGAAGCAGATGGTGCAGGAGGGGAAGAAAGAGAAGAAAAGCCGCGTCGATCGTTCTCGGTCTGCCGAGGAAGAACCGCTCGCCCAGGCTGAGCCCGGGGAAGAAGGAAAATTGCGACGGAATGGTCCTCCTCCGCAGGGTGCGAATCCGGAGAAGCCTCCGTTGGAGGGATTGAAAGGGGACGTCTCCGTCGAGGCGATGTCCGACCTGGGGGTTCTGATACTGAAAGGTGCCCAGCGGGACGTGGACGCGGTGATGAAGATCATCCGCGAGCTGGAAGAATTGAGTAAAGGGGCGACTCCGGACGTCCATCTGGTCACGTTGATCTACGTCAACTCGGAATCGTTGTCCTCCCTCTTAAACGGGGTCTATGAAAAACTGCAGGCTTCCCGCGGACGGCAAGGACAGCCCGGCGTGGCGAGCGTTCCCAAGGTGACGACGATTCCGGTCGTGCGACCGAATGCGATTCTGGTACTGGCCGCGGAAGAGGAAATGCCCGCGGTCCGGAAATTGATCCAGGAACTGGACCAGCCGATCGTTCCGGAGACGGAATACCAGGTGTTTCAGTTGCAGCACACCACTCCCGCGCGGGTCGAGGAGATGGTGAACAAGCTGTACCCCAATCCGACACAGGCACAGGGACAACAGAATCAGGGAGCCAGCGGGCTGGCGGCGCGGATCCGGATTCATGGAGACGTGCGGACCAACTCGGTCATCATTCAGGCGCGGCCGCGCGACCTGAAGGAACTGGAATCGCTGATCCGGAAGATTGACACCCAGGAATCGGGATCGGTGGCCCAACTGAAGATTGTGCCTCTCAAGCACGCGAGCGCCGATGAACTGGCGATCATGTTGCGGCAGGCGATTCTGAGTGTCACCTCAGCGAATCCGCAATCCGCCGACGGCCTGATGACCCCGGGGAATCAAGGTGGAGGCCAACGGGGAGGAGCAGGGAACCAGGACAACGGCCTGAATGATGTGAAGTCGACCATTCTGCAGTTCTTCGCGACCGATCGGGGGACGCCGTTCCGGTCGGGAATTCTGTCTGACATCCGCATTAACAGCGATACGCGGACGAACAGCCTGGTGGTTGCGGCTCCCGAGCAGAGCATGGCGTTGATTGAGGCGTTGATCAAGAACCTCGACCGTCCTGCCTCGGCGGTGGCGGAGATCAAAGTGTTTGAACTGGCGCGCGGTGACGCGACCGCGATGGCGCGACTGCTGCTGGAAGTCTTCGGCAGTACCACTCAAAACCGGACGCAGGGGGGACAAGGGGTTCAAAACAACGCGCCGCGACCATTGACGATCGCGGGGAGCGAAGATGCCGGATTACCGATTCCGTTGAAGGTCTCGGTGGACGTCCGGACGAACAGCATCATCGCCGTGGGAAGTGCCCAGGCGCTGGACGTGGCGTGGTCGATCCTTTTGAAGCTGGATCAAAGCGACGTGCGGCAGCGTGAGACGGTCGTCATCAAGTTGAAGAACAGCCGTGCGGATGCGGTCGCCGCCGCGATTAACCAGTTCTTGACCTCTCGACGGGACGTGGAACAGACTGATCCCGGCCTGGTGAGCCCGTTTGAGCAGATCGAAAAGGAAGTGATCGTCGTTCCGGAACTGGGGAACAACAGCCTGCTGATCAGTGCGACGCCGCGGTTCTTCCCAGAGATCAAGAAGGTGGTCGAACGGCTGGATGAAGCCCCGAAACAGGTGGTCATCCAGGCGTTGCTGGTGGAAGTCGCGCTCGAAAACCTCAATGAGTTCGGGATGGAAATCGGCCTGCAGGATTCCATCCTCTTCCGCCGGAGTATCATCACAGATCCTACGACGCAGTTAATTACAGTTCCGACCACGACGACCGCACCGAACGGTGTGCAAACGACGACGAATAACATTGTCTCTCAATCCGCCGTGCCGGGCTTTCTGTTCAACAACCAGCAGTTGGGCAATAACACGAACAATGCGATCAATCCGGGGGCGGTTGGAAACCAGGGGTTGAGCAACTTCTCTTTAGGACGAACGGACAATGATCTGGGCTACGGCGGTTTCGTGTTTTCCGCGAGTTCGGAAAGCGTGAGCGTGCTGTTGCGAGCCTTGGCCATGAATCGTCGTGTGGACGTACTCAGCCGTCCGCAGATCCGCGCTCTTGATAACCAGCCTGCCACGATCCAGGTGGGGCAGGAAATTCCCCGCGTCAACGGGTTCATCTCCAACGGGACCACCGGCGTCGCTTCTCCTCAGATCGAACAAACGAAAACGGGGATCATTCTGGTCGTCACACCGCGCATCACCCCTGATCGGACCGTGGTTATGGAAGTTGCCGCCGAAAAAAGCGGTCTGGCCCCCGGGCAGGGGATCGATCTCGTCACCAACCCAGGCGGGGGCACCGTTCGCTCTCCCGTTCTGGACATCACCGTCGCGCAGAGCACCGTCGGTGTTCGCGATGGCCAGACGATCGTCATGGGAGGGATGATCACGAAGAATGATGAAGTGACTGAACGGAAGGTTCCGTGGGTCGGCGACCTGCCTCTCGTCGGAAACATGTTCCGGTATGACTACAAGCGGACGCGCCGGACGGAGTTGCTGATTTTCCTGACGCCGCGAATTATCTCGACGGACGAAGATTCGGAGATGATCAAGGAGATCGAGACGCGACGAACGCACTTCGTGGAATCGGATGCGGAGCAACTGCATGGGCCGATCCTGGCGGCTCCGGGTCCGATTGAAGGGGAAGAGTATGACCCGTCGTTGTGTCCGTTGACGACTGCACCCGTTGTGGACGATCCCTCGGTTCCGACGACACAGCTTCCCAATCCGCTGCCCGTTTTGCCGGCTCCTCCGGCGGCACAGCCCCCGCCGGATCCGACTTACCCGGTTCCACCCCCCATCAAGAAGATGGGTGGAGAGGATTATGAAGAACCGAGACCGATCGGAGGGGAAGCGAGCAGGCAAAAAATCAACAAAGACTCGAAAGTGAAAAGAGCAGGGTTCTTTTCACGGAAATCCGAAACTCCCGGCAAGAGCAATACACTGTTGAACCAAGGCGAGTGACTTCAAGGAAGAATCATGCGGCGGAATGAAACTCTAATGAGCCTGAACTTCGCGAGACTCGCTGTTTGCCTGGCAGTGGGGTTGGGACTGCAGGGGTGCACGACGTTCAATAACGTGAAGACCCCGTGGTCGAAGACCGTCCAGGAAGTCAAAGAATCCCCGAAGAATCCGGTGGTGCGATTGCTGGCGATCTGGCAGCCTGGAGAGGGGATGGGGGTGGATAACCTCTCCACGCGCGGGTTTGTCGGCCAGGTGATGTTCTTCACCGGCGATAAGCCCGTTCCCGCCCAGGTCGAGGGAGACGTTCGCGTTTACGTCTTCGATGACCTTGGAACTCCCGAGGAACAGGAAAAGCCGATCCACCAGTTTGATTTCCCGGGTCCGGCCTGGAATGCGTTGCTGCAGAAGTCGGACATCGGCTCGACGTACCGGGTGTTTATTCCCTACACGCGCAAAGGAAACCATCAGGCCCACTGCACGCTGCGTATCAAGTATCAGCCTAAGCAGGGGCGGGTGATGTATTCCGAGATGGTTAACGTCACCCTCGCCGGCCCGAGGAAAACGGTCGACGAAAGAATCTCCACCGAGGAACAACACGCCGCGAAGAAGCCGGCGAAGAAAAAAGTCAAAGTCTCCTCCGAACCAGTCGCTGAGGAGGATGCAGCCGACGACGAGGCCGCCCCTTCCCAGGCAGCCCGTCCCAAATCGCAAAGCAAAAAGCCCCGCGCCGTTCCACTGACGGATGCGGAGCGTGATCGCATCCTGGCCGAAGTCCGGCAAAACATGACCGGGCAGGAAAACCCGGCACCGGAAAAATCGACCCGTGAAAAAACAGAGGTGCCCGAGGGCAAGGCCGCAGCTTCCGCGGCCGGCACCCCCTCCGCGCGGCGTGTAAAACCAAAAACCCACCTGCTGGCGGACTCTGAGGGTTCCTCGGAACAGGAAGACGACGTAAACGCGGTGCCCGCCAAACATCGTCGCCATCAACTTGCCGACGCAGATCCTGAGGAAGCGGACGAAGAGGACATCACGCAAACGGTGGCCATACCCCAGACGAAACGAATTCGCCGCGCCGGCTGGGATACCTCCGCTAGGACGCAGAAAACAGGCGAAAAGGAATCAGACGACACCGACGAGGAAGCCGAAGAACCTTCTGGCAGGCGTCGCCATCTGCGGGTCCATCATATCTCCATGCAAGGGGATTGAATCTCGAAAACAGCCTGAAATCCAAGCCAGGGTTTTACTTACGTCCTAGAGAAATCGACGGCCTGCCCAAGCGACGAGAAATTCATGTCGGCTTCAGATTCCCGGATTGTAATATAGTGTTTGTCCTGCCCGAGGTCCGAAGCGTCGTTCCAGGCTGCGGTGTGAGTGTGTGAAATGAACAAACCAATCCAAACTTTCCTGCTGACTTGCGGAGCGCTGCTGGCTCTTCAGAATGGGCAGAGTTTTGTTCAGGCGCAAACGAGCGCGAACAGCGTGGGTGGGTCCGTCGGTAACTCGTACGGTTCGTATTCGAATTTCCGAGCGGGCTCAGCGACCACGATGAGCAACATCTTCCAAGGGAACTCGAACACCCGCACCGCCACCGGCCGAAGCATGAACATCACCACCGATCCCAACCAGTTGCGTACGGGGACGGGGATGGTCGGTTCCAGCACCGGACAGCGTATCATCGGTGCGAATGCCGCCGGGGGTACCAATGCGACCACCACGAATCGGACGAACACGACTCGACGGAACAATAACAACAACGGGCAGAATTTCGCGAACATGCTGCAGCAACTCGGCCAGAACGGGCAGCAACAGAACAACATGATGGCGAGCCGCACCAAGCCCCCCCTGCAGCCGCAGTACAAGGTGGGTTTCGAGACTGCTTCTGTCCAACCCCAGGTTGTCACGCGAGACCTGAACAAGGTTTTGACGACAGATGCGAAGGCGAAGGTCTATGTTCGGAACATGAAAGTGGAGTCACAACCGGATGGGGTGGTTGTGATGCGGGGCCAGGTCGCGACGGAACAACAGCGGAAGATGGCGGAGTTGATGGCCCGGCTGGAACCAGGGGTTAAGCGGGTGGAGAACCAGTTGACGGTTGCTCCGGAAACGCCGGCAGCCAAGTAGGGCACCCTGCGGGCGAGTGCAAGTGAACGCCTCTTGTGGCCAGTGCCACCCGGTCCCATGCCTCCCCTGCTTCGCACCGAGATAAAATCGCGCAGGGCACGATGTAGGCATGCCACCCTGAGAGGAAGAGTGGCAATCAACGCTTGTTACTGCTGGAGGTTTTCGATGACGTTTTCATCGCCGCCGCCACCGTTATTCTGCGGTCCGCCGCCGTTTTGACCGCGACCGCCGCGACGATTGCCGGGATTGTTGTTGTTCTGCTGCTGGTTCTGATTCTGCTGCGGGTTGTTATTGTTGGCACCGGGCTTGCCGAAGACCTTGTTGAGGCGATCCTGCAAAAGGGTGACATCGAGGTTGCGGTTCAGTTTGACGACTTGCAGGCTGGGTGCCATGGGTTTGGCGGCGTCATCGAGGGACTTGATCATCTGGCCGATCCCTTCCATGATCCCTTCCGTCGTGCTGACGAGGAGACTGTTAGAGACTTCATCCACGCCGAGGGAAATCAACCCTTTGAAGCGGATCGGAGGTTCGGCTTCCCGCTTTTTGTCGGTGGAGTTATTGCGTCCCATGCCGCCGTAGTTGTAGGTAATGGAGGGCATGCCGCCGTTACCGCTGCCGCCACGACCGTTGTCCTGACGGTTGTTCTGCTGCAGGGCGGGATCATTCACACTCAACAGGTCGCGATAGACGTCCTTGATGGCATCGGAAATGACCTTCGCTTTTGAATAGCGGATCTGGAACACTTTGGTGATGCGGACAGTCTTGGATTCGGGGGATTCGGGCTGATCCCAGAGAGAGATCAGTTCGTCAATCTGTGCGAGCTGGGCGGGGTCGGCGCCGACGACCATGATCGAGTGGGTATCCGTGTCCGAGATGAACGTGACTTTTCCCGCTTGGAGAGACGCTTGGTACCGTCGTCTTTCTTTTTCGGACGGTGCGAAACCGTACCAGCCGCATGTAGTCATCATCGGATTCGCTCTTGCTGTCGTCCTGGGCTTTGAAGAAGTCCTCCAAGTTCCACTTGATGTAAGTGGGGGACGAATTCTTGTTCTTCAGGGGGAAGATTTTCCAGTCCCGGCGAGCGGGTCGGAGTTCTTCCGCGAGCCGTTCGATTTCGTCGAGGGCCTCGATGTCATCGGAGGTGATGACCAGATTGCCGTTCCGATCGCGGGAGAGATTGATGGGGGGACGATCGCGGGGGACAAACTTCCGTTCGCGGGGACGCTCTTCGTCACCTTGCCGGGGTGCGTTTTCCTGCGGTGCCGCGGGAGGCTGATTCTGGGGGGGAGCTGCGGCGGGGTTGTCATTCTGCGCGACCGCTTCCGCCAAGGCAACCAGGAAGAGCGGATCGCGCTTCTGCCGCGGTTCATCGGGAGTGAGGTTAGCAGCGGGTGCCCGGGGGACAATCGGCGGAGGTGCGGGCTTCGCCTTGGGTTCGGGGGGCTTCTCTTCCTGAGGACGCTGACGCTCCGGCACGCGAAGTTCGTTTGGTCCGACGTTCTTCCAGTTCTTCTGCAGCTTACGGACCAGATCCTGGTATTCCTCTTCGGTCAGGTTTTCGATGACCCGGACGCGACGATTGGAGCCGCGCGGGGAGACTTCCCCGAGCTTTTCCAGAAGGATGTCGATCTGTTCCATTTCGAGGGCGTTGGCATAGAGGAGCAGGCGATTGTTTTCGACATCCGCCTCAACGCGAAACTCCTTGCTTTCATCCTTGGGTTCTTCACTGGAACCGCCGCCGTACCCACCCCAGTCCCAGCCCCAGCCTCGACGGCGTGAGCTCTGGTCCTTCTTTTGAGGGGTGCCGAACATGAACTCAATGCTGCCCGCGGCGCTGTCCGCCTGCAGGCGGCGGAGCTTTCGGACCTCGAAATTGCGTCCGGAACCGTCTAGCCGATCCACCAGGGCCTTGATGATCGCATGATCCGGGGGCGTGGCGTTGGCAATGATCGCCTTGTGCTTCTTGTCGACTTCCAACTGCGTGGTCGGATCGAGGGTTCCCATCTGCTGCAGCATTTTGACGAGGGAATCGGGATCGACACCCGTCATGCGATAGACCTGGACGCGGCCGATGTGATTGGGGAGGCCATTCTCGCCGCCACCCCCGGTCGGAACGTCGATGATTTCAATGGCGTTCTTGATGGCTTCCATCCGGTCGGGAGGAGCGCTCGCGAGGATGCTGTTTTCGCGGACGTTGACGACGAGCGTGACCTTCGTCTGCTGGGGACGATTCGCCATCCCGGCGGCACCCTGCTGCTGCATCATCTGCTGCTGTTGCATCATCATCTGCTGACGCATCATCATTTCCTGGGGATTTCGGCTGGCGTTTTCCTGGCCGGAGCTGGGTTTTTCCATCCCCAGGACGCCGTAGAGCAGATCGATGACTTCGCCGGCGCGGGTGTGCTTCAGCTTGAATTGCTTGACCAGTCGGTCCTTACCTCGGCTGGATTGCTCGACTTTGATCATGTCCCAGACGGGGATCAGGTTGGCCACGGAGTCCATGACCTCGACCCGGTTGGTGGCCTTCATGGGGGTGATCTTGCCGTTGGGGCTCAGCATGGGCTTGAGTTCTTCCACAGCGGATTCGGCGATCAACCAGTCGAGAGGGAAGGAAGCCCGCACGAATTCGTACGGCTGATGTTTGAGGAGTTCTTCCGGTTCCACGCGGGGGACCATGCTGGGGTCCACTTTCTTGAGATTCACGACGCTGATCACTTCCCCCTGCTGCAGCATGGAATAGCCGCGGTCCAGGAGGTGGCGGTTGATCATGTCCCGAATCTCCGGGACGGAGTAGCTGCGTTGCGTCTGCAGATTGAGAAAACCGCCGGGCATTTCCTGCCAGTCGAGACTGCACTTGGAGATTTCGGCGACCCAATCGAGAACGTCCTGCCACGGTTGGCCGCGGAAGTTGACCTGCACCTTGCCATCTTTGTCGGGACGGATCTTGAGTTCTTCCGGATTGGCGGGACGCTCAGGGCGATCGGGACGGGGCTTGGGAGGAACAGCCGGCGCACCCCCCTGGTTGGGGTCTGCAGGAGTGGTCGCGGGTTGGGTGGGAGGAGTTGCCGGCTGCGCGGGCTGAGCACCACCGTTCGGGATCTCCGGCATACCTCCGCGGCCTTCCATGAAACGACGGAAGTCTCCGCGTCCTCTTTGCGCAGAGACGTCTGGCGTGACGATTGCGAAGACGAGGCAAGCCAATAGGAAACACGAGATGCGAGAGACTCGTAGCATCGGAGAGACCTTGCGGAGCAACGAAGAGCTCAAAATTTGGAACCATTGATAGGGACAATGGTTAACGTTTAATTATGGTCACGGATTGAAGGTGGCGGCAAGAGGTTTTATCGCCGGGTTTCCTGTTCCGTAAGCCTCTTCCATCATCGGTCATCCGGGTGAAGGAAACATTAACCGGACATGAAATCATCGGGGTGGCGATTCGCGCACCGAACTAGGTGGCGTCGTAACGGTTATGCTAGATTTCAGGCGGGCAGCTTTGCTCAGCTCGTTGGACTCCTGCAATATTTGTAGAGTCAGAAAATGAAGTCACTTGTTCAAGCCCCCTATTGAGAATTCACCATGTTCGCTTGGCTGCAGTCCTTCGGAGTCCGTTCATTCGTCCTGTTTCTGGTTCCCACGGTTCTGTCGGCCGGTCCACAAGTCCTGCCGAAGAGCGTGCAGCCGGGGGAACTGGGGAAACACGTCAACGTGATGATCGGAACGGGGGGAAAGGCCCATCTCTGCGGGATGCTTTCGCCGGCGGCATCCGTGCCGTTTGGAATGGTCCGGCTCGGGCCGGATACGATGTCCCTGTTCGGGACCAAAGCGAGCAGTACGTCGGGGTATTTTTACTCTGATTCGAAGATCATCGGTTTCAGTCACACGCGATTGAGCGGAACCGGGGCGACCGACGGAGGGAATTTTTTAGTATTCCCGACTTCTGATGCGGCGGTCGGCAAACATCCGCGGAAGCTGGCTGTGTCCTATTCGCATCAGGATGAAGTTGCGTTCCCCGGGTACTACGGCGTTGCGCTTCCGGCTTCGGGAGTGACGGCAGAGTTCACCGCGACGCAGCGCGTAGGGGTGCACCGTTACACGTTTGCAGACCAGCAGGCGCCGTACCTGGTGTTGAATGTGACCAGCGTGCTGGGAAAGGGAACTTCCAAGGCCGGCGAGGTTCGTATTCTTCCCGATCGGCAGGAGATTGAAGGTTCGGTCGAGACATTTGGGACATTCTCCAAGCGGTATGGTGGGATCAAGGTTTACTTCATCGCGAAGTTCAACCGGCCGTTTGAGAAGTTCGGAATCTGGGCCGGGGACAAATTCGCCAAGGACCAGAGTGAAGGGAAGCATGATGACCTGAACGCCGGTCTCGGTTTTGCTTCCTCTCAGCCCAACCAGGTGGAAGTCAAGCTGGCGCTCTCGTATGTCAGCATCGCGAATGCGCGCGAGAATCTGAAAGCCGAAGCGGAGAGCAAGAGTTTCGACGAGATTCTGACGGCTGCCAAATCCGCCTGGGAGGAAATGCTGGGGCGGATGCGGATTGAGGGGGGGACCGACAAACAGCGGACGATTTATTACACATCGTTGTATCACTCCTGCCTGATGCCGACGATTTTCAACGACGTCAACGGTGATTACTTTGGATTTGATAAGCAGGTGCATCGAGCGGAGGGGTTCAATTACTACACGGATATGTCGCTGTGGGACACGTTCAGAACCACGCACCCGCTGTACAACCTGATGGCCCGCGGAGAACAGCGGGATATGCTCGTTTCACTGGTCAAGATGGCGGAGCAGGGGGGATATCTGCCCCGGTGGCCTTCGGGGAACGGCTACAGCACTTCGCTGTTCGGGACGCCTGCGGACATGGTTGTCGCGGAATCGTGGCTGAAGGGGATTCGAGATTTCGACGCGGAGACGGCGTATCAGGCGATGAAGAAGACGGCGCTGGGGCCGACGGTCAATTCCCGTTTCTCGGGACGAGCAGGTATCGATCTGTACCTGAAATACCGGTACTGTCCCTCGGACCTGATGAAGAAGTCAGTCGCGAGCACGCTGGAGTATTGCTATTCCGATTCCGCGGTCGCGAAGCTGGCTGCGGCGCTGGGGCATCGCGAAGACGCGGCGATGTTCGAGGAACACTCGAAGTATTACCGCAACCTGTGGAATCCGGAGACGCAATACTTTCATCCCCGCGATGCGCAGGGGAAATTCTCTCCCGACTTCAACCCGATGCTGCTGACGTATCTCGATTTCCAGGGGAAGTACACGCATGCGTATGTGGAAGGGTCCGCGCTGCAGTGGCGGTGGGCGGTGCCGCACGATGCGGAGGGACTGGTCGCGCTGTTCAAATCCCGGGAATACTTCGTGCAAGAGCTGGAGAAATTCTTCGAGGAGTCACCGCCGGGGGTGAGCATCAACCCCAATGCTTACTACTGGCACGGGAACCAACCGGATATCTACGCGGCGTTCCTGTTCAACGCCGCCGGGCGCCCTGACCTGACCCAGAAATGGGTTCGCTGGATCCTGGAGCAGAAATATGGGGACCAGGAAAACGGGGTGGATGGGAACGACGACGGGGGGACGCTCTCCGCGTGGTACGTGCTTGCTTCAGCGGGACTGTATCCGACGGCGGGGACGGACCGCTATCAACTGACGAGTCCGCTCTGGAAGCGGACGGAGATCGACTTGAAAGGGAAGCGGCTGACGGTTATCGCAGAACCCGCTGACGCCGCGCATCCGTACATCAAGCAGGTCTGGCTGAACGACAAACCGATTGACCGCCGCTGGCTACAGCATTCGGAAATTGCTGACGGCGGAACGCTGCGGTTTGAAATGAGCGAGACACCGTCGAACGGAAAGTGAGGGAACTCGCTATTACGGGCCGGTTTTGCGGTGGGCGAATGTTTTGGTGGTCGGGTTGACCACGGTGGTTTGCTTCGGGACGCCGAACGTTTTGACGGGGGCCTTTTTCGCGGCTTCTTTGGAGACGCCGGATTTTTTCTCGATCTCCTTGCGCTGGGCGGTTTCGGCCAGTTTTTTCTGGGCGACCCGTTGTTCCCGTTCCTTCTTTTTCCGATCCTTGTTCTTGGCCATCGCAGAAGCTCCTGGTGTGAAATGAAAAGCGACTGCTTAGAGTAACAGGAAACGAGGTTTGCGGCAAAGAGTGCGTACGATTCCCACAGGCGCGGGGATTTGATGCGGGGATGTGCGGTACCATTTATGGCGTAGATAAAACAGGGAGGAAAGGTCTTGTGAGTTCAATCGCCTGGGTCTTAACCATCGTTTTGTCTGCCCCGGAACTTGGATCGGGTGATCATACGCGGCATCTGTCGGTGGATGATCGGGATCGAACCTGCCTGGTGCACGTCCCCGCGACATATGATTCGCGCAAGCCGACGCCCTTGGTGCTGATTCTGCATGGAGCGGGAACCAATGATCTGATTACCGTTCGATTCACGGGGATGAATAAGAAGTCGGACGCGGCGGGGTTCATCGCGGCTTATCCCAACGGGACGGGGATCGGTCCGCTGCAGGTGTGGAATGCCGGGGGGCGTCCGAGCACCGTCGATGATGTGAAGTTCATCCGCCTGCTGTTGGACGACCTGGAAAAATGCCTGAATATCGACACGAAGCGGATCTTCGTGACGGGGATGTCCAACGGGGGAATGATGTGTTACCGGCTGGCGAATGAAATGTCCGAGCGGATAGCGGCGATTGCACCGGTCGCCGGGACATTGGCTGTACCGGACTATCAGCCCAAGCGGGGAGTGCCGGTGATGCACTTCCACGGAACGGAGGATACGTTTGTCGCATTCGATTCGGAACGGCGGAGGTCCCGGAAATTCGTGAGGGTGAAAACAGTGCCGGAGACGATGGAGGCGGTCATTCGTGCGAATCACTGCAGCAGCGACGCGGAAGTGAAGGAATTCCCCGACACCGACCAGGACGGAGCGAAGGTGACGCGGAAGTGTTATCCGCCGCGGGATGAGAGAGAGGGTGCGGAGGTGATCCTGTTTGTGGTCGACAAGGGGGGGCATACCTGGCCGGGTCAGAAACCGATGGCGGGGTTCATCGGGAAATCGACGCTCGATATTTCCGCCAATGACCTGATGTGGGAGTTTTTTCAGAAACATCCTTTGAAAACGGAGAAGAAATAAATGGCGACACGCATAGCGACATTGAAAGACACGAATGCCGGTCGGACGGTGGCAGTTGTGGGAGACCTGTACCGGTTTCTGGCCACGGGCAAAGAGACCGACGGGAAGTATGCCCAATTGGAAGCCACGGTATTTCCCGGCGGCGGACCCCCTCCTCACATTCATCGCCGGGAGGAAGAGGGGTTCTTTATCCTGGAAGGGGAGATCACGTTTCAGATCGGCGAGGACCGGATCGTGGCAACGGCTGGGATGTTTGCCAACATGCCGATCGGTACGCCGCATGCGTTCAAGAATGAAACGGATCGCCCCGCGCGGATGATCATCACCGTCGCCCCGGCAGGGATCGAAGAGATGTTTTTAGAGATCGGGAGCGAAGCGAGTCCCGGGATGACGGTCTCACCTCCGACGAAAGCGGAGATCGAAAAGCTGCTCGCTGTTGCACCCCGCTATGGGATCGAACTGCTTCCACCGAAGCACTGATTTCTTTGACAAAATGCTCTGGACGAAGGGTGACTTGCCGAAAGTTGCAGATCCAGCCTGGTCACTAACCGCATTTTGTCGGGTGTTCCACTAGTGGATGCGGCGCATGCGGTCGAACTGGGGATAGAACGGAACCGTCATCGAAGGATAGTCGTTCGACAGGACCACCTGACCTCCGACGTTTTTCTGGTGATAGCAGAAGACGTTGAACGGCCAGAAGTCGGGGGCATAGCCGTTGCCGTTGTTCAGGAACGGCACGCCGTGAGGCCAGTAGACGAAGAACGCCTTGCCGACCATCAGCTCGCGAGGGACGGCATGGGGGCGGATGGCCCGGGCGCGCCACAAGCGGCTGTCGAGACTGCGAGGGCTGTTGTCCCCCAGGACAAAGAACTCATCCGGAGCCATGCCGAATTCCTGCTGCTTCTCCGATTTCGCAAAGGAGGCATAGCGCTCGGGCGATTTGAGAAGTTCCCGCCAGTTGCGGGCCATGTCGCTCAGGACGGCGTCGGTGTAGTAGATATCCCGCTGCAGCAGCAGGTGGCTGACCTTCACCCGCGTCCCCTTGGCCGCAATGCCGACGGGCGAGAGATCATCCTGCGTGGGCTCGTGCGGACCCGTCAAGGGAGGGAAGTCATAAGACCCGTCGACCGACTTGTTTCCCCGCTTCCACTGAATCGGTTTTCCATCCACCCAGAGGGTCAAGCGGTCATCGACATTGGCGAAGCACAGGCGATAGTTGCCCGCCTGCTTGAGGGATGTTTCTCCCTCGGCAATTTCGACCGTTTCCAGATTTCCCTGGGAGTCTTTCAGGGTTTTATCCAGATAGGCAATTCGCGCGAGGCCGGTCTGCAGGTTGATACCGCAACGATAGCGTCGGGAGCCTTCCACGAGTTCCAGGATCATTTCGCCATTGGGGACTTCGACCTGCGCTTCACAGGAGAGGGTGAGGTCACCGACCCAGAACTGGCCGACGTCATCGCCGTCTCCCTGGGCGATGTTGCCGCCGGTGGTTTCGCCGCTGTTATAGCTGCAGAAGTCCCCGATGAGGATCGGTTCGGGTTTGGTATCGAAGGGGCGTTTCCCCCGGGCCTGTTCCCAGTCCCCGCTGGTGGGAACGTAATGCCGATAGCGAATCCACTTGAGGTCATCGGAGTTGTTGATCGTGAAGACGCGGGATTGGGGATCCAACTGCCACTGGGTCTTGTCTCCGCCGCGCGCTCCCTTAGCTTGCTCGGCAGCCCAGCGTTCCGGCCAGTTCATCGCCAGGAGTTCCCGCGCAGGCTTGTCGTTGTCATAGACCAGGACCTGCAGTTCCTGCTGTTTGTGGTAGGGCTTGCGGGCGATCTTGAGAGGGGCGTCCCCCTTGGAGCGATAATAAACGTCGCCGCGCAACAGCGTGACGATTTCGTTCGGCAGGCCGATCAGCCGTTTGATGTAGTTTGTCTTGGGATCTTCCGGAAACTTGAACACGACCACGTCGAAGCGCTCAGGATCGCCGAACTCGTAGGGGAACTTGTTGACGAGGATCCGATCCCCCTTGAACGCCAGATCCTTATAAATTTTCTGCTGGAATCGGCAGTTGGGGCAGGAGGCATACTGCAGGCGGTATTCTTCGGTGTAGGTCGATTGCCAGACGCGGTCCACTTCTTCGCTGGCCCCGACCCGGAACCGGGAGCTGCATTTCTGGCAGACGACGTCCTTGTGACGGCCGTAGAGAGTTTCCGCCATCGATCCAGTCGGAATGACGAACGCCTCCGCGACAAACGTCCGGAACAGGAACGCGAGGATAAAGGCGATGACGAAACCTTCGACCGTGTCGCGATGACTCTCCTGCTTGGCCTGGCTCCTGGCGAGCGAAGCCGCGGGTTGTCGCCTGGCGATCTTCATCCCTTCAGCCTTGATCTGCTCCAGGGCGTCTGCGGTGCTGTCGTCGATTTTGTCTGAAGGCATTTCGTTCCGACTCCTGGCGAAAGAAAGTCATCCCGCTTGTCGGGGACAGATCAGCGAATATAACGCATCTGGGAAAAATCAGGTATCCGGATCTGCAGTTCCAGCCCCCACAGGTTCAAGCGTCGATTGCGTGCGGGGAGATGCACCACAAAAGGCTTGCCCATGAAGTCTTTGCGTACGGCCATCTGGCTCGGATTCCAGAATCGGCTATCCACCGAGACGGGGCTGTTATCCCCGAGCATGAAGTATTCCTGTCGTTCCGGGCGGTTCTGCAGTTTGTATTTCTTTCCCCGATCGTTGCGATCCTGGGTGTAATACACATCCCGGAACAACCTCAGTTTCGAAATTCTGAATTTTGCGCCCTTCGCCTCAATCCGGGCGGGAGTGCGAGTGGCGAAGAACTGGGTTTCTTCTTTCGGAAACGGCCAGGCGGGAAATGGTTCCTGTCGATTCACTGCGACACCCGCCTGGCGATCAAATACCGAAAACTCCAGCAGTGTACCCTCTGGGGAATCACCGGGGAGAAACGGGGCTGCGCGAAGGGGATCTTTGACTCCCTGTTTTACCAGTCGCACTTCGTGCCGGTCGTAGTCCAGTTCCACGCCGTACTCTCCCCGGCCCGAGTCGATGAGGATGCGGCAGAGACCGGTCCCTGTGGGATTTTCAATCTGCAGTTCGAGCATCAAGTCGGGGACTGCATACTGGGCGGCTCCGTCAGGGGCGTTATACGCGCACAAGTCTCCCACCGGATGCAAATGCGAACTGCGAAATAGATCCTTGATTGCGGCCTGAAACTCCGCATCGCCGGACAATGCCAGCAACCGGTCCCGATCCTGTTCCGACATGGCTCCCCGGCATTCCAGTTTCTTCGTCATCGGCGAATAGCCGACCGTCAGGAAACCGGCCTCGGACAGGGAAATTCCCTGCGGAAGTTTTACGAGCGCCTGCTCGGTGTTGTAGCGTCCCCCCGCGCGAATCCAGTGATGGTACTGCAAGGTACGGAGCGGAGCGGATTTTTCCCCGGGAGAAGCCTCCAGTTCAAAACCGGTTTCGGTCCGCTTCCAGTGGGGCTCTCCCGCCCAGCGCGGCTCCCACGGAAGATCTCCCTTTTCAATCTTGGGTTGGAAGGCAATATCGTGTACCGGGAGGCGGATTGCGCGTTGTTTCTCAAAACTTTTGCGCTGCACTTCGCCGTCGATCAGGATGTCTCCCCGCTCAATCTCAACCGTTTCACCGGGAAGCCCGATCAGGCGTTTGACATACGCTTCCGTGGGCTTGCGGGGGTTTCGAAAGGTGACGACTTCCCAGCGCTCCGGATCCCGGAACTCAAATGCGACCCGGTTGACGAGCAACTGGTCGCCATCGTTGCGCTGCAGGTCTTTGGTCTGGATGCCGGTTTGCGTGCAGTTGGGGCACAAGGCCAGCGGAGCGAAGCGGGCGTGGGAATCCCCGACGGGGAAGGAATATTTGCAACTGGGGCAGGTGACCAGCCGATGGACTCCGAGGAGCGTGGGGGCCATCGAGCCGGTGGAGATCATGTAGCCTTCGGCGGCGAAGGCCTTGAAGACGCAGACGGCGATGCAGAGGCAGGCGATGAATTCCACCATCTGCCGTCCCACGCTTTCCGGCGGAAGAGATGCTGTCTTCCCCCGGGGATTTGCGGGGTGGGGTGCCGGGGTTTCAGGTGTTGAACTCGCTTCAGGCAGATGCATGTTGCTGCAATCCCGTTCACGTGCCCAAGACCAGTTTCCCGACGTGCGGGAACCTTATTCGTCGCTCACTTCCAGGACGGAGAGGAAGGCCTTCTGCGGAATTTCCACCTCGCCGAATTGCCGCATCCGTTTCTTACCCTCGCGCTGCTTGGCGAGCAGTTTCCGTTTGCGGGTGATATCACCGCCGTAGCATTTCGCGGTCACGTTTTTCCGCATGGCGGAGATCGTTTCGCGGGCGATGACCCGGCTGCCGATCGCCGCCTGCAGGGCGATTTCGAACTGATGCTTGGAGATTTCTCCCTTGAGGCGTTTCACCAGCGCCCGGCCGCGGCGTTCCGCGGAGGAACGATGCACGATCGTCGACAGGGCGTCGACGCGGTTGCCCTTCACGAGGACATCGAGCTTGACCAGGTCCGCGGCGCGGAACCCAATGACGTCATAATCCATCGTGCCGTAGCCGCGGGTGATGCTCTTCAGCTTGTCGTGCATGTCGTAGATGACTTCGCCGAGCGGGAGTTCGTAGACCAGTTGGGCGCGGTTGGGGCCCATGTATTCGGTGTTCTTGTAGACTCCCCGCCGATTGGCGCAGAGTTCCATGATCGGCCCGATGTTATCCGAGGGGAGGATGAAATTGACCTTGGCGATCGGTTCGCGGAATTCATCCACGGTGCCGTCGTCGGGGACGTCCTGGGGATTGTCGACCCGCTTGACTTCCCCCGTCTTCAGCAGGAGTTCGTAGGTGACGTTGGGAGCGGTCTGGATCAGGTCGATTTCCGCTTCTTTCTCCAGCCGCTGCTGGATGATCTCCATGTGGAGCATGCCGAGGAATCCGCAGCGGAAGCCGAAACCCAGTGCATCGCTGGTCTCGGGGAAGAAGCTGAAGCTGGCATCGTTGAGGCTCATCTTCTGCAGCTCTTCGCGGAGCTTCTCGAAGTCGGTTGCCTCAATAGGATACATGCCGCAGAACACCATCTGCTGCGGCACCTGGTAACCGGGCAATGGCTGCGCCGCGGGGCGGAGGGCATCGGTGACGGTATCTCCGACGTGGACGTTGCCGAGTTGCTTGATCCCCGCGACGAGATAACCGACCTGCCCCGGGCCGAGAGATTCGCAGGGGACCATGTCCGGGCGGAACTGCCCGACGTCGAGGAGTTCGTGCGTCGTTCCCCCCTTCATGAACTTGATCTTCTGCCCCTTGGTGATGACTCCGTCCATCACGCGGACATAGACCAGCACACCGCGGAACGTGTCGTACTTGCTGTCGAAGATGAGGGCGCGGACCGGATCATCCGCTTTCCCTTTCGGGCAGGGAATGCGTTCGACGATGGCGTCGAGGACTGCTTCGACGTTCTGGCCTGTCTTGCCGCTCACCTTGATGGCTTCGTTCGGGTCGAGTCCCAGGACGTTTTCCACTTCCTCCAGGACTTCCTCGACACGGATGACGGGGAGATCGATCTTGTTGACGACGGGAATGATCGTCAGGTCGGCGTTGATCGCGGCGTAGGCATTCGCGACGGTCTGCGCCTGGACCCCCTGAAACGCATCCACGAGGAGCAGCGCTCCTTCGCACGCCGCGAGGCTGCGGGAGACTTCGTAATGGAAGTCGACATGGCCGGGGGTATCGACGAGGTTCAGTTCGTAGGATTCCCCCTTGTACTTGTGGTAGATGGCGACGGTGCGGGCCTTGACGGTGATTCCGCGTTCCCGTTCGACGTCGAGGTCGTCGAGGAGCTGTTCCCGGAATTCGCGCTGCGTGATCGCGCCGGTCTTGAGCAGCAGTTGGTCTGCCAGCGTGCTTTTGCCGTGGTCGATGTGGGCCACGATCGAGAAATTTCGAATCAGTCGAGGGTCCATGCCCTGTTACTTCCGTCGTTAAGGCTCAAGTGCAATTCCCGGCCATCGGTTGATGTGGGAATCTAGTTTTTTCCAAATTTCTGCCGGGCACAGCCGGCGGCTCCGATGTAGCCCGCGTCTCCACCGAGTGAGGCGTAGTCGATGATGGTTTTCGCGGCCGGGACCGGAAAGGCCCGTTTGTGGACTTCCTTCTGAATCTCGGCGAGGAACCGTCGTCCCAGCGCGGTTTCATTCCGCCCGAACGTCATGGCCCCCCCCAGGAGGACCATGGCCGGGTCAATGGTATGCATCAAGGTGGTGGTACCGACCCCCATATAACGGGCCGTCTGCATGATTAACTCTTCCGACAGTTCATCATTCTCTTCGGCACAACGGGCGATCAACAGCGGCGTCAGTTCTTCTCCGGCATCGAGATGTGTTCGAATTTTGGAAGAGACGCCTGTGTCGAGGGCTTCTTCGCAGCGCATGACGAGCGACTTTCCTCCCGCATAGGCTTCGAGGGTTCCATACTGTCCCGTGCCGCAGAGCCGGCCTCCGTCCATCTGCACGATCATGTGGCCGCATTCCGCGCCGTGGGAGTGCTGTCCTTCAATGATCATATCGTGCACGATGATGCCGCATCCGATCCCCGTTCCCAGCGTCCAGAAGACGAGGCTGGGGACATGCTTGGCGGCTCCCGCCCAGAACTCTCCGTAGGCGGCGGCGTTGGCATCGTTCTGCAGAACCGCGGGAAGTTGCAGCTTTTCTCCGACCCGATCGCGGATGGGATAGTCTTTCCAGCCGAGGTTCGGAGGATCGAGGAGCATCCCGGTCGGCAGGTCCATCGTTCCCGGAGTGGCGACCCCCACTCCTTTCATGTCCGTCAGCTTCAAGCCCGCGGCTTGAACCGCCTGCTGGGAGAGCCTGGCAATCGTCTCGACACCTGCATCCGCGCCTCGCTCGGCATGGGTGGGCGCGCTGACTTTGGAGAGGGATTGTCCCTGTTCGTCGACGACTCCGACCTTGATGTTGGTCCCGCCAACATCCACCCCCAGATAAAACGGCCCCTCAGCCACGTCCTGATACCTGTCGTTGATGGTTAACTGATTCGACTTCAATGCGTTATGTCGGGCGAGGCGAAGGCAGGTCCAGCCTCCGAATCACTTCCGCCCGCGAACCACTTAGTATATGCGCTGGAGTCACTTTTCAGCAATCCGGATGCTTTTCAGCGGTTTTTACCCAAAACCGAACGTTCTTAAGCCGGGATTTTCGAGTCTATTCACCGGCAGGAGGTTAGCGCGATCTGTTGAAATATACCTACGCGCCTGTGATGAGGTGGGATTCAATCCGGTGAATTCCGTCGTAACTGCTTGCGGTTTCAATTTTTCGCTGTTGAAATACAGGTCAAGCGGATTGGTCACCGGGCCGGGACTGACGCCTGGAGATTTGTTCGCACAGGTTGCAAGAGGTTGCTCATGGATTCGTCCAATCTCGAAGACTCGAAATCTCTTTCTCCCCAGGAGAAGGCGAGCATCCAGTACAACCTGGAGAAGCCTCCGCTCCAGACCGGGCGTATCGAGAGCGATCCGATCGCACAGATTCATGATGTGCATATCTGGTCCGGGCGGGCGCTGGTCATGATTTTGATCCTGATGCTGCTCATGCTCGGACTGGCCACGAATTACCTCGCGGGAGGGGTGGTCACGTGGTATGTCGAGAAGTGTCTTGAGATTATCAGCGGCACGAAATAAGGCCCGAGCCTGACTTTGGTCCGCAATCTTCCCGGGGGAAGGAATCTCCCGAAACCGGTGTTCGTGTCGGGCGGTATGTTCTCTGCCCCGATGCGTTTCAGAACTTCGCACGGAATTCCTGCCCGTCATCCACGGCAATCCTGTTTCCCCATCCTGCTTTCATCTGCGAGGAGAGTCATCCATGAAATTCGTTCGTTCCGCGTCGCTGCTGTTCTGTTTTGCCGCCTTATCCGCGGTCAGCCTGTCGCTGGCCGCTGATGCTTCTGCCGACAAGAAAGCGGACGCCGTTAAGAAAGAGCTGAAGAAATTCACCGGCAAGTGGGAGTTTGTCTCCATGATGCGAAACGGTGAAAGGAAATCGACCGGATCCAGAACTGAACTGCGGGTCATTTACACGGATGACGGCAAGTTTGTTGTGGAAGTGGACAATTTTGAACTGGCTTCGGGGTCCATCAAGATCGATCCGGCTGCCAAACCCAAGACGCTGGAAATGACGTTCAAAACCAACGATGGCGATGAACAGAACTTCGTCGGTATTTATGAGATCGACGACAAGGAACAGCGGATCTGCCATAACAAGAACGGCGAAAAAGAACTCCCCAAGGCGTTCGAATCGAAGTCCGGCAGCGGATACACGCTGAGCGTCCTGAAGCGCGCCAAGGAAGAAAAGAAAGAAGAGAAGAAGGAAGAGAAGAAGTAAGCGGAAAGCTTCTTCGAACCTGAAAATAGAAATCGCGGCTGAGTCCTGGTGGGCCCGGCCGCGTTTTTTTAGTTCGGTTTTTTTCAGACGACCGTTACGACTTCACCGGTTCGATCTTGGCGGTCTGACGGAGTTCGGAGAGCTTTTGCTCCCAGAGTTGCTGCGTCAACCGCTGCAACACTTCCCGCCGTGCGTCTTCGAGGCTCAAGTCGCCGGGAATCCGCTCCTTGACCAGAGCGAGGTGGTAGCCGAAGTGGGTCCGGAACGGCTGGCTGACTTCCCCCACCTTCAGAGCGAAGGCTTCCTTGCTGAAGGCTTCGGGCATTTTTCCTTCCCAGGTGAGCAGGCCGATGTCCCCTCCCTGCTCCTTGCTGGGGGCTTCTGAATACTTCGCCGCGGCCGCCTCGAAACTGAGTTTCTTGTCTTCGATCTCCTGGCGAATTCCGGCGAGTTTCTTTTCAGCAGCCTGCAGTTTTTCTTCGGAGTCCCCAACGTTGGCTTTGATCAGGATGTGGCTGACCCGGAGTTGAGTCCCATCCAGTTCGGGTTTGTGTTCGTCGAAGTATTTTCGGATCTGGTCATCCGTGACGGTTTTTTGCGCATAAATCTTCCAGGCCATCGGCAAGGAGAGATCGTCGCGGATCGACTTGGTGGTGTATCCGAGATCGGCGAGCGTCTTCTGGCCTCCGCTACGACGCTTGACCAGTTCCTCCGTTTTCTGAACGCGGGCTTCCAGTTCCTTTTTATCGACGTCGATCTTCTGCAGGGCGAGAAAACGCTGCATCAGCCTGGCATCGATGAGTTGTGCGAGCATCTGTTCCCGGACGTTTTCCTGCATGCTTTCGGGGACGCCCCGGGTGAGATACATCCGCTGCAAATCCCCCTGCGTGATGCCCACGCCATCGACGCGCACCAGGACCTGTGTCGGCTTGATCGCGGTTTGCGGACGAGGTTTGTCCGTCGGTTTCGGCTGGGCGAGGAGATGCGGACTAAGAGCGGCAGCCAGCAATGCGATTAACAACAGCGGGCGCGACGGAAACGGATTTTTGGTGACGCTGCGGACCATTTTCGACTCCTCGCTACCAACGAACCGGGGCTGAATCGGGGAGACTATAATCGACACCGCGGATTGCGACGAGACGATTTTCCGCGGGGTTTCAGTCCCTGAAAAGCGCCGTTTCGCCGGATTTCGATCCCCGTTATCATGGCGATTCCTCCAAGTTTGCCCCGCCTCTCAGGAGATCTCCGTGACCGATCGCAGTGCCCCCCGCCGTCAAAAACTCCGCCAGGCCCTCAAAGGGAAAGGGCTCGGGGCGGAACTCATTACCAATCCAACCAATGTGCGCTACCTGACCGGGTTCACGGGAGAGGACAGCTACCTCTTATTAACGCGTGACAATACCATCCTGATCAGCGATGGGCGGTTCACGACACAGATTGAGCAGGAGTGTCCCGATCTAGAGGTGTTCATCCGTCCGACGAGCGTGGGGATGAAGCAGGCCGTTGCGCAAATTCTGAAAAAATCACGGGTCACGGAAGTCGGGTTCGAGAGCCATTATCTGACGGTGGATGCGTTTGAGGCTTTTCGTAGCGGCTGCGAAGGGGTGGAGTTCGTCCCGTTGCCGCCGCTGGTGGAGGAGTTGCGGGAGATCAAGGACGCCGAGGAGATCGCGGCGATTCGCGAGGCGATCCGGCAGGCGGAAAAAGGATTTGGGACACTGAAAGCCAACCTGCTGCCGCAACTGACGGAGCGGGAAGTGGCGTTTGACCTGGAACATGCGATGCGACGGTTCGGGGCGAAAGGGGCTTCGTTCGAGACGATCGTGGCTGTCGGGGCGCGGGCGGCTTTACCGCATGCCCGGCCGACAGAGACCCGGATCGCGGACGATGAATTCGTCCTGGTGGATTGGGGGGCGGATGGACCGACGGGGTACAAAAGCGACCTGACTCGAGTCCTGGTCACAGGGAAGCGGACCAGCAAATTTGAGAAAGTTTACGAAATCGTAAGGTCTGCGCAGGTGAAGGCAATCGAGGCGATTCGGCCGGGGATCTCGGGGCGCGAGGTGGATCAGGTTGCGCGGTCTGTCATTGAAGAGGCGGGTTATGGGAAGTATTTCACCCATTCGTTGGGACACGGGATTGGTCTGGATATCCATGAAGGGCCGCGTCTGAGTCCGGCGGCCAATACCGAACTCAAGGTGGGGATGGTGGTTACGGCTGAGCCTGGGATTTATATTCCGAAGTGGGGCGGGGTTCGGATTGAGGATGATGTCCTGGTTACCAAGGATGGTTACGAGGTGCTGACGAGCGTGCCGAAGGATCTGGAGTCCTGTTTTCTGGAATGAAGTCCACAGTTTTGGGTTCGCAAAGTTCCCCTCCACCCCGCTGGGTGTTCGCAAACTGTCTGTTTTGCTAAGATTTCCGCCGGATTGGGATGTCCGTGCCCCTCGTTTTGGCGAGGGTAGTCAGACCCGATCCATCCATTCCTGTCGTAGTCCGGTTCTCGACAGGCCCCGGTTCATTTTTCTCCTGCAGTGAACATTCATGTCAGAAAAAAATAACCCTTCGAACCCTTTTGATCTGGAGAAGCTGCGCGAGCTGATCCGGATGATGGAAGAACACGACCTGAACGAAGTTGATCTCCAGAAAGGAGATCAACGTTGTCGTCTACGTCGGAAAATTCAGGCCGCCGCGCCGATGATGCCGGCCTACCCTTATCCCCCGGCTGCCCCCCCGGTGTTTCCGACAGCCCCGCCGGCTGCCGCGGCTCCGAGTGCAGCCCCGGCTGGCGCCGCCGCTGCTGCGGACTCCGGCACGCCGGTGAAAAGCCCGACATTGGGAACCTTTTACGCCGCGGCCAACCCCGATGATGAGCCGTTCGTCAAAGTCGGCTCCAAGGTCAAACGGGACACAGTCGTCTGCCTGGTCGAGGCGATGAAGGTCTATAATCAAATCACCGCCGACGTCGAAGGAACGGTCACCGAAGTGTGCGTCAGCAATGGAGATGCGGTCGAGTTCGGCCAGGTGTTGTTTCGCGTGAAGCCGGGCTGATTGTGTTCTCGCGAGGCTTCCGACGAGCGATTGAGGAACGAGTCGTGTTGGGGAAAACGTCCCCGATCATCAACGGTGGCGCGAATTCCTCGCTCGCACGACCCGTTCACCGAGACCGCATGTTGAGTTTTGAAGGTCCAACCCGGTTCTATCAGGATGGCCTGGATGAGGTCCGTCCGCAGCATATTGCGAGTCATTCAACATGTTTCAACGCGTGCTAGTCGCCAACCGGGGAGAGATTGCCCTCCGCGTCATCCGCGCCTGCAAGGAAATGGGAATCGAAACCGTCGCCGTCTTCAGTGAGGCGGACCGGGGTGCCCATTACCTGTCTCTCGCCAATGAAGCGTTCTGCATCGGTCCTCCCGCCGCGGTGGACAGTTACCTGATGATCAACCGGATCATCAGTGCGGCGGAGATCGGGAACGTCCAGGCGATTCATCCCGGCTACGGTTTCCTGTCCGAGAACGCGCACTTCGCGGAGGTCTGCAAGGACTGCAAGATCGAGTTCATCGGGCCTTCTCACGAGGCGATGGGACGGTTGGGAGACAAGGTCAGCGCCCGGAAACTGGCGATGGAAGCCAAGGTGGCGACCGTCCCCGGCAGCGAGGGACTCATTACCGATGAGAAAGAAGCGATCCGGATTGCGAACGAGATCGGTTACCCGGTCCTGATCAAGGCCACGGCGGGGGGTGGCGGCAAGGGGATGCGGGTGGCGATCGATGAGGAGGCGTTGAAGTCGGGCCTCAAGCAGGCGGCCGCAGAAGCGGAAAACGCATTCAAGAACGCCGGAGTCTATCTCGAAAAATACATCGAGCACCCGCGGCATATCGAAGTGCAGATCATCGCGGACCGTCACGGCAATGCGCTGCACTGCTGGGAGCGGGATTGCAGCCTGCAGCGCCGTCACCAGAAGCTTGTGGAAGAAAGTCCCGCACCGAATCTTCCCCAGAAGGTCCGCGAAGAGATCTGCGGCGCGGCGGTTCGCCTGATTAAGGCGGCGGGCTACACCAACGCCGGGACGGTGGAGTTCCTGCTGGACAAGAACCACAACTTCTATTTCATCGAAGTCAACGCCCGCATCCAGGTGGAGCATCCGGTCTCGGAAATGGTGACCGGGATCGACCTCGTCCAGCAGCAGATCAAAATCGCCGCCAACGAAAAACTTCCCTGGAAGCAGAAAGACATTCCCTGCAACGGTTCGGCGATCGAGCTGCGGATCAACGCGGAAGACCCGGCGAATGGTTTCCGGGGAAGTCCCGGCAAGATCACCAAGCTGCGGGTTCCCGGCGGCCCCGGCGTCCGGTTCGATTCGCATGTGTACGAAGGCTACACGGTCGGGCCGTATTATGATTCCCTGGTCGGCAAGCTGATCGTGCATCGTCCGACTCGGGAACAGGCGATCGCCACGATGCTTCGTGCCCTGGATGAATTCGTGATCGAAGGGATCGCGACGACGATTCCGATTGCGAAGGAGATCCTCAAACATCCCGCGTTCGCGGAAGGGAAAGTGGACACCACGTTCATCGAACGGACCTGGACGTTCACCGCCAAGAAGTAAACATTCCATACAGAAAAGACCGGCGATGCGGATCGCCGTACCATAAGCGCGAGAGGATACCAATGAAAGTTGCGATGTTGACGGGCGGCGGTGACTGCCCGGCGTTGAATGCGGTGATTCGTGGCGTTGTCCGGACGTTGCACAACCAGGGTGTGGAATGCTTCGGGATTCTGGAAGGGTGGCGCGGCGCGATCAACGGCAATGCCATTCCGCTGCATCCCAAAGAGACCGATGAAATCATCAGCCGGGGGGGGACGATTCTGGGTTCTTCCCGGACGAACCCGCACAAGAACCGTGCGGACGTGGAGAAGCTGCTGGCCTCGTTCAAGCGACTGGGATTCGACGCCCTCGTCGCCATCGGCGGTGATGACACCCTGGGCGTGGCCCGTCGCCTGTACGAAGAAGACAACTTTCCGACGGTTGGCGTTCCCAAGACGATCGACAACGACCTGAGCTGCACGGATTACACGTTCGGCTTCGACACCGCAATCAACATCTGCATGGAGTCCATCGACCGCCTGCGGACGACCGCGGAATCGCACCGCCGGGTGATGGTCGTCGAGACGATGGGTCGTGAGGCGGGCTGGATTGCCTCGTTCGCCGGAATGGCGACCGCCGCCGATTACATCCTCGTTCCCGAACAGCCTGTCGATATGGACCATATGTGCAACCTGCTGGTGGACCGTCGCAAGGCGGGGAAACATTATGGCATTGTGGTTGTGAGCGAAGGGGTGAGCCTGCCGGAAGTCGGCGAGACGACCATTTCCAAGGAGGTCGATGACTTCGGTCACGTTCGTCTGGGGGGTGTGGGGGAACATCTGGCGACGGTGATCGAGAAGCGGACCGGGATTGAAACCCGCTGTGTTACGTTGGGACACTTGCAGCGGGGTGGTCCCCCGAGCGCGTTCGACCGCGTTCTGGGAACCCGTCTTGGAATTCACGCCGCCCGCCTCGTTCTCGAAAAGCGGTTCGGCCGCATGGTGGCGCTGCGCGGCACCAAGATCGTGAATGCACCCCTCGCGGATGCGGTGGGGACGTTGCGACTGCTGGATGGGGATTTCATGGACGAAGCCGCGGAGTTTTTCCGCAGCGTCTGATCGACACGCTTCACAAAACGAACCCCGGCGAAACCGCCGGGGTTTTTTATTTGGGCGGACCAACCGCTCGGTGGGTGTGGAAATTGGCGGATATGGAACGGAGTAAACGCGCACATGCCTACCCTGCTTTGCGATGTAGGCATGCCCCCAAGACACCTGACAGATAAGCGTAGACAATCCAATATGAGAATGGATCAGCTCAATTCAGGACAGACTCAAATGCGCTCGCGCCGAAAACCAGGTCGAGGAGCGAGAGATCGTGGTCATCGCCTGAGGTGGATGAAGAGGCACTGTTGCCTATCCCCAAGGGTGGTGCGCCCTCAGTGTTCGAAATCGTGATGCCGGACGGGGCTTGAGGGATCGCAAGTTGATTCGCGGTGATACCGGTGGTGGTATTTCCGCCCGTGGAGTCCGGATCGGCCGCGACGATCTGAATTCCCGCCGCGCTGGAGGAACTGGTGGCACTCTTCCAGCGTCCGGCTAAAGGAAGATCTCCCGTCGTTCCAAAATTGACGAGGAGGTCGCCGACATCCCAGGTGTGGCTATTGTTCTGATCGAGATACCACCATCCGGCCCGCAGGATGCCGATTTCATCCCGACCATCGTTGTTCCAATCGCCGATGACGGGGAGATCGCTGGCGTTGCCGAAGTTGAAGTAGGTGTCCGTACCGTCCCAGGAGCGGTTGCCATTGGCATCGAGATACCAGCCTGCGTTTCGGACGACACCGATGTCATCGATGCGGTCCCCGTTCCAGTCCCCGATGATCGGGGTATCGGTCGAGAGACCGAAGTAAGCGATGGTGTCTCCGCCGCCGGGACCGTTCCAAACTCCGTTGCCGTTGGTGTCGAGATACCAGACACCGCCGCGAACGATGCCGATCTTGTCGATGCCGCTGCCGTTCCAGTCACCGATCACCGGCTTATCGCCCGCCATGCCGAAGTTGTAGTATTGATCCCCGGCGTTCCAGATGCCATCGCCGTTTTTGTCGAGATACCATTCTCCGTTGCGGAAGACGCCGGTCTCGTCGTACCCGTCGCCATTCCAGTCCCCCACGATGGGGATGTCGGAGCTGTTTCCGAAGCGGAAATAAGTGTCCCCGCGCCCGTTGCCGTTCCAGACGCGATTGACATTGGAATCGATATAGAACTGGCCAGTACGAACGACGCCGATCCCTTCCGTGGGAGGGAGGACGCGAGAAAAGTTGACATAGCCGCCGCGCACGCCGGAGAGGAAGTCGACTTCCTTGCTGGCAGTCGACACCGTGACGGTGAGTTCCGTGGGACCGGAGTAGGCTCCACCTGAGACGGCGACCTTGTACGTGCCGGCGGGAACCTGGATCTGCCAGCCTCCGGCGGTCAATGTGGTGGTCGAGAAGGTGCCGTTCGCTCCCGTGACGGTGACGGTCACATTTCCGAGTCCTTCGCCGGCGTCATAACGTCCATCGGAATCCCCGTCGTTATATACGACACCGACGAGGCGGGGTTGGTATCGCCGAAGCGGACACCGAAGTCCTGGGTCACCACCAGCGGTCCGACAGCCGTGGCCGAGTTATTTTCAGGGGTGACGCTGATCCCCACCTCTTTGTAGGCGGAGTTCATGATGTTGTCACGATGGCCGGGGGTTGCGTTCCCCCAGTCGATCAGAAATCCGGAGTGGCCGTAGAATTCGGAATAGGTATAGGCATACACATTTTCCCCGGCGGTGGAGTAGTTGTAGCCGGCGTCCGTCAGTCGTCCCGCAAGGCTTTTCTCCCCCGCAACCTGGTGCGATTGCGTATCGGCGGCGATCATCGCGGCGTTGTGCCCGACCGCGGCGTTATAGAGGTTGTCGTTCCAGGCGAGCGGGGCGGTCGCAACCAGGGCCGACCACTGCGACAGAAATGTCGCCGTGTCGACATGGAAGTAGCTCATCGCCGCGTTGACGTTGGAGTCAGGGGACGTGAGCGGGCTGGTGGATGTAAAGAGGTAGCTCAGTTCCCCTTGCGGATCGACGCGGACCCGATTCGTGTCATACAGGAAGAGTTGTTCGGTCGAAGTGGGGTCGTAGGTGAGGAGCAGGCGTTCTTCCAGGGACTCGGCCAAGGTCCGGAAGAGAGGAGTGCGAAGAGAAATTCGCCGAGGCTGATTCCAGAATCGTAAGGACATTTGAAATCTCAAGTTAGGACGGATGCACCAGGAGGGATTCAGACGGAGAAAAGCTGGTAACTCGGTCCCGTCACGGATACAGTGAAATGAATCCCCGGATGTGTGTGTCCCGCTCTTCAGAGTTATCGGAACGGCTCAAGATGGATCTCTCAAGTTTACGTCCGTCCTCAAGGTTTGCGCGGCTGATCGTTCGCGTCTGCTGCGGAATGTCGCCGCTATTGCTGCTGTCTGCCGGGCCGGTTGTAGCGGATAAAGTGGATTTTACAAGACAAGTCCGTCCGATCCTGTCGAATCATTGCTTCCACTGCCACGGACCAGATGCCCACGAAAGAAAAGGGGAGTTGCGGCTGGACACACCGGAGGGGATGAAATCGCTCTCGGCGGAGACTGAGAAAGGAAAGCCGGGAGATCCCCAGGAGCATGAACTTGTGCGGCGGATTCTGTCGACCGATCCCGACGAAGTGATGCCTCCCGCCGGCACGCAGAAGACGTTGACGGCCCATGAGAAGGACATCCTGAAACGCTGGGTTGCGCAGGGGGCGGAGTACAAGCTGCATTGGTCGTTGGTGGCGCCGAAGCGCTCCGAGTTGCCGGTCGTGAAGAATTATCCGTGGCTGAAGAACCCCGTTGACCAGTTCATCCTCGCGCGGCTGGAAAAAGAGGGGCTGGCTCCCGCTCCTGAGGCGGACAAGATTACGCTCATCCGCAGGGTGACGTTTGACCTGACCGGCTTGCCTCCGACTCCTGCGGAAGTGGATGCCTTCGTGGAGGACGAAAGTCCGGATGCGTACGAACGGCTGGTGGAGCGTCTGCTGCAGTCTCCCCATTTCGGAGAGCGGATGGGACTGGAATGGCTGGATGCCTCGCGGTACGCCGATACGCACGGGTATCACATCGACAGCGGGCGGGACATGACCCGCTGGCGGGAGTGGGTGATTGAAGCGTTCAACAACAACAAGCCGTTCGATGAATTCACGATTGAACAACTGGCCGGTGACCTGCTCCCCAATTCGACGGTCACACAGAAGATTGCCAGCGGATACCTGCGGAATCACATGATCAACTACGAAGGGGGCGCGATTCCGGAGGAATACTTCAACGCGTATATCGTGGACCGGGTGAATACAACGGGGACCGTTTACCTGGGGATGTCTGTGGCGTGCGGGCAGTGCCACGACCACAAGTACGATCCGATCTCGCAGAAGGAGTACTACCAGCTGTATGCCTTCTTCCACAACGTTCCGGAGAACGGGATCGACGGGCGAAAGGGAAACGCGACACCGGTGCTCCGGTTCCCCTCGGATTTGGACAAGGAGAAACAAGCCGCGCTGCAGCAGCAGGTAAACGAACTGGACCAGAAACTGCAAGGGGCGGAAGCGGTCAATAACGCGGCGCAGAAGATCTGGGAACAACAGCAACTGCAGCCTGCGCAGCCAGTGAACTGGACCGTCGTGAAAGCGACGTCCGCGAAGGGTCTGCAGGGAACTCAACTGGAGCTGCAATCGGACGGCTGCTACCTTGCGAAGGGGGAGAATCCGCGGAACGATACGTATGAGTTCCATCTCCCCGCGACGCTCTCCAAAATCACGGGGGTGCGGATTGAAGTTTTCGCGGATGAGGCGTTGAATGCGAAAGGGCCGGGACGTTCTTCCAATGGGAACCTGGTCCTGAGCGAAGTCCGGTTTGGAGCGGGGGCGACCGCGGCGTCTGCGAAACCCATTTCATTCGGGGCAGCCCAGGCGGATTTCAGCCAGGCACGGCATCCGGCGGAAAATGTTTTCGACGACAACCCCGAGACCGGATGGGGGATTCATCCCGAGGTGGGGAAGGATCACACACTGGTGCTGGAACTGGCACAACCGTTAGCGGTCTCCGCGAGCGACCCGCTGGTGTTGCGGCTCGAATTTTTGACGAAGAATCCTCAGCATCAGCCGGGGAAGGTGCGGATTTCCTTCACGGATGCGAGACGCCCCCGCGACGGGGAAAAACTCCCCGCTAACATCCTGGCGGTGATTCAGGTACCCGCTGAGAAACGGACGGCGCAACAGGCGACGGAGTTACAGAATTACTATCGCGAAAAAATTTCGTTGTCCTTGTCCGACCTGCGGAATCGGCTGAAGCAGACCCGGCAGAAGCTGGACGAGCTGGAGCAGGGGATTCCTTCGGCGATGGTGATGGAGGAGATGCCCACGCCGCGCGATACGTTTATCCTGACACGGGGGCAATACGACAAGAAGGGTGAGAAAGTGACGGCGGCGGTGCCGGCTATTTTTCCGCCCATTCCGAAGGATGCCCCCAAGAATCGCCTGGGGCTGGCGAAGTGGCTGGTCTCGCCGGAGCAGCCGCTTGTCGCCCGCGTGACCGTGAACCGGTACTGGCAGATGTTCTTCGGAACCGGGCTGGTAAAGACGGCGGAAGACTTCGGCTCGCAGGGGGAATTCCCCTCGCATCCGGAACTGCTCGACTGGCTGGCCGTGGAATTTCGGGATCCGATAGTTCCGTTGCCCGATGAAGAACCGCACGCGTGGGACATCAAGCACGTGGTCCGGTTGCTCGTCACGTCGGCGACGTATCGCCAGAGTTCGCATGTGACTACGGAGTTGCTGCAGCGCGATCCGGAGAACCGCTTGCTGGCACGTGGTTCGCGGTTCCGTCTGCCGGCAGAATTTATCCGCGATCAGGCGCTCGCCGTCAGTGGCCTGCTGAATCCGCGGATTGGCGGACCGAGCGTTTCCCCGTATCAACCGGCGGGATTGTGGGAAGAACTGACCGCCCGCGAAGACGGCAAAAATTTCACGGCCCAGACCTATTCGCAGAGTCACGGGGCGGATCTTTATCGCCGTGGGATGTACACGTTCTGGAAGCGGACCGCTCCCCCGCCGACGCTGGTGACGTTTGATGCTCCGGACCGGGAGACCTGCACGGTGCGGCGTTCGCGGACGAATACGCCGTTGCAGGCGTTGATTCTGATGAACGATCCGACGTACGTGGAAGCGGCCCGGAAATTCGCGGAGCGGATTCTGCATTCACCAGCGACGGAGACAGCGAAGCGGATTGAGTTTGCATACCGGTGTGCATTGTCGCGTCCGCCGTCGGAGAAAGAGCGCGCGACGCTGGAAATGCTCGTGGCGAAGCAGCGGCAGAAGTTCCAGGCGCACCCGGCTGAGGCGGAAAAGTTGCTCGCGATCGGCGAATCGCCGCGCGACGCGAAACTGGCGACCGATGAACTGGCCGCATGGACGACGGTCGCGAGCGTGCTGCTGAACCTCGATGAAACGATCACCCGGAACTGAAGACTCTCTTGCCGTCCCGTTAAGCTTAATGGCTCAGGAAGATCGGGACGGGGGACTTCTGCAGTAACTGGCGGGTTGTGGAGCCGAAGATGAACTCTTGGAGCGAGTTGCTGCCGAAGGCCCCCATCACGAGCATTCCCGCCTGATGGGCGGCAATCTCGCGGAGAATCAATTCGGCGTCGGTCCCGTGCGGCGTGAGGGCATGGATCTTGCTCTTCTTGCCGTGGGAGTCGAGGTACTGTGCGGCGCGATCTCCGGTTTTGGCGGCTTCGACCTTGTCATCTTTAATGCTGAGGATGTGGCATTCCCCGTCGACGGGGATGCCGGAATAGAGGAACAGTTGCAACGCACGGGCCGCCTGCACGCTGCCGTCGTAGGCGATCAGAACATTATTTCCCGTCGACGGAACCTCGGGCACGGTGACCACGGGACGGGGACTGCTGCGAAGGACTTCGGTGAGGGTCTGGTCCGGGCCTTCCTGGGTCTCGAATTTGAAGTAGGTCTGTTTGCCGAGGAGGATCAGATCGAAACGCTGCGACTCTTCGATGATCTGTTCCGTGGGAGAGCCGGTCTCTTCCAGTTCCTTGCTGGAGATGCCGGCTTCCGAGCAGCGGAGCGTGAATTGTTCGAGGGCTTCCTCGACAAGACGGCGGGCATCATGCAGCTTGGCGGCGTCTCGCTCGCCCTTTAATGTTCCGGGGGCAATGGGAGAAGGTTCGGGGCGGAGAATGGCAGGCTCATCGACAATTCCGAGTCCCACAAGGAGCGCTCCCGTGGCTTTGGCCCAGTGAATCCCCAGTTCCCGGGCTGCGACGCTGTATTTGGAACCATCCAGTCCGACGAGAATGCTGCGGAGCATGATTACCCTTTTCCCATGATGGTCTGAATGAGAACGCCGGCGCTACACTTTGTGACGGAAGACGGATCTCATCTGAATTCATTCTAGTTCATAATTCAGGGATTTGCGAACGGTTCCGGCAAGGCAATTTCGGTGCAATTCCGAACTGTTGCGGCTATAGTGAAAATTCACTCTGACGTCACGTTTGAATCGCGTTAATCGCGAGTCCCTCAATCTCAGGAAGACGCCCCGATGAACTCAAGAGTTTTTTCCGTTCTTCTCCGCGTTTCAGGAGTTTTGTTTTTCGTGCTGCTGGGGATGGCAACTGGGCCGGTTGCCGCGCAGGTTCGCGTGGGGGCGGCGGCTTCCGACTTGGTCTCCGACCCGAACATGATCATCGGCGGGGGCATTCTGGGGGGGACGGTTCCCGACCAGGAGGGGAAGTTGCGGGTTGTCGCCGTCGTCCTGGAAAAACCGGGGGGACCGAAAGCCGCCATCGTGGCGGCGGACGTGCTGTTCGTGACCCAGGATTTTGTCGATCCGGCGCTGGAAGAGATCGGAAAGACGTGCGGGATTCCCGCGGCGAACATTCTTGTGAATGCCACGCACACGCATCACGCTCCCACGACCGCAACGGTCCACGGCTACAAGCGGGATGAAATTTTCTGCCAACGGGTGCGGGAAGGAATCGTCAAGGCGGTGACGGCGGCGAATGCCAAACTGTCGGCGGCTCCCTGCGATTTCAAGTTCTGTCTGGGGGAGGAATCTTCCTATGGCCAGAACAGCCGGATCCTGTTGAATGACGGATTCATTTTCTGGACGGGTCCGAATCAGACCTATGTCCGTCCGACAGGGCCGTTCGATCCGGAGTTGCCGGTGCTGGCCTTCGTCAACGACCAAAAAAAATATGAGGCGGTCATCTTCGATCACTCCACGCACACGATCGGGACGCGGAAAGTGAACGTGAAATCCCCCTCCGCTTACGGACTGACCGCGCAAGAACTGGAGCAGGAGCTGGGAGGGACGTTTCTGTTTCTGGAGGGAGCTTCCGGATCGACGCATAATCTGGTCTTGAAGTGTGACGAAGCGATCATTCGGCTCAAGGCGGCGGTCAAGTTCGCATTGGAGCGGCTGGAGACGCATCCCGTCGACCGGCTGGTTTCCGTCAAGAAGCCGTTCAAGTTCAAGGTGCGACATTTCGACGAAGCGGTCGAAGACAAGAAGTGTGTGGACTACACAAAGAAATATCACGGGGCCCACGCGGACTCCACGATTGAAGTGTTCCGCAAGCAGCGGGCAGTCCTCGCTCCGCAACAGGGGCAGGAACGGACGACCACACTGCAGGTGCTGCTGATCGGCGACGTCGCGATTGTCGGCGTGCCGGCGGAATACTTCACCGTGCTGGGGCAGGAGATCAAGCGCCGCTCTCCGTACCGATATACCTATATCGCGGAACTCGCGAACGACTGGATCGGCTACCTGCCGGATCTGCGGGGACATGCGCTGGGGGGGTACCAGACCTGGACAGGTTTGCACAGCTACGCGGAGAACGGGACCGGAGAACGTGTCGTGGAAGCGACCGTGGAGATGCTGAAGGAACTGCACGCCGCGGAAAAGAAGTAGCGTCTTGCCCTGCGGGGGTAGACATTGGATCGAAGTCTGAAGAGGAGAGTTACGTGCGAGTTGTTCGTCTGGCTGCGATGGGTGCCCTGCTTTTGATTTCTGAAGGGGCTTTTCTGTGGGCGGATGAACTGAAGTCTCCTCTCAGTCCGGAAGCGTCCCGACAGCAGATTCAACTGGCCGATCCGGACCTGAGGATCGAACTGGTGGTCTCTGAACCGGCGATCAACAGTCCGGTCGCGGTGACGTGGGATGCTAACGGAGCGATGTATGTCGTCGAGATGAGCGACTACCCCACGGCGACCACGGGCGGTAAGGTCAAGCGGTTGCTTGATCGAGATGGGGATGGAGTCTACGAACAGGTGACGACGTTTGCGGAGGGACTCTCCTTTCCGAATGGTGCGATGGCGTGGAACAACGGCCTGCTGGTGACGGCTGCTCCGGAGATCCTTTTTTTTCAGGATCGGGATGGAGACGGAAAAGCGGAAGTCCGGCAGATGCTGTACACCGGATTTACCCCCGGCAACCAGCAACTCCGGGTGAATGGATTGTCGTGGGGGCTGGACAACTGGATTTATGGAGCGAATGGCCGGAGCGGGGGTGAAGTGAAAAATTCCCGGCAGCCGGATGCTCCGACGGTCTCGTTGAGACGGCACGATTTTCGATTCGATCCCCGGAGCGGAAAGTTTGAAGCGATTGCGGGGTTCAGCCAGTTCGGCCTGGGGCGAGACGATTTCCAGCACCGCTTTCTTTCCTGGAACACAGTGCCGTTTCGTCAGGCCGCGATTGAAGAACAGGATCTCAATCGGAATCCGCTGCTGACCACGGGAGAGTCGATTTCGCTGATCGCTGTGGGAGGGGACACGGGGCGGATCTATCCGATCAGCCAACCTCCCAAGACATTCAACCGGGAGCGGACCGATTATTTCAACGCCAGCGCCGGGAGCATGGTCTTCCGGGGGGATGGGCTGGGGCCCGGTTATCAGGGAAATGCCTTCGTGGGGGAACCGCTCACGAATCTGGTGAGCCGCAGAACACTCGCGCCGAACGGTTCGGTGTTCGTCGCGAAGCGGCAGGAGCATGAGAAAGAATTTCTGGCATCGCGTGACAGTTGGACACATCCCGTCTTCCTGGCGTGCGGACCGGACGGTTGCTTGTACGTGGCGGACTTCTACCGGGAATGGGTGGAGCATCCGCAGTTCGTGCAGGAGTCGCTGCGGAAGGATGTGAATTTCCGGGTGGGGTCCGATCATGGCCGGATCTGGCGGATTCGGCGCAAAGAAACGGCCCGCAAGCAGGAAGCTGTTCCTCTTGCAGAACTCTCCACGGCGGACCTGGTGGAGCGATTGAATTCCGCGAATGGCTGGATACGGGATACCGCACAGCTTCTGCTCGTTGAGCGGCAGGACCAGGGGGCGGCGCCGTTACTGACGACGCTCGCTCAATCGGCCGAGAGGCCCGCCACGCGGGCGCAGGCGTTATGGACACTCTCCTCGTTGCAGGCCGTTCCTGAAACGTTGATTCTCGCCGCGGCGAGAGATTCCTCTCCCCCGGTGCGAGAGCAGGCGATTGTCCTGGCCCGGCGGCTGGGTATGAAAACAGTCTTGCCGCAGTTGCTCAGCCTGGCGAGTGATACTGATGCGATGGTTCGTCTGCAGGTGGCTCTCGCTGCGGGGGATCTCGAATCCGGCGAGGCCTTGCAGGCGCTCGTCGGCATCGCGCGGTGCAAGGATAACGACGAGTGGATTCGGTTGGCGATTCTCAGCAGCCTGGGAAAATCCTCCGGAAAATTCTTGCAGAGCTACTGTGGGGAAAATGCCGTGTCCCCAGCCGAAGGGGAGGATGCTTTCCTGAGTGAAGTCGCAGCTTTGATCGGGGCAGGAGATTCAGCCGAGGATCTGCAAGGCTTCGCGGAGACGCTGCAAAAGATCGGTTCTGCCCAGCGAGGATTATCGCTGTCAGTTCTGTCCGGGTTCAGCCAGGGGCTGGCCCGGCGGAACAGCAGCCTGAAAGTGGCCTTGGAGAAACCGGAACTGCGCGCCCTCGGTCCAGTCATCGCGGAATTGCAGGAGTCGGCGCGCACGATCGCGGCTGATCGTCAAGCCGACGCAGCCCAACGCCTGACGGGACTGAAGCTCGTCTTGAATGGGGAGAAAAATGAGGCTGCGACGGTGATCGAATCGTTGCTGGTGCCGGAAGAGGTTCCCGCGATCCAGACGGCGGCCGCACATGGCCTGGGGGGATTGAATCAGCCTGAGTTGGCGCAGAAGATCATCGAACGCTGGGGAACATTGCCGATCAATACCCGCCGTGAACTGGTGAACGCCCTGATTCGTCAGGCATCACTGGCTGGGGTGCTGCTGGAGGCAATCGAACAGGGGACGATCTCGGCGGCTGAAATTGAATTCACCCAACGGGAAGCGCTCGGACGGTTGAAAGACCCCGCTCTCAAGGAGCGTGTGGCGAAACTATTGAAGTCAAATGACACCGCGGACCGGGACGCGGTCGTCGCGAAGTATCAGGCCGCGCTCTCCCATCCGGGTGATGCGAAACGCGGAGCCGCGATTTTTGCACAGCAATGTATTGTCTGTCATCAGATGCGCGGGCAGGGGGCGCGAGTCGGTCCTGAGCTGTCCGGAGTCGCCAGTCGTCCCAAGGGGGCGCTCCTGGTGGATGTGTTGAATCCGAGCAAGGAGGTCTCTCCTGACTTTTATAACTACGTTGCCGTCACTCGGCAGGGACAGATCTTTACGGGATTGCTTGTGGCGGATACCGCCCACTCCCTGCGTCTGCGTCGTCAACAGGGGGCAGAAGACACGCTGCTGCGAAGCGACCTGGAAGAATTGCGTCTCAACGGCAAATCGCTGATGCCCGAAGGATTCGAGCAGAAGCTGACTCCGCCGCAGGTGGCCGATCTGCTGGAATTTCTGCAGCATCCCGTTCCCGTTCCTACTCCCTGAAGCGAAACGCGCGTCGCAATGTCCGAACGCAATCCAGTTTCGAAGCTGCTTCGCGGGCCGTTGGGGCTGGTGCTGTTGATCGCATTGGCGGCACGTTGTGCCTCGGTCTTCCTTCGTCCCGATCTGATGGGTGTCGATACGGACGGTTATCTCGACATTGCACGGCATCTGGCGCGCGGTCTGGGATTCAGCGCGGGGGAACCTCCGTACCTGACTGCGTTTCGTCCGCCGCTGTATCCGTTGTTCGTCGCGCCGTTCCTGTTCGCTCCGAATGGACTGACGTTACTCGCCATCGCGCAAATCGTCCTCGGGACGTGCACGGTGTGGCTGACGTATCAGCTTGCGGTGCGGGTGAATCTGTCGCGTCCCGCGTCCCTCGTCACCGCGGCGTTCGTCGCGTGTGACCCGATCCTGATTCACGTCACGGCGACTGCGATGACGGAGACGCTCTGCACGTTTCTGATCGCGCTGTGGGGTCTGCAATTTGTGCGGACGGACACAGAAGATCGACGGTGTCATCTGCTCTCGGGGGTGTTGCTGGGATTGTTGTGTCTCTGCCGTCCGACCTTTTTGCCTTTCGTGGGATTGGTGTTCGTCGCCGGGGCGATCCGGTTTTTCCTCCCGGGGGGAGGAGCAGATCAATTCGCGACCACCAGAAAATTCGGATCACGACTTGTAATCCAGGTGGTTTGCGCGGCTTTGGTTGTCTGTCCGTGGTTGATAAGGAACGGCGTCTGGCTGGGTAAGTGGACCCCGGCAACGACGCATGGGGGATACACGCTGCTCCTCGGAAATAACTCCGAGTTCTATCGCGAGGTGATCGGCGGACCCTGGAACCGGGCGTGGAGCGGAGAGCAACTGGGGCGGTGGCAAGCGGACCTGGAGCGTCAGATCGGAGAGGTGAAGCCCCCTATCATCGAGGAGCGGGATCGGGATGCATGGTTCTATCGGACGGCGATGGAGAGCATTCGCGCGGAACCCCGGATGTTTCTGCAGGCGTGCCTTTACCGCCTGTTCCGCTTCTGGGACGTTCTGCCGCAACATCCCGTGCGGGATCAGCTTCCGCCGAGTATGCAGGGGCTGTTCGCGGGGTATTTCAGCCTCGAGTGGTTATTGGCTGTGGTCGGGTTGATCGCGGCTCTTCGATCCCGGCAGGGGGTCTGGTGGGGGCTGATTGCACTCATCGTCAGCGTGTGCGGGGTGCATCTGTTTTACTGGACCGACCTGCGGATGCGAGCACCGTTGATGCCGCTTCTGGCGGTCCTCGCGGGGCTAGGTTGGGAGGTTCTATTCCACTCGTTTTCGCGCCCTAAAGTCGCTGCGAACTCGGTTTGAATCTGCGTGGGCTCCGCAAGGGAGAGGCTTTTCACAGCCCGGTTAAAACAGCCTGCCAAACATTTTTCGGAGATTGATCTTGCGTCGATTTGCGCAACCTCCGGATGCCGCGAGAGTTATTGACCCTCAATTTCTGTAACCCTATAATCCCGGCCCATTTTCGGCGACTTCTGCCGCTGGGATACGGAGAGGGTCTGCTCTCCGCTTTCCGTGCGCGGAGCGACGTCGTCGGAGAGGGTGTCTGCCGTGATGTCGTAACCATTTCCTGATTCCATTCTCCCCTTCCGGGGAACAACCCAGTCGAGGCCCCATCTTTGTTCCGAGCCTGGTCCCTGGCGATCTGTGTCGTCAGCATGCTCGCTTTCCTGAGTGAAAGTTCACTTCTCTGCGCGCGGCGGAGAAGCGAAGCGGGGGAGTGCGCAGTGACATCGAAAGCCAGCCGATCAAAGTCTTTGCGCTCGGTCAACTTCTGGCAGGAAGAGAACGGCGAGAAGGTCTGGGTGTTGAGCGGCGACTGCCGGCTGATGCAGGGCAAGCAGATGCACCGCGCCGCGGAAATGGTAGTGTGGCAGGTGCGTCCGCCGGGAAACAGTCGCTCGCCGCGCGAGAAAGTCATTCTCTACCTGCGGAACGAATCTTCGCAGGATGATGCCGCCGATCCGATGCGCGACGATGCGCGATTGGTTGAACTCTGGACGACCGCGCGGATCACGTCTCCCTCGGCGGGGGGACAGCAGCGGATCACGCGCGAAGATCCGCTGTACCAGCAGGCGTTGCAGTTCCGTCAGCAGCATGAAACTCCCCTCGTCCGATTGACCGGCCACACCGAAGTGGAGGAAGTTGACGACGGGATCCAGATGCTCCCTCCTCCGCTCGCGGAGCCGAAGAAATCCGGTGTGCGACGGGTGCGGATCTTCCCGCGCAGTTCGACGCCGAACAACTTCTACAGCAAGGAAAATCCGAAGGCGACTCCGCCGGAACAGATCGCGATGATCACGGATGGCCTGCAGGTGATCGTCGATGACCTGGAAGGGTTGGGGGACATCACGCTGCTCGCGGACCGGGCTGTCATCTGGATTCAAACTCCGGATGGGCAGGGTCTCGGATCGATGACGGAGATGACGACCGACCAGCCGATGCAGTTCTACCTGGAGGGGAACATCGTCATTCGGCAAGGGGACAAGACACTGCGGGCAAACCGCGCGTTTTACGATTTGCAGGAAGATCGGGCCATTCTGCTCGATGCTGAATTGAAGGTCACGGTTCCGAACCTGCCGATGCCGTTGCGGGTGCGCGGCGAAGAGATCCGTCAACTGTCGAAGGGATCGTTCCAGGCGGATAACGCGTGGGTTTCGACGAGCCGATTCGGGAAGCCGGGCTTCCGGGTGCAGTCGAGCCAGATCAAGGTCGAGGAACGAAGTCCGACATCGGTGTTCGGCAACAAGAGTACTGAGGTCGATCCGGAAACCGGGGCACCGGTGGTCCAGGGAGACCCGTGGGTCACGAGCACGAACAACAGCTTGTGGATCGAGGACATGCCGGTGGGGTATTTCCCGTACATCACCGCACCGATGAGCAAGAACCGGGGATCGTTTCCGCAGGTCTCGGTGGGGAATGATCGTGTGTTCGGCGTGCAGGTGCGGACCGTTTCGAACCTGCTGCAACTCGCCAAGATCGACGCCCCGCCGGGGACGGAACTGAACTTGATGGCGGACTACTTGAGCAAGCGCGGGCCGGCGATCGGATTGAACGGGAAGTACGATGCGCCGGAGGGACTCTTCGGCATTCCGGCGCACATGCACGGAGATGCCGTCCGGTATTTCATCTACGACACGGGTCTCGACAACCTGGGTCTCGATCGGCGGACGCTGGTGCCGCCCTATGACGCGCGAGGCCGGGCGACGTTCCACAACTGGATGGAATTCGACGATGACACGAAGCTCTACAGCGAAATCGGGTATTTCAGCGACCGGAACTTCCAAGAACAGTATTTCGAGAAGGAATTCGACACTGCCAAGGACAACGAAACTCTGCTGCAGTTCAAGAAAGATTTCTGGGACAACCAGAGTTTTTCGATCCTCGGCAAATACCGGCTGAATGATCCCGACACCACCGCGAGCTGGCTGCCGAAGCTGGATCATTACATGCTCGGTGAACCGCTGCTGAACAACTGGGTGACGCTCAGTTCGCACTCTTCGGCCGGTTATGCGCATCTGCAACCGGGGGCTTATCCGACCGATCCGAATGACCTGTACGTGCCGTTGCCTTATACGCCGGACGTGGAAGGGGCGGTTCTCTCGACGCGTCAGGAAATCACGATGCCGTTCCAGAACGAGCTCTTCAACATCGCACCGTATGCGCTCGGCGGAGCGGATTACTGGAGCCAGGACATGACCGGCAACGAGCTGGGGCGGTTGTACGGCTCGGCGGGTGTGCGCGGCAGCATGATGATGTGGCGGGCGTTCCCGGAAGTGAACAGCGAGATCCTGGGTCTGCGCGGGTTGGCCCACAAGATGATCTTCGATTTCGATTACTCTTATTCACAGGCGACCACGCCTTTGTACAACGTCCCGCAGTACAACGAATTCGACGACCTGGCCCAGTACCGATTCCGGAACCGGCTGATCGTCAACACGTTCGGCGGGACGCTCCCGCCGCAGTTCGAGCCGCGGTACTACGCCGTCCGGACGGGGGCGGCCCACAATGTGACCGCTCCGTATTCAGAAATGGTGGACGATCAACAGGTGTTGCGGTTGGGCTGGCGACATCGGTTGCAGACCAAAGTCGGGCCGTTTGAGAATCCCCGGATCAAGGACTGGATGACGCTCGATCTGGAGGCCTCCTTCTTCCCGGATTCGATGCGGGATAACTTCGGCAAAGACTGGGGCCTGTTGAGCGGGCGGTACAACTGGTACGTCAGTGACCGAACCACGGTCCTCGCGAATGCCTACTACGACACGTTCCAGAACGCGCAACAGTTGTGGAACTTCGGCGTGATCAGCCAGCGGAGTACGCGTGGAAGTGTGTATGTCGGTCTGCGACAGGTGAAGGGTGCGACTCTCGACAGCCAGATCCTCACCACCAGCTACAGTTACCAGATGACCGACAAGTGGGTCTCCACGTTCGGGAATGCGTACGACCTCGGCGAGCACATGAACCGTGGCCAGTCGATGACATTGACCCGCGTCGGTAATGACTTCCTGATTCACATCGGGGCGAACTACGACGCCAGTAAGAACAACGTGGGGTTTGCGATCGCCGTGGAACCCCGGTTCTTCAACCTGGGAGGAAACACGCAGGGTTCGCAGTCCTCGACGCAGCTCGGTTCATTGCTGAATGGTTTCTAACCTTTTGTCCCGAAAGCTGCCTCTTCGCATTCATTTTCCATGACCTGAGCAGTACACTCGAATTTTGGTCCTGAGTTTTGCCAGGTGAGTCTATGACAGCCGTCGAACACGCGAAAATCACTCCTGAGATCCTGGCCCCGGCGGGGGATTGGGAGGCGCTCCGCGCCGCGGTGGCGAATGGGGCGGACGCGGTTTACTTCGGGTTGTCGCAGTTCAATGCCCGCTATCGGGCGACGAATTTCACGCTGGAAGAACTGCCGCAGGTGATGGAGTTCCTGCATGGCCGGAACGTGCGCGGGTATGTCACCTGCAACACGCTGATATTCTCGGATGAACTGCCGGAAATCGCGGAGTATGTGGCGGCACTCGCTCGAAACAAGGTCGATGCGGTGATCGTGCAGGATCTGGGGCTGGTGCAGTTGATCCGGCAGCTGGCACCCGGGTTGCCAATTCACGGCTCGACGCAGATGACGCTGACCGAGACCCGGGGAATCGAGTTTGTGGAGCGGCTTGGGGTCTCCCGAGTCATTCTCGCGCGGGAGCTTTCGGCACAGGACATTCGGACCATCACGGCGGAGTCGCATCTCCCCGTCGAGGTCTTCGTGCATGGGGCGTTGTGCATCGCCTACAGCGGTCAGTGCCTGACCAGTGAAGCGCTGGGGGGACGGAGCGCGAACCGCGGACAATGTGCGCAAGCGTGCCGTCTCCCTTATGACCTGATCGTCGATGGACGCCACAAGGATCTCGGCGAACAGTCGTACCTGGTCAGCCCGCAGGATCTGGCGGCGCCGGATCTCATTGCGGATCTGGTGCAGAATGGCGTGATCAGCTTCAAAATCGAAGGGCGATTAAAGAGTGCGCAGTACGTCGCTGCGACAACGCAGACCTATCGGGCAGCGCTCGACGCGGCGTTGTCTCATTCGTCGTTTTCCTGGAACGACCAACAACAGCGTGATCTGGCGCAGAGTTTCTCGCGGGGGTTGTCGCACGGTTTCCTGGAGGGGGTGAATCACCAGACCCTGGTGGAGGGACGGTTTCCCAAGAGCCGGGGAGTGAAACTCGGAAAAGTCGTGGATAAGACTTCTACGGGAGTGATTCTGGAACTCGATCCGTCGATCTCTTCCGATGGACCGGCTCCCGTGCAGGCAGGGGATGGGGTGGTCTTCGATGAGGGGCATCCGGAACAGGACGAGCAGGGAGGACGGATTTACGCCGTGCGATTCGTCACGGGGCAGCCTCGGCGCGTGGAACTGACATTTGCCCGGGAACAGTTGAACCTGTCGGTGTTGGCGGTCGGTTGCCTGGTCTGGAAAACGGACGATCCGGCGCTGCGGCGACGGCTGTCGCAGTCGTACAACCGGGATCTGATCGTCCATCGGCGCCCGCTCGATCTGGAAGTGAACGGAGAGATTGGCGGTCAGTTGACGCTGACGTTTGTGACGGATCGAAACGGGCGGGTGGAAGTCTCGTGGGAGGGACCGCTCGCCGAAGCGAAAAAACATCCGCTGAGTGAATCGCTCCTGCGGGAACAGATTGGGCGGTTGGGGGACACGCCGTACGAACTTCGAAACATTCAATTTGCGAACCCGGCGGGTCTGCCGGTAATGGTTCCCAAGAGCGTGCTCAATGATCTGCGCAGGCAGGCAGTGACACAACTCAAGGCACTGGAGGAGCAGGTAGCGGCGGTCACTGTTCGTCCCGAGGCACTGCAGGAATTGCGCGCGGGCCTGAAGCGCTTCGAGAAAGAGGAATCCATTCCGGCGGAAGCTCAATGGTATGTGCTCGTTCGAGACCTGGATCAACTCGCGACGGTACTCGATTGGGAACCCGCGAACGGTTTGCGGCGTCCGGCGGCTATTTATTGTGACTTCGAGGATATCCGGGGCTACGAACAGGCGCGTGAGAAATGCGCGCACGCGGGGATTCCGCTCGGACTGGCGACCGTGCGGATTGCCAAGCCGAAGGAGGAAGGTTGGATGCGGCAGATCATGGGCTATGCGCCGGATCTGATCCTGATCCGCAACCTGGCGAGCCTGCATTTCTTCCAGGAGCAGACCCCTCACATTCCGCTTATCGGCGATTACTCGCTGAACATCACCAACGAATTGACCACAGCCATTTTCGCGGAGACCGGGTTGCAGCGGTTGGTTCCCGGTTACGACCTCAACTGGAGCCAGTTGAAGAGCCTGCTGCAACGGTTCCCCGCATCACGGTTTGAACAGGTGATTCACCAGCACATGCCGATGTTTCACATGGAACATTGCGTGTTCGCGGCGACGCTATCGAACGGCAAGGATTACCGGGACTGTGGACGGCCGTGCGAATCGCATCGGGTCGAATTGCGGGACCGGATGGGGCAGTTGCATCCGTTGCTGGCGGACGTCGGTTGCCGGAATACGCTTTTCAACGCCGAGGCGCAATCGGCGGCGGAGTACGTCTCCCGGATGCTGGAACTGGGGCTGCGGCATTTTCGTGTGGAATTGCTGCGTCAAAAGCCCGCTGAGATTCCGGACCTGCTGAATCGCTATGCGCGTCTGCTGGCGGGACAGGAGACGGGAAAATCGACGTGGACGCAGTTGCGGGTTCTCAATCAACTCGGCGTGACGCGCGGCCCGCTGGAGTTCGAGTAATTCCGATGAAGCTCAACGACTGATTCTTGCCCCGTCATCCGTGGATGACGACCATTTTTTCCTCGGTCATCTCGCGGATGGCATAGCGCGGTCCCTCCTTGCCGATGCCACTGTCCTTGAGTCCGCCATAGGGCATGAGGTCCGCACGCCACTGCGAGGACCAGTTGATGTGCAGGTTGCCACTTTCCACTTCGCGCGCAAACTTCATCGCGTGGTCGATATTCTGGGTGAAGATCCCCGCGGCCAGGCCGAATTGCGAATCGTTTGCGAGGGCGATCGCCTCTTCAATCGATTCAAAAGCCGTGACAGCGACGGCGGGGCCGAACAATTCCTCGCGGCTGACTTTCATATTCGGCGTGACCTGCGCCAGGATTGTCGGCTCGACGAGCGCCCCGTGCCGTTTTCCTCCGGTGACAACTTTCGCGCCTTGAGAGACCGCCTCGTCGATCCAGCTTTGCACGCGGATCGCATCCGATTCGCGAACCATCGGGCCGACGTTGGTCCCTTCCGCGAGTTGATTTCCGCAGGTGAGTTGACCGACCCGGGACTTGAGGGCGTCAAGAAAATCACCAGTGATTTTTCCGGCAGTGAGAATTCGCTGGGCCGAAATACAGGTCTGTCCCGCATTCGCATAGCCTGTTGCTGTGATCGCGGCGGCGGCCTTGTCGATGTCCGCGTCCGCCATGATGATGACCGGGCAGTTGCTTCCCAGTTCCATCGTCACCCGTTTCACTCCCGCCATGCGGCAGATCTCTTCGCCGATGGGATAGCTGCCTGTGAAGGTGATCTTGCGGACCCGTGCGTCGGTGCAGATCGCTTTTCCGAGTTCCGCTCCAGAACCAGTGACACAGGCGATGGCTTCCGGGGGGAGTCCTGCTTCCAGCAGTATTTCCACGAACTTCAGCGCGGAGAGGGGAGTATCACTGGCGGGTTTGATGATGACGGCATTTCCCGCCGCGATCGCCGGGCCGACCTTGTGGCAGACGAGATTTAACGGGAAGTTAAACGGAGTGATCGCCGCCACGACTCCGCACGGAACGCGGAGGGTGAATCCGAGCTTGTTCTGGCCTCCGGGAGCGGCATCCAGCGGGACCATCTCGCCAACCACCCGCCGCGCTTCTTCGGCGGAGACTTCGATCACTTCCCTCGCGCGGCTGGCTTCCAGCTTTCCTTCGGCAAGGATTTTTCCCTCTTCGGAACTGATGGTTTTCGCGAGGTCCGCTTCCCGTTCCAGCATCAGTTTGGCGGCGCGCTTCAGGATCTGGCTCCGTTCGAGCGCGGGGAGGGCACGCATCTTTCGGGCCCCTTCGACCAGTGTGCCGATGGCGCGGTCGATTTCAGCCGCCGAACCTTTCGGAACCGTGTCGATCTGTTCTCCACTGAAGGGGTTGACGACGGGAATTGTTTCGCGGCCTTCTCGCCATTCCCCCGAAACGAAGTAGCGCATCAGACGGTATCCTTAGAATAAGGTGAGGCGGTCATTTTTCTGCCGACTTCAGGATGACAACCGCGGTGGAACGCGCCAAGGGGGCGGTTTTCTACGGAAATCACGGAATTCGCGCGAAATGTCCCGATTTCCGACGTTGGGCTGGACTGGAGTGCAAATCCAATCGCATCTACAATAGTGAAGCCTTTTTCCGTCGAATTCCCCACATGCAAGAGTGACGAATGTCTGCAAGCCCTCCACCCCCCAAAACGCGCGCTCCTCAGACCATCAACCTGCGGGACCGCTGGCTGGCGGCTGTTCTTGCCTGGCTCGTCCCCGGACTGGGACATCTCTATCAGGGACGATTCTTCAAGGCGTTTCTCTTCAGCATTTGCATCCTGGGGACGTTCTTCTCCGGGGTCTGCCTGGGCGATGCCAAGGTGGTCAACTGGAACTGGAAGTCGGAATACCGGACCTACGGCTATTTCGCACAGGTTCTCGTGGGGGTTCCCGCGCTGCCGGCTCGCCTGCAGGCCTATCGTCAGCCCCCCGAGATGATTGCTCCCGACCGGAGTAATCTGCTCTTGGAGAAACCGCTGCAGGGAGATTTCGAAGGGACGTTGACGGACCTGCGGATCGGGACAGAACCGGCAACCGTGGCGAATGTCGTGGGGAAGATTGACATCAAGCCCGCGACTGCGGAGGGGTTTGAACGGCGTGTCCAGGGGACGCTCAAAGCGAAGATTCTCCCGATCCCCGGAGAACCGCTGAGTGTCAAATCGGAGACAGAGGTCGAGTTGAACCTGACGACGTTACGCGACATCGAACCGGCGATTTATCCCTCTCCCAATCGAGAGATCAGTTGTGATTTCGAGGGGAAAGTCCTGGATGCCAGTGGTGCGACCCTGCTCGGCGGAGTTTCCGGTCACGTGATGAATGCCCGGACATTGTGGGACCGGTATGCGGCGCCCCTTGATGACCGGGGCTTTGAAGAAGCGAACGGAGACCTGGGGAAGTATTTTGAACTGGGCCTCGTTTATACGTGGATCGCCGGATTTCTGAATCTGCTGGCGATCTGGGATGCGTTTGAAGGACCGGCGAATGGATATCGTGACGATGAGGATTCGGATGTTTCGAATTCCGATCCCAAACCGGTTCCCGCCGTCTGATCGCGGTTTCTTAAGAGACAGGAAGATCCGATGGATCCGATCCTCGCCGAAATGAACAAGACCTTTTTCCTGGTCCCTTTGGCCGTGACCATTAGCCTGGTGTATGCGGCGACGCGGTACGAAGCGCCGGCGAGCATTTTCCGCCGTGCCCTGCGAGTGCTGGTGCTGATCCTGGGGGGGATGGGGGCGGTGATCGGCCTGCTGATGCTGCTGTCGGTCAATCAGTAGCTCGCGAACGAACGCGGACGCATTTCTCTCCTTCCTGATTTGAACGCATCAAATCTGGTGTGCGCAAGAAAAAAGTTCCCTCGCGAAAGCGCAGATCGCTCGTAACTCCTGAGAGAAGGGTTTGAGGAGGCCAGTCCGGGATGCGATGTCCGGTGCGGTCCCTGTTGCGATCTGCGGAGCGCGCCATGAGCGATGCTGAGGACCCGTTATCTTCTCTTCCCGGTCCAGTCCAGGAAAATTCAACCGCAGCGGATGCTCCCCCGGCTTCCGTCATCAATCGCGATCCTGTACCGCGTCTGAAAGAAATTCTCGCGCTGCTGCTGATCGTCGTGATCTCTGATGTGACGCTTTATCGCGGCGAGGGATTTGCGGGATTATCATTCCTATTGGCCGCTGCTCCGCTGTTGTTGTTCCTGGGTACGCCACATCGAGAACGCGGCGGAGTCCTGTTGCTGTTGTGGGGGATGTTGCTGCTGTTGTCCGCGCGGCTGTTGTGGTGCGGATTTTATCTGACCGCGGTGGTCGGATTCGCATTGCTCCCCTGCTTTTCGATCGCGCTGACGGGACGCAAACCCTACGTTCCGGAGGCTTGCGCCTTTATTCCGCGGCTGTTGTATTACGGTGCCCGCGGGTCTGCCGCGTATGAGGCGGTGCTGCGCAAGTCTTGCCGTCGTTTCACGTATGCAGCCTGGTTGACGGTCCTCCTGCCCGTGGCGGTGGGGATGATGTTCAGCCTGCTGTTCGTGCTGGCGAATCCCGATCTGGTGAAATCCTTCCATGGCTGGTTGTCGGAGCTGGTGGAGTGGATGCTGCAGTGGTTCGGTCAGAATCCGATGTGGGAGGTCGTCTTCTGGGGTGGAGCGGCGTGGATCGCAATCGGTTTGATGCGTCCCTTTGGTGACTCGTCCGTGCCTCCTCTCGGAAAGCTGGATGCGATTCCGGAAAACGCCGATTGGAGCACAAAATCCGATCCCCTCTTCAGCGCGTTTCGAAATACGTTGTCGCTGGTGATTGTGCTGTTCGGGGCGTATCTCGTCTTTGAATTCAAAACATTGTGGTTCAGAGTCTTCCCGGCAGGTTTTTATTACTCGGGTTATGCCCACGAAGGGGCCGCCTGGTTGACCGTGGCATTGGCGCTGGCGACCGCATTGCTCTCGTTGATCTTCCGCGGCCGCGTGTTGCGACGTGGCAAGATTG
>JAXMBX010000040.1:0-46756 GCA_046349635.1 Planctomycetales bacterium
CGATTGGTTGTACGCGGGGACGGGGCGGTTCACGCTGGTGGAGTCTCGCGTGTCATGCCCGGCGAAGACTTCCGCCAGCAGCGCCGTTCCCTGGACGTCATTCCCGAACGGGCCGATCTGGTCGAGCGAACTGGCAAACGCCACCAGACCGTAACGGGAGACCCGCCCGTAGGTCGGCTTCAGACCCACCACGCCACAGAATGAGGCTGGTTGACGGATCGATCCGCCGGTATCGCTGCCAAGTGCCAGCGGGGCCATTCCCGCTGCCACTGCCGCGGCGGACCCGCCGCTCGATCCCCCCGGAGCATGCTCCAGGTTCCATGGATTGCGTGTGACCTGCACCGCGGAGTTTTCCGTGGAGGAGCCCATCGCGAACTCATCCATGTTCGTCCGGCCGATGAGTACCGCGTCAGCCGCTTTCAACTTGCTGATGACATGCGAGTCATACGGCGCGACGAAGTTCTTGAGCATTTTGCTCGAGCAGGTGCACGGTTCCCCTTCGGAGCAGACGACGTCCTTGATCGCCACGGGGACACCCGCCAGCAGCCCCAGTTTCTCTCCCGCTTTGCGCTTCCTGTCGACCGCTTCCGCCTGTTGGAGGGCCCGTGCCCGATCCACATGGACGAAGGCCTTCACGCGGTTGTCGTGCTTTTCGATTCGGTCCAGAAATGCGGTTGCGGTTTCGACGGCGGAGATTTTCCCTTGCGCCTGTTGCGCCAGGATTTCCCCCGTCGTCAAATCGGTGATCGAGCCCATAAGATTCGGTTTCCTCTTCGTCGCAAGCAATAAGACGCGGTGCGGACTGCACGCCGTAAGTTCCACGGTGAGGCCGCAGCGCATGCGTATTGTGGCCCAAGCAGCACCGAAAACCAAGAGATCGCGCCTGTTGTTCAGGCGGGTTTGTAGCGCCCGCGAGGCTTCAGCCCGCGTCGATAATCTGCGGCACGAGGAAGTACTTCCCATCCGTCTTGGGGGCGTTCTTCAGCGCGGCATCGCGGGGGAGGGAAGGACGGCAGGCATCTTCCCGGAAGACGTTGCTCATCTCGATCGCATGAACCATCGGTTCGACATTATCCGTCGGGATCGCCTTCAGTGCGTCCACGTATTCCAGCACGCTGCCCAACTGCGTGGTGAATGCGTCCAACTCCGATTCGGAGAGCTTCAGCCGCCCCAGCAGGGCCACCTTACGGACGTCTTCGCGTGTCAGCGCCTGGGCCATGCGATTGCCCCTTTAGGTTTCGTGTCGACTCTGTGTGGCACTGGCTCTGCCAGTGTTTCCAGGCCGCGAAAGTTTAGTTGGTGGGCAGAGTGAACGGCTTCCGGATGATCGCCTTCTGGATGCGACCGGAGCGAATGCACTGCACGCAGACGCGCTTGCGGACCGTCTTGCCATTTTCTTCCACGCGGATCCGCTGCAGGTTCGGCTGCCACACCCGCTTCGTAATTCCAGTCGTCTTCCGACCGTTACCACCCAGGTATTTGGCCTTACCGCGTTGTTCCAGTTTATTCCCGGTGGCGGGCCCTTTTTCACAGATCTCGCAGAACGGCATGACAACTTCCTAGTATCTCGACATCACACGCGAACAATAAACAAATCAGGCTCGCAGAATCATCGGTTCTGACTGGATCGCGAATTGACGCAAATCCCAATCCCCTGAAGACTCTGGAGCGAATCCGCATTGTAGCGGAGCAGGGGAAGTTTGCAAGTCGGCCCGTAAAAACCGAATCGGCCGCCGTGTTCCTCCGGCGGCCAATGATTCGATGCCCCTCCATATTCCTAACTGTTTACAAGGACTATGGATAGAACGGGCTGCTCGGGTTGGCTTGCGATGTCAGGTTTGTATTGGTCCGGCTGCTGAATGGCACATAACCGGGTTGACTGGGGGCATAGCCGGGTTGGTTGTACGGGCCATAAGACGGAGGATACATGGGACCTGACTGCGAGCCGGGAAAGTTCGACGGACCCATAGCCGGTCCCAGGGCCGGGGGGCCGGACTGATAGGACGGATACGTCGTCGGTCCCTGCGGTGCGCTGTAGCTCCCGCCATAGCCCAGGTAATTGCCATAGCTTGGCTGATAACCCCCATTCGGCTGATAGTTGCCGTACATGCCGCCGTAGTTTCCGCCGTAACTGGGGACCGTGTAGTAGCTGGGGCTGGTGTACACCGGACTGCCGTAGACCGGGCTTGAATACACCGGACCGGCGCACGAACCACCGTTGCACGGGCTGTAGGGGCGAGACCCGCACGGGGAAGAGCAGCCCCACGGGAAGCAGGCTGCCGTTTTGATTTCTGCCGCCGGAGCACTGACAGGGAGAGCAGCTAACCCCACCAGCGCCGCCAAACAGACGCTGAGATTCTTCATGATTGACTTTCCTTTGAGTTGAATTCGACTCAGTTGAGCTCGCTTGGGCCGGCATCCCTCATCTCACTCTTGAGGTGAGTATTGAGCCGGGCAGTGGTGCAGCATTGCACCAGTTATGCCAATTACAGGAAATCAATCAGACAACAGCTCCTGACTCCTCTCTTCTTTCAGAATTGTCATTCAGTCCTCGTCTCTCAGCGATCGCTCCGAGATTCGGATGTAAATTCTGCACGGACATTCTTTCAAAGTTGCAGAAAAGACAAGTACTCAAAACAGGCGAATCTATTTGATGTCACTCGGCAGTTTCTGCGCTTGCAATTTTGTCTTATCAGTTCTTTCAATTTCCGCCCCGTCCGGACCGGAAATGTAGTCTCTGCAAAATTCGACTCTCGCTGAACTCATTGAAAATATTCGAGTTGCGAACAATCGAAAAACGGCGTCGCGAAATTGGCACGCTCCCTGCTTTCCATTCCAGTCATTCAGATCCAGACGCCACAATGGTGTGGCAGACGACTGACAAAAGTACAAAACCAGGGAATGAAAAGGAGTTTGGCCATGTTAGTTTTAACGCGTAAACGCTCTGAGATGATTCAGATTGGTGAGAACATTGTCGTCAAGATTATCCAGACGGGGAAGTCTTCCGTAAAAATCGGAATTGAGGCCCCCAACAACGTGCGGGTTCTTCGCTCGGAACTCGAGCCCCACACCGGCAACGAATACCTGCTCCAACGTCTGCAGGACCGTCACACCCGCCTCCCCGAAGAAGTCACCGTGGAAACCACCAGTACCTGAACCCAGAAACCTCGACGGGCCATTCGAACTGCCCTGAGGTCTATTTTAAGACGGGTCTCATCAAGACAAGGAGTGTTTGTCATGTTTCTGCAGAACGTGTTTCAGCAATTGATCGCTAAGCGAAAATTTTTGACCCGAGCGCTGCTCATTGCCTGCAGCCTGGGACTCACCTTTGAACAGGGGATGGCTCAAAGCGGTTACCGTCCCATCGCCGAAGGTCAATATCCCGGTTACCAGCCGAATTCCTTCGAGCAGCAGGACGACAACGACAACGTCGTTCCCCGCGTGGCCCCGGATCGCCGGATGCCGCCCTCGACCCGTCGCGGGGGCAACAACTACGGTGGTTCTCTTCTCAATCGCAACTTTGATGAACAACTGGGCCACGAGCCGGTCGTCGTTCCGCAGGATCGTCCTCGCTCCCAGGAGGACAATTTCGCGCCTCGCAATCGCTACGAGGGGGCACCGGTCCAGAATAGCCCGCGGTATCGCCCCAGTGACGAGTTTCAGGGAACCCCGCGCAAGCCCCGGGAACTCCCCGTGAAGGTCCAGCCTTCCGCCAACCCGATTGAGGAAGTCCATCAACGGATTCAACGCCGTTACCGCAACACCAGTTTTCTTTCGCTGTTGAACATGCAGCCGCAGGGGAGCCTGCAGTTGTACACCGAGGTGATGAATCTGATCGACACTCGCCACGTTGAACCGACCTCCATCCAGGCCCGGTTGGATCAGGGAGTTCTCAATCTGACCGAAGCCCTGCGTGATCCGGTCTTCCTGCAAACGAATCGGTTGAACCTGCAACCGGGGCAGGGGGAACAGTTCGCCCAGACCTTGCGGCAGTGGGGTTCACAGGCCCGTGTTCAGAACAGTTCGCAGGCGGTTTCCTTCGTCGGGCAGGTCGCGCAGATGGCCCAGCAGCAGGTGGGACTGAATCCCACGGTGGCAGTCATGGAATTCGTCTACGGTGCCTGCGAATCGCTCGACAAGTATTCCACGTTCGTCCCCCCGGAACGTTCCCCCGGTGCCAGTCTGCAACTCGAGGAACAGGTCGTCGGCATCGGCGTGCAACTGGAACTCGGTGAAGAGGGTGCGGAAATCGTGAAAGTGATTTCCGGCAGCCCCGCCGCCGAAGCGGGTTTGAAGAAGGGAGACAAGATTGTCAGCGTCGGGGAAAAACAGGTTACGGGTCTCGATCTGGATAAGACCGTCGATCTGATCGCCGGTCCTGCGGGGGTCCCCGTGCAGGTGACGATCCAGCGGGGGCAGTATCAGACCTTCCCCGTGAGCATTCCCCGCCGGGCCATTCAGTTGAACAGCGTCACCGACGTGCAGATGCTCGGCAACAGTGGGGTCGGTTACTTCAAGTTGGAAAAGTTCGCCAATAATTCCTCCGCCGAAGTGGATCAGGCTCTGTGGAAACTGCATCAGCAGGGGATGAAGTCCCTGATCCTGGACCTGCGGGGTGACCCGGGCGGACTGTTGACCACGGCGATTGAAATCTCCGACAAGTTTTTGCCCGAAGGTGTGATCGTCTCGACCCGTGGCCGGAATGCATCGGACAACACCCAGGAAGTCGCCAAGTATCCGAACACCTGGAAGATTCCCCTCGTCGTCCTGATCGATAAGAACAGTGCGAGCGCCAGCGAGATCTTCGCCGCTGCCATCCAGGAGAATCAACGTGGTGTGATCGTGGGTCGGACCAGCTATGGGAAGGGAACCGTGCAGACTCAGTTTCCGCTAAAGACGGCGGGCTGCAGCTTGCGAATTACGACCGCCCGGTTCTATTCCCCCAAAGGTCGTGCGATGGCCGGTTCGGGAGTGACCCCGGATTTCTGGATCGACGAAGTTAACAATTCCAATTACCAGGAGCCCTTTGATCATGACGTTCAAGAAGCTCTCCGCGTCGCCACGCAAGAAGCGGGCCGTGGAATGGACCTTACCCGGACGAATCCGCGGATACCGAACCGCGGCTACTAAGAATCGTCCTTTCAGTGAAATGACCCGCACTCCGCAACCCGTGTCCTGTTGATCCGCACGACATCTTGATGCGTGCCTTCCGAAAGCGGAACAACAGTCGATCGGTTGCGGAGTGTTTCTTTTCTTTGTTTTTCAATCAGCCATTTTCGCGTCCGCTTCGAAGTTCAATCTCCGCATTATGTGGCGCGACAAAAACGGATAGGCATTCTTGATATTTTTGCCCCGAGTTCGACACAGCAAATGCTTTGAACTCCAAATCAAAGCCGTAGCAGGGGCGAGAATTGACTGGGCCGGTCCTGGAAATATCCGATCTTTTGATGAACAGCCAGCTTCACTCAGGCTAGACGTTTTGAGCCCATACTTGCGAAGCTGATCCTCAAATTTTTCGATGCTTAATTGTTCATTGTTGCAGTTGGAGAATTTTTATCAGGTGAACCGATTTGAGGAGATCGATTCTGCATTCTGTTAATTCATTCACGACAAATCCGAAAATCCAATACCCCTGATAGTCTGAGTAACGACTTGTAAACGTCCCCAGAAAGCTGTTCAGAACGCCTTTGATCGCACGAAGAGTTGCCATCGCGCAGAAACTCCTATCAGGGCAGCGGCAGACATCTGCTTGAAGATCGCGACAGCCTCTCGAGCTCCCCAGCGGCGGTGAATTTTGCCCTCCTTGATCTCAAACCATTCCATCGCGGTCACTTCGTAACGTTTAAAAGTGACCTGCCCTCCCCGGAATAAATTCCGTCGATATTCCTCGCTCGGTATAACGGACCGCGACGATGCCTCTTTCACGATGATTGACCCCACCTGCAACTTCATCTGAAAGCAGCGGATGAGTTCGCTCCAGATCGCGCCCGAGCCTTGGCGACGTCCCCCCAGCCCAGGACGCCGCATAAATCTGCCCCTCCGGCCCGAATGTGCTGCAGAGGGCATCCAGATCCCCCTGGTTAAACGCTTCGACGTATTGCAGGACGACTCGTTTGTTCTGCTCGGACATCTTCTCATTCCAGGCTGTGATCCGGGTGTTTCGAGGGAATCGCTGCTCACTGTAATGTTTTTCCCTCCTTTTTTGGACAACGCGGCAAACTCTTTCTATGATGGACGGTCCACGAAGGTCGAGCGCTGGTCCTGGATGGCCGATTCACTTCGATATTCCCGGCTCGCAAGGGGAAGGTAGAACTCGTGCCCTCCGAAAAATGGCCCGCTGAATTCTCCGCACGGACTCCCGTGCGCGACGTGCTTCTCTACCTCTGGCGGAAGCGTTCGAGCAAGGTCCGCGAACTGCTCCACGGCATCCTCGCCACGGAAATTCCCCAGTCTCGGGAAGTTCATCAAATCCGTGTCGCGACCCGTCGGCTGACCGCCTATCTCGACGTCTTCGCGGACGAACTCCCCACGGCCAAATCCAAATTGCTGGCCGGAACATTGCACAAGCTTCGCTCCAAGGCAGGGGAGACCCGCAACCTGGACGTCCTGCAGACGTTTCTGGAATCGCTGGCGACCGATCCCGTCGAGCCTCTCGCCTCCCCTCAGGACTGGGAGTTGATCCGGGGATATTTCGAACATCTCAGGACAAATGCCCTCGATAAGTTGAAGAAGAATCTCCCCATCCTGCTGGCGATGCTGGAACCGGAATTATTGGGAGTGGAGTCTTCACTGGAGAAACCGGGCCGCAAGCGGCGTGATTCGGGAGGGAAGTCCGCTGCCACAATCGGAGCGCACGCTCTGCAAGCTCTTCCGGATCTGACGCAGAAATACTTCAAGCGATTGCATCGCGCTCCAGACGATCCCAAAGAATTGCATCGGCTCCGGATCAAGGGGAAGGCGTTTCGCTATACGCTCGAACTGTATGCCCCGGTGTTGGGGGAATGTTACGAACAGGAACTGGCACCGCAACTGGCACATATTCAGGATCTGCTGGGGCAACTGCAGGATGCCAGCGTCGCCGAGGAGATCTTTGAGGATCTGGAAGACGCCGTTCCGGACCTTGTCCGTCAGGACGAAGACTGCAACAAAGGGGAGCGGAAGGCTCGCGGGAAACAGATCAAGCTCTTCGTGGCCCGGTTGCAGGAGGCCAATGAAAACCGCCGCGAACAGACCTCCGAGGAATTCCGGCAACTGGTCGTGGATCTCGAGGGAAAGGATCTTCAGAGGCAGTTCCTGGATCACCTGCAGACTCTTGAAAACTTGTCGGACACCCCCACAATACAAGCACAGGAGGAGAAATCCGGGAATGATTCCCCCTCCTCAACTGCCTCGGAACAAGCGCCCGAACGGATTCTCTTCTTCCCGAAGCAGGCCTAGTTAATCAGTACGAGTCGGCAAGACGCATGATCAGCAGCATTTTCTGTCGGATTGATGACAAGCACGTCCCCCTGTATCGAGTCCTGTGGGTCGCCGCGACTCCCCACTTCTGCGGCGAACCGGAATGCCAATGCGAAGGGCTCTATGAAGTCTGCATTGAAGGGGGAGAACCGATCTGGGCGAATCACGCCGATCGCGACAAGCTGATGGCCATGATTGACGAATGGCAACTTCCGGACGACGAGCACTGACGGCACGAAAACGATCTCTCCAGCCGGTCGCGATGGAACACCGAGGAAGTGGGGAATAAGTCGCGGCAGTTGCTTACTGCTTGCATCTCAGGGACTTACACGGACGCGATTGCGAAATTCAGAGTCCCCTCCGTATGATGTCTCTGCTGGAATGTCCCGCGCGGATTCTCTCCGCCTCTCCCGCATTTCCGCAGGCATAAGTTTTCTCCACGAGCATTCTGCGCGAGACTTCATTCGTGATGACCTGTCAGTTGCCGGTTCACTCGAAATCAGCTCACTCCGGGAAGAGACACAAGCGGGACAGGTTCATTCTGCGACACACCCCATTCGTGATCTGGAGTCTGATTTTCTGGGCTCACTCGGTTTCCGCCGCGGACCGGGGTGAAAAATTCCTGCAGGAACTCCGCAAGCGGGAGTATTTCGACACCGCGCTGGATTACCTGGAGGGATTGAACAAACAGCCCGGGCTGACCTCCGAGTTTCGAAACCGGGCGGGCTTCGAGCGCGGGTTGATTCTTCGCGATTGGGCTTCCCGCCAGGTGTCTCCCGAGCAGATCCAGGCCTCTCAGAAACAGGCCCAGAAAGAGTTTGCCAATTTCCTGGCCCAGCAGGCCGATCACCCTCTCGCCGGGCAGGCCTGGAGTGAATTGGGCCAACTTCTGCAGATGGAAGCGAAATCCCTGGGGTTGCAAGCGCAACGGGCGGTCAGCCCCGAGCGGAAGCAGCAGCAACTGGAGGACAGCCGACAGAAACTTAAACAGGCCCGCGAAGCATTTCAGCAGGCTTTGGTCCGCCAGCAGAAAGAGTACGAGGCCTTTCCAAAATTCATCGACAAGGAGAAAGAGCCGGAGCGATTTGAGGCCCGCCGCGCCGTTGAGACAAATGTCGTGCAGACGAGATTGAATCTCGCCATTCTCGCCTTTGATGAAGCACTCTTCGCTCCGCCGCAGGATCGCCGTGAACACATTGCGAAAGCCTACGATCAGTCCGCAAAGATCTACGAGGAATATCGCAGCCAGTTGGCCGGGATGTACGCCCGGTTATATCAGGGACGCTGCCGCCTGGAACTGCATCAGAATCAAGAAGCCCTCGGGATTTTTCAGGAACTGCTGACTCTGAGAGTGGACGATCCTGCCATCCTCGCCTTGCAGGATCAGGCGCTTATGTATCGCCTGCAGATCTGGAACGCGGACAGTGAAAAGAAATACGAACAGGTGGCTCAGGAAGCCCAAAGTTGGTTGAAGGCCCATACCGATCGTTCCCGCTCCCGGGCGGGGCAGGGGATTCGCTGGGAACTGGCGAAAGCATACGAAGCGCTGGCTCGAAAGAACGAAAAGAACAGCGACCTGGAGGAAGCGGAATATCAGCGTTCTCTCGCTGTCGCCCGGGAACTTTCCCTTCAACCGGGAGAATTTCAGACCGCCGCCCGTCAACTGGTGAATCGCCTCAGCCAGATCCTCCATCGGGACACTGGTGAGGCGAAAGATTTCGACGGGGCCTTCGCCCAGGCGGGGGATACCATCCGTTTACTGCAGGGTCTGCAGGACTCGCTCGACCACGCGGAGAAAGAAGAAGATAAGACCCGCCTGCGGGACGACATGAACTTGCAGCTCCGCGAAGCGGCCCGGCAACTGCAGTTCACTCTCAGCATGGTTCGGCCCGGGACTTCGGTCGAGCAGGTGTGCCGCGTCCGCTACTGGCTGTGCTACGTTTACTACCTGACGGGGCGGATGGACGAAGCCGCGATCGTCGGGGAATTCCTCGCCCGCAAGTTTCATCAGAATCAGGCCCTGGGAACGCTGCCCCTCGACGCTGCATACCTGGCGATGGCCGCGTATTCGCAGGCCTGCAATGCCCCCGACAATCCCGACAAGCAGGTCGAAATCCGCCGCATGATCAGCCTCTGTAATTTCCTCGTCGCCACCTGGCCCAAGGAATCCAAGGCTGAGGAGGCGATGCTGATGCTGGGCCGTTTGTATTCGGAAGTTGACGATCCCCAGTCCGCGGCGTCCTGGTTTGATCGGATTGATTCCGCCTCTCCACTGGCGTTGGATGCCCAGTTGGGAGCGGGAACCGCGTATTGGAATGCCTATCTTCATTTGAGGCAAAATGCCGCTGCCGACAAGGTCGACGATCCAAAGCTCAAGGAGTACGCCGAGACCGCGCGCACGAAATTGCAGCGGGGAATTGAAGAAACCGAAAAGAAGGCCGATGAGGCGGCCCCTCCCGCCGATACCCTCCGTCTGGCGAAATTGACACTCGCCCAGATCGAAAACGAAGCCGGAAAATTCAAAGCCGCCCGCGACCTGCTGTATGGTTCTCCACTCAGCGTGTTGGGAACGCACCCGGAGCCCCAGCCGGAAGTAACCAGAAACACCGGCCTGGCGACCGAGGCGTATCGGCAGTGGCTCCGCGCCGCGATCGGACTGAAGAATCTGCAGGAAGCGCAATTCGCAATGAAGGGTTTGGAACAGATGCAAGGGGGGACGGCCGATCTCTACGTCGCCCTCGGTAATCAGTTCCAGCAGGAGCTGGAGCGGGTCCGCGGCAAGGATGCGCAGCGCGAGACCGAGCTGCTCGGATCATTCGAGGCATTCCTGAAAGCTCTCTCCGCCCACCCCGAAGGAAACAAATTCGGCACGATGGCCTGGATTGGTGAGACCTGGCTGAAACTCGCGGACGCAATCGACGACCCCTCCCACGCCAAACCCTACGTCGATCAGGCCGCAGATCTCTTTCAGGCGATCCTGCAACGTGCCGACAAAGAGCCCGATTTCGTAACCCCGGAGCAAAGAGTCGCCGTTGAGTTTCGACTGGTGAGTTGCCTCCGCCGCTCAGGAGAGTTTGAACGTTCCCTCGCAAATTGTCAGAAATTATTGAAACAGCGTCCCCAATCCCTCGAACTGCAGATGGAGATGGCGAAGATCTACGAGGGGTGGGGGGAAACGGGAGGACCGAATGCCGCCGCACACTGGTCAGCCGCCATTCAGGGACAGGACTCGACGGATCCCGCCACACCGACCATCTGGGGCTGGGCGGGCATTACGACCCGCTTGAATCGCCAGCTTGAAAAACAGTCTGCGGAAAAATTGACTCCAGAAAACAAATCACCAGACAAGAAGGCGAACGAGGGGCTCGTCAACCAGGTGCTGGATGCACGCTATCACGTCGCTTATTGCCGTCTGAAAGAAGCACTCCAGCAGTCGACCGGGGAGGAACGGGAAAAAACATTGCAGCGCGCTGCCGCGGACATCCAATACACCGTCGCCCAGCGGGAACTGAATGAAACCTGGTATCAAAAGTTCAATTCCCTGTGGTTCCAGATCCTGCAGGCCGAAGGGAAATCCCCGACTCCACTTCCGCGCACCGGTGGACCCGCTGTATCACCCGAAACCACGCAAGCGACCCACGCCGCGACACCCTCAGGTCCCGCCTCTTCCAAAAATCAACGGCCATTCCCGATTTCGTTCCCGGTCATGGCCGTGATCTGTGTCACGTTGGTGGGAGTGTTCCTGTTGGTCTTCCTGAATCGGCCCCGCAGAACCCGCACCCGGTATTCAAAGTATTCCAGAAAACAACCGACGACAAAACTCTAGCGATTTGGTCCTCTGTCATGATTGCTTCGAAATTCTCACGCCGCACGGCCACCTCACTTGCCATCGCGCTTGTTCTTGGTCTTTCTCTTTCCGGCCTGCAGGCCGCCGAAGTCGTGACTCTGCGCAGTGATGCCAAAAAGCTTTCCGGCGAAGTGACGGAAAGTTCGAAGAGTGGAATTCTTCTCAAGCCCGCGAAAGGGGAAGCGATCCGCATTCCCGCCGACGACATTCAGCAGATTCAGTGGGTCGGCGAACCCTCCGCCCTGCGGACCGCGCGCAATGATGAGATCGCCGGTCGAACTCAAAAAGCCTTCGACGGCTATCAGCAAGCCCTGCAAGAACTGGGGGAGATGCAGGTGAATCCCCGCGCGGAAGCGACATTTGGCGCCGCGCGGTCCCTGGCCACGCTCGCGCTCTCCGACAAATCCAAGATTCCCGCCGCCCTCGACAAGTTCGGGGAGTTTCAGCAGAAATTTCCCGACAGCTATCATGCCTGGGAAGTGCTAATGCTGCAGTCGCAGATGCTCCTGCTCAAGGGAGACACCGCCGGCTCACAGAAACTTTATCAGCAGGTCCGCGACTCCGGCCTCGGGAGTTATGTCCTCGCCGGGGAATTGGGACTCGCACGCATCGCCCTGTCTAAGAAAGAATATGCCCAGGCCCTCAACAGCTTCGAGCAGGTTACCGCTTCTCCTCTCAAAGGCCCTCTCATGGATCGGCAGCGGCAGGAAGCGCGGCTTGGCATGGCCGAATGCCTCTACGCCGAAAAGAAATTCGCCGACGGAATCAAGATCCTCGACGAGTTGATCGATCAAACTCCCGCCGAGAACGAAAAGTTGCTCGCCACCGCATACCTCCGTCGCGGTGATGGCTATGTCGGTCTGGCTAAAACCAAGGAGGCGGTCCTCTCCTACCTGCATGTGGATGTCTTGTTTCCAGATCAGGCGGAAGCCGACGCCGAGGCCCTGTATCGCCTCTCGCAACTCTGGGAATCATTGCAGCATCCCGAGCGGGGACTGCAAGCCAAGGAGCGTCTGGTGCAGCAATATCCGAACAGTTCCTGGGCCAAATCCGGCGCGAAGTAATTCTCGTTGCTCGCCGCTCAATACCCGTACCGCTCTTCGGTCCACGGGTCGCCGTGGTTGTGGTACCCCGCCTGTTCCCAGTAACCGGGCTGGTCATGTTCCGTGAACGTAATCGCTCGTAGCCACTTGGCGCTCTTCCAGGCATAGAGCAGGGGGACCATCAGCCGCACCGGTCCGCCATGATCGGCGTTGATCTGTTCCCCGTCATGCGTGTCTGCCAGCAGCACGTCCGGAGCCATCAGGTCCGCGAGGGGCAGGTTTGTCGTCCACCCCTCATCGTATCCCTTCGCCACGACGTACTTCGCCTGCGGCTTCACGCGTGCCCGTTTCAGAATTTCGTGGATGGAAACCCCTTCCCACAGATTTCCCAGCCGCGACCAGCGGGTGACGCAATGAAAATCCGCGAACACCTTCACACGGGGTAGGGCCTTGTATTCGTCCCACGTAAACGAAAGCGGCTCTTCGACCAGGCCGTTGATCTCCAGCTTCCAGCGGTCCAGTGGAACATGGGCCACGGAGCCATAATGCAAAATCGGCCACTTACGGGTTCTGGATTGTCCGGGGGGAATGCGTTGAGCGCGGTGGGTGTCCGAACTGACAATCACATCGGCGGGCTGATCCTGGGGGACCGCAGGGTGCCCCTCCTGGTACTTCGGATCTTCTTGACCAAACAGCATGGCAGTTCTCCTGAAGTGGAGTTATCAATTTGGGATGCGAGAGCAAATTCCCATGACGGAAGGACTTACTTCTCTGAACACACATCCGTCTTAACTGTAAATACGTCGATTCCCTGAAAAACAGGGGAGGGGTGGCAGGCATTGACCCATTTGGCCCCCCGAAATACACTTGGCAATGAACCGGAGTTCTTGCCCCGTGAGGAGTTCGGGAAATAATTCTATAACAGCGTATCATGGATTGGAGTGAAGTTCGCCGGACGTCGTGCATCACCTAAACCCGTCTGGGAAATCTTAGCCGGTGGGGACAATCTTACCAGGAGGGTCAAGACAGGGGGGAAGGCAGGGCGTCAGGGACCTCAGTCATCGCTTCGCGGTGGCAGTCTCGGCACTCCGGTAGTTCACGGCCAGGGAGGCGATCCGGCCGACTTTTATTTGTCGGAACCCTTTTGAAACCTTAAGCGTAGGGAACGTCTTTCCTCGCCGGGATCAAAAGCACGTTTCGGCCTGACAAGGACAACAGGCAACATCGATGGAATTCTTGGAGTCAATCGGCGAGTTCTTCAATTCGATTCTCGGCATGATCGAGCGGTTCATCACGCGCCTCTTCGGCGCGTCGAACGAACGCCTCGTCCGCCGGATCGGTTTCGACCGCCGCGGCGATCAGGTGCGGATTATCGCAAATTCTCCGCTCGACCGAATCAATCATCTCGAACCCGAGTACGAAAAAAAATCGGAATCGGAACTTCAAGCCTCATCCGAGCGGTTTCGCGCCCGTCTCAAGGATGGCGAGACTCTGGATGACATTCTCCCTGAAGCCTTCGCCGCCGTCCGTGAAGCCGGCAAGCGCTTTCTCCGCATGCGTCACTACGACGTGCAGATGGTCGGCGGCTACGTCCTCCACAAGGGGATGATCGCCGAAATGATGACCGGGGAAGGGAAGACCCTCGTCTCCACTCTCCCGGCCTATCTCAACGCCCTCGCCGGTTCTGTCCACGTCGTCACCGTGAACGATTACCTCGCCCGCCGCGACATGGAGTGGATGGCCCCGCTGCACATGGGACTGGGGCTGAAGATCGGCGCCATTCAGGCCGACATGCCTACGAATGCCAAGATCAAAGCCTATCAGTGCGACATCACCTACGGGACAAACAACGAGTTCGGATTCGATTATCTCCGCGACAACATGAAGCCCCGTGCCGATATGCAGGTCCAGGGCCCGCTCAACTACGCGATCGTTGACGAAATCGACAACATCCTCATCGATGAAGCCCGAACGCCGCTGATTATCTCCGGCCCCGCGCACGATGACGTCCGTAAATATGCCAAGGCCAACCAGGTTGCCGCCCAGCTCCGCAAGGGACAGGACTTCGAAGTCAAGGAGAAGGAACACACCTGTCACATGACGGAAGACGGCATCCGCCGCGCCGAGGAACTGGCCGGGGTCGACAGTTTCTACACCGCCGGCAATATGGAATGGCCGCACCTCATCGACAATGCCCTCAAGGCCTATCATCTCTACAAGCGGGACGTCAACTACGTCGTGCAGGGGGATGAGATCATCATCGTCGACGAGTTCACCGGACGCCTGATGCCCGGAAGAAACTGGAGTGACGGCTTGCACCAGGCGGTCGAAGCCAAGGAAGGGGTCCGGATCAAGGAAGAGAACCAGACACTCGCCACGATCACCCTCCAGAACTTCTTCAAACTGTACAAAAAGCTCGGCGGTATGACCGGGACCGCCATGACCGAGGCGAACGAGTTCTGGAAGATCTACAAGCTCGACGTCGTTGCCGTTCCGACGAATCGCCCCTCGCAGCGGAAGAATTTCCAGGACGTCATCTACCGCTCCGAGCGGGAAAAGTTCAACGCCATCGTCGAGGAGATCAAGACCGTTCACGGAGAAGGGCGTCCGATCCTCGTCGGAACCGTTTCCATCGAGAAGTCCGAACTCCTCTCGAACAAGCTCAACAAGTTCGGCATCAAGCACCAGGTCCTGAACGCCAAGCATCACGAACGTGAAGCGGAAATCATCGCCCAGGCGGGCCGTAAGGGCGCCGTGACCATCGCCACGAACATGGCCGGTCGTGGTACTGACATCATCCTCGGCGGCAATCCCGAGCCGATGGCTTGGGAAGAGCTCAAGGAAAAATACGAAACCCGTCTCGAAGTCCCCAAGCATGAATGGGATTCCCTGACGAAAAAGATTGCGGACGCCGAGGGGAGGGCCAAGGAAGGGCGCGAAGTCGCCACCGCGGGTGGTCTGCACGTCATCGGTAGCGAACGTCACGAAGCCCGCCGTATCGACCTGCAGTTGCGCGGCCGTAGCGGTCGCCAGGGAGACCCCGGTTCCAGTCGCTTCTTCCTTTCATTGGAAGACGACCTGATGCGGATCTTCGGTGGAGAATGGGTCAAGGGGATTCTGGAATGGGTCGGCATGCAGGAAGGAGAGGCCATCGAAAGCCGGATGGTCAGCAAGCGGATCGAAGGGGCGCAGCGGAAGGTCGAAGAGCGCAACTTCGAAATTCGTAAAAACCTGCTCGAATATGATGAAGTCATGGACCAGCAGCGGAAGCGGGTTTACACCTTCCGCCAGAGCCTGCTCGAAGGGGCCAGTTGCCGCGAAGAAATCCTCTCGATGCTCCGCGCGCGGGTCAATGAGGCCCTGAACGCCCTCCTCGATCCGCACTACGGGGCATCCACCGTCACCCAATGGGCTGCGCATCAATACGGTCTGGAAATCGATGAGCGGGATCTCCGCAATCGCAGTATTCCTGAGGTCGAAGATTATCTCCGCGACCAGGCGGAGCGTCAGGCGGAAGACCTTATTCGCGAACAGATCGACGCCGACCTTCCCTCCGAGGAAGAAGAACGGGAATGGAACTGGGCGTCCCTCTCCCGCTGGGCGAATGCCCGCTGGGGCCTGAACACCAACGACCGGGAACTGAAGAAGGAAGGCCGCGCGAACGTCGGCGAATACCTGTCTCAACGCGCCCGCGATGCCATTGGCCGTTACGACTTCAGCCCGCTGCAGGTCTTCCTCGCCGAGGACTGGGGTCGCAAGGCTCTCTGCAACTGGCTCGCGGAACAATACACCCTGCAGATGCAGCCGGCGGAATTTGAAGGTAAGAGCGTCGATGAAGCGATCGCGCTGGTCAACGAACGCCTCCAGCAGTTGTACGTCGAAAAGGAAATTGAATTCCCCGTCGCGGTTGGCATGACCCGATTCATGGCGGACCACGGCAACACCGGCGGCGAAAAGTATGATCGGGACGGCCTGATCCACTGGGCCGCCACCCGCTTCGAAACCCCGCTCGACGAAGAAGATCTCAAGAACAAGGGACGCGACCAGATTCGCCAGGATCTGGAAGCCTGCAGCCGCAAGTTCTTCCACCCCAATCTCAACCATGAAAAGATCGACGAATACCTCGATCAGGCCTATCCTGCGGGGCATGGCGATTCCAATGGCAGTGGCCCCAGTTCCACCGCGCCTCTCGATCAACTCGCCCAATGGGCCGGTCAGGAGTACCAACTCCCCGTCTCCGGAGTCGATCTGAAGTCGATGAGCCGCACGCAGGCTTTGAACAAGGTCGTCGACATCTATGACGTGCGCTATCGCCCTGAACTCCGGGAAGCGGAACGGGCGCTGATCCTCGAAGTTCTTGACACCGCCTGGAAAGACCACCTCTACTTCATGGACCACTTGCGGCAGGGGATCGGTCTCGCCGGGTATGCCGGCAAGGACCCCAAGGTCGAATACAAGCGCGAAGGGATGAAGGCATTCGACGGCATGTGGAAGCGGATTGGTGAGCAGATCACCACCGCCATTTTCCGCCTCGAAGAAATGAATCCCGAGTTCGTCGGCAATCTCTGGGAAATCACCTCGACGATCAAGGAAGATGCCGGGTCCGCATTGGACTCGGCTCCCCCACCGCAGCAAGGTGGCGGTCAGATGCAGACAAACAGCCCTGACCGTCCCAGCGGCGAAAAAGCGATTGATCCGATTCGAAATCGGGGTCCCCGTGTCGGTCGAAATGATCCTTGTCCGTGCGGAAGCGGTAAGAAATTCAAGAACTGCCATATGCAGGAATAGAAAGAAAACAACGGACGCGGAATGCGTCTGGGCGAGTGCGAGCGATTGATTGTCACCATTGACGGAAGGGAGGCCGCAATGGGAATGTTGTTGGATGCCGGTTATCTGTTGGCATTGAGTGTCGCCTGGCCGTGGATGGTCTGGCGGCGTGTTGTGCGCGGCAAACGTCTGGGGAACTGGTCTGAGAAGTTTTTGGGACGGCTGCCCCGTTCCAATCCGCTCCGCCGCTCCATCTGGATTCACGCCGTCAGCGTCGGCGAAGTTCTGCAGATCCAGCCGCTGCTGGACAAACTCTCCGAGCGCTACCCGCACCGTGATTTCCTGATCACGACGACGACCACCACGGGTTACGATGTCGCGAAGCAGAAATACGGCGAACGCCATCGCGTCTGCTATTTCCCCTTTGATTTCACGTGGAGCGTCATCGCTGCCTTGGATCGTGTCGCACCTGAGGCGATCCTGCTCGTCGAATTGGAACTCTGGCCGAACTTCATCGCGCAGGCCGGGCAGCGACATATTCCGGTCTCCGTCATCAACGGCCGCATGACCGAGAAAAGCTACCGCAGTTACTCCCGCGTCCGCCCGCTGGTTCGCCGCGTCTTAAGCCAGCTCAGTCGGATCGTGGTCCAGAACGACACGTACGCCGCCCGTTTTCGAGATCTCGGCGCGAGTGATAAGCAACTCAAGATCGCCGGTTCCATCAAGTTCGACGGCGTCCGTACAGACCGTCAACACCCCAGGGTGGCGGAGATCCGCACGGGCTTCGGTTTGAAAGCGGACGAGTTGATCTGGATCGTCGGCAGTACTCAGGATCCCGAAGAAGCCCTGGCATTGGACACGTACCGCGCGCTGCGCGAACAGTTCCCCCAGCTTCGTCTGATGATCGTCCCCCGCCACAAGGAACGTTTCGAAGAAGTCGCCCAATTGATTACCGAACGCGGGTTTGATCTCCTCCGCCGCAGTCAATCAGGCACACCATCGACGGGCACTCCTGTCTGTCTGCTCGATACCTTGGGGGAACTTTCCTTCGCCTGGGGGTTGGCAGATATCGCGTTTGTCGGAGGGAGCCTTACCCCGCGCGGGGGGCAAAACATGATCGAACCCGCGGGCTATGGGGCCTGCGTCCTCTTCGGCCCGAACACCTGGAACTTCAAGGATGTCGTCTCCCTCCTGTTGGAAGGGGAGGGGGGAATTGTCGTCCCTTCTGCGGAGGAACTCCTCCCCTTGATGCAGACCCTCCTCAAAAACCCAGAACGGCGGCACGCGTACGGAGCGCGAGGCCAGAGGCTCGTCCAGGCACAGCAGGGGGCTACCATACGCACCCTGGAGGCCGTAAGTCCTTTTATGACAAGAGAACCGGCCCGAGGTCGCAAGGCGGCTTGAATGTCCGGAATCCCTCCCTTAAAGTGGGGGACTTCCCCCCAAGATGAGGAGTGGGATTGGATTGGCCGAGGCCCCCCCGGCAGTGCATCGACAAGTAGGTCCGTGCCCCGGTTTCGCAGAGCCGCCAGTCGTTTTCATTTTCAGGATCGCGCAAGAGCGACGAGGAACGCATGTCCAATTATCTTTTCACGAGTGAATCCGTCAGCATGGGCCACCCCGATAAGGTGGCAGACCAGATCTCCGATGGCATCCTGGACGCCCTCCTGGCGCAGGATCCCAAGTCTCGCGTCGCCTGCGAGACCCTCTGCACGACGGACCTCGTGGTTCTGGCGGGAGAAATCACCACCCAGGCCAAAGTCGATCACGCCCAGATCGTTCGGGACATCGTCAGGGACATCGGCTACGTCGGCGAAGACATGGGCTTCAATGCCGACACTTGCCGCATCTTCCTCGGTCTCCACAGCCAGAGCGGCGACATCGCTCAGGGGGTTGATCGCGACGGGGCCGGCGACCAGGGACTGATGTTCGGCTATGCCTGCAACCAGACTCCCGAATACATGCCGCTCCCACTTGCCCTCTCCCACCGCATTCTCAATCGGCTGACGGAAGTCCGCCAGCAGAAGGTGGTCGATTGGCTCCGCCCCGACAGCAAGAGCCAGGTCACGATTGAATACGATGGCACCAAGCCGGTCAGCGTGAATGCCGTCGTCGTTTCCACCCAGCACTCGGAAAAGGTAGAGCAGAAGGAAATCTCTGACTTCGTCATCCACGAAGTCGTCGAGAAACTGATCCCCAAGGGAATGCTCTCCCAGAACATTGAGTACCATATCAATCCGACCGGGCGGCTCGTCATCGGCGGACCTCACGGCGATACAGGCCTCACAGGTCGCAAGATCATCGTTGATACCTACGGCGGCTGGGGACGTCACGGCGGGGGAGCATTCAGCGGCAAAGATCCCACGAAAGTCGATCGCTCCGCTGCGTACATGGCCCGCTATGTCGCCAAGAATATCGTCGCTGCCGGACTCGCCACCGAATGCGAAGTCCAGTTGGCCTACGCGATTGGCGTCGCCGATCCCGTCAGCATCCACGTCGAAACGAACGGCACGAATACCGTTCCCGACGACAAGATCGTCACGCTGGTCCGCGAGCTCTTCCCGTTGACTCCCAAGGGAATCATCGAAACGTTGAAGCTCCGTCGTCCCATCTTCCGCAAGACCGCCTCCGGCGGACACTTCGGCCGCAACGACCCAGACTTCACCTGGGAAGCGACCGATCGGGCCGCGGCACTCCGTTCCGCTGCCGGGTTGAGCAAGGACTTCCAGCCTCAGTTCATCTGTCACTGAGCCTGAGAGCAGGAGAAGATTGATCACGGACCAGGGAGGTCGTGCGGTGTCGTGAGTCGGGGACAAACACAATCCATTCCGGACCGGGCCGCCGTCACGACCTCTGGCAATGCCGTGGAGATCGTCAGATCCACCCTCGGCTTATCCTGCGCCTCCGGTCTGGTTCTGTGGAGCTTCCTTCTCTCCGCCGGTCTGATCTGTCTGTTGCGCCGAGTTTCCGGGGCGTATCATTACCCCCTCTCGTTGGTTCACGCGGCTGAGTTGTGGCTGCTTTGCGGCGGGTGTTTGTACATTGCTGTAACCCGCTGCGAAGAGACCCTCCGCCGCGTCTGTAAGGGACAGCGCCAAGTTGCCGCCATTCTTGGAACCGTCCCTCTCTGGTTCTGGGTGTTGGCGTTCATGCCGGTCAAATCCCTGATGGGGATCAGCCTCGGGCTGGTCTTTATCGTGGGGTTGATTGAAATCCTCCTGCGTCCCGAGAGACTCCGAGCAGGACTTTCCTGGTTGCGCGGAGAGGGTCAGCGAATTCACGCCGCGATTTTTCGACAGCAGCCTGAATCAGCCGGTGAGTCAATGCCTCCCCAACCCGCCCGTTCCGTGGGACTCCGAATCGCTTCGGAGGAAGAAACCGCGAACGACTCACTTCCCCCGGGCACGCTTCAGACATTCGCCCGCCGGGTCGAAGGGACTGAGGAAATTCTGACGGGGAACCTGGTGGCTGAGTTCCTCCCCACCGAGCGGTTGCGCATTCTGCACGTCTCGTTCTGCCCCCCCTTCGACCATGTGCCAGAAGTGGAGATCCATTGCGACGACTCCGCCATTCGGGCGACGGTCGCGATCAAGTATTCGCACGGCATGCGGATCGAAGTCCGTCGCCTGGGGGGAACCGCCGCCCAGCAGACTCACGTCCATTTCGCAGCCCGCGCCTCGCGTGAAAACGCTTAGCCGTTCGTCGAATGGATCTCCAGGATCGCTCCCTGGAAGTTGAAAGCCAGCTCCGATTCTGCCCCGGACAAACTCCAGGCGAGTTCCAGTTCGTTATTCGTCCTGAGCGGAAAGGGGATCGGAACCCGCCATGCTCCCGTCGCATCGACCATGCCGGTGAGTGGGATTCCGTTCAGTGCCACCTCCAGATTCGGTACACATCCCGGAAAGAGCAGCATCAACCGATCTGCTTCCGTCAGGTTGGTGGGGGGATGAAATCGCCGCAGCAGAGATATGACCCCTGCACTCACATCTGCCTCAATCGGCAACGGGGCAGGGGGGATGATCGTTCCGGAGGCTTCTCTCCCGGCCGAATCTTCCGGCTTTGAGACGAGTTTGTAGTCCCACGGTCCTAGGAGGCGGATTTGATAGGGAGACATTTGTCATTCAATCGGCTAAGTGACCGTTCGGTAGGTTTTGGCGGTCTGTCCAAAAACAGCGGGATTTTTACCGTTTTCTCCGCGAGTGAGAAAGCCGCCGGCAAGTTTCCTACTTTACGCGATTGTCAAAATTGTTTCTCTACCGTCCCCCCTCACGAAATCACGCGTCGGCGGAACTTCAGGACTCTGGAGCAGTTTGGAGTCAACCGCTATACTTCTGTCAGCCTGCAGGGACTTGGGAAAAGCCGAAATTCAGGCAGATTCCTGTTCCTGAATTTGAAGGTTCGTTTATACAATACGCTTCGGGTTCGGCCTGGAGGTGGGGGAGACAGGATTTTCCCCGCCGCAAAGTTTGCCGCTCCCTGAGGATCTCTTTAGATGGAACAGACAACGTCCTCGGCCAATTCCATTGCCGCCGCGCCCGCCGGCTCTCTGGACAGTTCGCCGATTCCCGCGCCGGTCACCACCACTCTGACCGGATCGTCCGGCCTGCGCCGCCCGACAAAAAAAGTGCATTCACTTTTGGGCGTGCAGATCCTGAGCAGCGGTTCCTACGCTCCCGACAACGTCGTGACCAATGAGGATCTGCAGGCCCGCTACGGCTTTGATCCCGAATGGATCATCCAGCGGACCGGCATCCGCGAACGTCGCTGGTGTCCTCCGGAAATGGCGACCAGTGACATGTCCGTGCTGGCCGCAGAACGCGCCATCAAGATGGCCGGCGTCAATCAGCAGGACATCGATCTCGTCATCGTCGGCACACTTAGCTCCGACTATTCGTTCCCGTCAACGGCCTGTCTCGTACAGGATCGCCTGGGACTCGACGCGGCCGCGTTTGACCTGCAGGCGGGTTGCTCCGGATTCGTGTACACGATGACGACCGCCGCCCAGTTCGTCGCCTCCGGTTCCAGCAAACTTGCGCTCGCGATCGGGGCCGATTGCTGCAGCCGGTTGATGAACGTCCACGACCAGAAGACCGCTCCCCTGTTCGGAGATGGCGCCGGCGCCGTCCTGATTTCGCGGGGTGACCCGCACCAGGGTCTGATCTGTTATCAGCTCGGCGCGGATGGCGGCGGCGGAGAATTCATCTATCGCCCCGCCTGCGGTTCTCGGAAGGAAGCGACCCCGGACGCCATTGCCGCCGGTCTGCAATACCTCCACATGGACGGTCGTAACGTCTTCAAATGGGCCGTTCGTACTGTTACCGAAACCATCGAGTTGATGCTCCACAAGACCGGCATGTCGGTCCACGATGTTTCGCTGTTCCTGCTCCATCAGGCAAATATGCGGATTATCGACAGTGTCGCGGAGCAGTTGGGGATTCCCAAGGACAAGATGGTCAATAACCTCGACCGCTACGGGAACACTTCCGCCGGGTCCGTCCCCCTCGTCCTCGACGAGGCGATGCAGGCCGGTCGGATCAAGCGCGGCGACGTCGTCCTGATGTGCGGCTTCGGCACCGGACTGACCTGGGGCACCGGCCTCTTCCGCTGGTAATTCGCCCCCCGGTCGATTCATCATCGGAGCCTGTCGGAATTTCATTTTCCCGCAGGCGAATCCTCCCTGCCTGATTTATACTGGCGGAAATCTTTTTTGGCTTAGTGCTTGGGAGGAGTTTTCGATGGGTCTGCACCTGGGAATGGTCACCTACATGTGGGGCGCGGATTGGGATCTCCCCACCATCATCAAAAACTGTACCCAGACCGGCTTTGAGGCCGTCGAGCTTCGCACCACGCACAAGCACGGGGTCGAGCCCTCCCTCACGAAGGAACAGCGGGCCGACGTCCGCAAATGCTTTGCCGACAGCCCCGTTAAATGTATCGGTCTCGGCTCCGCCTGTGACTTTCACAGTGCCGATCATGGCGTCGTCCAGCAGAACATCGACCTCACCAAGAAGTTCGTCGAACTCTCCGCCGACGTCGGCGGGACCGGCGTGAAGGTCCGCCCCAATGGTTTCGTGAAGGGGGTCGAGCAGAAGCAGACCATCGAGCAGATCGGCAAGTCACTCCGCGAATGCGCCGAATTTGCAAAGGGCTACGGCCAGGAAATCCGCCTCGAAGTCCATGGCAAGGCGACCAGCGATCCCGCCGTCATTCGGCAGATCATGGATGTCGCCGATCATCCCCAGGCGGTCGTCTGCTGGAATTCCAACAGCGGCGAAACCATCGGCGGTTCCATCGCCCACAACTTCAACCTCCTGAAGCACAAGCTGGGGATGACCACCCACATCAATACACTCTGGAACCCCGACTATCCCTACCGGGAACTCTTCAAGTTGCTCCAGGCTCAGAACTACCCCGGCTATTGCCTCTCCGAAAGCCCCGCCACCACGGACCCCATTCAGGTCATGAAGTACTACAAGGCCCTCTTCACGGCCCTCTGCAGTTAAGTGCCCCTGCTGGAATGGGTGGCATGCCTACATCGCTGCGTAGCAACAGGGTAGGCGTGAATTCGAGTGCCGAGCCGTTACAGCGCGGGGGCGGTTGGAATCGGATCCTTCCCCGTCGGGATGACGTCTCCCGGAATCGCAGTCCCTTCCACGCGTTTGCGGATGAGCAGATAGACCAGCGTCATCGCCGTCGCAAACAGGACCAGCAGGTACGCTTCGACCGCATAAGCCGGAAGTGACAGCCAGAATTGGGCGGCCCAGTTTCCGCTCCACGCATCAACAAGAGGTCGATTCACCGGAGCACCTGCGGTCGTAGCAGCCGCCTTCTGTCCCACCCCCCACGCCAGGGGAGTGACGACCGCCGCGTGAACGACCGCGGCAAACAGGCTGAGCAGGTAGCCGATTAGTCCCAGGGTAAACGAGACCAACACGACGTGCGCCCCGAACAGGATCGGGTGGGATGTCAAATAGCCGGTGGTCCGTTTCATGATCTCGATGCCGTCATTGTCTTCAATCCCGGCCATCGCCATCATCACCGGCCAGCCGAGGATCATGACGAACATTAAGACTGCGGCAATAATCGCCACGAGCAGCGGAATGATCAGTAGTAACCCGCCGACGAATTTTCCCAGGAGAGGAATCGCACAGAACCAGCCGAACAGGATATTGGCGAACAGCAGCCCCAGAATTCCCAGGACGAGAACGACCGGTCCGAGGATTGTCTGTAGACAGCGTTTAAGGGCTCCTGTTGCTGCAGGGATTAAGGCCGCACGACCGGTCTTACCCTCCAGCTGGTCCACCACCGAGCGGGAAATCAGGATGAAGACTCCTCCCCAGACAATCATTCTCAAGACCAGCCGGATGAGGATGTAGACGATGTTTCCGACCGCCGGCTGGGGAATCACAAGGTCCAGCAGCGGAGCGCTCACAGGATTCCAGCCGAATTTTGTGCCGCTGAATGTCCCCAGTTCCCCTCCGCGAACCATCGTCAGCACCTGCAGCCCGTTTTCGGTAAAGGTGGGGCGAACGAACCACAGGTTCGAACCCCACTGTTCCACCCCGTGCACAAGCAGCACCAGCAGCAGGACCGCCCCGATCTTCACAGGATCCCAGGCGAGCATCGGGGCACGGGACAGGAGGCGCAGCGAACGGCTTTCAGGATCGGTCGAGAGCATGAAAGTTCACCTTCAAACGAATCTTGGGGACATTTTTTTGATCGGAGTTAACAGTCGATTTGGTACCGATTGTAATCCGGCTTGGAACCAAAGGGAGGAATGAAATTCTCGCCTGCTCGCCAAAATCAGCGAAAGTCAGCGGATTTGAAAGGTTCCTCGCCTCAAGGAAAAGCCTGCTCGCGACGTGGATCAACCGGGGGAAGCGGCGCTCTGGCAGCCCACGTTCTTTCGTTGTTTGTAACGGTTGTGCCGAAGGGAAGGATCCTGCCAGTTCCAATCTTGCCGAACATTTCGGAGGTATTTCCCTCGTGCGGAAAAAATCAATCAGCGGTTTTTAATGTGTTTTTTCCGGGCTCCAGGTCAGCCGATATTTCCTCCGAACGCTTTCGTGCTACATATCTTTCAGTTTCTTTCTTCTTTTGGTTTTGACCATCCCATTGGGATTTGTTCACGGGGCATGTCATGGTGGTGCCGGCGACAGCAGCAACCGCGTTAAAAAAGCTCGAAAAAGATCTCATCCGGATTCTGGATGGACTGGACCGGGCGGATGAGCGGACCCAATCGGTCTATTCCTCCAATCGCGATTTCCAGCGCAAGAGTCTGCGGATTCCCCTCCGCCTGCTCCCCCCGATGATTCAGCACCCCACTCCCGATCACGAAGTGATCGGTTACAGCCGCGAGATTTCCCGCAGCGGTCTCTCCTTCGTCACCCAGATGCACATCGTCACGCAGGAAGTCATTGTCGGCATGCCCGCTGCCAATGGTGATACCAACTGGATGCGCAGCGAGGTCAAGCGGACCCGCGAACTTCCCGATGGCTTCTGGGAATACGGCGTTGCCTTCCTTGGCAAAGCGACCATCACCGCATCGCCAAAGTAGACGGGACTGCTGCCGACAAGGTTATTTGTTGCGTCCGAAGTGCATGTCCGCGAATCGCACGTAACACTCCCAGTCAAACGCCGTCACGTCGTGGGCTCCGCTCCGGATGTGATACCCGATCCTGCTCATCACCGGCTGGTTGATCGCGGGCATTTCCTCGGCTTTCAGTCCGTCCGTTCCCAACAGCACATATACCGGCGAGGCCATTTTCGCTCCCAGGAATTCCCCTTTGGGATCCGCCCACCGGTCTTCGGCCGCGCTCGCCACGTACACAGGTCGGGGTGCGATCAACGCAATCAACTCGTGCTGATCGACAGGCAGTTCCGCTTCATTCTCGTTGTACTTGTGGAAGTTGCCGCAAAACCAGTGCGGGAATGACCGGTTAATTCTTCCCACTGTCTCTCCAAACATTCGCTTGGAAAGTGCCGCTCCCCCGCAGCCGGAGTCATTGCTGATCACAATCGCAAAGCGGGGATCTGTCGCTCCCGCCCACAACGCGGTCTTCCCCAAGCGGGAATGTCCAATCACCGCAACTTTCTTCCCATCCACCTGCGTGTCCGTTTCCAGGTAATCCAGGACGCGGGACAGGCCCCACGCCCAAGCGGCGATCGAGCCGGCTTCATCTGGTTTCGGTTTCGATTGTCCCGCGGGGCGGAGCAGGGGATGGACTCCATTCTGAAACCCGTCGTCGAAATCCGGATCGATGTCCCCGTAGTACACTGTCGCGAGTCCATACCCCGCCGCGAGGACTTTTTCCACCTGCCAACGGGACGCCTGTACTCCCCGCCCCTTTTCCGTCGCTTTGTTTTTCTCTGTCCCAGCCTCTGCGTTCTCGCGCACCCAACTCGACGTGATAAAGATCGCCGGATCGGTATGGACCGTATGGTTGCCCCCGAAATTCAGCCCCAGGAACACCGGCACTGGCCCGGAGCTTTTCGCCGGCAGATACAGCAGCAGTTCCAGCGTCGGAATCTGCGGGTCGGAAGAGAGCTTGAGCGAAACCTGACGCCGAATCGCCGTTCCTCCCAGCGCTTGCTTGTCCTCTTCCCGGACCGTTCCTGTCACTTTGGGGGCCGGGACCGGCACCCGTCCATACACTTCCGTCTCGAAAATCTTCAGCAGTTCTCCCCGCCGGTTTTCCGTCCATATCTTCGCATCAGGCACTTTTGTCCCGTCCTGCATGACCAGCGGATCGGGGAGCGTATAAGCCGGTACCTTCGCTTCGTCATAATTCGCCACGAATTTCTGCTGCGCGGGTAGTTCGCTTGTGACCGTGAGAACGAAAACGCAAAACACGCAGGGTAAAAGGCGAAACATCATCTGAGCAGCTCCGTGACGTCATCGGTCAGAAAAAATATTGTGGAAACAAATATTCTCGGCTGGCAAGACATCGTATGCTGGGAAACTCTGCATACGCAATACTCGAAGGAAAAGGTCACGGGCTCATGATCGCAGGAAAAACGATGTGCGCAAACGGGGTCCTCTCCACGATCTGCGTTTTCGTTCTGGGAATTTCCCTCTCGCTACAGGCGGACGACAAATCATCCCCTAATACTCCCCAGCCCGACCCTGAATACATCCGCAAGATGATCCCCACCAAAATCGCCGGCACCTACCGGGGCGGGGAGCTGGTTGAACTCCGGGTTCGAGACCGCAACGCTTATCTGGTCAAACCTACCGGCAGCATCGATCAGCAGCGGCGGTGGATCTGGGTCTTTCCCTTCTGGCTCGGAATCAACGACGGCCACGGCAGCCTGCAGCATCGCAACTATGTCGAGAAATACCTCGCGTCCGGTTTCCACGTCGCCGGAATCGACGTCGGCACTTCCTGTGGCAGTCCGGCTGCGGCGGATCTCTGCCAGGAATTCTATAACAAACTCCTCGCCGCCTATCGCCTCAATCGCAAGGCCCGCCTGCTGGGGCAGAGCAATGGAGGGCTGATTGCCTATGCCTGGGCTTTCCGTCATCCCGATCGCGTCGACCGGATCGGAGGGATCTGTCCCGCCACCGACTTCCGCACCTGGCCCACGCTTCCCAACGTCATCAACTTTCCGGAGAAAGGTCTCGGCTACAACCTGACTCTTGAACAACTGACCCAACGGCAATCCGAATTTAATCCCATCGACAACCTCGCCCCGCTCGCCAAAGCCAAGGTGAAAATCCTGCACATCCACGGCGACAAGGACGATCTCGTTCCCATGAGTGCCAATTCGACGGATCTCGCGAAACGTTACAAGGAATTCGGCGGATCGGCGGAAATCGTCGTCCTCCCCGGCCTCGGCCATGGTGGGCAGATTCTCTACGAATCTGACCCTCTCGAGAACTTTCTGCTCTCTGATTGATGATGCGTTTGAGAAACGCAAATCAGGTCGGGAGGGTAAAACGGATCACGATTGCAGTTTTCCGTCCGCCCCGACTTCGGAAATGTTGAGAACTTTCAGCTTCCCGATAAACTCCGGGTCGGCCACCAGCGGTTTGTGTTTGTATTGGCTATCCCCACTTCCACGCGCGTTCACCAGCTCGGCAATGTATTCTCGCCAGGCGCCGGGAGGCAATCGTACAAGGCAGGGGCTATCGAGGAATTGACTCCTCCGCAGCGAGCCGTACAAGTACACCTTTTCTCGCAAATCGTTATCGAATGCGTTCAGGAAGTCTACTGCTTGGCGCTCTGTTCCCGCCTCCTGTGTCTCGATAATGATGCCATACCGGGGACGCTTGCCGGCAACCAGCCGCGGAGCAACGGTAAAGCAGGAAATCGACAGCCCCGAGATCCTTTGGGCCTCCTCGGCGGCGTGACAAACGGTAAACGCCGAAAGCTTCTCTCCTTCCAGATCGCAATGACTTCCGTCTTTTTGCATGAATTCAATGAGGGGGGCCTCTCCGATATATCCCACGCACTTGACCAGATCGCCGATGTCATAGCGGTAGAATCCGGCGAACGTCGTCATGATGATGCGATACAGTTTGTCCTGTTCGAGTTCATGCGCTTCCAGAACCGTGGAATTTGGTCCCACGGTCTCTTCTGCGGGGATGAACTCGTAGTAATTGCTGCCCACCGCCAACGGACCGAAAGCCACCCCATCGGCCATGGGCACCGTATGCCTTCCTTCCGACGAAAGTAACCCTTGGTCGCGCAAAGGAATGTCTCCGAACAATTCGGGAATCCGGCGGGAGGAGTAACCCACCGTTCCCCCTAGCCAGCAGGAGATCATGACCGGTCGCCACAGATCTTTGGGCCGAAGAACACCGTACTGCGAAATAGCCGCTTCGATTGTCCGGGCCAGTTCAGGGTGTTTGGGACGTAGCCGGCGCTCCAGTTTCTGGCGAACATCGCGCGGCATCTCCAGGCTGGCATCAAGCGTTCCCTGGCTCAGATCACGCGCCAATTGCGGGCCGAACTGCGCCGTCCATTCTGCAATCTGCAGGATGGAAGAGGGAGTCACTGTCGTGATCAGTCCCAGCCTCTGCGGCGCTGCAATCCGGACGATGCAATATCCCCGCACGTGCGCATCTTTAATCTGTTTGACTTCCGGAGGTATGGCATACGAAATCTTAATGGCAGGGGATTGATAGCGTTCAATCATGGCACTGATCGATGCAACGTTGAATCCCCCCGACGTGGTTTCCAGATGCCAGCCCCCCGACAATTGCAGGATTGGAAGCCCCATCTGCTCGGGGTGATCCTTGTATGCTTTCACGCCCCACACGTCCCAGTCCCGCGAATAGTATTGATACCAGGTCTTGTTGATCGGCAGGATCTTGTGATGTCCGGTGGTGGCGCTGGTGTTCACAAACGTCAGGATTTTCTCGCCCGGTGGAAACAAGGCTCCAAACTCACCCGCTCCCACACGCTGCATGTAGGGCGCGAAATGGTCGAAATCGGCAATGGGCAACTGCCGTCGAAAATCAGCGAGAGTCCGAATTCCCGCCAGTCCGAAGTCGCGTCCCAGTGCCGAATCTGCTCCAAACCTCAAGATCCGGGTTCGAATTTCCTGCTGCTCCTTTCGGGCACGTTGCAGACTCCGTTCGAAATGCACAAGCTTCCGGTGGTAAAGCGGCAGCAGGCAGTACCGCCCCAGGGTGTTCATTAATCGAGAGGTCAACGTGGTTTGCTGCATCAATAATCCGCCTATGAGCGTTTGCGGGAAGTCCACTTCGCATTCCCAAGTTTATCAATCTGCGAGTAGACTTTGAGGCTGTTTCGCTTCATCTTTCGTCAAAGTTACCCCGGAAAAGTGCGGATTTGATCGAAGCCGAAACAAATTGATATTCAAACGGAAGTCTCTTGACCCTTTTTTAGGTCAAATTTTAGCACCCCCCATCATCTCCCGACTCCCGTTTCGTGTATTGCGTCTGCTATGCTGTTTCAGACAAAGTCTGGTGGGAAGTGCTCTCCCCGCAAAGAACTCGCAAACACAAATCATCCGCCCAATCGATTCTCGCATCTGCGCGGTCAATGGTGACATGATCCGTGCGACTCTTGGCAAAGAGCGATGCAGGCCGACACCGAAGCGATTTGCTCCGATTGGAAGTGATCTTAATGCGCGTTCTCGTTACTGGGACATCAACCTTCTTTGCCCCCCGGCTGATTCAGGGTTTCGCCGCACAGGGGGTCCATGTCACCGCCGCTGATGATCACTGGTATTCCATCGGCAAGTCCATCCCTGGCACGAAGGGGGTCAGAACGCCTTCTCTTTCTTTCGATCCGGGTGGATATCTGCAGTGTCTGATTGGTGAACTCAAGAAGCAGAACTACGACATACTCCTGCCCACGTTCGAAGAGTCTCTGCTTCTCGCGGAGTTTCGTCACGAAGTGGAAGAGTATACCTCCCTCCTGCTCCCTTCCTTTGACACGATGTGGAAGGTGCACCATAAGCCCAGCCTGTTCAATCTTTGCCGCGAATTGGACATTCCCGCTCCTCCCACGGTGACCAACCCGAGCCTCAGTCACTTGGAAGAACAGTTGCGCGGGCTTAGCTTTCCGGTGGTTCTCAAGTTGCCGATGAGCAACAATTCCGTAGGCCGCGAATATTGCCACACTTTACCGCAACTGATCGAGCGTTTTCACGCGGTTTACCGGCAGGAAAAAAAACGCCATGCCGAGCCGCCTTTCGTCCAACAGAAAATTGATGGCGATCCCATCTATACATTGATGCTCTGTCACTCCGGGCGAAAAGTAGGAGAAGTTGTTTATCGCCCGTTGCGGACAGTCCCCGAAAACGGTGGGACCTCATCTCATCGTGAATCGATCTGCCACCCGCAGATCGCTGCCCTGACCGAACGATTGGCGGAGGCCACAGACTGGAGCGGTTTCCTGGGACTCGACTTTATCGTCGATCGCAGGGACGGTACCCCTTATCTCATCGATGCGAACCCTCGTGCTAATCCCGCGATCCAGTTGGGATATCTGGCGGGAGTCGATTGGACCAGTCTGCTGATCGATCTGCAGCGTGGTCATACTCCTGCTTCCGTTACGGCCCGCCCTGGCGTTCGGAACAGCACACCTCTCCTCGACTTGCTCTGGTTGATGGATGCCCTGGCTCCCCGTCGCGACTGGGCACAAACTCTCGTCTCCCGCATTCGCAATGTCTTGAATCCCGATTGGAGTCTCGATTCCTGCCATGATTTTGCGGGATCGAACGAATGGATCGGGCATATTACCGGCCTTTGTCAGGGCGGTGTTGCGATCATCAGATCCCTGTTCACGGGTCAAACTATTGGCCAGGCTTTCATGACCGGGGCCAATTATGATCCCCTCACGGTAGAGAACCTCCGCCAGCAAGCTACTTTCGCACCCCGTCCCTTGGCTCTTCGTCCCCCGGCGCGGGTCGCCTCCAGTCAGATGATCTCCGCTCCCTGAAACATCTCACTCGGCCGCCGCTTGAACATTCGATCTTTAATACATCAGCCAATTCGGTGAAACAAACAGCGGAGCGCCATTGGCGGCAGGGACCCCATTCTGCAGGTAAAAGGTCGTACTCCCGTCGTTGTACCCTGTCTGCGGGTAGTAACCCCCATTCCAGTAATAGGGCTGATAGAGGCCATTGCCATATCCCGATCGGTAACCCGAATACCAACCCCGGCGATAACCGGTTTGATATCCCGGATAATAACGGGAAGAGTATGGAGACGTTCGGCTGTAATAGCCATATCCCCAATCCGCGACTGCCGGCCGTGTCGAGACAAACATTCCTATGCTCAAGGCGACGACTGCTGCCGTTACCGTCGTGAACCGTTTCATGATTTTCTCTCCTCTGTCCATCTCCTGATGACACAGTCTTTGGCCACGGAAGAATGTCATCGCAACACTCGTTCCCGAATTGATGCCGGAGAAAATAATCATTCCAAGACCCTTGCCGCTGCAGACCTTAGAGGTGGAAAAATACATTGACTCCAGATCTGTTGGGCGAGCGTTGGCCTGCATCCTCGCCCGTCAACCTGTCTGCTGAAAGTGCTGTCGGTGGGCAATACAGCGAGCAAAACCCCTGGTTTCAGCCTGTCAGAGCTTAATGCGCTACAGGGAGGCAGCACTCTTTGAACTTCCGGCCGCTCCCACAAGGGCAGGGGGCGCTCGTTCCCGCTGGCTGCCGTGACGGCATCTGCGAAAACAACGCCGCCGGGTCCTGGTGAAAGATCTCTCTTAGCATCTGGTACAACCTGGGGTCTTTCTCCCGCAGCAACTCCGGCGAGTCGAAGAAATACTCCGCCAGCACGGCGAAGAACTCATGTTCGTTCGTGTAACCGTAAGGGTTGATGTGCGCCCGATTGACAGGCTGCGCCAGTTCTCCGGCCACAAACCTCACCCATTCCCGCATCACCTCCACCGGAACTTCGCGGGGAAACCCTCTTCGTATCTCCTCATCCTCGACCAGATGTGCAAACTCGTGAATCCCCACGTTCTCCTTGTCGTCGCACTGAAACCCTTGCAAGAGCGCAGGCTTGGAGAGAATCATCACCCCGCTCAGACTCCCCAGTCCGGTCAGCCCCAGGATGTCCCGCTCCGTGGTTTTCTCCGTCTTGTAGTCCTTGTCAAAAGTCGTGGGATAAATCAACACTTCGCGCAACCGGCTGTAATCCCAGTCTTCGAATCCGAAGATCGGAATCACGGCGCTTGCAGCCGTCAACACCCGGATCGTCTCGTCGATTTCCGTCCGCACTCCCGTGATCTGGACCTCGCTCAGAAAAATCTGCGCCAGTTTCTGGAATCGTTCTTGTTTGTCCGGGGACAGGGCTCGATAAAAACGGACTCGTGTTTGGAGTATTTCTTTCCAGCTTTCCGGAAACGGCTCGCGCATGATCCGGAGCCGTTGTACGCATCTCTGGCGCAGGGACCGATACGTCGCAATCCCGCCCAGCCCGGCCAGTAGCCATGACCAGGCACTCAGCCCGGTCGCCAGCCCCGCCACACACAGGAAGGCGAATGTTACGGCCGCCAGTCCTGCCCCCCGCATTCGATTTCGCGCGTTGATTTTCGCCGTGACCAGCACACTTCACTCCAGCATGAAACCTCAGAAATCCAATTTCTTTATTTTAAGGCACTCTGTTGCGAACAGAGTAGGACGTTCCGCGATTATTCGAAGTCTCAGAATCGCCAGTAGTTTCGGCGTAAGGCCCTGCAGGGGAGTGGGTTTCGTCCTTTCATGCTTCTCTCCCTCACCGAAAACTGAGCCGCTGGCCGACTCAGACGCTCACGCATTTCAAACCGCAACGAACGCCTCGATCTTTACAGAATCGTAATCTTTCGATAATTAGACCCCCGCTCAAGATCGCAATAGCGGACAGTGACCACGCCTTCAGAATTTGCTGTCGCCAGGTTTTCAGATTCCCTGTATCAATCAGGTCGCTTCGTGCGTGGAATTTCCCGCCACGGGTGGAAACGACGCTCCGTCCTTCATGCTGTCGATCGGCGGGCATGCGACCTCTCGCCAGGGACAACGCGTTCATGAGCGACGTGAGGGGCCTGCACCGGGACTTCAAAGAATCTCAGGAAGTCATGAGGAATTCATGATCATTCGCATAACGATTTGCTCCAGTCTCTTGTTGCTGGCGATTTCCCTGGATCGTGCCCCGCTCTTCGCAGAGGAATGGGCCGTCCGCCCGAAGCCCAGTCGCGATAAACGCCTGGCCCCGGAACTCGATCTCGTGCGGCACTGCGACTCTCACTACATGGGGATGTGTCGCAATGGCCGATCCGTCTACAAGACCACCTACGGTCAGGCCAATCAGATGAAATCCATGGCCTCAAGCATGGATTCCAATGCCAGTAGCAAGGTTCATTCCCGGGGAAGACGATTGCTCATCAGCTATTCCGGTCGGGGGAAAAAACCGTCCGAAGCCACTCTCAAAGCCGCAGGTTTGAAAAAGATTGAGGACTACGAACGAGGTTCGTATCTGGTTGTCGAGCCGCTGGACTCCGTCACTGCGCAAACAGTGACCGCGCTTTTGGCGGATGACGCTATTACCCACGCTTCACCCGACTATGTCATGACCGTTGCGCCCGTCGCCCGTGCGGCGGTGGCTCAGGACGAACCCCCAACGGCGACGACTCCCAACGATCCTCTGTTCAGCCAGTTGTGGGGTATGAAGAATATTGGCGCGACTCAAGTCTGGCCCACCTTTCGCGATGCAACGAACGTCGTTGTTGCGGTGATTGATACCGGCGTGGACTACACGCATCAGGATCTGAAGGCCAACATGTGGACTAAAAATGGCCGCTATGGTTACGATTTTTACGACAACGACGACGATCCGATGGATGAACAAAATCATGGAACCCACTGTGCCGGGACGATTGCAGGTGTGGGAAATAACGGCGTGGGGGTGGTCGGAGTCAATTGGAAGGCCCGCGTCATGGCCCTTCGATTCCTCGGGCCCGATGGATCCGGTTCGACCTCGGACGCCGTGAAGTGCATCGACTGGGCGGTCGCCAATGGAGCCCACGTCCTTTCCAACAGTTGGGCAGGACCGGATCTCCCCCCGCAACTTACGGAGGCGATCGCTCGGGCCGAGCAGAAGGGGGTGCTCTTCGTGGCGGCCGCAGGAAATACGGTGGGGAATGGCAACAACAATGACGCCAATCCCTACTACCCGGCGTCACTCCCCCATGCCAACATCATCTCCGTGGGGGCCATCGATGTGAATAATGCCCGTGGTTCCTTCAGCCACTTCGGCAGCAAGTCTGTGGACATCGGTGCGCCAGGTGTGGGAATTGTGAGTACCGTCCGGGGCAATAAGTATGATGAATATGACGGAACCTCCATGGCGACACCTCACGTTGCCGGTGCTGCGGCACTCGTCTGGGCCAAGACCTTTGCCTCCCCCGCTCAGGATAAGACTCAGATGACCACCGTTCGCGATCTGATTTATGCCAACGCCAGGCCCGTTCCGGCTCTCGCGGCTCGGTGGGGAAATAACGCTCCTGCCAAGGTGCCGGGAGGGGTGCTCGATATTTCGTTCCTTGCGACCCAGGCGCCAAAAGAAGAACCTCCCGTCGAGACACCCCCCAGTCCTCCCCCCCGGCGATTGGTCCAGAATCGTATGAAAGTCGATCCGGCGAAACTTCGCTGACTTTGGTCACAGTGGATTCTTCTCTTGGCAGGAAACTGAAAAATGTCGCAATTCATCCCCCAACTGCTAATCACTCTCTGCGCTCTCACAATGGCGACTGATCCACGGTGCGCAAAGGCGGAAGAGTCTCCCGTCAAAGTGGAATGCCACGGCCAACTGCGGACGGGAATTGTCGCCATCGGGGGAGAGACCACGGGGACAACCATCACGTTCGACCGCATCACCTGGGAGCTGAAACTTCCGGACGAAGACAGCCGCATGCTGGCGATGGAGCATAACAAGAAGCCCGTGACCGTGACGGGAAAGTTACGACGGGTGAAGGGACAGGCGATCTCCGTTCGCTGGATCCTTGATGTCGAAAAGCTCTCCGTGCGAGATGCCAGCCTTCTGAAGGAGGGCGCCAATCTGACCGTGGCAGGGACCCTTAAGGCAGCAGGCGATTCCGCAGGATTTGAAATCGCTGCCGGCAACATGGTTTGGCCGCTCGACCTTTCCGCGGATTCGGATATCAAGGACCGGGCCGAATCACTTGCTGGTAAATCGGTTGTCCTGCGGGGGCGTCTCGAACGGGATCCGAAAGCCGAGATTTCCGCGAAACGGACGATTCTCCACGTCAAAAAGCTGGAGTCGGCGGACGACGTCCAGAAGTGACCGCTCGGGTCGTTCACGTAGGTCGCGGCAGCGACGACGTCATCGGCTTGGGAAAACAGAAAACCGCAAGTCCCCATTTGCATGAGAACTTGCGGTGAAAGGCGCCGCTCGGTTTTAAACCGAAGATATGCTATGTCGCATCAATTTCATGTGTAGCATCTGTCGCGGCGATAATCTCGGTAAAAAGTTTGATTTTGACGCGACACCAAAGCGTTACACGCTCCAGGCGGTCGTTCGTCAGGAATTCGGGTCATAGTCAGAGGCAGCGATGATTTCCCCCTCTGGTGTTGTAAACCGATATTGTCCTGGCTCCCCCGGTGTGACCGTATGCCCGGTTTTCGTCCGGAACGATTTTGTAGGTGGCGAGAGAGGTTGTCGTGTCTCGCCCCTTCCAGCGAAAGGTGTGTGGAGGCAATGCATGATCTCATGGATCTGACCGGTGGCATCGACGGCAGAAAATGAAGCAATGAGCGATGTGTTGATACCCATTAGGAGTCCTGTTACGAGGTTGAGTTGAAGCGTAAGCCTGAACCTTAGCAGATAATGACGAAAAAGGAGAGACGGTTTTGGATGAAAGGGGGGTGTAGAGGGGGACGTAGCGAGTTTCTGCGGACTGGAACAACGTTTTGAGGGGCAACCGATCAGGAATCAGCCGGTTCCTGTGGATGATGTCTGAGCGGCAGTCTGCCACGAGACCCTCAACCACAGCCATTCCCCCGGCTAATTCCAACAAAACGCCTCGAGGAGCAATTTCGGCGGGCGTTTGGCGTTTCCAGCGCGGTAGAATCAATCACATGATGGAAATTGAAATCGCCGAAACCGAAGTCAAGGACTTCCTCAGGTCACTCCCTTATCTGTCACCATCCCGTCTGCACGATAGTCTGCGAGGGATTCAGATTCGCCGCGTGGATCTTTCAACAGCCGAATGGATTGGAAAGATTCCCAGCATGGCGGCACGGGGAAGGTTTATGATTGTAGACCACCTGGGAGAAGCTGTGCTTGTCTATCAGAAGAACGGGTAGGCCCTGTTTTCATCGATTTCAGGGTGGGATTGTTCCCCAAAGGTTGATGTGACATGCAAACGTCGCAACAACAATCGAGTTCTACGCGATTGAAGAGGCAGGGGAGTTCACGGCTGCAGTGTAGCCGGCCTTTGCTCACACTTTTGCGAACTCTGTCGAGTCGCCGACTCCGGAGCCTGAAAAAGAGAAAGCCGCAAACCCCATTGATGAATGAGGCTTGCGGCAAGAGGCGCCGCTCGGATTTGAACCGAGGATGACGGATTTGCAATCCGTTGCCTTAGGCCACTTGGCTACGGCGCCGTATTCACTTCTGCAAAACCAGACCCTTACAGAATCGGACCGGAGAGGTCTTACTCTTCAGTCCGGAAAAGCAAAATCCACCGATTAATCCCGCGGGTAAAAGCGGTCAGTTTGCAGGAATCGTACAAGTGGCAATTCGCGTGGTCAAGTGATACGGGGCAAACTTTGCGGGCATGTCGTTGTGTCAAAATAAGTGGACTACGGGGCGTGTGGAGCGTGTGAATGTTGTTCTGCAAAGCCCCTGGTTTCGCACGCTTCGCTATTCTGGCGTAATCGATGTCACGCAGCTACGATGCACGAATCGTGAGGACACTTCTCCCTGATTTTCTCTCATCGCAGCTTCTCCTACCATTGAGTGACACCGATGCCCGAGACTCGTTCGCCCGCTTCCTCTGAAACCGAAGAACAACTCATCCTCCGCGCCCAGGAATCCCTCAGCCAATGCCGTTGGGTAGTGGGGGAATGCGCCGCCAAATGGACCAAACGGTTTGCCCGTGGCCGGACGGACGCCGATTTCGGGAACCTCATCGGTCTGTCCGGGGATCAGGTCTATCAGCGTCGCCGGGTCTGGGAATCGTTTGCGGATGTCTCCGAGCAGTTCCCGCACCTCCGCTGGTCCCACTTCTATTGTGCCCTGAATTGGGACGATGCCATGGAGTGCCTCCAGTGGGCGGAGGACATGCAGGGGACCGTCGCCCAGATGCGGGCCTGGCGTCGCGCTCAGCATGGAGAGGACCTCACCACCGATGGGGAAGATCTGGACGCCCCTCTGACACTTCAAACGGCCTACGTTCAGGATCCGGGGCAGGGGGGAGGCTCCCGTCGCAATCCCACCGGTGAAGAACCCCCGTTTGACGTCGATCAGGAGTTCGACGCCGAGGGGAATCCCGTGGGGCGGATGGCCGGAGTTGCCCGCGATGTCGAACAAGGGGAAAACTATGCCCCCTTCCGCTCCGGTGCGATGACTCCACCCCGGGAACAAAAAGAAAAATCGGCCGTCGCGACCCCTCTCACCACCGAGCAACTGGCGAAACGGCTCTCTTCCACCCTGGAACGCTGCACCAAAGCGATTGGGACCGATTTTATCGAGGAGTTTTCCACGCTGCCGGAAAAGATCCAGGAGCGTTTGAAGGCCGCTCTGGAAGAACTCAACGAAAAACTGGCGGACCTGTAAGCCCGCTGGCCTGGGGGCGGGAGCGTGGGTTTCCGGAATACCTTGCGATATAGTATTTTGTCTCCATGCCCGTGCGATCGTCCCCTGTCACTGTTTTTCGGAAGACTTTGAAGCCATGTCCGACTTCGAGGCCACACGCCCGGAACGTCCGACAGCCAATTTGAACTGGCTGGTGGTCTTTCTCCTCTTGCTCGTTGGGGTTCTGGTCTGGCGGACTTTGAACCCCGGCTTGACGGCCTTGTTCAATCCCCAGGCCGCACCGCGACCCATCGCAGCCCGGGGGGATCTCGCTGAAGACGAAAAAAGCACGATCGCCATTTTCAAACAGGCCTCCCCCAGCGTCGTCCATATCACGTCCCTGCGCAAAGTGATCTACCAGCTCCAGCCTCTGGATATTCCAGAGGGTACCGGGACAGGCTTTGTCTGGAGTGAGGATGGTTACATTGTCACCAACTACCACGTCGTCTTTTCTTCCGAAAAAACCACCGGGGCTACCGTCGCCTTGGCCGATGGTAAACGACTCCCGGCGCGCCTCGTCGGAGCTGCCCCCGAATACGACCTTGCCGTCCTCAAGATTGACGCTCCTGCGGGTTCGCTCCGCCCTATCCTCATTGGGGAATCGGGGAACCTGCAGGTCGGGCAGAAGGTCTTCGCCATCGGGAATCCGTTCGGTCTCGACCAGACACTCACGACCGGAGTCATCGGCGGCCTGAATCGCGAAATCAAATCCCGCCTGCAGGGACGTATTATCAAGGGGGTGATCCAGACCGATGCCGCCATCAATCCCGGGAATTCCGGCGGACCGCTCTTGGATAGCGCCGGGCGGCTCATCGGGATCAACACCATGATCGTCAGTCCCTCCGGGGTTAACGTCGGGATCGGCTACGCCGTGCCCGTTGATATTGTCAATCGCGTCGTCCCTCAGATTATCCAGACCGGCAAGCCGGCCCGCGTCGGGATGGGAATCGAGGTCGCCTCCGACCTGGTCGTCGCCATGATGATTAAGCAGAACCGTCTCCCGCGCGAAGGGGTCCTCATCGCCAATGTCCCCGAGGGCTCCGCCGCCGCCCAGGCGGGACTCGTCCCTTGCTCTCGGAGCCCGGACGGAGAGATTGTCCTGGGGGATCTCATCGTCGGGATTGATGGCGAGAACATCACCAAGTCACCCGATCTCATCTGGGCACTGCAAAAGCACAAACCGGGAGACCACGTCAAACTCAAGGTTCTCCGGGAGTCTAAGGAAATCGAAACGGAACTCACCCTTCAGGCGCTGGAATAATCGATGCCCGGGGAATTCTGGCGGCAATAAAATCTGTGACCGACCTAAATGCGACTGATTAAAAATTGCATTTTCCCCCAACCGGGGCGAAAATTGGAACAACAGACTCCTTGCACAACTCATTTTGACGGGACGCCGCTGTTCTCTTGCGGTTCGATCTCCGTCCGGGTCCCTCAGGAGTTCAAAGAGGTCCAACATGGCTGACCAGCCGCTTCCCACTCTGCAGCAGGAAAAAGAGGTGACGGTCGTCACCTTCGGCAGCGAACTCGAATCGATCGATGAGAGCTTGCTCCCCGGACTCGGCAACTATCTGGCGGAACAGTCCCGCATCGTTCAGCCGGCGGCCATGATCTTCGACATGACCAAGGTCCAGTTTTTCAGTTCCAGCTTTATCGAGCTCCTGTTCCGGGTCTCGAACAAGCTCGCCTCGCGCGGCGGAAAATTTGCCATCTGTGGGCTGACACCCCATTGCGCGGAAGTTCTTCACGTCACCAACCTGGATCGACTCTGGAAAATTTATCCCAACCGACAAGCTGCGCTGGAAGGCTTGGCCTCTCCCTGATCTGGAGGAACAGCGGATTGGGGTTGGCGTGAGTTCGCGAGTAAGGAGGGCGTCAGATAATTGTTCTGTCGACGCTTTGCTCTCTGGCGAGCAGGTGAGAGGGAAGTGAAGGACGTGAGCAAGACTAGCGCGGCGGGAATGGATTCTCTTCGCCGGTTGTCAGCCACGGAGAGCATTCGCCCCCCAGATCAATGCTCTCGTGTGAACTGATGTCTTCAATCCGAAACACGACTTCCTGCCCCTCAACATCGACGACCGTTAACAAACTTTCACCGACCAGAATGGTGTCGCCAACGTTCAGTTCCATTTCGGATTCGTTCACATTGACCTCCACTGTGCAGGACGCTCTGCCAGATCACGCAATCACGCGGCAGAGCAAACTCGAAAGCTGAGGCATACCGTAGCAAAAAGGTTTTACCTCGTAAACCCAACTCTTGTGGGAAAATGCGCTCAAAACAGGTGCGAAGAATTATTGTTCAAACAGTTGATTGCGCAGGCTCTTCTGTTGATCTCGAACAACTCGCATGTTAACAAGCAATCATTCTTCAACTCCCGTTCATGAGTCCGTTTCCTTTCACGAAATCCTCTGGCACTTTCTCCCTTTCAGACACGCCCCATGCTTGATGTGTTGCGATTTGAACCGATTCTCAAACGGGCCCGCTGGGGAGGGCGGAGACTGGGTTCGTATCTTCACAAATCGCTCGGGCTCGAATCGGATTACGCGGAAAGCTGGGAACTCGTCGACCACGGTCAGGACCAGAGCCGCATTCTCTCCGGGCCGCATGCGGGTATCACTCTCGGAGAATTAACGCGTCGATTTCCTCGCGAACTCTTCGGCAATCGATCTGAGTATCCTTCCACGTTTCCTCTCCTGGTCAAGTTCCTCGATGCCCAGGATCTGTTGTCCGTCCAGGTTCATCCGAACGACATTCAGGCCCCGCAATTTATCCCCGGCAGCCGCGGAAAAACCGAAGCGTGGTATATCCTCGACGCTGCCCCCGAAAGTTGTGTGTATGCCGGCTTTCAGCCTGGAACCAACGCGGATAAAGTCCGGCAGGCACTTCGCTCCGGCACGATTGCCGACCTGCTCATCGCATTAAAAGTCCAGCGTGGAGACACGCTCCTCATTCCTGCGGGCACCGTTCACGCCCTCGGAAAAGGTGTCCTCCTTCTCGAAATTCAACAGGCCAGCGACATTACCTTCCGCCTTGACGACTGGGGCAGGGCAGGGGCTGATGGAAAACCTCGCGCGCTCCATATCGAAGAGTCGCTGCAGTGTCTCGATTTTGAGTCCCGTCCCAGATTGCAAATGGCGGTGCGATCCTCCGGCGAACTGATTCGTTCGGATTACTTCGCCCTGCACAAACATGTGATTCGCGGGGCAACATCCCTCCCCGGTGAAGATCGTTGCCGCATTCTGAGTGTGATCGCTGGACAGGGACGACTTATCACACAGAGTTCCAGCGAACCGCTTGCGATCGGCAAGACATTCTTGATACCCGCCTGTGTAGGCGATGTTCTCATCGAATCAGATGCGGACCTCGAACTGATCGAAACCCGGGTTCCCGACTCGCAGCATTAAGAGGCTAAGCCGCTGGTTCGCTATCGCTCACGAAATGTGGGTGGTGACCATCTTCAGCGTCACTGTTGCACGGACTGCAATTCGTCAAGCGCATTTTGCGAGATGTTTATAATTGCCCGCCGCGCTGGAACAGGTTGATCCGTTCCGTCAGGATCCGTTTGATCGTTCCCAGGCGTTCTTCATCCCGGATCTTTTCTCCGGAGTCGTTCGTCACATAGAACACGTCCACCACCTGGTCCAGGTGCGTCGAAATCTTGGCGAACGTCACCGACAATCCCAGTTCCCGCAAGACGCAGGTGATCAGAAACAGCAGCCCCCGTTGATCGAGCGCAAAGATGTCGATGATCGTACACCGCGCCGAGGAGTCGTTGTCGATCACGACCTCCGTGGAGGTCTGCAGGGAAGGTATTCGGCACGTGGTGGCGAAACGGTTGTTGCGCGAGAGTAACCGCCCCACGTCCTGTCTTCCCAGCAGCACTTCCCGGATCAGGTTGCTGACTTCGAGAATTCGCGTGGCCGGCACCTGGCCGCTGAAACTCGTTTCCAGCACGTGAAAACTGTCCAGAATCGTGTTGTTCATGCTCGTGATGATCTGCGCCGACAGGATTTCCATGTGCTGGGCGGTCAACACGCCGCAGATTTTGCTGAAGCACCCAAATGCCAGCTTCTCGCTGGTAATGACCTGGTATTCGATCGCATGGGTTTCCCGGTGCTGTCTCCCCCGCACCACGACGTCACCCTCCGGCAGATGATGAATCGCGGACAGCGTCTCGAGAGCATCCTCAGAACGGCATCGCGCCAGGAAATTCGGCGGAAGTGTGTTCAGAGTGTCGACGATCCAGCTTTCGGACATCTGCTGGATCTTCGCATCGCGGGACATCCGACGCAGTTTCAGGATTGCCTCACGCGCCCCCTTCAGTCGCGTTTCCGATTGCCAATCAATCTGCTCGTTGCTCAGGTAGGACATCGTCCCCTCGAACAACTCCTTGAGCAGATCCCCTTTCCAGCTCGTCCAGGTCTCCGGCCCCACGCCCTTCAGGTCTGCCGCGGACAGGCAGTACAGCATCCTCAGCTTTTCCTGGCTGCCGACCTCACGTCCGAATCGGATATGCGTTTCCGGGTCGGCCAGGTTCAGTCGAAATGCCACGTGGACCATTCGCAGATGCTTCAGGACCAGGAACTCCAGCATTTCGATGTGCCGCGCGGAGAGTCCAAACCGTTCCCCCACGACCCGGGCAATCCGCGCTCCCACTTCGCTGTGATCTTCCTCGTATCCTTTCCCAACGTCGTGCAGCAGCAAGGCCAGGTGCAGAATTCCCTTGTTGTGAACGGCTCGATACGCCTGCCCCAGCGAAGTCGGATCCGAGACGAAACGGCACACCTCCTCGATCGTTCGCAACGTGTGCTCGTCCACGGTGTAGTGGTGGTACTGGTTGAACTGCAACAGGCAGTTCGTGTGCTTGAATTCCGGGATCACTTTTTCCAGTACGCCACACTCATACATTTCCCGTAGCGTCGTTCCCAGGTAGGCGCTGTTCTCCAGGATCGACATGAACGACTGGATCGCTTCCGGAGTCAGCTCCGCTGGAATCCTCGGAACCTTATGACGGATCAATTCCGCCAGTTGGGGGGACAGTCGGACCTGGTACAAGGCCGCCAGTTCAAACACCTTCAGGACGTCTTCCAGTTGATGCAGCCGATGGTCCCGAATCCGCGCGGCGGAGGCGTCGATTTCCGTGTTGCCGACTTTGAAAATCCCGTGCGCGCGGTGGGCCATCACCGACTGCAGGCAACGCGTTGCCAGCGACTTCGGGCGCTGCAGTTCCACGAACCACCGCGCAATCCGCGATACCGCCGTCGTGTGGCGGAAATACATCTGCATGAACTGTTCGACAGGATATTGCGTCGGCGTCTGCTGGAACCCCCACTTTTCCGCAATCCGCACCTGTTCCGCCCGCGTCAGGATTTCCTGGGCCTTCCCCGCCTCCTTGTGCAGCTCCAGGCGAATATGGCTCAGCATCTCGTGCGCTGCGTTCAGACTCTTGGCGTCCTCATCGTTGATAACTTCCGCGATTCGCAACTCGTCGACGTTCTTCGTTCGGTATTTCGCATAACCCACCCAGCGGATCAGATGCAGGTCTCGCAGCGTCCCGGGGGAGTTCTTCACGTCCGGCTCAAGTTGTTGTGCCGTCCAGCCGTGCGGCTGGATTTCCGACAACCGGGCATTTGTGCACAGATCAATAAACGTCCCCAGCCGTCCCTGAATCATTTGGCGGTAGAACGTTTTCTCCAGTCGACGGAGCAGGATCGGATTTCCCCACAGCAGCCGAGCCTCGACCAGCGACGTCGCGAACTGCGGCTCCTGCCGCGACATGTTGATCGCGTCCTTGATCGTGCGGACCGAATGCCCCAGTTTGTAGCCGATGTCCCAGATGTCCCGCACAAACTGTGAGACCGTCTCCCGGTAGCTCGGTATCACCCCCGCTTCCGACAGAAACAGCAGGTCCAGGTCGGAGTAGGGGGCCACCTCTCCCCGTCCGGATCCTCCAACCGCCAGCACGGCCGTTTCATTTTTGATTCGCTGTGCGACTTCCGGAGGCAACTTCGCCAGGTTGGTCTCCAATACTTCCAGAACCAATCGGTCGACCCCGTCCGACAGATCCTCCAGAATCCGGACCGAAGCGACTCCGTCATCCAGACTTTTCCAAGCGGAATGGCGCAACCTGACCACCTCGGCCCGCCACGGGGCGAGCCGGTCGTGATGATCCGTGGAAGTGGAAATCGAGGTTTCCATATCGGCATTTCAGCGGGTGTCAGGGAGTGCGGCAAGTTCCCCGGGATCCTGGCAGGTTCCCTGAGAAGGGACTATCGTCCGGCGGCGGTGATGAGGGGAGCAGGCGAACCACTCAAGCCACTGCGAATACGGAAGACAAGAGCCTCCCTAGCATAAGAACTCACTGGATATAAAACACGTCAGGTCGCCTCCCATTCAGAAGGCGACCTGGACGATATTTGACATCAAATGGTTTTTTAGCGGGCACGCAGTCAGGCAGCGTTACCGCTCGTAGGGAACTAGATCGCTTCGCTGCCGGTATCCCCTGTCCGAATGCGGATCACTTCAGCGAGGTTCGTGACGAAAATCTTCCCGTCACCAATCTGACCGGTCCGTGCGACCTTCAGAATCGTGTCGATGGCGGCTTGCAGTTGATTATCCGCGACCACCAGTTCCAGCTTCACTTTGGGAAGAAAATCGACGGTGTATTCGGCACCCCGATATTGTTCCTTGTGACCCTTCTGGCGACCGAAACCACGAACTTCGGAGACCGTCATCCCCTGGATCCCGATCTTCGTCAGGGCATCCTTGATCTCTTCCAGCTTGTAGTGACGGACAATAGCTTCGACTTTCTTCATGATGTACTCCTCGATTTCATTCGACCGCGATTTCCGAATCAACCCCCCGCCGGAAAGTGACTTCAAAGTTCAACCGCGGAATCTTTTACTGAGACGCTTGGATCTTTCCAAGCATACCATCGATCCTGCGGGTCTACGAAGATCGAGACCAGGATTGTAACTCTAAATCCCTCTTTCATCATGGGAGGAGCAGCAACTCCGCTGATCACAAAAGGAAATGCCATGCCGAAATCGTCAACAGCGTTCCGGATTCCATTCTTCGTGGATATAACGTATTTATTCTGAATGGCTTATGTACTCAAGATTACGCTGGAGACCTGCCCCATTTGTTTGCGGTCTGCTTAGATTCTGCGCAGAAATGCCCCGGGGTGATTATCGAACAGGCATTGAAACTTTTCCTCGTGGACGCCAACTTAAGTCCTGTAGATTCGTCGAAAATTCGACTCTCTGAGAAACGCTGAGTACCCTCTCACTATGCGGATTGGAAGTGTTACCCCCTACATCGTTGGCCATGTCCGGAACTTCTTTTTCCTTCTCATCGAGACCGATGAGGGGCACCGTGGCATCGGGGAAGGAGGGATTACCTGGCGCGAACGTTCTGCGGAGGCCTTGGCACGCGAGCTCTCCGAGCAATTGATCGGCGAAGACCCCTTCCGGACCGAATTCCTCTGGCAAAAGCTTTACCGCAGCGGTTTCTTTCCTCTTGGAAGGGAAGGGGCTGCCGTCCTCAGTGCCATCGATATTGCCCTCTGGGATATCAAAGCTCAGGCTCTGAACGTCCCCCTCTACCAGCTTCTGGGCGGCCTCTGCCGCGAAAAGGTGGTCTGCTACCCCCACATCGTGGGCGATTCCCCCGCCAAACTCGCCGAGGCCGCGGTTGCCAAGGTCCGGGAGGGCTGGAAATTCGTCCGCTTCGACCCACGTCCTGAGCCGGATGGAGTCCATTTTGAAGGCCCAGCTGCGATTCATCGCTGCGTTGAAGATGTCGCCGCCGTCCGGGAGGCGGTGGGGCCGGGGATCCAGATCATCGTCGATTTCCACACCCGCTTTTCCCCCGCCGAAGCCATACGCCTCTGCCAGTTGCTGGAGCCGTACGATCTCTTCTTCGTCGAAGATCCCATTCGCATGGAAAACTTCGACTCCTTCCGGAAGCTGGCCCGCCAGATTCGCGTCCCCCTGGCCGCCGGCGAACAATATGCCTCCAAGTGGGAATTCCGCCAGCAGGTGGAAGAAGACCTCATTGACTATGCGCGCATCGACCTCTGCAACGCCGGGGGCATGACGGAATCCCTCAAAATCGCCCACTGGTGCGAAACGCACTACATCCAGTTGGCCCCCCATAATCCCCTCGGCCCGGTTTCCACCGCCGCCGGCCTCCATCTGGACCTCGCCTGCGACAACTTCGGCGTCCAGGAACTGGCCCGAGTTCCCGGCCAAGTCCTTCCCGAGCTCTTTCCCATTCAGGCTCCCTTTGAGAACGGCCACCTCCTTCCGCCGACTCGACCCGGCCTCGGGGTTCTGTTTGACGAAACCGCC
>JAXMBX010000041.1:0-46422 GCA_046349635.1 Planctomycetales bacterium
ATTGCCCCTTTGTGGCGCGTCGATATCGATAATTTCCCAGAATCTTTTCACCGCGACAGACGCGACACCTAAACTCACGGCGCTCCGGATTCAAACAGCGCGATACTCGCCGTGAAGCCATGGATGTAGTTCCCGCGCCCGACGGGGCCCAGTTCTCCCTGGGCAAAAAATCCGGCAACGGGGATGTCTCCGAAGATCTGACCGATCGCTTTGACGTCGTGGTTTTTAACCGGGAAGAGTCGCGTGCCGCGCCCATTGCAACTGAAGAGCAGCGCCGCGGCGGCAGGGACTGCTTCTCGACGCTGTTGGAGCAGGTGAATCAATTCCTCATCGGCCGTCTGGGCGTCACGGACGTGAAAACGAACCGTCTGACCGGCCCGCAGAAGATTCGTGATCGCCAGCGCACCGGTCTCCTGGTCGGCCCCCATGACGTTCGCAATCAGAAAGTCACCGGCTTCCAGCGTGCCATGGGTTTCATCCATCGCCAGCCCGAGATGGACCCCTTCGCGGACCAATGCCTGATCGCGCTCGGGTAGCGTCCCATAAATCTCCTGAAATTTCTCCATCGGAGATTTCCCCCCAAGTTCCAGGAGAACGTTTCGCTCCGCGCGGGTCACCACGAGGGGTGGACCCACCGGACGACACCCCTGAGACACGACCGACAAAATACGCGGCCCTCCCTGGATGACCACTCCCACGCCACCTTGCCTTAAAACCTGATCGTTTAGGAACAGGAAATTTTCATTCGGCCCACGCCCGCCCGAGGCCATTCCCCCCATCAGCGGAGTGGCGGGGAATTCATCGGCAACGTGGCTCAAGACGGAGTCAATCGCGGTGGTGTACGGATCACCCAGGAAAAACAACGCACGTGATTCTGCGGAAGATTCATTCTCCGGCAGCCCCATGGAGATCGGACCTTCCGGAGACGCTTCAAAGGTGGCGTGAAACGTCGTCAGCATCGCCCCGGGAAGAGCAGCAGCCCACAAGCTGAGGGCAGGGCGGTTCTCAATTTCTTCGGCCCCTTCTTCCGTGGTCCCGGCGATGAACTCTCCGGAGCAGCCCAGGATGTTTTTGGCCTGTGTCAGTTTCCGAATCTCCGCCAGCCCCCGCGAGATGTTCGGACCGTGGTGCGAAGAGGCAAAAACAAACAGCAGATCGGGGATCCTCCCGGCCAGTTGACGCTCGATCCCGCGACAGGTCTCGCTGACCGCCTGCATGGTGTCCGGAGTCGTCGATAGTGAGGCGGCGTAGGACATGGAAATCCGATCTCTCGATTCTTGGATGAGGCAGCTTATCTGCCGATGATGCGCCGGGATTCCCCGTTTCAGCGAGAATTGTAGGGGAGACGATTCCGGGGATCAACCGGATGCGGTAGCATGACATGAAATCAATCCGGATCTCTATTCTCTTACAATCTCGACCGTCACCTTGCTGCTGAGAGGTCTCCATGCTCAAGCTCGTTCTGACCCGCGCCATCGCCTGCTTCTGTTGTCTGTCAATCGGGGTGGCACTCGCCGAGGACAAGTTCGAATGGTCAGTCAAACCGGGCGAAATCCTGCTCACACGCGGAGATCAGCCGGTCATCCGGAGCATGACGGCCTACGACGACTCAACCAAGGAAAAACGCGAAGAAACCTACAAGGTTTACACGCACGTCTACGGACCGGGAACCAGAGACCTGATCACAAAAGGCCCCGGCGGACTGTATCCGCATCACCGGGGGATCTACCTGGGGTGGAACAAGACCCACGTCGGAGACAAGTTGTATGACTTCTGGCATTGCAACAAGGGAGAACAGCAGCGACTCGTAGGCGAACCCCAGGTCTCCGTCGACGGGGATGACGCCACCTGCACCCTGACGATTCACTGGAACGACAGCGACGGCAAACCGGTCATTATCGAACACCGGACCCTGGTCGTCACCGCCCCGAAAGAAAACACCTGGCAGATCGATGTCACCTCAAAGCTCGAATCACAGCGGGGATTGATCAAGCTCGAAGGGGACCGCCAGCACGCGGGACTCCAATACCGCGCCCCGCAAACAGTCGCCGAGGCGAAAGGTGCCCGCTACATTCGCCCGGCCGGATTCCCTGAGCAGGCGGAAGCATTCGAAGTCGATGACAAAGAACCCCTGCGGCACATCAACCTGCACTGGTTGGAAATGACCTACAAGGTCGGAGAAGAATCGTACAACGTGGAGTACTTGGAAGCCCCCGGCCAGCCGACGCCGTCACTCTTCTCCGAGCGACCCTATGGTCGCTTTGGGGCGTTCTTCAAGGCGACCGTCGACACCGACAAACCTCTGACCGTCCGCTACCGGTTCATCATTTCGAAGGGGACGGCCCCCACCCGCGACGAAGTGCAGCGGGATTATGACCGCTACGCGAAAGAAATCGCCATTCGGAAAAAATAAATTTGCTGAAACAAAACAGGCCGGGTCGATGACCCGGCCTTTTTTTTGCACCCCACGAGAGAGTAGAGGGCATTTCATAACCCGGTTGTGCCTGTTCTGGCTTGCCGAATTGCTGAGCAATTCACACGCATCAGAGGGTGATGAAATTTTTTCTAGTCTCTCCGGCGGAATTCGCGTCAGGTTCCCACGGCTCTGGTCACTTCGAAGTTCACCTTCATTCTCCCTTCCACGCTCTTCTTGATCTTGGCGTGCCCTTCAATCGTATTCGCGTCCTTCAGTTCCGCAACGAACTTGCCCACGATGGGACCACCGAGAAACTGCGTGTTGATTTTTCCCTTCGCATGATTGTCCGTCGTGTTGCAGCTGACGTCGAAACTCTGGAAGTTCAACGTCAAGTGAACCTTGATCCCTGCTCCCTGCTGGGTGATGACCGCGTCACCATCCCCCACATTCGAATGGACGGTCCAGGTCCCCGTGAAATCCGCGGCCTCCACGGCCGGCTTGGCCTTGCCCAATGACGACGCACTCAGCAGAACGCGATCTTCACACACATCGAGTGCCCGGGATACTGCAGACTTGCGAATGGCACGGCGACTGGAGGAGGCAGACTTGAATCCGAATAACTTGAGAAACATGATGAGGCCCTTTCATCGAGAAGATACGGAATGATCACTCCCAGGAATTCGCTCCGCACAGAATGGATCCGTGGGATTTGACAATTCTCGATTACAAACGTCCCCATCCCCTCCGGACAAGCAAAATCCACCGCACCCGGCTGTTTTTAATCTGGAGATCAGGACCGCTCCGGGGAACTCTATTTGCCGTGGGACATTTCCCACGCCTGTTTCCAGGTAATGACCTCGATCCCCTGCTTTTTGATCTCTTCGATCATCTTCGGATCGGTGAAGCACTGGCGGTCTGAATCGCGGTTCATCCAGGTCCCCGTGATCCCTTTCAGTTCCTCATTGGCGATGCCGCAGTGGATGATGATCTGGTTGAAGCCGGGCTTGAGTTCCTGCATGTCCTTGATGTAACTCGCAAGCCGTTCTTCATGCGTCTTCCCATTGTTGAAACGCAGCAGGCCATCGAGGATCGGATATTTCTCCTTGTCCAGCATCGCCAGGAACTGCGGCCCCTTGACGGCGATCCACGGCATCAGGCGGAGCGAGCGTTCGTCGGCGATCCGGGGATAAAGAATCGGCAGGTTGTATTCCAGACCCAGCCGCACATACACTTCCGCGATATCCGGACGGCAGAAAAGCGTCCCCATATGCGTATCGAGATGGCTGACGGGAACCTTGAATTCCTTCGCCCGCTCAATTTGTGCACGAAGTTCGATTTCCACTTCTGCAGCTTTCGCCGCCAACGCCGTCTCAGGAATGTCGGGCCACAGATAGCCGTTCTTATCCACCAGACTCGGAACCTTCGACAACGGCGCAACCGGACGCCACTTGTAAACCTTCCATTCGGAGTTCATGGTCAAATGCAGGCCATAATCTTTTTCCGGATTCTTCTGGGCATATTCGGCGAACTCCGGAAACCAGGGGCAGGGGACCATGATGCTGCAGGAAGAGACGATTCCTTTCTCCATCCCTTCAATCGTGGCCATGTTGACGGAGTGGGACATCCCCGCGTCATCCGCATGAATGACCAGGTACTTCTTCCCCGGTTCAAACCCCGCCGCGCGAAGGGGAGAAGTGATCAACAGGACAGCGAGCGTAAGCATCAACCGAAACGAAGTCATGGTAGGAGTCCTTGTTGTGCATTTGATCCGCTAATAACTGATCCCTGCAGCGGTTACTTCTGAGAGACTTTCTTCCCCTGCATTTCGCGGAGCTGTTTCCAGGAGATGATTTCAATCCCCATCTTGTCGATCTCTTCCTTCACCGCGGGATCGGTGAAGATCTTTGTGTCGTCTCCCCGCAGGAAGTGGCTCCCCGAGATCGCCTGCATTTCGGAGTTGTCGTAGCCGCAGTGAATGATCATCTGCGTCACACCGGGCTTCAGCTTGCGGAAAGTGTCCAGGTAGCGCTTCTGGCGGGCGTCGTGGTTCTTTCCATCATAGAACTGAAACAGGTAATCGATGGGCGGAAGCCCCTTCTCATCCAGCGCGGCGATAAACGCGTCATTTTTCTTGACCAGATCGGAATAACCGGCTGCCAACTGCGGGTCGATATTACGAATCAGCATGACCGGCAGGTCGTATTCCAGCCCCAGCCGGACGTAGACTTCAGCAAAATCTCCCGTGGCGAGCACGGTTCCGATATGCGTGTCGAGGTGGCTGAGCTTCACGCCGAATTGCTTCGCCCGATCAATCTGCGCCCGCAACTCGATTTCCACCTCGGCAGGCTTGCCGTATTTAACCACGTCATCCTTGCTGCGGAACAGATAGCCATCCTTGTCGCACAGGCTGGGAACTTTTTCCCGCCCGGCGACCGGCCCCCAGCGGTATCCCCCGAATTCCGAGTTCAACGTGCAGTGGATCCCGTAATCCTTTTCCGGATGCTTCTTCGCATACTCGGCGAATTCCGGAAACCAGGGGCAGGGAACCATGATGCTGCACGACGAAACGCACCCTTTCTCCATCCCCTCGATCGTGGCGAGGTTCACGTTGTGGGACATCCCCGCGTCATCGGAGTGGATAATCAGGTACCGTTTTCCCTCTGCGGGCTTCTTGTCATCAGCCGCGATCAGAAGAGAGACGCCGCTCAGCAGGGTGATCAGACACAGGCAGGGAAGAAGTTTTTTCATGAGGAAACTCAGTGGGGGTTACGGAGACTTTGAATTGGGAGATATGCCAGACACCGGCGAGACCCGAAAAAGGTTGCGCCCGAAAACCAGAAGATTATTTGGGCGGAGGCTCGCTCGCAAGTTGGACGAGCGCTTCCTTGACCCGCACCAGTTGTTCCGGCGTCGCCGTCAGATAACGATGTTTTCCATCCTTGGAGGGCGCAAATTGCGTAATTTCCTGATTGTCGACCGTAATCGTGCCGGGCTCCGACAGACCGAAGTAACCCCGATTAGGGCGGACGGCGTACAGGACGCTCGTCAGGTCCCACGTCGGGCGGTTGTAGGGCATCTTGAGATACAGTTCGTACGACTCCCGCAGTGGGTGATGCGACACATAGTTGAAATCGTGCAGGATGCTCGACGCCGGGTATTCAATGGCCAGACCGATCTCGAAACCGCTCGCCACGATCGGCGTCGGCCAGTCGGCATACACTTTCCGGGCTGACGGTAGATCGATGTAGACGTTGTATTCCTTGTGCCGTTTCTCCGGAGTGAACATCCCCGCCATGATTGACAGCAGCCGGACCTTTTTGGCAACCAGTTCCTTCCCCGAGAAGGGTGAAACGGCATCGCCGGGGGTGTCGAGCAGACGCGCAATGTTGGTTGAGAAACCGACGACCACCATCAGGACGGAATTGTCCGGCTGGACCGCGAGCGTCTTTCGCAATAAAGCCACCGCGTCAGGCGACTCCTTCCCTGAGTTCAGACTCCGCGGATATCGAAACGTGTCTCCATCCTTCGCCTCCACGGGAATGCGGACATACTTGCTGTCCTCCGGGGTCTTGCCGTTCCGGACCGCCCCCACGGGAATCTCTCCCCGTTTGTAAAAGTGATTGACCAGATTGCAATACGGAGCGGAGAAGTCGTTGTCCTTGGTGCTCGTCACCGCCAGCAGCTTGCATTCGCCGCGCGACTGCAAGGCATGAATCACCCCCAACGCGAGTGCATCATCGATGTCGTTCCCCATGTCCGTATCGAAGATCAGCCCCGGCGGAGTGACAGGCTCAGCGGCGCAAGAAAATTGCGTTGAGAGACTCACCACACCGAGGGCAAGGCAGAATCCGAGGAAGCGCAACGGCATAAGCTGACTCTTTCCGAGGAAGGCGAATACAACTTCAAACTCGACGGAAACCGCAATTCCCTATTTCGCCGGGTTCAGAATCGCGGATTCGTCAAACCACGCATGATGAATGATGCTCCGGTGGTCAGACGTGTAGATCAGGTGGATCATCCCGTCCTGCGTCTGCAACGCGGCGGGATATGCCGCCGTATTTCCGGGGTTGTTCAGAATCACGCGATGATACGGATAGGACTTGTCGTTATCGACGGAAATGGACACGTCAAGCGGCATCCGCTCCAGCTTGTCATTGTTATAGACCAGCAGCAGGTGGCCGTTTTTCAGCTTGATGAAATCCGTCGCGGCGTTGGGGTTGGGAAACTTCGACTCTGTCCCCGGCGCCCAGGTCCGCCCGCCATCGCGCGATTCCGTCCGCACCAGCCAGCTATCATCCTTTCCTTTATAGTCTCCTCCACGACGGCAATAGGCGATGAGGTAGTTATCGTCGATCTGCACCACAGATGGCTGCAGGTTGCCCAGCCGCGATTTCACATGGTTGGTCGGAACCCACTTCTTCTCCTTGACGACATAGCGGATGAAGAACGAAGCGGTATCGGGCCCCACGACCTCCCGATCCTTTCCGGTCTCGTTGTACACGGGCAGGAGATAGTCACCGTCATTCAGCAGAATTGGACGGCCACGGACCATGTCTCCCCGATTGAAGCTAAGCATGTCGGACTCTGTCCAGGTTCTTGCACCATCGTACGAGACCTTGAATTTGATCATCGAATCGGACCAGGTCTCCCCGTAACGGACCACGTAGAACAACCACACGACATGATCCGGGGCCTCCCAGATCACCCCGTTCCCATCGGAACGGAAGGGGGTATCCGCAATGACCTCCGGGCAGGTCCAATAGCAGCAACCGGCCGGTTTTCGCGCCCCGTACACCGCCGTGTCTTGCTCGTATTCACCCGCCCCGCCGTAATACACCAGATACAGATCCCCATTCGACAACTGCGTGAAGTTCGCGGGGTGCTTGTACTTGCCGGGAAGTTCCGGACCGAAGACTCGCTCAAATTGGATATCATCCGCGGCGGGAAGAGTAGCGGCCCCCAGAGAGAGGACCAGCAGGGAAAAGATGATCTCAGCAAACAATCGCATGAAGAAGGCCTCGGAGGTCAATCAGGTTGTCAGGAAGAATTCGGCAGGAGTTCCCTTCGATCGCATTTGACGATCTTCAGGGGGCAGGTTTCACGACAATCGCCCAGTCTTTGCCCGGATCCGCAGGGGGCAATCCCAGGGACTTGATTCCCGGCCCTTCGACCGTGGTCACCAGTCCCGAAATCATTTCTCCCCCCGCGCGGGGGTTGTACCACGAAACAGTGTACCGCCCCGCTTCGAGCTTCAACAACGCTTCTCCCCCTCGGGGAAGATAAATGAGATAGAATTTCCCAGGCTGGGTGAGACAGCAGTTCGTATGTGGCGAGACCAGTTCGTGACGGGCCCGTAATGTTCGGACCGGGACCTGATCGCGAAAGAAGTCGATGGCATAACGGGTCTGCTTCCACATATTCTCCCGCGAGCGGAAATCCTCGAGATCGATGTCCGTGTGCGGATACTTGTAGCCGAACAGCCATTCCGCACCGCTCCCCCCCTCCATCAGCGGCCGCCACAGGGCATCACGGCGGGGTTCATCATGATCCGGGTCGATATTATCCGGCACCACCCCCAGATCGGCGGGACCAATCTCATCCAGAAACGCCGCCCACGGACGCCCGACTTGCTCCGACTTCGCCAGCCACGTCGCAGTCACCTTGGCGCAGTTCACCGGTTTCCCCACCTGCAACGAGACCCCGGAGAAGTTCTTGTCCCCCAGCAACGGCCCATACACTTTGTCGTATTGGCTGGGGAAGGTGTGCACGACGACCGGGTGCTTGTACGGATCGACCGCTTTGAAATACTTCGCGAACTTCTTCAACTGGTCCGTGGTGTTGGTGTTTTCTTCACCCAGGTTCCAGACCAACGCAGGGTGGTGGCCGAAACGGGCAACCAGTTCCCGATAGTACAGCGTCCGGTCATCACCCAGTTCTCCCTTATCCAGAAGCTGATCGTTCTCCTGTTCCTGCGTCACGATCTGCTGCATGATGCCCAGTTGATCCATGTAGGAAAACACAACTTCCCACTGATCGAGCTTGCTGACGTCGAACCGCTGATGTTCGGTTTCGGCCGTCCACGGCCAGACATCCTTGCCGTCCCCCTTGACGTTCATCGTCAGGAAATAAATCCCGTTGATCCCATGCCCGGCGAGATAGTTCAGCGCCCCGTTCAGGTTCTTCCCCTTGCCCTCGCCCCATGTCGGATTTCCCGCCTTGAAGTCCCCGGCGTGCGGCGCGTACTTGTGCGTCGGCTTGGTCCCGTCGAAATCCGCAAATGCCAACAGGTTCTCCGGGCTGTCGCAGCCATTCTTGAGATACACCTGGTGGTTCTCCGCAAATTCCCAGTACCGCTGCCCCACATCCCGTAGCGCCCCCAGGGCACGGATGTCGGAACCTTTTTTGTCCGAAGGAGCCACGTCGATCACTCCGCTGGAGGTCCACAGCGGCGTCCCATCTTTGAGGTCATTACTCAGGGCAACTTTCTCCCCCTGCACCAGGCTGGCCTGATACCGCCACGCCCCCGCTTCATCCGGAGCAAAATGCACCCGCCATTTGTTCCCCGCCGTCGCCCCGGTTTCGGCGGCGTTTCCATCAGCCGCGAAGAAACCCTGCACCTTCAAGCTGCGGGTGGGACGGGTGAATTCGACAATCAGCCGATAGTCACGGAAGGGATTGGGTGTCGCCATCTCATCGGACTGTGGACCGTCGAACGTCAGGGAGATCCGGTGCCATTTTTTCAATTCCCCGGAGATGACCGGGGTCGCTTCCGGCAGAGAATCTTTCACGGTCTCAGGCGCGACAGCGGACACCAGCAGACGCAACCGCTGATTGAGAGGCGAGAGGCGCACGCCCGGTTCCACTTGTCCCCAGTTCGCCTCAGCGGCCGCGACCACCACTTGCAGGCTGGGAATGACGATGGAGCAATTCCCCCCATACCCCAGGCTCATGTAAGCGTCCCCCGGTACATCGGGCCAAGTGTAAGGCTTTCCCGGTTCTTCCTTGCGGGCGTTGAACCACCAGTTGAACCCGTAGATCCCCGGCCCAGCCTTGGTGAAGTGATTCGAACCTCCGCCGTAGGAACCGATCTGCAGATAGTCATCGGTGTCGATATCGGCGTCACTGAGAGGGAGACTCGAAGCCACATAAGGCTGCTGGTAACGGTCAAAGAATTCCTGCTTGAGGATCTGTTTGCCGTTCCAGTTCCCTTTGTGCAGCCAGAACCAGCCGATGCGGGCGAAATCGCGGGGTGACGCCCAGAGACGAGCCTTTTCGCTGAACTTCAGACCGTCCTGCAGTCCCAGCGCACCGAATCGCTCCGAGGCATTCGCAACAGCGGTCGCATCAGCCTGGAAAATCCTCTGGAACAGAGTCTTCTGATAGAGTTGAATGGCGAAGTCGTTGTAGGCCCAGGCCCCACCGGGAGCTTCCGGGCGGGCATAACCGCTCACCATGTTGGCGAGATGGGCAATCTGCATTTCACGATCCTTGCTCAGCAGAGGCCAGCCCAGGTCAACGAGCTTCGTCTCCGCGGCGGGGACTTTCCCCTCCTGAACGGCGAAGAAGAGGAGCGTGCTGAGAACCGGCTTGGCGGAGGAGAGCCAGTCTTTCCGCAGGGACTGATCCCCCCAGGTATGAATCACATACCCGGATTTCACCACGCACCCTCGTCCGCCCAGCAGTTTGCCCAGTCTTTCGAGTTTCTGCGGATCGGCGTGCACTTCCTCGGGGGTTTTCCGTTCCCATTCCTGACCGGGGAACACCACCTGGGCCTGCAGTACGGGCACCCTGCAGAACACTGTCCCCCACAGCAGAATGACGGACAGGCTACGGAGACTCATGGTGTGGCTCATGGGCAGAAAACTCTCTGTGGCAGCGTGCGAAGGCAGAAACCTCAAGTGCGTGCATTCTCGGATTCACAGAACCAATCCTCAAGTAAACCAACAGTTTGTGTCGGAAAATCTTGCTAGGAGGAAATCCGTTTGCTTATAATCCTTGAAGATTTGGCTTCTGTGAGGAATCGCACCCTGGAATGGACTCTCGAACTCAAGGATTCGCGAACCGCGCCGTTTTCGATCATTTGACGATCGGAAAAGCGAGTCGTTTCTATTCGCCAACACCGCGCAAGGAGTCGCAAGTATGGCAACAGAGCCCCTAACAATGGACACCGTTAGTATTGGTCAAGTGGCTGGGAGCGTCTGGCACTATCTCGCTGCCAACGGTCCCGTGACAATATCTCGCCTCGTGAAGGATGCGGAGGTCTCCCGGGACCTCGTCATGCAAGCCGTGGGCTGGTTGGCCCGCGAGGGAAAAGTTCAATTCGTTGATACCCCCCGATCCCGGTTGATTTCCTTAACCGACGATCAGGGTTAGTTGACCTGAGACCGGCTCTGTCAGTCTCTTCGTGTTGTCTTGAGTGATGTCTCTGAAGGACTTGGGACACTCCGTTGGAACGTGTCGGATCTTCTCGCCACGTCGGCGTGAAGCGTGTCCCCTCTGTCTGCTTGACTCTGAAGATCGTTTGCCTGCATTTCTCGCCGTCTGGTTTCTTCACGGTTCGGTTTCTCCACGCGGTCGCGTGATTCGTCCCAGCAGTTCGCCAGGATTCCGGTTTCAAAACGGAGGTCAACTCTCCGCGAGCCGGTCCTCCTCGGCGGGTTTTGTCATTCGTCCCACTCTTTCTTCTTTGGAAATTCCGTGCCGGCATGAATACCGCAGTTCAATACGAAGAACGGCTGGCGCAGGCAAAGGAAGCCCTCAAGGCGGGAAAGGTGACGGACGCCATCCAGACGCTGGAACAGGCCAAGGAAGTGGATGGGCGTTCCACTCAGGCATATGAGATGCTCGGAATGGTCTATTTCCGGACAGGGAAATATGATGAGGCGATCAAGAACTACGAGCGTATCACGCAACTGGCGCCGCGCGACGCCGCCGCACTCATTAACCTGGGCGCCGTTTACAATCGGATGGGGGAGCACAATAAGGCGGTCACCGTCCTCCGCAAAGGCGTGCAGATGGACCGCAAATCCGCCGTCGGTTACTACAACCTGGGGGTCGCCCATAAGAAAATGAACCAGCTCGGGCTGGCCGTCCCTGCCTACCGCGAAGCCATCCGCATCGATCCCAATCTGGCGGAAGCCTACCAGAACCTGGGGAACGTCTACCTGGAGATGAAGAACTACCAGCAGGCCAAGATCCACTTCAACAAGGCGCTGGAGATCAATCCCAATCTCGCCAAGGCGAAAAAAGGACTGGAGAATCTGGAAGAAGCGAAGGACGCCTCCCGCAAAACCGCGAGCCCCTTCGGACGGCTGGTGGAAACTGCGGGCCTGGAAGCACGGCAAAACAAGATCCGGAACTTCAAGACCCTGAGCGACCACGAACGGATCGTGGATCGCCACAATGTCCGCAATCAGCTCAAGGAACTGCAGGCGGCCATTCAGGAAGTCCTGGAATACACGACCCGGCAGTTGATTCCCAGCATTCAACTGGTGGATCGGGAAGCGGTGCAGGATTCCTCTAACCTGCCCGCCATTCAGGAAGTCGGGAACAAGTTCCGCTCCACGTTCAAGCAACTGGGGGCCATGCGCGACATGCTGAACGGCGCCATCCAGAAACTGGAAGCCCACCAGGAATCGATGACGGTCCGCTAATCCCCCCCTGAGCCGTCGTGATAGCCAATCGCCTGGCAAAAGCTTATCTTGGGGTCTGGCCTTCCCGATTTTTTACGACCGCTGGTTCCCCGACCGTTCCGCTGGACTCCCTCTCATGCCCGCCGAGACCGAACTTCATGAACTTTCCCGGCGCGTTCGCGCGGCCGTCGATCGGGATCGCCTGCTCCAGACCGCCGTCGACCTGATCGGGATTCGGAGCATCACCGGCGATGCCGGCGAAGTCTCCGACGCATTGGCACGCATGCTGGACCGGGAGGGTTTCTCCGTCGAACGGCCTGACGGGGGCCACACCGCAGCCCCCGCGGTCGCCGCCCGCTGGAGTTCCGGCCGCCCCGGACCCGTCCTGCAATTCGATGGTCACCTGGACACCGTCCATCTTCCCTTCGTTCCCCCCACGGTCGACGGAGACTTGCTCAAGGGGAGCGGTGCGAGCGACATGAAAGCCGGCGTGGCTGCCGCCGTGGAAGCCCTGCGGGTTATTCGGGACAACAAACTCCTCCCCTGTGGCGAAATCCTCTTCACCGCCCACGATCTGCACGAAGCCCCCTGGGGAGACGGTTCCCAGCTCAACCACCTGATCGAGAACGGGTACTGCGGGGACGCCGCCCTGATTCCGGAATACACCCGGGACTCGCTGCCGATAATCGGACGGGGAAACAGCGTCTTCAAGCTGAGCGTCCGGCGCCCCGGCGCGCCGATTCACGAAGTCTACCGCCCCCTCGATCAGCCCAGTCCGCTCAAAGTGACCGCCGAACTCGTCCGCGAACTGGAAGCCTGGGGAGACGAACTGGCGAAACACTCCCACCCCATGGCGGGCAAGGAAAGCCTCTTCCTCGGTCAGATGCATGTGGGGGAAATCTACAACCAGTTCGCCCAGGAAGGCTGGCTCGAAGGAACCCGCCGCTGGCTTCCGGGTCGCACATTTGAACAGGTCAAAGCCGAACTCGAAGAACGGGTCCGACACGTCGCCGCTCGCACGGGAGCCGAGATCTCCGTTCAATTCCAGTTGATCCGCGACGCCTTTGAACTCCCTGTCGAAAGCCCGCTGGTGACGTCTTTCCAGCAGGTCTGTCGCGAAGTCATGGGAGAGCCGTTGCCGGTCGCCGCCAAACCCTTCGTCGATGACGGCAGCAGCTTCTGGGCTTTGAAAAAAGTCCCCTGCATCACCCACGGCCCCCGTGCGAGCGGTGCCCACACCCTGAACGAATGGGTCTCCATCGACGATCTCTGCCGCGTCGCCCAGGTGTATGCCCTGACCGCCTGGTCCTTCTGCTCCGCCTCTTGATCTTTTTCTCCTCTGAAACTTCATGACCAAGCCCGAACTTCATGACCAAGCCCGCTCGTAAATTCGCCGACAGGAAAAAAGGGTCCCGCCCGCAGACTCCGTTTGATCCCCAGGTTGCCAAGTCTCTGGAACCGGATATTTCCCAGCCGCTCCCCGTGGTCGAAGTCCGCACCCCCTCCGCCCATCCGCTCTTTTATCGCAAGCGGATCGCTTCCGTTTCCCCGGAGGCAGGGATCGGGGATCTGGTCCGCGTCGAATACGATGGCGGTCAGCTGCTCGGCCACGGGCTGTACAATCCCCGCGCCGAAATCACCCTCCGGATGCTCTCCTGGGGAGAAGAGATTCCCGACCGGCAGTTCTGGTCCCGCAAACTGACCACCGCACATGAACTCCGCACGCAATTCTTGAAGATTGAAGACCGGACGGACGCCTATCGCGTCATCAACGCCGAAGGGGATGGCCTGCCGGGACTGGTCATCGATCGCTACGGCGACGTCCTCTCCGCGGAAGTCTTCAGCCTGGGGATGTATCAACGTGTCCGCGAACTTTTGGAAATGCTCTCCGCATCCTGTGGCACACGCCACACATTAATCCGGGGTGGCCCGCAGATCCACGGGCAGGAAGGTTTCCTCGCTGAGCCCGATGCCTCCGCCGATTTGCCCCGCCAGGTCACGATCCAGGAATTCGGCACCCGTTTCAAAGTCCGCTTCGAGGGGGGACACAAGACGGGCTTCTTCTGCGATCAGCGGGAAAACCGCCGCGAACTCGCCCTGCAATGCCGCGACAAAACGGTCCTCGACCTCTGCTGTTACAGCGGCGGATTTGCGGTCCAGGCCAAGAAACTCGGCGGCGCCAAAGAAGTGACGGGTGTCGATCTGGATGAAGAGCCGCTGCTCCTCGCCAAGGAAAATGCGGCCCTCAATCAATGTCGCGTCAATTTCGTGCAGGCGGATGCCTTCGCCTACATGCGGGACATGGTGCAGAACGGACGGCAATACGACGTCGTCGTCCTCGATCCCCCCAAACTCATCCGCTCCCGGATGGAAATCGAGCAGGGAACGCGCACCCACTTCGACATGAATCGCCTCGCCATGCAACTTGTAAAACCCGGTGGCTTGCTGTTGAGCTGCACCTGTGCGGGTCTCCTCTCCTGGGAGGATTTTTTGAAGCTCCTGCATTCCGCGTCCCGCCAAGCGGGCCCTCCCTTCGAAAAGAAGGGGGAGTTCCACACCGCCTATCGGCAAATGCAGATCCTCGCCAAAACCGGAGCAGGGGGGGACCACCCCATCGCCGCCAACTGTCCGGAGTCGGAATACCTCAAGGCCGTCTGGATGCGGGTGCTCTGATGCTGCGGAATTTTTGCGTCCCCCTCTGCCGCATCTGCATTACCGCCTGGGTCGGAGCAGCGGTGCTGTTCGTCATGGTTGCGATCAAGCCCGTCCGTTCTCCGGCCCTCGACAGCCTGACTAAATCCCGGCTGGTCATCGAACTATTCCCCGGCTATTACACCATCGGCTTTTCATTGTTAATCGTCGGAGTGCTCGCGGGTCTTATCACCTGGACCGCCCCCACGTCAGGCCGGGCTTATCGTGCGGGAGTCATTCTCGCCCTGCTGGGACTACTCGCGATGACCGTCGACTGGTTCACGATCTACAAACCGCTGGAACAGATGATTCACGTGCAGTTGAGTGAAGGGACCGCTCCTCCGGCGGAATTCCGCAGTTATCACATCGCCTCCTGGATCATCAACGCCGTGAGCGTGGGACTCTGCGCACTGGCGGTTCCTTGTTTGCACAGAAACAAGCAACCGGCCGCTCTCCCTTCAAAGTAATCTTCTGCGCGAAGGTTGGGACTGTTCCGGGGCATGCTCCCTCATTTATGATGGCGGGACTTCACCCACCGGTTCTCATGAGGTCTCTCCATGATTCCCCCTCGGCACCTCCTGTGGCTCGCGCTGTTCCTCTCTGCTGACATCTGTCTCGCTCAACAGGCCGACACGCACATCCCCAAACCGACACCCGCCGAAGAAGCGGCCCTCTTCATCCCCCCCGGTTTCGACAAGCCCGGAGCCGCGAAACAGGCGACTGGTAACGATGTCGGGCACGTCAAAATCCAGGTCCAGGAGAGCGAGACAGGACAACGCACCTTCTGCCGGATCAACGTCATCGGCAGCGACGGCAACTTCTACCAGCCGGTCCAGAATTATCTCACCAAGTACAACCTGACCGGCACCTGGCCCAAGACCGGCTGGGGAAACCGCGACGGCAAAGGCCCCTTTCGGTACTACGGCCGTTACTTCTATTCCTGGGGAGACGCCGCCGTTGCGGTTCCTCCTGGAAAAGTTCGCATCGAAGTCTGGAAGGGAAACGAGTATCGCCCCGAGGTCCGCGAGGTGACGGTCGACGTCGGCAAAGAGAAGCTCGTCTCGATTCCGTTGCAACACACGATGAATCTCCCGCGGGAAAACTATTTTTCCGGGGATTCGCATCTGCATTTCAACCGGACCAGTGACGCCGAGGAGCAACTGGCTCTCGACCTGCTCGAAGCCGAGGGTGTGCACTACGGAATGTTACTGGCCTATAACGAACCGGCCGGGCCCTATACCGGCATCATGTCCACGCTCGCCTCACCACAGGACCGGGGAATGGGACGAAAATCGACCCTCACGCGGAACGGTTATGCCATCACATCAGGCCAGGAATACCGCAGTGGCACGTACGGGCATCTGAATCTGTATCAACGGGATGCCCTGGTCCTCACCGGCGAGAAGCGGGACGCCAACAACTGGCCGATTTATGGAACCCTGGCCCACGACACCATCAAATCGGGGGGCTATGCCTGGTACGCCCATGGCGGGTATTCACAGGAGATATATGCCGACTTCGTACAGGGAAATCTCAGCGCCGTCGAGCTTCTGCAGTTCGGCCATTACCGGGGCATCCAGCTCTCCGACTGGTACCACATTCTGAACATCGGCTATCGCCTCCCCATCATCGGAGCCTCCGACTTCCCCGCCTGTCGCAAAATGTGCGATTGCGTCACCTATGTCCGCCTTGACCACGGGAAGGACATCAGCGACTGGCTCGCGGGGGCCGCCGGAGACGCAGCTTTGTCTCCACCGGCCCAGGGCTGCTCTGGAAGTGGACGGACACAAACCAGGGGACGAGATTGCGATCAACTCAGCCGATCCCCAAACTCTCAAAGTCAAAATCCGAGTCCGCTCGAAGTCGCCCCGGTCACGGCATCCATCTGATCCAGAACGGAAAAGTAATTCAGCAATGGAAAATCCCCGGCGACCAGCAACAAGGAAAGTGGACGGAAATCACCGTCGATGTTCCGGTAAAAAATTCCGGCTGGATCGCCGCCCTGCCTTTTCAACCACGGGCAAGACCTCCCCGACAGCGAAGCCCGCACAACCCCGTCTATATCGTGAAGCAGGGACGCGCCCCTATTCCCGCGATTCGCTCGATGCCCTGCTCGCCAAACTCGATGGCCAGATCGACTTCCAACGCAAACGGAATTTCAAGAAGAAGTCGCAGGTGCTGACCTACTTCGAGCGGTCGCGGGATATCCTCCTGCGAATGCGTGAAGAGGGCTACGCGGCCAAAGACAAACCCTGGATCCTGTGGGAAGACAAAGCGAAAGCCGAGTTCGACCCCGGTCAACTCCATCAGACCGAAGACCAACTCCGCGACTTCTTGAAACCGGTTCCCCCTCTCTCTCGGAAAAGCCAAGACGGCCATTGAGATCCATCCGGCTTTCATCTGGAAACAGTCGCCGCGGAACCGGACATTGTCGATCCCGTCGCCGCAGCCATCGACGAAAACGGCCTGCTCTACGTCGCCGAGTTGCGCGACTATCCCTACTTCCCCAAGCCGGGAGACAAGCCGCTGGGAACAGTGCGGCTGCTGCGCGACACGGATGGTGACGGCAAGTATGACCGCTCCACGGTCTTCGCCGACAACCTCCTCTGGGCCGCCGGGATCGCTCCCTGGAAGGGTGTATGCCGCCCCGCCGGACATCTGGTATTTCCAGGATACGGATGGTGACGACAAGGCGGACCTGAAACGCAAAGTCTTCAGCGGGTTTGGCACGCAGAATCAGCAGGCGATGCTCAACAACCTCAAGTTCGGCCTCGACCACAAAATCTATGGCTCGACCGCACACAACGGCGGAGAGATCCGGAAAGTGGCCGACGCGAACTCCAAAGCGGTCTCTTTCAAAGGACAGGACTTCCGGTTCAACCCCAACCTGGAAAACCTGGAACCGGTCACGGGGACCGTGCAATTCGGAAACAGCTTCGATGATTGGGGACATCGCTTTCTCTGTTCCCAGGGGACCGCGTTGATTCAGGTGATGCTCCCACAGCATTACCTCCTCCGCAACCCGGCCCTCACCGCCACGCAAGCCCTGCACACCATCTCCCCCAACGATACACCCATCTTTCGCATCAGCCAGGTGGAACGCTGGCGCGCTATCCGCTCTGCCCGTCTGGTTGCCTTCAGCGACCGCAATCCTAGCGGCGTGGGAGTCAGCCACCACGTTCTCGACGCCGGAGCCGGTGTCACGATCTATCGCGGCGGGGCTTATCCCCCGGAGTACTACGGAGACGCCTTCATCGGCGATTCGCAGAACAATCTGATTCACCGCATGAAAATTCACCGCCAGGGAGAGACTTTTCGTTACGAACGGATGGAAAAAGGGACGGAATTCGCACGCTCTTCCGATACCTGGTTCCGACCGGTCAATTTCCTGAACGCGCCGGACGGAACGCTCTACGTCCTCGATATGAGTCGCGAGATCATCGAATCGATTCACATCCCTTCGGACATCGTAAAATTCCTCGATCTGAAAAATGGCCGCTTGAATGGGCGCATTTACCGCATCGCACCCGATGGCTTCAAATCCCCCGCTCCGCCGAAACTGGGAACCGCAACATCAGCCGAACTGGTGCCACATCTGGAAAGTCCGCATGGCTGGTGGCGCGAAACGGCCCATCGACTGATTTACGAACGGCAGGATAAATCGATCGTCCCTGCATTGCGCGAAATGCTTCTGAAGAGTACGAAGCCGGAATCTCGACTGCACGGCCTCTGGTCTTTGGAAGGACTGGACTCGCTCACGCCGGAAGACCTCCTCCACGCGCTGGGGGATGAGCATTATGCGCTGCGAATCAATGCCCTCCAGATCGCGGAACCTCGCTTCGACAAAAGTCCCGAACTCGTCACGAAGGCCTTGTCTTTGGAACGGGATTCCGATCCCGAAGTCCGATTTCAACTCGCATTCTCACTGGGAGAAATGCACGACCCGCGCGTGCCGGAGATCCTGTTGCGAATGCTGCAACAGGACGGCAAGGATCAATGGATTCGGACCGCCCTCTTGAGTTCAGTCACCCCGCATGCGGTGACGTTGAGCAAACTGATTCTCGGCGACAAGAAACTCGCCGGCATGACCGAAATGCGCAGCATCCTCGATCAACTGGCCCAGGTTGTCAGTTTGCAGGGCCAGCAGGATACGCTCCGAGCCTACCTGCAGTTGCTGGCAGAACATCACTCCAAGCCCGCCGAGGCGGCGCAAATGGAGAAACTGCTGCTCACCGTCGGGCAAAGTCTGAATCAGCGCAACATCCCCTTAACCGCCGACGCCAACAGCCATGACGCCGGGGAAAAATTTGTCCACGCGGTTCTCACCAAGGCGAAACAACAGTTGCAAGACCGTTCCCAGCCGGACGCGGCCCGCTTGCAGGCCCTGCAACTCTTCGGCTGTGGCGATGACCAGGCAGTCGGCGAAACTCTCGCGGCCTGCCTGACTCCGGAAGAGCCTCCGGCCCTGCAATCCGAGGCCATCCGCGCCATCGGACGTCAGTCTCAGGTCAGGATCGGGAATCTTCTCCTCCAGGCCTGGCGGGGACTGACTCCCGACCTGAAAAAACAGGCCGTGCAAGTCCTCCTCTCACGGGAAGCCTGGGCCAGCGAATATCTCGCCGCGGCTAAAGAGGAAGGCAGCCTCCTCTCCATTCTGGATCAGAATCAACGGAACTTCCTGTTGAAACACTCCTCCGCGGAAATTCGAACCTCTGTCGAAAAACTGCTGGGAGGATCGGCGTTGGGGAATCGCAAGGAGGTGCTGGCGAAGTTTCAGCCCGCGTTGACGATGAAAGGCATCCCGGCAGCCGGAAGCAAGGTCTTCGAGCGGGAATGCTCTGGCTGTCACAAGATCGGAAACGTCGGAGTCGCAACCGGACCGAACCTCGCCTCCTCCGCGGCCCGGGAACCAGCCGCCTTGCTGACCAACCTCCTCGATCCGAATCTCGCCGTCCAGCCGGAATTCGTGCAATACGTCATCGTCGATAAATCGGGCCGCGCCACGCAGGGGATGATTGCTTCCCAATCCGCGAACAGCATCGTCCTGAAACGGGAGAAGGACGTGACCGAAACAATTCTCCGCTCAAACATCGAGGAGATGGTGAGTACGGGAAAATCGCTGATGCCCGAAGGTCTCGAGCAGAAGATCACCCTGCAGGAAATGGCGGACCTCATCGCCTTCCTGCAACAGGCCCAGGCCGGAACCCCCGCTGCCCCCCCCAAACTGGAACCCGGCACCGAACCTGGCCTCGTCGAACCTTAGACCATCCTCACAGATCAAACCTCAGCAATCGCGATTCCAGCCCCCCGTTGTACAGCCGATGTTTCGCGTCCGCTGTCAGCGGGAAACTGCGGGCGAGCGTCAGGTTGCCGAACAGCATGTGTGCCTTCCAACCGGCGAACCGGTCCTTAAGCGCCCGTCCAAGCTGCTGATAGAGTTCTCCGACTTCCCTTTCGTCCCCCAGCCGCGTGCCGTACGGAGGATTGATCAAAATCGTCCCCGGCTGCGGAGTCGGAGGTTCGAGCGTCAGCGCATCCCGGACTTCAAACTGGATCAGATGCTCAACCCCCGCACGGCGGGCATTCGCACGCGCCGCTTCGATGGCATTCGGATCTCGATCGGACGCGAAGATCGGGCCGATCTCCGGAACCGGCTTTTCTCGGGCCTCCGCCAATAACTCCTGCCAGAACTTTCGGTCATAGTCCGGCCACTTCTGAAACGCGAACGCATCCCGGTTGATCGCCGGCGCCCGGCCGGTGGCCCACAACGCCGCCTCGATGACCAGCGTCCCCGAGCCGCACATCGGATCGAGCAGCGGTGAGGTCCGATCCCAGCCCGACAGCCGCACAATCGCCGCCGCCAAAGTCTCGCGCATCGGTGCTTCCGTGCTTTTCAGGCGATACCCCCGCTCATGCAGGCTCGTCCCCGTGGAATCGATGCTGAGCAGGCAGCGTCCCTTGGCGAAGTGCGCGAGAATGTGAATGTCCGGATCGTGCGGATCGATATTCGGGCGGGCTCCCTGTTCACGGCGGAGTCGATCTACAATCGCATCCTTGATCTTCAGCGCCGCGAACTGCGAGTGATGAATTCCCTTGGGAGGAGCGGACCGCGGCGCGGGGGAACGCCGATCTCCACCCCGGTAATCTCGACGGGCAGGCCGGGTGTCACGTTGCGGCGGACCATCCCGGTGCATCCCTTCAATCGTCGCATGCACGGCCAGGGTTTTGTTCGGATCGAGATAATCCTCCCACCGGACGCGGCGAACCTGCGAATACAGCATCGTCTGGTTGATGGCGGCGAATTCGCGCAACAGCTTGCTGATGCGTGTCCCCGTGCGCAACCACAGATTCGCGCGATACAACGTCTGCAAATCTCCTTCGAACCAGACCCCGCCATTCACGGGGGAAATATTCTGGGCGCCGAGTTCCGACAGTTCCGTGGCAGTCACCGATTCGATTCCGGCGGCGGACGTCGCAAAAAAACGGGTGAGGGGGCGAGATTCAATCAAGTCAATATTCCGTAAGCGCTTCCGAGACATCTCTGTCGTGATGAAAAATCCGAAACCCCTGTTGTAATCAGTGCGCGGCGTGTTGAACACGCCGGAAGAGAAATCGGCTGGACATTTTGACGGTTTCCGTGGAGATTAACGGAACTTCGGGCCAGTTCCCGCGTCTTATTGTGTATCCGGGCAGCCGTTCCGCGCAACCGTCAGGCATTTCTTCGGAACAGGTTCAATATCATCCACTTCCGCCGCGAAGGACGTCCTTTCATGCGTATTCCCGTTCTCATTCTCACTTTGGGCAGCGTCATCATGCTGGGATGGAATTCGTTCAACCGTGGCGAAGGGCCGATTCCTCAATCCCGCCGGCAGGCGCAGCAGGAATTCAAAAACGGCAACTTCAAGGCCGCCTATGAAGGTTTCCGAAAAACGACCCTCGATCCCCAATCCCCCGCAAGGGAAGTCGCCGAGGATATCCCGGTCGCTATCCAGTGCCTGCAGCAACTGGACCGCATCGAAGACACGGATGAGTATCTGGAACAGGTCCTGGCGATCAAGGGACGACCGGACAACTGGCGCGTCCTGAAAAGCGTCGCGGACGCCTATCAGTCCAGCCAGCATTACGGCTTCATCATCGCCGAGAAGTTCTACCGCGGTTACACACGGCAGGGGGGACGCCAGGTTTCTGCGGAAGACCGGGACCACGTCCGCGCTCTGCAACTCTACGACCAGGCCCGCCGTGAACTCCCCCAGGAAACCGATGCGAACACCAAAGGTGGTTTCTATCTGGATTTTGCAAACTTGTGGGGGTCAGAGGGCAACACAGGAGAAGACTGGAAACTGCAGGTTCTGACCGACTTGACGAAACTCCCCGATTACGAAGATCAGGAAGGGGGACGATCCTGGGGAGGGCAGACGCAAGGAGCTCCCGTCGATGAACAGGGGAATCCCATCCTCTATTCCGTCCCCGCCAGCTTTGAAACAGCCAAGTCAGATGGCGAACGCTGGCGCTGGGCGCTGGCGGAAGCGGTCAAAAGTGATCCCGACCGCGCCAATTCCGTGCAATGGGTGCTCGCCGACTTCTTGAATCGGGAATTTGGCACACAAACCCTCAACGACTACCGCTGGTATTTCCAGCGCGCTGAGGGTGATGGAACCTCCGACGAAGACAAAACCTCCGCGATCCTACAACTGCAAACCCTCAGCGATGACGAAACCATCGCCCGCCTCGCCACCGGCATCAAGCGCTTCAAGCTTTCGGATGAGTTCAACCCCATCAAGATCTACCAGTCACTCGCCAAGGCCGGCGACCAGAATGCCAATGACCGGCTGGCGGGAATCATGACCGAACGCCGGCAGTATGTCCGGCGCGGCGGAATACTGGCGGAAGCGATTCGCCGCTTCGGCCCGGTGAAAACAAGCATCGCGAGATCGCACTGAAAAACATCGTCGGCAACTGGGCCACATTTGAATCCACAGGCGTCCAACCTCAGGGACAGCCGGGATCCGTCAACCTCGTCTTTCGCAATGGAACCAGGGTCGACTTTCAGGCCTTTCCCATCGACATCGACAAACTCCTCAAGGACACCCAGCAGTATCTGAAGTCCGATCACAACCGCAATGAAATGTGGCAGCAGACGCAGATCGAATCGCTCGCCCATCGCCTGATCGCAGAGACTGGCGCGAAATACATCGGCCCACCGGCCGCCCAGTGGAGTCTCGACCTCCAACCCGCCAAGAATCACTTCGACAAGCGGGTCACCGTCACCACTCCGCTGAAACAGGGGAGCGCCTATCTGCTCGAAGGAAAAATAAACGACGGGAATACCACCCGCATGGTCCTCTGGCTGGCGGACATGATGATCGCCGAGAAACCGCTGGACGGAAAACGCTGGTACTACGTCGCCGATGCCGTCACTGGTAAGCCGATTCCCGAAGCCCAGGTCGAATTCTTCGGCTGGAAGCAGCAGCAGGTCGGACGCACCAATCAATTCAAAACCATCACGGCCCAATTCGCGGAGAAATCGGACGCCGATGGTCAGGTGGTCGTCACCCCCACGGACCTGAAAACCGATCATCAGTGGATGGTCACCGCTCGCCGGAAAGACAGGACCGGACTGGCGTACCTCGGCTTTCAAGGGGCCTGGTACCCGCGCCACTACGATGCCCAATACAACGCCGCCAAGGGTTTCGTCATCACCGACCGCCCCGTCTACCGCCCCGGCCAGAAGGTGCAGTACAAGATCTGGGTGCGACATGCCAAGTACGACCAGCCGGACACCCTCGGACTTCGCCAATCAGTCCTTTGCCATCCGCATCCTGAATCCCAAGGGAGAAGAAGTCCTCAAGACAGCCATCAAATCGGATGAGTTCGGAGGGATCGCCGGAGAATTACCGCTCGCGGGTGACGCCACGCTGGGGGTCTATCAAATCGTGCTGGATCGCCCCCAGGTCGGCGGGGGAAGCTTCCGGGTCGAGGAATACAAGAAGCCCGAATACGAAGTGAAAGTGGACGCTCCTGACGAACCGGTGCAACTCGGGGACAAGATCATTGCCACAATCAGCGCCAAGTATTACTTCGGCGGCGCCGTCCAGCAGGCCAAGGTGAAATACAAAGTGGAACGCCGCGCCCACGATGCCCGCTGGTACCCGGCCACGCGCTGGGACTGGCTCTATGGCAAAGGCTACTGGTGGTTCGCCTCCGAATACGACTGGTATCCCGGCTTCAGCGGCTGGGGATGCCTCCGTCCCATCATGCCCTGGTGGCCCCGCGAACAGGGTCCGCCCGAAATCGTCGCCCAGGGAGAAAGCCTCCTGGATGCCGATGGCAAGCTCAAGCTGACCCTCGACACTCTCCCTGCCAAACTGCTGCACGGTAACGAGGATCACCAGTACTCAATCACCGCGGAAGTCGTCGATCAGTCCCGGCGGACCATCGTCGGCACCGGCAATGTGCTCGTCGCCCGCCAGCCCTTCAAGGTCCATCTGTGGCTGAACCGCGGCTATTTGCAGACCGGCGACCGCTTCGAAGTCCATGCCGCCGCCCACACGCTCGCTCAAAAACCTGTCACCGGCAAGGGTACGCTGATTCTCTACCGCGTGACGTATGACCCCTCCATGAAGCCGCAGGAAGTGGAAGCGGGTCGCTGGGAACTCAATCCCGATGAAGCCGGGAACATCTCGCACGTCCTGACCGCCGCGGAAGCGGGTCAATATCGCGTCGCGTACAAACTGACCGACGCTCTGGGACACACCCAGGAGGGGGGCCAGGTTTTCCTGGTCCGCGATTCCGGATTCACCGGCAAGGAATTCCGTTTCAACGATCTGGAAATCGTCCTGGATAAGCAGCACTACAACCCCGGGGAGAAAGTCCGTCTCCTCCTGAACACGAACCAGACCGACGGCACGATTGCCCTCTTCATCCGCCCCACGAATGGAGTCTACCTCCCGCCGAAAATCATCCGCCTGACAGGCAAGAGCACGGTGGAGGAGATCGAAGTCGTCCAGAAGGACATGCCGAATTTCTACGTCGAAGCGGTCACCGTCGCCCAGGCAAAAATCTACAGCGAAACGAAAAACATCGCCGTCCCGCCGGAGAAGCGGATCGTGAACGTCGAAGTCCTCCCCTCCGCGAAGGAATACCTCCCCGGAACGAAGGGGGAGATTCAGCTCAAGCTGACTGATCTGGAGGGAAAACCCTTTACCGGCTCGACGGCCGTCACCATGTATGACCGCAGCGTGGAATACATTTCCGGTGGCTCGAACGTCCCGGAGATTAAGGAATTCTTCTGGAAGTGGCGGCGTGATCATCACCCCCAGACCCGCAGCAGCCTCGATCGCGGTTCAGAGGTCTTCGTCAAGAATGGCGATGAACTGATGCAAATATGGAGCGAAGTCGAAAACTTCGGCGGTCTTATGGCCGGCGGAGGCATGGGTGGCGGCATGATGGGAGGAGGACGCGGGATTCCCCGCGGGGGCAGAGGAATGCCCATGCCCGCCGCAGCACCCATGATGATGAAATCCATGGCCCGCGACGGAGCCGCACATCAGGAATCCGATAACAAGGAATCGGGAAGGGAAATGGATGGCGAAGCGCCAGCCACCTCTGAAGAAAGCGAATCCTGCGCGACTCCCGTCGTTCGCAAGAATTTCGCCGACACTGCCTCTGGGTCGCCGACCTCAAAGCCAACAGCGATGGCATCGCCAGCCTCCTCTCACCATGCCCGAAAACCTGACCGGTTGGAAAATCCGGACCTGGTCAATGGGTCACGGCACGAAAGTGGGGCAGGGGGAAGCGGACGTCGTCACGCGCAAGAACATCATGGTCCGGCTGCAGGCCCCTCGATTCTTCGTGGAGAAGGACGAGGTTGTCATCTCCGCAATTGTCCACAACGAATTCGCCGAGGAACAGACCCTCGCCGTCAGCCTGGAACTCGACGGCCCGACTCTCGAACTCCTCGCCAAACCGGAGCAATCCGTCACGCTCAAGGGCCATTCCCAACAGCGGGTCGACTGGCGCGTGAAGGTCGTCAAAGAAGGGGAGGCGATCCTCCGCGCGAAAGCCCTGGGCCGCACCGAATCCGATGCCATGGAAGTGAAGTATCCGGTCTACGTCCACGGGATGCTCAAGATGGAATCCTATACCGGCACCGTCCGACCGGATCAGGACAAGCAGAGCGTAAAGATCAAGATCCCCACGGAACGGCGGATCGATGAATCCCGGCTGGAAATCCGCTATTCACCCACCCTCGCCGGGGCAATGGTCGATGCCCTCCCGTATCTCGTCGAATACCCCTACGGCTGCACGGAACAGACCCTCAACCGCTTCCTCCCCACCGTCATCACGCAGAAGATCCTGCTCGACATGAAACTGGATCTGAAAGCCATCCGCGACAAACGCACCAACCTGAACGCCCAGGAGATCGGCGACGATAAGCAGCGCGCCGCGCAGTGGAAACACTGGGACCGCAATCCGGTCTTCGACGAAGCCGAAGTGCAACGCATGGTCAAGGAGGGACTCAAACGCCTCTACGACATGCAGCTCTCCGACGGAGGCTGGGGCTGGTTCTCCGGAAGCGGGGAATATCCCTCGGCGCACACGACGGCCGTCGTCATCCATGGCCTGCAGGTTGCGAAGCAGAACGACGTCGCCGTCGTGGATGACGTTCTGAAGCGCGGCATTGAATGGCTGAAACGCCATCAGGCCGAGCAGATCCAATGGCTCAAGAACGCCGACATAAAAGCCAAAGACACCACTTGGAAATCCGCCGCGGACAATCTCGACGCGATGATCTACCTGCTCCTCGCCGAAGCCGATTCCACTTCGCCGGAGATGATGGAATACCTGTACCGCGACCGCACCAAACTCTCGGTCTACGGCATGGCACTTTATGGACTCGCCCTCGAAAAACAGAAGCAGGCCGAAAAGCTCCAGATGCTCCTCTCCAACATTGACCAGTACCTCGTGCAGGATGCCGAAAACGAAACCGCCTACCTCAAATTCGCGGAGGGGTACGCCTGGTGGTACTGGCACGGCAGCGAGATCGAAGCCAATGCCTATTACCTGAAGCTCCTCTGCAAGACCGCCCCCAGGGATCCGAAAACGGCCCGGTTGGTGAAGTACCTGCTGAATAACCGCAAGCATGCCACCTACTGGAACAGCACGCGGGACACCGCCCTCTGCATCGAGGCGATGGCCGATTACTGGAAAGCCAGCGGCGAAGACCAGCCGGACCTGACGGTTGAAGTCTTGCTCGACGGCGAAAAGAAAAAAGAGGTCAAGATCACCCGCGAGAATCTCTTCACGTTCGACAACGCGCTGGTCCTGACCGGCAAGGAAGTGACCAGCGGAGAACACACGGTGGAAATCCGCCGTTCCGGAACCGGACCGGTCTATTTCAATGCCTATGTCACCAACTTCACGCTGGAAGACTTCATCACGCACGCGGGTCTCGAAGTGAAAGTCGATCGACGGGTCTACAAGCTCGTTCCCGAAGAGAAGAAAGTCGACGTCGCCGGCTCTCGGGGCCAGGTGGTTTCCCAGCAGGTGGAAAAATACCGCAAGCAGGAACTCAAGAGCGGCGACATGCTCAAGAGCGGCGATCTCGTCGAAGTGGAACTGGTCATCGACAGCAAGAACGATTACGAGTACCTGATGTTCGAGGACAAGAAAGCGGCCGGTTTCGAGCCGGTCGATACTCGTAGCGGTTACAACGGGAATTCAATGGGTGCCTACATGGAACTCCGCGACGAGCGGGTCTCGTTCTTCGTGCGGCAACTCGCCCGCGGCAAGCATAGCGTGAGCTACCGCCTGCGGGCGGAAATCCCCGGCTCGTTCAGTGCCCTCCCGGCGGTCGGTTCCGCGATGTACGCCCCCGAACTCAAAGGCAATTCCGACGAAATCAAAATCCGCATCGAAGATTAGAATTTACTAGATCGCATTGTGTTGATCTGTAGCGTCTGTCGCGGTAACAAACTCGGAAAAATCATCGATTTGGACGCGACACCAAAGCGCAACGCGCTCTAGCCCGATGTGCCGGCGCCGGGTTCCTGCATTTTACCCTCTCCCCCCCGAGGGAGAGGGCAGGGTGAGGCGGCGGCACAAAGGTCTCTGACCTTCGTACTTCCGTTCTGCTCGACTCTCACGCCCGCACGGCCTGTGTCGCCGAGGCACTACGTCTTCAACGGATGCCAGAACCGGACGTGCCCCACCGCGGCGAGAAACAGAACCGTCACCACGCTCAGAATCCCTCCCCACAGGATCGACGCGGGACGATAGCTCCACGTCACGGTGTGTTTCCCGGCCGGAACTTCGACGCCCCGATACATCTTCTCGACGGTGATCGCCGGAGCGGACTGGCCATCAACAGTGACCGTCCAGCCCGGATAGTTCAGATCCGCCAGAATCAAGGTTTGTCTACCACTGGTGGACACTTCGCTGCTGATTTCATTCGCGTGGTATTTCACGACACGGGCGGAATCCCCCGGCTTGGGCTGAGCCAGTGACACCCGGCTCCGCCCTCCCAGAAACTGGTACAGATACAGCGGTTCCTGCCGTCCCCACGCGCGGTTCAGGAAGGGATCCAGCCCCGACCAGACCGGCTTGAACGAGTCCGCAGGCCAGCCACATTGTTCCAGAGGCTTGTGAGCGAGGATGTGCGTGACCGCCGCCCGCCGCAGCCAGTCCAGTTGTTCCGGCGTCGGCTTCTCCTCATACGGCAAAGGGCGGGGCATCATCGTCTCGGGCGCATAATACTCCGCCGGGCCGATGCCGAGATATTCAGGAGTCGAGGCCACCCCCAGCAGCGTCGGGAGATTCGCCCCCCGCGAAAACAGGCGGACAGGCTCCGGCGACGCGAGCAGAATCTCCCGGACCGGACTTTTGGGAATGAACTCCAGAATTGGCTGAGGAACGAACGTCGCATAACCCGTCACCCGGCTGACCGTCCACAAATCGAGCGTCGTCAACGCGAGGACCAGAACAGCGACCAGCCACGCGGTATCACGGCGACACATTTTCAGAAAGCGGTCAAACGCGGTCCCCGCAATCACCGCGACCGCAAAGGTCGTGATGATTCCAAACCGTCCCGGCCCCTTAAAGAAGTTGAACCCCGGCAGATATTTCGTCACCACCACCAGCCAGCCCGGGGTATAGATCAGGGCGAGCAACCCCAACACGAACCACAACCTCAACAGCGGATCGCGAAACACCTTCCCCGAGAGAAGCATCCCCAATAGCAGCAGCACGGGGATCAGTCCGAAGTAAAGGTGCGCTTCCACCTTGTTGGTGGAAGCCGACGGAGGCAACCCGGCGTTAAGGAGATTATCCAGATCGGGACGGGCATAGTCCCACGGCATTACCAGCTGCCGCCAGTACCAGAACGGAAGATTCCCGTACCGTGGATCATGTTCCTCACTCACCCCCGCCCGCTGGCTCACGCGCTTCAATTCCCACGTCGGGAGCAACTGCACCGCCGAAAGCGTGAACGCACAGACAAGCGACGCGATGATCAATCCCGCCGCGCGTGTACGTTGCCGCGAAGAGAAATGAACGGCTGCGGCCGGAGACCACAACCGAACGGGAATGTAGACCACCAACGTCAAGAGCGTGAGAAACGCCAGGTTGAAGTGCCCGGGAAGCATCTGGCAGGCCAGGGCGACGCTAAGCAAAATCAGATATCGCCAGTAGCGTGTGCGAAAAAATTCCTCGACGCACCACAGCGCACACGGCAGCCACGCCCCCCCGATGATCGCCCATTCCAGACACAGCCGCGCGGGAAACCAGCCGTAGACATACACCAGCCCCACCAGAATCGCCCCGATGGACGAAAGCTTGATGCTCCGGGCATACAGCCAGGTGAACACAAACGCCAGGACGTAATGCAGCAGTTGGACGAAGTTGTAAGCGGAGTTGACGTCCAGCAGGGCATACGCGAGATGAAACGGATAGAACACCCCCGTCTGGCTCTCAGCCACGAGCGGATAGCCATGCCCGATCAGTGAATTCCAGAAGGGAAACTCTCCCGCCCGCAGCCGATCCACGAAGAACTTCTTCTGCGGAAAGAAATACGTATAGAGATCCCCACCAATCAGCCCCGCCCCTTCCCACATCGGACTCCAGAACAGAATCGTCAACCCCAGCGCCAGCAATGGCACCCACACCACCGCCAGGGGAAACTTCCCGGCGGCACGCTGAGTTTGGGGGGGTGAAACGGGTGCGGGCACAATCACTCCGATGAAAGGACAACAGACGATCAGCCGGATTTACGGCGTTTCAACACAATGAAGTATCCCTCGGTCTCATCCGGGAGCAGTTCCCACCGTTCCGCATGCGGCAAGAGATCCTTGAGGTCTTCAATCGACTGCACGTCTCGATCTGCGATCTGGCTGTACGGACCGTGACGGTCGATCACGAGATAATCCGTGTCGTCCGGCGGATTGGGGCGATATCCACTGAAATCATACGACCGCAGATAATGCGTGAACCGCGGATGCACGAAATCCGTCGATGCCACCCGGCTCTCCTTGGGAATCTTCGCCAGAACTTTCCCAAACATTTCCGCACGCTTGCCGGGAACGTATTTCAGTTGCCAATACGCCTGCGCTCCGGAGTCCCAGAACGGAATACCCGTCGGACCAATGCTCAGAAACAACCCCGTCACAAACGCACAACCCAGTCCAAACATCCCTCCCCAACGCTGCGAGAGATTCGCCGCGTCAGAACTTTTCCAGCGTTTCATCTCAGCGGGAAGCGATCCCAGTCCCGCAGCCGCAGCCCAATACAGCAATGCGACCAGCGGCGCATGAAAGTGATGCTGCGGATTAGCCGCGAGCTGATTCAATGCGAGCGCCCCGAACAGCGGCAATGCAACCAGCAGCCGCCCTGGAGAAAGCAACGGCAGGAAACCGAGCGGCAGTAACAAGCTCAGAGCATAGATGATCTTTTCCGGAGCGAACAGTTCCGAGAACAACAGCGCCGGATTGAACAGGACATTCCAGATGATCTCCGGCGGGGTCTTGCCGAACTTGCTGAAATAACCCGCGAAGTGCACCGTCTGCCCACGCCGGAACCAGGGAATCAACGCATTCACCGCGATCGCGAAATACAGCACCCCGAAGATCACCAGGTCGATTCCCAGATTCCGCCAATGCCGATTGCGCAGAGCATCGATCGGCTTCTGCCAGTTCATTGTCTCGAACTGCCGCTCGATTAACGCATGCTTCCGATGCTGCCAGAAAATCCAGATTCCCAACGGCACCACGACCAGCGCATAGTCTTCCTTGACGGTCATCACCAGCAGCATCAGCGGCAGGAACCGTCCCATGTTCCGTTCTTCCAGAGCATCCAGGGCAAACAACAACAGCGGAATGCCGAACGCCTCGGGCCGGAACGTCTTGAAGTCGATCGCGATATCGAGCCGCTGCAGAGGAAAGTAGAACAGATAGCTGATCGCCAGACAGACCGCTGCCTGGGTCGGAACCTGGTGCCGAACCGCAATGCGATACACCGCGACCGCACCGAGCGCCAGGAACAACGACTCGCACAGTTCCAGCAGCATGTGCGAAGGCCACAGAATGTAGATCGGAATCAGAAACAGGTGAATGAACTGGATATGTTCCCCCAGAAACAGCCGCCCGTCATCGAGATAACTTCGGAACCCTTTCCCGTGCAGAAAATTCCAGATGTGTTCCTCGTACATCGAGGAATCACCGTGCGGAATCAGCAGCCCCCGATATAGTTGGACATTCATCGTCCCCCAAATGACGAAATACAGCCCCACTGCGATCCACAGAATGCGCGGAATTTTTGGTGAGGAGGGGAGCGATCCCTCCTGATTCGCCAGCGGCAGGACAACCCCCGAAGCAATCAGCCCCGCCAGGCAGAATGACTGCCAGAATTCTGGAGTCGCCAGAACAAGTGTCAGCCCCCAGGTCCAGCCAATCTCCGCACAGAAGAGCCGCGCCAACTCCCACGAGCCCGCGAGCATCCCCCACGCACCGGCATAAAAACCCCACGTCACCGCGGCCGTGGTCCAGGAAACTCGCAGAGTCCGCGCACGATACACCCCCCCCAGCACCCAGTAAGCCAGCGTGATCGCCAATTCACCCAGAAAAATCGTGCCGTAGGGCAGATCCGCCCGCGGACCGGTGGGAGAATTCGGGATCAGTTTGCCACCCAGCAGGGAAACCGTTTTTTCCCACGTCCCCATGCTGATGAAATGCCCGCTCAGTCCGGCCTCCTGCCCGATGGTCTGCAACGTGAGGGCCTTCAGCGCAATCCCCATCAGCAGGATCAGCACGGCCAGCAGCAGCGACGCGGCGGAAGACGAAGTTGGGCGGGATGTCGGCATGGGACCGCGCGCGGATCTCAGAAAAAGCAGAAGGGACGGTTTCGACATTGGAAGCCGGATGTATAATCATCGCTTTCCGTATAACGGCTTGCAACCCTCGTCTGGAAGTCAGGATGCTCTCCATGTCGCCGAAGGATTCCTCATCCACAACAACCGTTTACTGTGCCGGTCCCCTCTTTAACGCCTCCGAACGGGTCGAAATGACCGCGCTGGCGGATACGCTCCAGCAGTCAGGCTTCGGCGTCTATCTCCCGCATCGGGATGGCATGGAATTCCGCCTGGTCCGCCAGGAGCTCATTCAACGGGGCTTCGCGCCGGACGTCGCGGGACATTTCCTCCATGCCGCCATCTTCGCCCTCGATATCTACCAACTCGTCGCCGAATGCGACTGCGTCGTCTGGAATCTGAATGGCCGCGTCCCCGATGAAGGGGCCGTCTCCGAAGCCGCCATCGCCTGGACCCTCGGCAAACCGATCGTCGCCTACAAGGAAGACGTCCGCAGCCTGATCACCGGGCGCGACAACCCCTTGCTCGTCGGCCTGGTGGAATTCGAGACCATCTCCGAAATCGCCCGCGTCCCGCAACGCCTCCTGGAACTGTTGCAGCAGTCGGATTACATGCCCCCGGAAATTGAGTCTCTCCCGCAGGCGATCCAAAAAGCGGTCGGGCAGGGGAGTCTCCTCTGGACCGCCATGCAGGAGCAATCCGCCGTGGGGGATAACTCCGTCCTCGCGGACGTCGTGACCGACCTGTTTGCCCCGCGTCCCGTCGGATAATCCCCGTCACAGATTCGTAAGAAAAAGCTCCCCCCATGCGTGCCTCACTCCTGAAGATCCCCGAATTGATGGACCTGGAGGCGGGGCAGGGCTTGGTGCGCATCCCGGAAGAGCAGAACGTCCCCTTCACCCCCCGCGTCCGCGCGCTCGTCGACACCAGCGACTTCCGGCGACTGGCGCACATCACTCAACTGGGGCTGGTGTCACAGGTTTACCCCGGTGCCCGCCACTCCCGCTTCGAACATGCCCTCGGCGTGTATCACAATGCCCTCCGTTACCTGTGGCAGTTGGCGCAAGACCCCCGCTTCAGCGACGTCGTCGACAGCCACACCGCGGAAGTTTTGATCGTCTCCGCCCTCTTGCACGACCTGGGACATTGGCCCTTCTGCCATCCGATCGAGGATCTCGGACTCCCCTCGCTGATCCTGCACGAGGACTTCGCCGCGGAACATCTCGCCCCCGGATCGGAGATTGCGCAGGTGTTGGAAGCGGAATGGTCGATTCAACCGGCAGAAGTCCTGGACGTCTTGGTCCCGAAGACCGACTCCCCCCGCTTGCGCCTGCTCCGCTCCATCCTCTCCGGGCCGATCGATATCGACAAACTCGACTACCTCGAACGGGACAGCCTGCACGCGGGCGTCCCCTACGGTCGGAATTTCGACAAGAACCGGCTTATCCAGTCTCTCTTACTGAATGGCGCCGGCGACGGCCTGGCCCTCAGCTCCAAAGGCCGGACCGCCGCGGAACTGATGGTCTTCGCCCGCTACGTGATGTTCAGTGAAGTCTATTGGCACCATGCGGTTCGGTCTGCCACCTGCATGTTCGCCCGGGGCTTTTTCGAACTCCACCAACGCCTCGACCTGAAGACTCTGTTTCTGCTGGCTGAGCCGGAAATGATCCGCGTGTTGGGTGACGAAGCGCGGGGAACTTTAGCGGAGGGAATGTTCGCAGGGATTTTTGGCTTGAAGCGGCAGATTCACAAGCGGATCGCCGAATATAGCCACTATCAGGATGCAGAGACCCATTCTCTGCTGGCAGGGCGGCCATTTGGTGTGCTGGTTCGTTGCGCCGAGTTGTTGGCGCAACGCTTCACGGCGGTGCTCGGAGAACCTCTCACGGCCACCGACGTGTTGATCGATGCTCCACCTCCTCACCGGGAAGTGGAATTCGATATCCCCATTTACTATCCCAAAGAACGTGTGTACCGCCCTCTCGATGAAGTCTCACCCGTCGTTGCCGTCCTGGCCCGCGAACAATTTGACGATTACGTCAAAAAAGTGCGCGTGTACGGCCATCCGCGAATCACGCGGAAACTCTCAGAGCTGCCGGACTTCCGGGAGCATCTGCACGCCGCTGCGCACGACGCCGGCCTCTGAGACCACGCACGTCGAGACCCCGCTCTTCCGCTTGCCCTCCTCCCTCACGCGAGGGATTGAAGAATTCTTCCGTTTCTGCCCGGCGCTGCCCGCTGCACGCCTCGCAGAAACCACCGCAACTCTCCGCTCACCGTCGGATCATCGGGATTCGACATGCTCCTGTGATTTCCTCCAAGGGTCCACGGTGATTTCATGCCCACATTGACCACAGCCCAGACCGTTCTCATCGTGTGCCTGAGTCTGTTCACGGCGATCGCCGCCGTGACCGACATCCGGTACCGCAGAATCCCCAATAACCTGACGCTCCCCGTCTTCGGGCTCGGAATTCTGTACCAGATTTGCTTCTTCGGGATCGCTGGTCTGGGAGACGCCGCTGCCGGCTTCGCCGTCGGATTCGGAACCCTCTTCGTCCTCTGGATCATCGGCGGCGGCGGGGGAGGGGACGTCAAGCTGATGGGCGCGCTCAGCGTCTGGCTCGGAATGAAACTCACCCTCTACGTCCTCGCCTTCAGCGTCCTGTTCGTCATCCTCGGAACCTTCGCCGTCATGGTCTACAGCGTCATGACCCGCGGCATGAACAAGACCAAGGAACAGTTTGTCGCCTCTTCCGACTCGAAAAAGAAGCATGCCTCTCGCGATATCAAGGATCGCCGCATCATGGCCTTTGCCCTCCCCGTGGCACTCGCCACCTGGATGGTCCTCGCCTGGAAAGTTCCCCAGTGGCCGGTGAAGCCCGGGCTGGAGTCTCAACCGCAGGCATCCCCTCAGCAGCCCGCCACCCAGAACAAAGGCTGAGGCGAGTCACGCATAACTTGTTGATCATTTGATCGTTTCGGACTGAACCGACCATGCACACGACGCGTCAGACAACCCGACAACAAACGCCACGCGGGAAGAAATCTTCTCTGCGTCGCGGCGGTTATCTGACCATGGAACTGGTCCTCACCCTGCCGATCCTCGCCATCGTCCTCTTGGCGCTGTTTGAGTTTTCACTGTTGTTTTTCGCGCGTGGTGTGGTCGTGGAATCCTGTCGGGCGGGCGCCCGCCAGGGGACCATGCCCGGTGCCACCACTCAATCCGTCGAGGCGGAAATCAAGCGCGTCTTGACTCCGTCTCTGATTCCCGGACTGCAAGTGAACTACCTCCCCGGCCAGTATTCGGGGGATGTGGTGCAGGTGGCCGTTCGGATCCCGATGACCGATGCCTCGCCCGACTTATTGTGGCCCGTGGGCTTCAGCCTCCGGAACCGCGACCTGTTCGCCGAGGTGAGCATGATCAAGGAATAAGACCGCCCCCTTTCCCGATATTAGCGTACCAAATTCCGGCGGAACGGATCTCCGCAGCACTGACAGGTTCGACCGGTCGAAACAGGACTCGACTGGCGTTCCGACGAAGTCATCCTCCCGCGGAGGAATTTCGTCTTTTGTGGAGGCCGACCCGTGAAACGATTAACACCCGCCACTCTCTCAATGATCATGTTTCTGGTCGTGGGGGGCCTCGTGGCCACCTATGTGGTCAAAAACCTGATCGCACACGAAGAAAAAGCCCCGCAGATCGCCTCCCGCCTGGTCCCCTTGCCCATCGCGGAGATCGCGCCGGGGACCATGATCACCGAGGCCCACCTCGGCGAAGGACGCATCCGCGAATCTCAGCTTGAACCCGACATGCTCATCAGCAACCGGGTCATCGTCGGACGCGTCGCCAAGGAGAAGCTCTCCTCCCGCAGCCCGATCAAGGCCGGACAGTTGTATGGACCGGGTGAAACTCCCCCTCTGAAACTCGAAGACGGCATGCGGGCCATCACCGCCGAAATCACGGGCATGGCAGGCATCGTCGGCGGAAACATCCGCGCCGGGAACTATGTCGACGTCCACTTCAGCCCCAGTCAGATTCCCTACGCAACCGATCAGGCCACAAACGGTCTCACCATGACCCTGTTCAAAGGGGTGAAGATCCTCGCCATCCGCGGTCAGACCCAGACGGCGCAGAATCACACGGTCACCTTTGAGTTGACCCCGACGCAGGCCAATGTTCTCGAACTCTGCAAGCAGAAGGGGACGTTGACCCTCGCCTATAACCCGCAAGGGAAGGGGGACGGGGACTTGGCGGTCAAGAATAAGGACCGCGTGATGCTGAACGAAATCCTGGGCATTTCTCCCCCGAAGGTTGAAGCCCCGGTCCCGCCGTTCACCACTCAGGTGTTCCGTGGCCAGGGACGTCAGCAGAACCAGTTCGCTCCGAACAACAAATTCCTGGACACGCAATCGGTCGCTCCAAGCACAGGTGGCGCGAATTCCACCCCGGCGGGAGCCGGAGCTGCGAATCAGTCTCCCCCACAGCCGGGCGCTCCTGTGCAGAACCAGACTGTTGCACAACCCCCCGCGACTCCTGGCGTCAGCCAGCAGCCGGTGAGCAATACCCTGCCGGTCGGCGTTCCGGAAATTCCTCACTTCAATGCTCCGTCGATCTGAACTCATACGGTTCGTAGCTTCGCACCGAAAGGACTGCGGTGAACGTCAAGTCGATCCAACAAGGCCGCGCTCCCCGACGAGGGGTTCTGGTTCCCCTCGTCGCTGTCGCGCTTGTGGCTGTGATGGGAGCCATGGCACTCGTCCTGGATCGCCTCTGGCTGGAGATGGGCCGCGTGGAAATGCGGGCCGCCACGGAAGCCTCCGCCTTGGCGGCTGCACGTGAACTCGCCGGCGATGATCTCCTTCGGGTCAATCCGAATCCCAACAATCGGCTCGATGCCGCACGGGTCAAAGCAGGCCTCATTTCCCAGCAGAATCTCGTCGTCGGCCAACCCTTGCTGCTGAATACCTCCGCCGGTCAGGATGTCCGCCTGGGTGTGTTGAATACCAATCCCGATCCCCAACTCACTCAATTCCAGGAGACCGACAACTCTCCCACCACTGCGGTCGTCATCGGACGGCGAACCCGCTCCCGAAACAATCCCGTCGCTCTTTTCATCCAGGGAATTTCGAACGCCGATGCGGCGGACCTCGTCGTCACCTCGGAGGCTTCCATCCAGAACCAGGTGGTTGGTCTGCGACCACTGCAGGGTTTGACGATTCCGACTTTTCCGTTGGGAATTCTCCGCACGGACCCCACAGGCCAGCGCACGGATACCTGGGAAGTCCAGATCGAGCAGCGATTGGGCAAGGATCAATGGACCTGGGATCCTGAAGGGCACACCGTTGTCAGCGGACCTGACGGGATTCCGGAGATTGTGCTGAATATCCCGCTGACGGACAGTGGCGGAACTTCTCCCAATGCCTGCTTCCTCCCCTTGGCGAATAAGAAGATTGAGGACGTGACCCGCACGATTCTGCAGGGCTGGTCCGAAACCGACCTGCAACCGTTAGGGGGGATTGTTCCCGCTGGTGCGCAATCCTGGTCCACGCTCGGGATGTTCATCGGCCGTGCTGATTTTCAAGAGGCACTCAACCAGAAGCTGGGGGAGTGCCGTGCCTTGTTTTTATACGACGTTACCGCCAACCCGATCGAATCCGGGACCGCAATGATCACCTGCACGCGCGCCGTCGCGGGAAGAGTCATGGTCGTCTCGGTTCTTTCGCAGCAGTCGATGCAGATTGTCATCCAACCCGGAGTCCTGGAAACCCGCACCGCGGTTCTGGCCTCCGAATCCGGTTCGACCGACTCGGCTTCGAACCCCTACATTTACAAGATCTCGCTGACTCACTGAGTGTTCCAGCCTTTAACAGACGCAGGTTTCACGATGATTGCCGAATCCACGCTTCACACCAGTTCCGGCCAGGATCGACAGGTTTTTCAACAACTGAAAAATCGCCTGCATGAGCAGATGGTGGATGCCATCGATCTCTCCAAGGCGGGACAACTCTCGGAAGACTCCCTCCGGCAGCAACTCCGCGCCCTCGCGTCCCATCTCTGCTCCGTGCAGTCGGTGACGTTCGGCATGCACGACCGGGATTCCATGGTCCAGGAGATCATGGACGAGATTTACGGCTTCGGACCGCTGGAACCGCTGATGCGCGAACCGGATATCAGCGATGTCCTCGTCAACGGCGCCGACAGTGTCTGGATTGAAAAGAACGGACGCCTGCTCCCGACCGACGTGAAGTTCGCCGACGATCAACACCTGTTGCAGTTAATCCAACGCCTGGTGGGACGCGCCGGACGACGTATCGACGAAGTCTCCCCGATGGTGGACGCCAAGCTCCCCGACGGTAGCCGACTCAACGCGGTCATCCCCCGTTGGCCCTCCGTGGTCCGACCCTCTCCATTCGCCGGATTCAAATCCAAGGCCCTGCTGCTCGAGGATATGGTCCGCCTCGGCAGCCTGACCGTCGAAATGGCCGAGTTCCTGGCAACTGCGGTCCGTGCCCGCTTAAACATCCTCGTCAGCGGGGGAACCGGTGGCGGTAAGACCACGCTCCTCAACAACCTCAGCCGCTTCATCCCCGGAACGGAACGGGTCATCACCATCGAGCAGACGGCCGAACTGCAGTTGCAGCAGACGGACGTCGTCTCCTTGGAAATGCGTCCCGCCAACATCGAAGGGAAGGGAGAAATCTCTCAGCGCGAACTCCTCAAGAACAGCTTGCGGATGCGCCCCGACCGCATCATCGTCGGCGAAGCCCGCGGCGGGGAAGTGCTGGAAATGCTGCAGGCCATGAACACCGGCCACGACGGCTCCATGAGCACCATCCATGCCAACGAAACCCGCGACGCCCTCGACCGCCTCGAATTGATGGTCGCCCTCGCCGGTGTCGATCTTCCGACGCTCGTTGCCCGGCAGTACATCGCCTCCGCAATCCACTTGATCGTTCACGTGACCCGCATGGCGAACGGCCAACGAAAGATCATGCGGATCTCGGAACTCGTCAGTTGCCACCAGGGGGAATACCAACTCGAAGACATCTTCGTGTATCGCCTGATGGGAGCGGACGACAAGGGAGCACTGACGGGGGCGTTCTACGCCACCGGCTATGAGCCTGAGATTCTCAAGCGCCTGGCCGCCCACGGTTTCGAGTTGCCGCAGCACCTGTTTGAAGCCCGTGAACTGAGCGAGGGTGGAGAATTCCGCCCCACGTTCTAGTCCACATTGAACCTGATGGAACTGTTCTGAAGTCCAGAAATCATCGTACAGAACCCCTCAGGAGGGGAGACCATGGCGACCTCCAGCCCCGCCCGATTCGACATTCGACCGCAGCCCGCCTTCGCGGACATCCTGCGCGATCGTGAAGAGTACGCACACGGTCCCGAACAGGATCGGATGTCCCAGCAGATGAACGGCTGGTTCGATCGGCTGATGCTGCAAAGCGGCACGGAACTCTCTCCTTCGATGGCGCTCGCACTCTGCCTCTGTGCCGCGATCGCCCTCGGGGGAGCAGCGTTTGTCTGGCAGGAAAACTTCCTGACCACCGCCATTGCATCCGCCATCGGAGCGATCATTCCCCTGATCACCCTGGTCATTATCCGTTCCCGCCGGCAGTCCAAGATCACCGAGCAACTGCCCGGCATGGTCGACGAACTCGCCCGCGCCGCAAAGACCGGACGCAGCCTGGAACAATGCCTGGAACTCGTGATGCACGACACGCCGGCGCCCCTGGGAGAAGAACTTCGCTACTGCGTCCAGAAGATGGAACTGGGATTGTCCACTCCGGAATCGCTCCGCGAACTCCCGCACCGGACCGGGGTCGTCAGCCCTCAATATTCTTCGCACGGCTCTCGTCGTGCATCATCAGACCGGGGTGACCTCGTCGCCGTGCTGGATCGCCTGGCCCGCACAATCCGGGACCGCATCAGCTTCCTGGGACGCTTGCAGGCCGCCACCGCGGCCAGCCGCGCTCGGCCATCATGATGCTCGGACTCCCCCCGCCATCGTGACGTTCTTCGTCTTCCGTGACCCGACTTATTTCGAACGGCTGATGAATTCCAACTGGGGGCGGAATGTCACCATCGCGGCCATCGTCCTCCAGATCATTGGCGCCATCTGGGTGCGAAATTCTCAAGACCAGCCAGCAGTCGTAAATCACTGTTAACTTTTTTTGAAACGTATTCATTCCCGCCGGACAACGGGGGAACCGAAGTCCCTCAACACGGCCCGCAGGAAACCGGATCATGAATCCCAATCTGACGACCTGGATTTTTCTGGCTGCTGCTCTTCTGCTGGCGCTCTTCTCCCTGTTCCGTAAATGGAGACGAAACCGCCCGGCGAACGTGGTCCGTTCTCGCAGCATGGAAACGTCGCGTCAGCCCGAGCAGTTGGCTCCCGCTGCGGACGAGATGGTGTTCGTCGATTCCCTGCAGGAATCTCACACCCCCGCGGAAACAGTGGCCATTCACGAACCGGCCCTGGTCTCTGCTCCTGCAGAGCCTATGACGGAAACCGTGCCCGGCGAAGCCTGGGGAGCGATGCCCAGGCCGGTCAGTATTCCGCGCAAAGGAACCAACGGTTACGCGCGCCGCACGACGTTCGAAAGCCTCGCCCCTTCAGGCAAGGAAGATCGTCTCCCCCGCATCGAGCCGGGGGACATTCCTCTGAGTGGGACAGGGGACTACGTCCTCGGCGGCGTGACACCGGTTCTTTCGGCGATGCTGCCCGAATCGTCTCAGCGGCAACAGGAGACCAAAAAAGAACTCCTCCTCGCGGGATTCTATCAGCCCCATGCGCTCCAGAATCTGAACGCCGTCCGCTACTTCCTCATTATTCTCTCGCTGCTTGTCTTCGGGACGCTGTTCGCCATCGCCCCGCCGCGTGCGGAAATGCCGATCCTGGGGATCATGGTCGCGTTTGCAATCATGGGCTGGGCGTTGCCCCGCTTGTATGTCCGCGGAAAGGCCGCGGAACGCAAAAGCCAGATCGAGCGGGCACTTCCCGACGTCCTCGACATGCTGAACATGTGCGTCAGTCAGGGAATGATTCCGCTGACCGCTATGGAGCGCGTGACCGCGGAATTGGGAGACGTCTATCCCGATCTGACTCAGGAACTGCGGATCGTTGCCGAGCAGGCCAAAATCGGAACGATGGCCCAGGCCCTCGAAAACATGAAGGAACGCCTCGAAATCCCCGAGGTCCATTCCTTCACCAACCTGCTCCTGCAGACCGAACGGATGGGGACCAGCGTCTCCGCGGCTCTCGCGGAATACGCGGAACGGATGCGCGAAAGCCTCCGTCAACGGGCCGACCAGAAAGCGAACCAGGCCTCCTTCAAGCTCCTGTTCCCGACCGTCCTCTGCCTGATGCCGGCGGTCTATATGTTCCTGCTCGGTCCTTCGATCATCGAACTCTCCGACTTCTTCAACGGTCGGAACCAGACCGTCAATAACGCCAACCAGGCGTTCCAGCGATATAACGAAAACCGGTCGGCGGTCCTCAACAACGGCGTCGGCAACTGACGCAACGCAGATCGAATCGCGGGTTTCGGAAAATGTGATTCTGTACGGAGATTGAGTGGCATGACGTCCTTGACCGTGGCTCCGATCGGTTACACCTGGAAGACTTCCACGGCGATTCAAAGCCGGATTTTCTACGGCATGAAGGGGTTCCGCGTTCTTCAGCCCGCTTGGCGGGATCTTCTGGGGGATGGCTCCGGACATCAGTTCTACCACCATCCGGAATGGTTCGCCGCACTCCTTCCCATGGTCCCGCACGAAGACTTCTTCTTTTACGCGGAAGAGGTGAGTGGCCGCACGACCGCGATCGTCCCCTTGAATCCGGGGCAAACAGCAGATCGGCGGATTCCGCTCCGCTCCATCGAATTCATCTGCAACGAGCATGTCCCTTGCGATTACATCGTCCGCAACTCACCCGATGCGTTGGGATTGGCGAGCCGCCCACGCGCACTCTCAAGAAAGAACGGATCGGCGGAGATCTGCTGTCGCTCTGCAACCTCCCGTATGAAGCTCACGCCCTGCAGGACATGGAACTGACCGCACAGGGAATCCACATCACCCGGCAAAAACGCGTCTGCAATTCCCTGCGGATCGACAACTACGAAACCATGCTGGCGGGATTCTCCGAGAACTTCCGGAACAATCTGCGCAGAGCCAGAAACAAGCTCGACCAGACGGTCGATGTCCGTTTCGAATGGACGCAGGACGTCGCTGGACTGGAGTCAGCGTATGAGCGGTTCTTGAGTGTGGAAGCCGCCGGATGGAAAGGAGAGCAAGGAACGTCCATCTCCCAGGGATCCCATCGCCCGGAAATTCTACAGTGATCTGATCCAACAGCTTGGTCCTTCAGGTCAGTGCGCCATTTTCCCGATGACCGTGGAAGGCAAGGCCATCGCAGGCCAGTTTGCTCTGCTAGACGGAAATACGTGTTACCTGTTGAAAATCGGCTACGACGAAAACTACAAACATCTCTCCCCCGGCAACATGCTGCTGGAGCAGTTGCAACGCCTGCAGAATAGCAACATCCGGCAGGTGAATCTCATCACCGGATGGATTGGCACGAGAACTGGAAACCGGAACCCTCGCCGGTCATGAACCATTTCCTCTTCAACCTGACGTCGAGGGGGCTTCTCGCCTACACGTTGCACCAGGGGAATTCGCTCCGCAAACAATGGGGGCACGACGAGCCTATCGAATCGCGAAACTCCACAGCCTGACGTCGAAGTCGTTCAGGCCGGTAGTTCCTGCGACAGATGAATGAGTCGCCCCCGGACTTCCAGGCGAACTCGACCGGGGAGATGTGCTGCGGCAAGCCGGACCCAATCCCCCCAACACCGGCACCATTGCTCATGCCCCATGTTTTTGCGCGGCCAATCGTGCCGTTCCCAGATCTGCCGCAGTGCTTCCTGCTGAACCAAATGTTGTGCGGAACGCCAGATTTTCCGATCGCCGCGCCAACAGCGAGGCCGCATCCTCAAGCGTGGCCTTGCCGAGGAGACTACCTGCCTCCTGCTGCAACCAGCCTGAAAGTCCGTCTGCAAGGGAGGATAGACGCAATAACGCATCATCCACCTGCGGGCTGCATTGCGACCGAGCAGGGGGAGCAGTTCGTGACGAATCCGGCGGATGCGCGTGTATCGCACGTCGGTGTTACTGCTATCCGTTCGAAACTCCCGCCCAAGGCCGCTCAGATAGTCGAGGATGGCACTGCGAGAACAGGTTAAAAAGTGGCCGAACGATCCGCACTCCGGATTTCAAAACGGTCTGTTCCGCGATGCCCTGCAGTCCCACGAGACCCGTCCCACGCAGGATGGGGATGCAGGACGGTCTCCGCCTGATCGTCGGCCGTGTGCGCAAGTGCAATGCAGGAAAAGTGATGCGCCACAGCCGTCTGTTCCAGCCATTCGCGGCGGACCTTTCGGGCCGTTTCTTCGATCCCTAGCGCTCATCCGCGAGGGTGGCGACATCAAAATGTTCCACGTGGAACATTTTGCAAAGCCCTGTCGCCAACCTCTCGACCCACCGCAACCCTGACTCGACTCTTCGCCGCGCAACCGATGATCGAGATGGGCCACGCAATTCGAGACGAAATTCCTCGCGAAGTTCCACCAAGCCGCAACAGGGCAACGCTATCAGCTCCCCCGGAAACCCCACCAGAACCCTGCAGTCACGGAGGGCACAAGGCTGCAGGCCCTCAACGATTCGCGGAGAGTCGGGGGGCATCACGGAGCCCCTCCGGAGTTCTCCCACTCCGCTCGAAGTTTTTCAATCCATGCCAGCGTTTGTGGATCGTGGGCTTGAAACACGAGCCGCCGTTCGGTTTCACTGGCTGCCGACAGACGCACCCACAACGTGTGAGCCGGGAGCAGTGTCGTCACCCGGTCTGCCCATTCGACGATGCAGACCCCCTTCCCCGACAGATATTCTTCAGATCCCAGTTCCAGAAATTCGTCCTCGCTGCGGAGCCGATAGGTATCGAAGTGGGCGACCGGCAAGCGGCCTGAATATTCCTGCACGAGGGCAAACGTGGGACTGTTCACTTCCAGCGGATTGATTTCGAGCCCGGTAGCGATTCCCTGAGTGAAACGGGTCTTGCCTGCTCCTAAGGAGCCGACGAGTGCGATCACCGTCCCCACCGAACAGGCGTCCCAGCCTCCCCCAGCGCTCGAGCCCGGCTTCGCTGGTGGAGACGACTTCCCAAACGGATTTCAGTTGTGCCGCATCGGAACGCACGGAACCCTCTTCAATGGACGAAAACAAATGGCTTTCGTCCATTGTGGTCCCCACGGATGCAACCCGCAACCGGGAATCCCCGGATGCAACCGCCAATCTCAGACGGCTTTAGCGGGCTGTATCTTCCGAGGCCGGGACGGTTCGCTGAGATGCGGCACAGGAGTGTTGACCGGCAACAGATCCGTGGATTCCACGAGTTCAGGGACGGTGACATCCACCGTGGTGCCCGTCGTCTCGACGGCGGCAAACACCGGCGAGGGTACCTGGGATCCGTTTCCGGCTCGAGGCCAGAAGACCACCGCCGCCCGCTTGGAGATCGAGCGACTTGATCCACGGACTGCACAGCATCCAGGAGAAGTACCCCAAGGCCATCAGACGGCAGAGGGAGGAGACGCCGAACAGCACCATGTAACTTTCCGGGCGTTCCCCCAGCAGCTTGAGCAGGCCACCGCCGACGAGTGAGCCAAGGACCAGGCCGTGGAGTTCCCCAGGTTAAACCAGGTCAACAGGCTGGTTCGCTCTTCCTTGGAAATGATCTCGAAGAAGAGGAGCAGCATCGCGAGTTCATACGCTCAGAAAATCCTGCCGGTCAACTGGACGGTCATCAAGAATCCGAACGACTGCGAGATAATCCACATACTGCTGAGGGAACCATCCCCGCAGCTCCAAACCACAACAGCCGGCGGGTGCCAAAACGCTGTGCGCCACCACGCTGATGAGGGGCATCGCGAGAGCCTTGGCCAGAAAACTCGCGGCTACCAGGGTCATGTAGGTCTGGTAGGAGAATCCCAGTTGCTTGAGCATGAAGGGATTGAAATACGGCCCGGAGATGTAGACGGCAAACTGCACCGAAATGAGATACACGAGCAGCCGCTCGGATCCTCCGCGACGAATACGATTGACCAATTCTCCCAGGCTCACATTCCGATGACTGTGCAACTGCATCGGAGCTTCGGTCTGCCGGGAGAGGCACAAGACTGACAGAAAACGACAGGTTCCGGCGACCAGAAACAGGATCGCGAAACCGGTCTGCACCCAGCCTCCGCTCCGGGCGGATTGCAACAGGCATCCCCCCGCGACGAAGCCGAGAAACACGCCGGTCTGCGCAAAGCGGGTTCGGCCCGCGAAATATTTGGAGCGGATCAACCGGGGGACGATCGCTTCCGCCCAGGTATTCCAGGCGGGTCCGGTCGCCATGCCGAAACCCCAATAGATCGCCGCCACCGCGAAGACAGCGGGGGTGGAGATTTTTCCCACCCACGCGGCAATGACCAGCGGGACGAAACTCAGCGATTGAATCGTGGCACAGAGGAGGATCCAGCGCTTGTGCGAGCCCAGCTTGCGGGTCGCCAGCGGCGTGAGAAGTTGCAGGATCGCGCCCGCCAGCATCGGCAGGGAGGCAATCAACCCGGCGGCAACTTCTCCCAGGCCCATCGCCAGGACGAAGGCAGGGAGATAGGTTTCTCCCAGGCCGACCATCAGGCTGAAGAAGAACCCATCCCCGACCATGTATTTCAGGTCGCGTCGGGAACGGCGGCGCAGCTTGCGCTTGTATTCAGGAGTTTTTAGCTTCGGGGAAGGGGGGACGAGAGACACGGGGGAAGAATGTTGTTCTTCCGCGGGGACGCAAGATATCACGGTCGTTCCACGCCGGATTTTCCGGGTGGCCTTCTCTTAGTTTGGTCAGACGCAAAAATAGTAAGGGGTGGTGAGAGACTGCCCCGTCTGAGGGTGGGGGAACATAGCAGATTTTGTCTGGCGTGCAAACAGGTGTCGTCTGCTGATCTGATCTCCCTCTCCAGGCGGTAGTTGCGCCAATGCGACCAATAGGAACACGATCTAAATTCCCACTGTGCAGTACCATCTTTCGAACGTCAAGACTGTTGTCCAAAATGGGGGGGGCAAACCCCTCAATTTAACGCTGCTGGACGAAGCCGAGACGTAATCCACTTTCATTATCGGCAATTCATCCCGCCTCGGACGCAGGTTTGACACGTAATCTTCAACTTCCGTTCACACTTCTTGAGTCTCATTTTCGGGAATGAGCCTTTTGAGGAAAGAAGTGCAG
>JAXMBX010000042.1:0-45477 GCA_046349635.1 Planctomycetales bacterium
CAGCGTAGCGGGGAATTGAGTAACTGCCAGCCCTGCCAGACCGGACGTGCAGAGAAATTGTCGCCGACTGTGTGATGCGTGCGAAGATCGCATGGGGCAACCTGTCTATTCATGGAGAATGATATTTCGCGCGGTCCGTGGAAAGACATTTCTTTTCCACTGTCGTTATGATGGTGCAGGGTGATCCACGCTGCAAGATGCCGAACAATTCGAAACCCCTGATTTACGACCTTTGTCCCCGGAAGCGTCATGCCTGTTTATTCGAACGATCCTTTTTCCGGCGATCCGATGCGGACGATCCGGCTGAATGGCTGCCTCGTCCTGCTCGCGGCATTCTTCATGCTGTGCATCCTGCCGATGATGTTCGTGAACATGCTGCAGGACGCGCTGCAGAACCTGCACCTGAGTCCGGAAGGGGCGTTTCTGGTGCTGATGGGAATGTTCGTGGGCTCCGTGATCAACCTCCCCTTGTACAGCATCCCCAGGCCTGCCCAGGAACTGATTACGCCCGACATGCTCCCCCATCGGGACCCATTCAATCTGCCTCCGTGGGATCCCACGCGGCGCGAAACACTGGTGGCGGTGAATGTCGGAGGCTGCCTGGTTCCGCTGCTGCTGGCCGCGTGGTTGTTGCCGGCAGTTATGCAGGGAGGGCCGAGGGTGTTGACCGTCCTCGGATTGGGAGTCCTGGCAAATTGTGTCGTGTGCTATCGCTGGGCCCGGTCGATCCCGGGGCTGGGAATCGCGTTGCCGACGTTTCTGCCTTCTCTGGTGGCATTGATCTTCGTCTGGCTGGGGCTCGCCGGTCCGCAGTACGATCCTTTTCAGGCCCCGGTGGCCTATCTGATCGGAATTTCCGGGCCTCTGATTGGTGCGGATCTGATGCACTGGCGGGATTTCCGGCACATCGCGACCGGGATGGTAAGTATTGGCGGGGCAGGAACCTGGGACGGGATTGTGCTGTCTGGTCTGATGGCCGCGTTTCTGGTGTAATGGCGCTGTCAATTGTCTGACAAAATGCGCTGGACGGGGTGCGGTTTCCTGGAAATTGCAAGTGCAGCGTGATTCCGAACCGCATTTTGTCAGGCGTTCAAGAAGGTCCTAAAAAAATATCTTTGACGTCCGTTATGTCAGAATCTCTTTCCCGTGCCTGCACTGATGCCGCCGAACCCCGGGTGAATGTTTCGCTGGGGGAGCGCAGTTACGAAATTTTTATCCAGACACACCGCCTGCATCATATTGTCGAGTCGATCGACGGCTGGCTGGTCCGGGCGGGGATTGCCAGTGCCCGCCGTTCGGCTTTGGTCGTGACCGATCAAAACGTCGCGGAACTGCATGCCTCGGTGGTGATGCACAGTCTGACTGAGGCAGGCTGGATCTGCCGCCTGGATGGGCTGCCTGCGGGAGAAACCACAAAATCGCTGGAGACAATTTCAGGTTTGTACGATCAACTGGTCTCCATGCAAGCGGACCGCCAGACCTGCGTGATCGCGGTCGGGGGAGGAGTCATCGGAGACGCGGCCGGCTTTGCCGCTTCAACGTATAATCGTGGTCTCCCTTTCATTCAGGTTCCCACTACGCTGCTGGCACAGGTGGATAGTTCCGTCGGGGGCAAAGTGGGGATCAATCATCCCCAGGGGAAAAACCTGATCGGGGCATTCCATCAACCCATCGGTGTGTTCATCGACACCGCGACCCTCACGACGCTGCCGGAACGGGATTATCGCTCCGGACTGGCGGAAGTGGTGAAGTACGGCGTGATCCTGGATGAGGAATTCTTCCGTTATCTGGAAGCGAATGTGGAGCTCGTGAATCAGCGTGACGCCCAGGTGTTGCGGGTGATTATCACCCGAAGCTGCCGATTAAAGGCGGACGTCGTCGAGCAGGATGAATTCGAGCGGACCGGTTTGCGGGCGGTCTTGAACTATGGTCACACGTTTGCGCACGCCTGACGCTGGTCGGTTATGGCGAGCTGACGCACGGGGAGGCTGTCGCGATCGGCATGGTGCATGCGAGCCGTCTGGCGGAAGAACTGGGACGCATCTCCACGAGATGACCGAGCGACAAAGTTACATTGCTCCGCAAGCTGGGATTGCCGACATCGCTGCCCGCAGAGTGGAAACACCGTGGATGATGTTCTGGCGCGGATGAAGCTCGACAAGAAAAACGTCGGTGGAAATCTGCGGTTTGTGCTGCCGACACGCATGGGGCACGTCGAAACGGTCAAGATGTTCCTCTGGAGACGGTCCGGAAGGTATTGCACGAGGTTCTGTGACAGGTCCGGGAAAGAGTTTACAAGTTCGAGGAGTCAGCCGATGTCCACCACCCTGTCCGGAACTCGCGTCCCTCGATCGATCGAATTGTTTCAGCGGGCGGAGGAGTTAATTCCCGGCGGGCCCAACTGGTAAGCCGCCGTCCGTCCCGGACTGCCTACGGAGTTTCGCCGATCTATGCCGCGCGGGCAAGGGGCCCGCTTCTGGGATGTGGATGGCTACGAATACATCGACTGGATCAGCGGGATCGGGGCGATCATCCTGGGAATGCGGATGACGTCGTCGATGAAGCGGTCACGCGTCAGATCGCGGCACGGGAAACTGTTTCTCCGTCAATCACGAGCTGGAAATCGAACTGGCGGAAGAACTGGTTAACCTGATCCCGTGTGCGGAGATGGTCCGCTATGCGAAGGGGGCGGGGAAGCGTGTGCGATGGCGGTCCGGATCGCCCGCGAACGCGGGACAGGATAAGGTTCTGTTCTGCGGTTATCACGGCTGGCATGACTGGTACCTGGCGGCCAACCTGAACCGGACAGCTCCTCGATTCGCACCTGTTCTCAGGATCGAGGCGACGGGCGTGCCGCGCGGTCTGGCGGGGACGGCGATTCCCTTTCCCTACAGCAGCCTGAACGCGGCGTTGGAGGATCTGTTGAAGCAGCATCGGGATCAGGTTGCGGCGGTCATCATGGAACCGGCCCGGTCGGAGATGCCTCCCGAGGGATATCTGGACGAAGTCGCCCGGCTGACTCGGCAATATGGTGCCGTGTTGATCTTCGATGAAGTGACGACCGGTTTTCGACCCGCCGCGGACGGAGTGCAAAGTGTACTGGGGGTTGTCCCCGATCTCGCCGTCTTCGCGAAAAGCATTTCAAACGGTTACCCGATGGGGTGCGTGGTGGGCAGCCGGGAGGTGATGCAACACGCCGCCCAGATGTTTATCTCCAGTACCTATTGGAGCGACACGATCGGGCTGCGGGCGGCATTGACGACGTTGCGGGAGATTCGCCGCCGGGATGTCCCCGCGAAAGTCCAACAGTTTGGAACCCAGCTGCAGGAGGGCCTTGAATCAAGTTGCCAAGGAGACCGGGGCAGCCCCGTCTGCGGAGGCCTGTCCGTTCATCCCTATCTGCAATTCCGGGCGGAATCGGCGGAAAATGTTGCCCGGCTGACGACGCTGTATATTCAGGAGATGGCAAAACGGGGCTGCCACGGGTATGCGGCATTTTATCTGAATGCCGCGGGAGAACCGGAATTGCAGCAGACGGTTGCTGCGGTGAAGGAGGTCTTTCCATCAAGCAGACATTGGAAGATGGTCGGTGGGACGAGAGGCTGGAGTGCCAGTTGCGGACGGATGCATTCCGGCGACTGGTCCGTTGATCAACACAGGAGTGAATGGAGCAAGTGGGAGGTCATTGAGATGGATTACACACAATACCGGGATGAGTACGACCGTGAAGGGTTTGTGATCGTGCAGTTCCTCCCGAATTGCAGGGGTGTGGACAACCTGCACCGCTTCATCACCCTGGTGGTGCCGACGCTTCCCGACAAACACGCCTTCTATGATGACAAGTCTCGTCCCGAGACGCTGAAGCAGATGCAGCACATGGACGTGGATCCCTATTTCCGGGATTACCAACAGCAATCCCGCTGGCGAAGGCTGGCCGAGGACCTGGTGGGAGAACCGGTGACGGGGCGCACCGAGTGGTTCAACAAGCCCGCGGGAACGAACCATCCCACGCCGCCGCACCAGGACAACTATTATTTCAATCTCACTCCCCCGAATGTTCTGACGGTCTGGCTGGCGCTTGGAAAGGTTGACGGAGAACGGCTGTCTGCGTTATGTTCCCCGTTCCCACCTGCGGTTTTCGTCCCCATGCCCGTTCGGGGGTTCTCGGTTTTTCCCAGGGGATCACGGACTATGGTGCCGAGGATCTCGCCGTGGAAGTGCCGATCCTGCTGGAGTCGGGGGATGCGGTGATTCATCATGGGAACACCATTCATCGAGCAGAGCCGAACCGTTCTCAGACACGCGGCAGGCAGCTCGCTGCGATGGTCTGGAAAGGAGTCGGTGCCAGCGTGACGAAGCGTCTTATGCCCGCTGAGGGGCACTTAGATGAAGCAGCAGCATGCGGAGATGGGATTGAAGACCTGACCCGTTGACTTGCAAGAGGAGTCTGGGAATGTTCCTGTTGGAACATTCCTGGGATGCTGCTTATAATCAAACGGGGAAACTGCTTGTGATCTGGACAAATTTTCACGTGTACAAATTTTCAGATTTCGGTTGACTGGCCGGGCCGCGTGGCTATGATTCCTCTAGTTCAATGATCCCCCCTCAGAACAAGAGAGTTTCACAACACGGAGGTTGTTATGCTGGTCCTCAGCGAAAAGTGGGCGAGTCTTTTGTCATCGGCGATAACATGCGGGTCAAGGTGATCCGGGTGCAGGGTGGCCGGGTCAAGCTGGCGATTGAAACCCCACGAATATTGTGATCCGCCGCCAGGAACTGCTCGGCGATGAGAGGATGGGGAGGGGTGCGGAGGGGAGGGAGAAGACGCCCGTCGAAAAGTGGGGCATCGTTCCGGCTCCAATGCGGATCACTGATTCCCAGTCTCTGCACCTCGCGTCGATGCCAGGCCTGGACGATCCACGCATCGATGAACAGTTGTGAGGCGTGAAACATCAGCATCGGAAAGATCGCGAAAGCGAGACCTGCACTGCGTGCCAATTCCGAGGCAATGAGGACGCCGGTGGGGAGCGTTTTCTGGCTGCCTGCAATCGCTACTGCATATTCATCGGCAGATTTGTCCCCAGACGCCGCGCCAGTGATCTTCCGAGCAGCAGGACCGCCGTGTGGATTCCGGCGTAGCACCAGACCCAGAGGATTCCCAGCGGTGGCAGCGAACTTTGAGTCTGGGCCAGCTTGACCCCTCCATTCAACGCGGCGACCAGGACCATCACCAGGATCAGGACCTGGGCCGCGGCATCGATCGAGGTCTTGTGCCGGATGGCGACCTCCTTAAGCTTGCCGGGGATCTGACGCAACACTTGCCCCAGCACTGTCGGGAAGATGGCACCGATGACGAGATCCCAGGTGATCTTGGATTGTGTGAGCCGGAGAGAGCACGGCGACCGCTTCTGAAGTCGATCCCAGGCCCAGGGTCTGCGGGAGTGAGAGCCAGAAAAGGGTGCTGGCAAAACAGACCAGACTGGTCGTGAGGGTCACCAGCAGGGAGACGGCATCGTTTCCACCGGCTTTGCGGGTCCAGACCGAGGCAGCCGCGAGCGTGCAGGGGACGCTACAGGCGACCAGCAGACCGTATTGCAGGTCTTTGTGCATCTGCAGAGGAAACAGCAGCAGCCCCAGGAGTGGGACCGCGAAGGTATTGAGCGAAAATCCCAGCAGCACGGGGCCAGGGGCGGAAACGATTGCCAGAGCTTCCCGCGCTGTCGAGTGTGAAGGCCATCAAGGTGGTGATGATGGCGGTCAGGACGCGGGAATCGACCTGCCGCGTGATTCGGGCAGCAGTTTCCGGTGCGGAGAAGCCGCAGGGAATTCCGACCAGAATTAAGATAACCAAGGCGGGAAGAAACCAGCCGTGCCGGAGCCAGCCGGGAATCTTCACGGCTTTTCCGTCCGGTTTAGGGGTATCCGCTTTCGGAGCGTCGGCTTTCGGAGGCTCACTCGCGGGCTTCTTCTCGGGCTCGGCCTTCTTTTCGGGCTCGGGTTTCTTCCTCCGTCGGGGGCCTTCTTTTCTTCCGGTTTCTTTTCCGGTTCGGGTTTCTTTTCCGGCTCCGGTTTCTTTTCTGGATCCTTCCCGGGGCGGCTTCTGTTCGGCGGGCTTTGCGGGTTCCCATTCCCGGATCCACCACTGCGCCCACCGGGGCATACGGGCTGGTGGCGGGGATTTCTTTCAGACGGGCGATCGCCTCGGCCTGTTTTCCCGTACGGGCATTTTCCATGGCCAGAGCCGCACGGCAGGGAGCCGCCCATACTCCTTCCGGATATTCACGGAGATATTGTTCGAATTTCTCTGCCGCGATCCGCTTCGCGTCCGGGGTTCCCTGTTCCAGCTTGATTGTTCCCAGCCAGTAGACGGCGTTTCCAGCATTTCCGCGTGCAGGATCTTCATCCGTTCGAACTGCTGCCGAAACTGCTCCAGGGAAGCCCGCACTTGCGGGGGATCGATTGGGAAGCGACGCCCCGCGGGCCGGGAAATTCAAACAGGATGAAGCGGCAGCTCCGCTGTGGTTCAGCATCTGTGTTTTGACGGCATCGTCAAACCGCCCCATAATCTGCTGCCCGCGCGCTGGAAATAGGCCTGCGATTCATTCAAATGCCCACTGGGCGGCGTTGCGTTGCATGTCGCGCGACAGCGGGCCCCGGTGGGATCGTTGAACGATTCGTTCTGGTTCTTGGCTTCGATATTCCGCGTGAGAGGCAGGCGGTACATCATCCGCATTTTTTCCACGAACTGCTTTTGCGGCGAATTCATGTTGTCCCGGCCGATCAACTGCCGTTCCGGGTAACTCCAGACGCTAACCTGCTCGCGTTTCCAGGCTTTGCCGACGCCATCCAGAACGCGGGTCAACAATCCCTTGCGGTCGCCGCTATCGACCAGATCATCCGACACATACGTGCCAAAACTTCCGGAGAAATGGTCCTTGAGATCCACCAGGCGAGGTGCCCACAGGCTGGTCTGCCCGATCAGCCGGATGCGGCAGTTGGACAGGGTTTTGTCGTTGAGTTCGAGCGGGAGTTTTGGGAGATCCATGCGGCGGAGAAGCTGCGGATTGGCCGTGACTTGTTTCCAGGTCGCGGGATTTTCATCGGCCAGACTCTTCAATGGAGTGTTCGATGCGGGAACTCCCACGCCGATCAAAGGGTCGAACAGATAGGCTTCATTATCGAGCAGCACGGCCACGAGAGAACGGGGAAGGGCTCCTTCTTCTTCCTTTTCCGCCGGGGGGCTGATGACGACCACGTCGATCTTGAGTTGCCGGAGCAATTCAGAGAACAGCAGGATGCGGTCTTCCACCGTTCCTTCTCCGGCAAGCAGAACCCCCTTCAGGGAAAGGGGCGTTTCTTCCGGATGGCTTTGCACCAGGGCGACGGTCCTCATCACGTAATCGAAGGCGGTCTTCACGCGAGCCATGTCGCTTGTCTGTGCGGTGTTCACGACCTGCTCAAGAACGTGCATCCAGATGCTGGTCTGCAGGTGCTCCGCATCACGCTTGGAATAGACGTCCCCCTGCAGGAGTGCGACTTGATCCGGAGGCAAGAGGGCGCCCCACCGTTCCTGCACTTCGGCCGAGACTTTTTCGGGATTCTGCAGGCAACTCCGCCGCCACTGGTTGAGGAGGGACTCCGCCTGTTCGGCATCAAAATTCGAAATGACCTGGGGTTGTTCAAATTTTCCCAGCATGCTGCTGAGAATCGCGTCGCATTGCGTTTTGTGAATGCTCGCATCGGACTGTGCATTCGGTGATGAGGATGTCGTCTTGGAAGAGTCGCACCCGGAAAAACCCAGGATGCCCACCGTCGCAACAGACAGGAAGCAGGAGCGTAGGAGGAACGAACGGCATGCGGTCATGAGCATTTCTATCCCAAGTGAAAATCGGGCCCAAGTGAAGACCGGGGTGATGTCGGGTCAGAACGAAAATAATTGGAACGTGATTTGGAAGCCTGATTCTAGCTGGATTGGAGATGTCCCGGTATCGAATCGCCTGAATTGAGACGGGGGGAGCCCTAACTCGTTTCATCCGTGAGGTTCAGGAAAGCTTCCCGAATTTGCAGTATGTGCCGAATAAACCGGGGAAGCTCGGAGAGGGGGAGCATATTGGGGCCGTCACTGAGAGCGGAGTCCGGATCGGGATGCGTTTCCAGAAAAACGCCGTCACAACCCGCAGCGACCGCCGCCCGGGCCAACGGAAAAATCATCTGTCGCTGTCCTCCGGTCGATTCCCCGCCGGGAAGCTGGACGCTGTGCGTGGCATCGAACAGTACGGGTGTCCCGAAGGACTGCATGATGGGGATGGAGCGCATGTCATTGACCAGACGCCCATAACCAAAGGTCGTTCCCCGTTCGGTCAGCAGGATTTTTGAGTTTCCGGACTGCTCGCATTTCTGGAGGGGAAACCGCATATCTTCGGGAGCGACAAATTGAGGCTTCTTGATGTTGACGGTTCCTCCGTATCGAGCCGTTGCGGAGGCGGCTGCCTGCACGAGGTCCGTCTGCCGCGCCAGGAACGCGGGGATCTGCACGATGTCGCAGACTTCGGCTGCCGGGGCCGCCTGGTCCGGTTCGTGGATATCGGTCGTGATCGGTAATCCCCATTCGGATTTCACCTTGGCGAGGATCCGCAGCCCGGTTTCCAGTCCCGGTCCCCGAAAACTACTGATGCTCGTCCGGTTCGCCTTGTCGAAGCTGGATTTGAACACCAGCGGGATCTGAAATTCGTGGCGCAGCTTTGCGAGTTTTTCCGCCACACTCATCACCAGTGCCTCCGATTCGATCACGCACGGTCCCGCAATCAACAAGAGGGGTTGCGCGCGGCCACAGGTGAAGTCGGCGATTTTCAGCGGATTTTCCGGCATGGGGTGACTCCAGTTGGCACGCCCTGTTTACGCCGGAAACAGGAAAAACGGGGGAAAGTTCCCGAGAAATTACTCAGGGAACGATGACTTTCAGGGCGTGGGGACGGATCGAAAATCGGACGGGGGAATGGCCTGCGGGGTCCCCATCCACCTGGACGGCCACCCGGTCGCCGGAGATTTCGATGTCCTTCCCCTGTCGGGTTAAGACGTCCGGCAAGGCTTCGTGCGTTCCACGACAGAGATGGAGAAAATACCACCACATTCTCCAGGCGGAAAAGCCCTGGAACAGGCGCACTTCCAGGACCCCATCGTCGTCCCTGGCCTGACTGGCCATGTTCAGATTGAGGGCATAGCGGGGAATGTTCACGACGACCGCCATTTCCGCCGCCAGGGGAGTTCCCCCATCGATCGTCACTCGGAGGGGACGGGAACGGCAGTCCCAGAGGGCCTTGGCGATCGGCCAGAGATAATTCCAGCGCGAAGTGTGCCCCCGTCGCCAGGCATGTGCCCGGTGGATGATCTCGGCGTCGAACCCCACACTCGCCATCAGGACGAAGATGCGATCACCGTACTGGCCGAGATCTATCGTCCGTTCATGTCCCCGGGCAATCATCTCCGCCACATGCTCCCCGTGATGCGGAATTTTGAGATAGCGGGCCATGACGTTTTCTGTTCCCAGGGGAAATAGCGTGACCCGCTGATGAGGGTGGCGGTTGATCAGATCCTGAAACGTGCCATCGCCTCCTGCGGAGACGAGGCAGTAAATCGACTCTTTTCGGGCCGGGTCGGCGACCCAGCGGTCCAGCCTTTCGCGGGACGAGAACAGGCGGGGTTGAAAGCCCTTTTTTTTCAGCGTTCGTATCAGACTGAGGAGTTCCGCACGCTTTCCCGGCACCCCGGAGGTGGGATTTCTCTGAATGACAACAACGGGGGAATTCACGACTCTCTGTTCTCCTGCCTGGGATCCAAGAAGACTCCACAGTACCCCAGTCCGCTACAGGACGTCGATGCACCCGTTTTTTTGTTGTTTTGACCGGGGTTTGTCTCGATAAAGCATTGCCAAATTTCGATTTCCATTGATACGATCAAAAGATCGAGCGTCGAGCGAATGACTCTGGGAGAAGCGTGCATGCTACGCATCTTGGGAAATCCCAAGCGATTATGTGACGGTGTAACCCGGCGGGACGTGTTGCGCGCCGGCGGATTGGGGTTCGCGGGGCTTACCCTGCCCGATTTTCTCCGTTTTCGGGAAGCGTCGGCCGTTGCCGGCACCCGGAACGAATTTGCCCACTTCGGACAGGCGAAGCGCTGCCTGCTGCTGTTCCTGTATGGGTCGCCGAGCCAGATCGAAACGTTCGATATGAAGCCGCATGCTCCGCTGGAAATTCGGGGGGACATGCAGCCGATCCCTTCCAGCCTGCCGGGGCTGGATGTGTGCGAATACCTTCCCGAAACAGCGCGCATCATGGACCGGGTGACCGTGTTGCGGTCCGTGACGCACGAGTATCCGATTCACGGTGTGGCTTTCGCGACCACCGGCATCCCCGCGATTGATGTGGCGATGGAACTTGCGCCGCACGATCCGCGCCATCACCCGTATTTTGGTTCGGTGGTGGAATACGTCCGCCGTCAGCAGAATTTTCCCGCCGACCCGGCGGTTCCGTCGAACATTGCGTTGCCGTTTCCGATGAGTTCGCAGCGGGTGGGAGAAGTCTACCGCGCAGGGCCGTATGCCTCGTATCTCGGCTCTTCCTTCAACCCGATCTGGACGGAATACACGGGCAAGGGAATGCGCGGAGTTCCCAAGACGCTCGGAGATAAAAAGCTGGATTGCTACGATCCGTACGTCTCTTGTAATTCGGAGAGCCATTTTTCGCTCTCCCTGACCAATCCGCAACAGGGACTGACGATCGATCGGTTGAACCGGCGGCGTACACTGCTCGATCAATTCGAGACGGAACGGCAGGCATTGGAAAAAAATCCGCAGTTCGCGTCACTCTCCCGCTATCAGGAACTGGCCTACTCGCTGATCAACAGCCGGAAGGTAGCGGATGCTCTCGATGTTCGCCGCGAGCCGAACGAAACGCGCGATCTGTACGGCATGACATTATTCGGGCAGTCCTGCCTCGCGGGGCGTCGTCTCCTGGAGGCCGGATCGAACCTGGTGAGCGTGTTCTGGGATGAATATGGCCTGGCGGGGGATGCCTGGGATACGCACTACAACCATTTTCCGCGGATGAAGGAACAACTCCTCCCGCCGTTTGACCGGGCCTTTTCCGGATTGATCCTCGACCTGGAACGGCGCGGGATGCTGGAGGACACTCTGGTGGTGGTGTTGAGCGAACATGGCCGGACTCCTCGGATTGCCAACAATGTCGCCGGGGGTGGCCGCGATCACTGGTCGCGGGTGTATTCGCTTTTGATGGCCGGGGGGGGAATCAAGCGCGGCAATGTCGTGGGGGCTTCCGACCAGCATGCCGGGGCGCCCCAGGACAATCCCGTTTCCCCGAAGGATGTGCTGGCGACGATGTATCACCTGCTGGGGATCGATCCGCATACGATTCTGCTGGATCGGGGTGGGCAGCGGATTCCGCTCGTCCCGGAGAGCAACGGCGTCATCAGTGCCGCGCTGGCCTGAACGGTCGTCAAACGCCTACGGCGTTGCGGACGGCTTCCATGGCCGATTTGCAGAGATCGACGGCCCGTTTTTCATCGGGCGCTTCCGAGATCACCCGCAGGATCGGCTCCGTGTTGCTGGCCCGGACCTGTACCCAGCGGTCGTTCCAGTCCAGTCGGAGGCCATCTCCCTCGGAACTGCCGGCATCCGCGAATTTCGACTTCAATGCGGCGCAGGCTTTCCCCACCAGTTCGCGGGGGCAGGTGAGTTTGTCTTTCACGATGGTGTACTGCGGGAGTTCGTCGACCCACGCGGAGAGCTTGCGACCCTGATCGGCCAGGCCGGCGAGAACGTAGGCCATGCTCGCGAAACTGTCCCGGACAAATCCGACCTTGGGTTCGATCACCCCGCCGTTTCCTTCGCCGCCGATAATGGCGTTGACGCTTTTCATTTTGGTGACGACGTGGGCTTCTCCTACATAGGAGCGGTGAAACGCGCAGCCATATTTCGCGGCGATGTCCGCAGTGACGCGGCTGGTGGAACCGTTGACGACGACCGGGCCGGGGGTTTTCTTCAGGACGTGATCGACGCACAGGGCGAGGGTCAGTTCCTCACCAATGTAGCGGCCGGTGTTATCCACGATCGCCAGCCGATCGGCGTCGGGGTCCTGGGCAAAGCCAACATCCGCCCCCAATTTCTGGACGGTTTCACAGAGTCCCGTGAGGTTTTCCTTGAGGGGTTCGGGGATGTGTTCGAAATTCCCGTCCGGCGTTCCGCCGAGAACATGCACTTCGCAGCCGAGTTGTTCCAGCAGTCGCGGGCCCAGGATACCTCCCGAGCCGTGGTTGCAGTCGAGGACGACTTTGAACTTCTTGCGGCGGATGGCGTCCACGTCGATTAGTTTCAAAACCCGGTCCAGATGCGGGGCATGCGGATCGGCGGAGAGTTCGGTAGTCCCGAGCTTGTCCCAGGTGGCGAACGCGAACTTGCGATTATTCAGGACATCCAGGAGACGCTCTCCGGCGGCCTGATCGTAGACGCGTCCCTCGTCGGAGAAGGGCTTGAGGCCATTCCAGGGGATGGGATTGTGGCTGGCGGTGATCTGAATCCCCCCCGCCGCTTTCAGATGATGCACCAGGACGCCACAGGTCGGAGTGGAGGCAATGTCGGCATCAATCACTTTGCAACCGGTGGCGGTCAGCCCCGCGAGGACGGCATACTTCACCATCAGACCGGTATTGCGGCCATCCCGGCTGACGACGATGGTTCCCCCCTGGGCGAGCGTGCCGACGGCGGCCGCAAAGTCCACCAGAAAGCTGGGATCCAGTCCGTCACCGATCACGCCACGTAGGCCGGATATACTCAGGATGCGCTGCGTCACGTCGATGCCTTTCAAGGGGGCAATAAGCGGGCGATACAAAGACACACTGGCAGAGCCAGTGGCACACGCTTCCTGGTTCGAAAGTGTGTCGTCTGGAGTTGGGAAATAAACGTCACTCAAGCCTATTCGACGGTGACACTTTTTGCCAGATTGCGGGGGCGATCGACGTTGCAGCCGCGTAAGACCGCGATGTGATACGCGAGCATTTGCAGCGGAATGCAGGTGACGAGAGGCTGCAGGAAGTCCTCGACGTCGGGAACGTGGATGACGTCGTCCGCCAGTTCCTCGATCTTGGTGTCCCCCGCGCAAGCGAGGGCGATCACCGGTCCCTTGCGGGCTTTCACTTCTTCCAGGTTACTCACCACCTTGGGATAGATCGAGCAGCGGGGAATGACAAATACGCTGGGAGTGTGCTGATCGACCAGGGCAATCGGGCCGTGCTTCATCTCCGCGGCGGCATATCCTTCCGCGTGGATATAGCTGATTTCCTTGAGCTTCAGCGCTCCTTCCAGCGCCACGGGGAAATTGTATTGCCGTCCCATGTACAGGAAGTTGTCCGCGGCGTAGTAACGGTTGGCGATTTCCTTGACCTGTTCGTGGCATTCCAAAGTCTGGCGGATGATCTCCGGCATTTTCTTGAGGAGATTGGTGATTCGCCGACCTGCTGGGTAGGAAAGATGCCGCAAGCGACCGAGATACAGGGCCAGAAGGGTGAGGACGGTGATTTGCGAGGTGAAGGCCTTGGTGGAGGCGACGCCGATTTCTGGGCCGGCGTGCAGATAGATCCCTCCGTCCGCTTCACGGGCGATACTGGAACCGACGACATTGCAGATTGCCAGCGTGGGATGCCCCTTTCGCTTGCACTCTCGCATCGCCGCGAGAGTATCCGCGGTCTCGCCGCTCTGAGTGATGGCGAAGACCATCGTCGTGTCCGACAGCGGGGGGTTCCGGTAGCGGAGTTCGCTGGCATATTCCACTTCAACCGGGATGCGTGCAAACTCCTCGATCAGGTATTCACCGACGAGGGCGGCGTGCCAGCTCGTGCCGCACGCCGTGAGGACGATGCGATCAATGCGGCGGAGCTGGCGCACGTCCAGGTTCAGACCGCCGAATTTCGCGCTGGCTTCATCTTCATCCAGTCGGCCGCGGAGCGCATTCTCAATCGTTTGCGGCTGCTCGAAGATTTCCTTGAGCATGTAGTGTTCGAATCCGCCGAGGTCGATGTCGTTGGAGACTTTCTCCAGCATCTGGATGGAAGGGGTCCGTGCCCCGGCATCCCGGTGATGCAGATCGAGTCCTTCCGGAGTCAGAACTGCGAGTTCGTGATCGGAGAGATAGACGACTTTGTCGGTGTGCCCCATTAATGGGCTGGCATCGCTCGCCAGGAAGTGTTCATCGTTCCCGACCCCGACGACGAGGGGACTTCCCAGGCGTGCCGCGATGAGCGTGTTGGGGATATCGCGGAACATGATGGCGAGGCCGTATGTCCCCTTGAGAAGTTTGAGTGCGCCGTGACTGCTTCCAGCGCGGTCTCTAACTCAGTGGGGTTCTTTCCCTCGCGGATGCGTTCTTCCATCTGCAGGGAGATCAGATGGGCGATGGCTTCGGTATCCGTGGCGGAGCGGAACACATACCCGAGTGATTGCAGGTGGTCACGGAGGGGCGCGTAGTTTTCGATGACGCCGTTGTGGACGATGACCACTTCACCGTTTCCGCCGAGGTGCGGATGGGAATTGTTATCGTTTGCCTCGCCGTGTGTCGCCCAGCGAGTGTGTCCGATCCCGACGTTTCCCTTGAGAGGTTGCCGTTCGAGGAGTTGGGACAACTCGCGGACGCGCCCAGCTTTTTTGCGGATCGAGATTCCGACGTCATCCAGCACGGCGACCCCGGCGCTGTCATAGCCGCGGTACTCGAGGCGGTGCAGCCCTTCGACGACGATCCCCACGGCTTCGCGCGGTCCCACATATCCCACGATGCCACACATACCACACCTCCCTGTTCGAATGTCCTGGCACCTCGTCCGCTGTCGCGCTCCCTGCGGCGACTGTCGCGGTGATGATTTCTCAAGAGGAAGATCACTTTGCCGCGACACAGAAGCACTACGTGCTCCGGGGCTTGTGGCTAAAACATAATTCAAAAGCCGCCGCAGGGTCAATGTGAATCATACGGAGGAGACGCTGGTCGGTGAGCGTTCGAGTCCTGCAAAGAGGAGGGGCAGAAAACGACTCATTCCAGTCGCGGACCAGCGGGTTTGATGAGTATGATGAGGCTGCATTGCAAAAACTTGTCGGCGAAAGGTCGTCGTCGCAAATCTGCCGATTCCCCCCAGAATTCCCCGGAGTTGCCGAACCCCGTGTCGTCTCCCCCTGCTGACAAGGACCGACCATTGATCGGAGAGCCTGCGGAGACGCTGCGGCAGGATGGGGTTGCGGCGGAACAAACCCGCCAGCTCAGCCTGGTGGGGGAGCACCCCCCGATCCATGTGCCCGGATTCAAGGTCGGGCATTGCCTGGGGAGAGGGGCCTATGGATCGGTCTGGCTGGCAACCGAACGAAACACCGGGAAACAAGTCGCTATCAAGGTTTACAGCCACCGGCACGGACTGGACTGGTCCCTGTTGAACCGGGAAGTCGAAAAACTGGCGGTGCTGTATACCTCCCGGAATATCGTGCGGTTGATCGACGTGGGTTGGGACGCCGACCCTCCCTACTATGTGATGGAGTACCTGGAAAACGGGTCTCTTTCCAATCTGCTGGCTCAGGGAGGTCTCCCGCCGCGCGAAGCGGTCCGGCTGATCACGGGGGTGTTGCAGGCATTGGTCCATGCCCACGGGAGCGGGATCCTGCATTGCGATATCAAACCGGCCAATATCCTGCTGGATAACGATCACCAGGCCCGGCTGGCGGATTTCGGCCAATCCCGGCTGTCGTATGAACAGCACCCGGCACTGGGAACTTTGTTCTACATGGCCCCGGAGCAGGCCGATCTGAATTCCGTGCCCGATGCCCGTTGGGACGTTTATGCCATTGGTGCGGTCCTGTATCAATGCCTGACGGGGAGTGTTCCCTATTTCACCCCGGCGGGGGAGAGGCAGATCCTGGAAGCCCAGACCGTGGAGGAGCGACTGGGACGCTATCGGCATCTGCTGTATTCCTCTCCCAAGCCGGTGCAGCACCGCCGCGTGTCGGGCGTCGACAAGCGGCTGGCGGATATTGTGGACCGCTGTCTGGAACTGGATCCGAAACGCCGCTATCCGAATGCCCAAGCCGTTCTGGATGCCCTGGATGCGCGGGAGCGATTCTTAACGCGGCGACCGCTGTTGTTTATCGGGATTCTGCTGCCGGTCGTCCTGCTGTTTGTCTTCGGCACGTTGGGGCATTACGCATTTAACGCGGCGGTTCGTTCCGCCCAGGAGACATTAATCGACCGGGCGCTGGAGAGTGACGCGGTTGCAGCTCGAATTCTGGGATATTCCTTGCAACGGGAGATCGAGGACCGAACCGCTGAATTGCTGAAAGTGGCGGAAGATGACCGAGTCCGCAAGGCCTTACTGGCGGAAGCGGGTAAGACCTGGGAGGAGCGGAAAGAACTGCGCGGTGTCCTCGATCAGTGGAAACAACTGGTGGATAAGGATCGGCAGGCCCAGCGGCAGGTGCTGGATACGAGTTGGTTTTTGTGCGACCAGACCGGGAAGCAACTGTATCGCAATCCCCCCGATCAGAAGACGATCGACAAGAATTTCGCCTTCCGGAATTACTTCCACGGAAAAGGCTATGAGCTCCCCGAGGATCTGGGAGGGCAGAAACCGGATCCGATTCGGGAGGTGTACGTCTCCGATCCATATCGCAGCCGCAGCGCGGAATTGCCCCGCATCGCGATATCCGTCCCGGTCTGGGATGAGAAACATGAAAAAGTCATTGGCGTGCTGGGGCGTTCCCTGGCGCTGGGGATGCTGTTGCAGGGGTACAAAGAGCAACTGCATCAATTTGCGGAGGGGCGAGTTGAACGGGTCATCGCGCTCGTGGACAGTCGCAGTTATACATTGCTCGATCACGAATGGATGTCCAATGCCGGATTAACGCGGAGCGTTTCGGAACAAGTTTCCAAACTCAAGTTTGACGAGAAGATCCAGAAGAAATTGCAGACTCTGGTCGCCGAGTTTCCTGAAGACGGTGCCAAGGACGTCCGTCAGATGCAGGATCAGGATCGTGAACAGGACTATCAGGATCCGATCGGTCGACTGGCTCCGGAGTTGTATGGGGGAGAGTGGATTGCCGCCTTCTGGCCGGCGGGGAATACCGGTTGGATCGCAATTGTTCAGGAACGAAAGGCACCGGCGCTGAAACCCGTCGAGCATGTCCGGGAGCGTCTGCTCCGTTATGCAGCCGGCGGAATTCTGCTGTTCGCCGTGTTGGTCGGTGCCTTGTGGTACTTCATTCTCAGATCTTTCCTGGAAGGACGTCTGGGGACCACCCGCCGTCGCTCCCGGTCAGTCGTTAATGCTTCGGACTCGACTTCCTCCACGCTGTCGTGAAGATAGATGGGCGACAGTTCGTTTCGTACAGGTCATGAAGTAAGCAGGTCAAACGATGATGCTCTTGATCGCAGAAGGGAAGGATTCCCGGGAACGGGGAGAGTGGATCATCGAACCTCACCGCGCCTACAGGCTGGGACGAGCCTCGGAGGCGGATATTTCCGTTCCCTGGGAACCGTATCTCTCGCGGCAGCATGCGACGGTCAAGCTCGATCAAGATCGTCTGATCGTCGAGATCGCGAAGAATGTCCCTAACTTCGCGTATTACCAGGGAAGCTCCGTCCCGAAGTGCGAACTGGTGGGGGGCGAGTTCTTTGTGATCGGCCACACGTCGTTTCGCTGGAAACCGACTCCGGAATCGAAACCCTCGACATTCATGAAGCCGGCGGACGAGTTGACCTTCAGCCGGGAGGCGCTGCAGCGGGTTCATTTTCGAGACCCGGATCAGCGGATCGAGGTTCTGTCCCGCCTACCGGAGGTGATCTGGGGGGCGCGGACCGATGAGGAATTGCATCTGCGGCTGGTGAACCTGTTGCTTGCCGGAATCCCACAGGCGGATGCAGCGGCCCTGTTGAGTTATCAGAATGATGAGATCCGGCTGTTGCATTGGGATCGCCGACGGGAAACGGCCGGAGAACTGCGCCCCAGTACGCGGTTGATCCGGGACGCACTGGTGGAGAAACGGCAAAGTGTCCTGCATTTCTGGAACAGTGCTTCTCCCCTGGGAACGGAGTATACAACGGTCAATGATCTCGATTGGGCATTCTGTACGCCCGTGCGGGGAAGTGCCACTTCCGGCTGGGGACTCTACCTGGCGGGACAGACGCCGCAGGGGGGAGGATCGCACGGGGAAGAGCATCGGGACCGTTTGCAGAGCGACGTGAAGTTTGCCGAACTGGTCGCTGAAATTGTCAGTTCCGTGCGCAGGCTGTCGCAACTGGAACGGCGACAGTCGGGATTGCGGCAATTTTTTCCGCCGACGGTTCTCTCCGCCGTGGGGGAAGATTTCGACCTGAATCTCTGCAGCCGCGCGAGGCGGACGTCACGATCCTGTTCTGCGACCTGCGAGGTTTCAGCAAACGCTCGGAAGAGGGACGGGATGATCTTCTCGGGTTACTGGATCGAGTGAGTGAAGCACTGGGGGTCATGACGCACCAGATCCTGCAGCATGGAGGGGGTGTCGGCGAACTACTGGGGGACGCCGCGGCGGGATTCTGGGGCTGGCCGATGGTCTCGGGAGAGGCCCGATCAATGCCTGCCTGGCGGCGCTGGGGATTTACCGGGGATTCACGGAGAAGTGGGCGCAGTCGGACATCCGCTGCAGGACTTCCGAGTCGGGATCGGCCTGGCACAAGGGAAGGCGGTCGCGGGAAAGATCGGGACCCAGGATCACGTGAAAGTGACGGTCTTCGGGCCGGTGGTGAATCTCGCCAGTCGATTGGAGGGGATGACCAAGCAACTGCGAGTTCCCATCCTGATCGATGAGACGATGGCGCGCGTGGTGCGCGAGAGGATGTCCCCCGATCAGGCGAGGTGCGCAAGTTGGCCAAGATTCTCCCCGCCGGATTTCAGAACCCGACGATCGTCAGCGAATTGCTCCCTCCGGAGGGGGAATTATGCCCATTAAGTGACGAGGACCTGGCGAATTACGAACAGGCAGTGGACCTCTTCATTGCGGGGCGTTGGGAGGAAGCATTCCGGTACCTGCATCGTCTCCCTGAGACAGACCACGCCCAGGATTTCCTGGCATTGCAGATCGCCCAGCATAACCGCGCCGCCCCCGCAGGTTGGGATGGGATTATCCGGCTGGTGGACAAGAAATAGTCGCTACGCAGCAGGTGCAGGGGCGTTTTCTTCGCTCTATCCTGCGCCGGCGGTTCGGATGACACATCGATCTTGTTCCGGCGGAGTGCGGCCAGGGTCCGGTGTTAACGGTTATGCCGGGCATGACGGAGCATCGCTTTGCGGTCCCCTTGCCGCCTGGGGGAAATGGATTCCCTCTTCAGAATTCGACCTATAGTTCATTCGATTCAAATCTCCGAGAATTCGGCGACCTGAACACAGCTTTGAAAAGTCCTCTTGAGAATCGTTAACACAGGCGTCGGCTGGATCGTTTCGAACCATTGATAAAGTCTTCTGATTTTGCAACTTGTTGGTCAGCATCATGAACCACTGCACCCTGAATGACGCTGCGGTCGAATGGAGAGATAATTGTTCTGTTTTGAGCTCTCCTGAGGTGATTACCTTGGGGCTCTCAGATCGTGAACGGAATTTTCTGCAAAGTTTGAACGCCATCGTTGAAGAGTTGCTTCCCGACGCACATCTTCGAGCATCATCCGTAGAGCCGCCAGATCAGGCCGGAGACGCGACCGCCCGCGCCCGCCTACATCTCTACGTCGCGGATTGAGGAACAGGATTCATGACAAGCCGAGCCCGCATCCTCGTCATCGACGATGATCCGTTATTCCGCAGTCTGATCGTTTCGATCCTGCGCAAGGATTACATCGTCTCGGTTGCCGCCGATGGTGAAGAGGGATACTACAAGGCCCTCGAACACAATCCGGACGTTGCGGTCGTGGACGTGCAGATGCCCGGCTGGGACGGTCTGAAGACGCTGAACGCGTTCCGGATGCAGCCGACGCTGAAGAATACTCCGGTTGTCATGCTCACCGGGGACGCGAGCAAGGACACCGTCATGGCCGCCGTGCATGGGGGCGCCAACGATTACGTGATCAAGACCAGTTTCTCGAAGGAAGAATTCCTGGGGAAGCTGCACCGCCTGCTGGGGGTTGAGGTGAAACCGCAAGCCGCCTCAACCTCGCAAACCACCTCGCATCCGTCTCACGCGTCGGCCACGACAATGCCGCGTCATGCTCCCGCTGCTATGCATACCGATGAGCACGCGGGAGCCTCTTCCACCAGTGAATCCGACAGTGCGCGTCTGACGGAAATCATGGAGGAGTGGGAGTAATCAATTCTCCGCGCCGGATTGCAAGCCGAAATATTACGAAGTCCCCTTTTTGCCAAAATCAAGAGGGGACTTATTTTTTTTGAGAGGACGGATATTTCCAGCTTCTTAAAAAAAATGAGGCTTCCCTCAGTTTTATTTTTGTGCTTACAATCGGGAGAGTGATTCAGCCGGGAGTGTCCGGCCCACGTTTGTTCACGGCATGGATGATTGAACATGTTACATTTCTCCTGCGATCTGTGTGGAACGCCGCTCCATGACGAGCGTCACGTGGTGAAGATGGAAATCTATCCCGCGACTGAACCGCGGGAACTGACCGAGGAAGATCTCGACGTCGATCAGCTGGAGGCGGTGTCGCAACTCTTAAGCGACCTCGAAGAAGGGGAAGCCCAGGGAGAGCCGTGCGAGCACAGCGGAGCGCGGTATCTGCGGTTTGATCTCTGCGCCGCCTGCCGCGAAAAATTTCTCCGCGATCCGCTGGGACGCGAGGGAATGCGGCGGATGAAGTTCAGCAAGAACTGAGACTTCCGTTCGGCATCGCTGTTATTAACGGAATTTGACGACCATCAGCGTGCGGTCGTCCTGCTCACTCCCTCCGCCGGCATGGGCCTCCATCCGCCGCCAGATGGAATGCAGGATGTCCTCGGCGGATTCTCCCTCGCAACTGCGAACCGCCGAGATGATCCCCTCCGAGCGGAACAACTGCTGTGACCGGCTCATCGTTTCCGAGATGCCGTCGGAGAACAGGACCAGAGTGTCCCCGGGAGACATCGTCAGGGTGGAGGAGTCGTATTCAACATCGTCCGTGACTCCCACGAGCAGGCCGTGCGATTGCAAGGGGATGATTTCCCCGTCGTGAATCCAGAGAGGATTCGGGTGCCCGGCATTGCAATACGCCAGTTCGCGACGTTTCGCATGATACACGCCGAAGAACAGGCTCATGAACTGGTGCGAACTGGTGATTGCGTACAACGCTTCGTTAATGCGGCTCATCAAGACAGGTGGATCGACTTCGTGTCCCTTCAGGCCAATCGGGAGGCTGCGAATGGCACCGCGGGCATAGGCCATCACCATCGCCGCGGGAATGCTGTGCCCGGAGGCATCTCCCAGGGCAAAGCCGGTCGTTTTCTCGTCGATCGGCATGATTTCGCACAGGTCTCCCCCCAGTTCGTAGAGGCTCTCGCAGCGGGCGGCCACTTCATAGCCCTCGAATTGCATCAGCGTGTCGGGAATGACGTGGTTTTCGGAGGCGGTCTTCAGTTCCTCGGTCAACCGCTGCTGAGTCGCGCTTTCCTTGAGGAGAACAACCCGTTCCAGCGTGGAGGCGATCTGGGCGGCGATTGAGCTCAGGACCTGTCCTTCCCGGTCGACGGGTTCCCGTTTGCGGCGGTCGTACAGCCACAATGTCCCCACGTTTGCCTGGGAACTTTTGACGCCGACGCAGAGTGCGCTCGCGGCATCGGAGGGGAGCCAGCGGTCGTCCACTCCCCCATCCCGTTGCAGGAAGACCACTTCTCCACTGAGGGCTTCCAGATCGGGACGGCTTTGGCCGAGGTGATGACTTGTGGGGGGCATTCGCGCCGGATCGATACGAAACGTCGCCTTCAGCCGGACCGCATGCGTCTCGGGACTGTAGAGATAGAATCCTGCGGAGCGATAGCCGGTCAACTGGCAGGCGGCGCTCAGCAGCGAGTTCAGGGTCTCTCCCAGAGTTTGTACCGAACCGGAGTTCATCCCGACCCGGGCGAGTGTACTGACCTGCTCCGTCCGCATCTCCAGCTTGTGTTGTGCGGTGTAATATTCGGAGAGAAGTTCCGCCAAACCGACGGTCAATTCGCTGACCGGGACGAACGATTGATCCCGCTTGGAATATTCGGGCAGTCCCAGGTGCAGGAAGCCGATTCGCCCCAGCCCGTTGTCGATTTCTCCCAACCAGCAGCAGTCGGGAGAATTCCGCAACCGGGTCTCAAGTTCTTCCGCGACCGATTCCTCTGTGGGTGTGAAGGTGAGGGGCCAGCCTGTCGCGTCAGTAAATTTCTGACACAACCCGGTCACGAACGTCCAGGAGTCCGTCTGCACCTGTGGCATGGCTTACCGATGACATTTCCCCAGGCAGAGGCACCTGGGGGAGATTCAGAGAGGGAAGAACAACTCTTCATCTCTCTATCATCGGCGGTTCCCAGGCTGGGAATCTCCCGGAATCGGCAGCCTGACCCCAGCCGGTACAGACGTTAAGACCGGACGTACTGGATCAATCTCAACGGCGTTAGCGGCGGGCCAGCTTGTGCTTCAGGGGGAGCCAGGCCCCATTTTCGGCGCTGCTTGCGACGCATTGCTGGATGAAATACATCCCTTCGGTCCCGTCAGCGACGTTCGGATAGATCGTATCCTTCTTCTCGAACGGCTTGCCGAGGGCACGCAGGGCCATGTCGTCATAGGCCGCGCGGTAGATGTTCCCAAACGCCTCGAAGAACGCTTCCGGGTGACCTGACGGCAGTCGGCACGCAGCTTGTCCGGCGGCGTTCATGTAGGGCGCATTCGGATCGCGGGTGTACATCTGGTGCGGCTTGCCGTTCTGCCGCACGATCATGACGTTCGGTTCTTCCTGTCGCCACGAGAGGGCACCCTTGGTCCCGTCGATCTCGATGAACAGGTCATTCTCCCGGCCGTGGGAAATCTGGCTGGCGGTCACGGTTCCCAATCCACCGTTTTCGAACTTGATCACCGCGTGGCCGTAATCGTCCAGCTTGCGGCCTGGTTCGAAGATTCTCAGATGGCAGGAAACTTCCGCCGGGAGCAGCCCGGTCATGTAGCGGCCCAGGTTGTAGGCGTGGGTGGCGATGTCCCCGAATGCTCCCGCGGCGCCGGATTTGGAGGGGTCAGTCCGCCATGCGGCCTGCTTCTGGTCGCTGTTTTCCAGACGGGTCCTGAGCCAGCCCTGAATGTAGTTTGAGCGGATGGCCTGGATCTCGCCCAGTTCGCCGCTCAGGATCATCTGTCGTGCCTGGCGAACGAGGGGATAACCGGTGTAGTTGTGGGTGACGGCGAACACGACTCCAGATTTGGCGACGATTTCGGCCAGGTCTTCCGCTTGCTTCAGGTCGAACGTCATCGGCTTGTCGCACAGGACGTTGAATCCCGCTTCCGCAGCCGCCTTGGCAATCGCGAAGTGCGTGTGGTTGGGGGTGGCGACGGTCACGAAATCAATCCGCTTGTCCGCCGGGAGAGCCTTTTCCTGCTCCAGCATCTCCTGAACGGAACCATAAGCCCGATCGGCGGCGATGGCATAATCGGGAGCGGAGGCTTTGGCCTTCGCCGGATCGGAGGAGAGCGCCCCGGCGACGAGTTCCGCCCGGTTATCGAGGACGGCTGCGGTGGCGTGAACCCTGCCGATAAACGATCCCTGGCCTCCGCCAACCAATGCCATTCTCAGTTTGCGGTTGAGTTCGCCGTTCGTAGGCATATCGCTGCTCGCTCTCTAAAGGAGGTGATTCTCTGGATGTCCGGAAGGTGTTGCCCGTGAAGGATCGCCGTTGAAGATACTGGCGAAATACCTCAAAAACAACTCTTCAAAAGTGCCTCATTTCCCATGTTTTCCCTCACTGACCGCCGCCATGCCCAGATTCAATTCCTCAGAATCGGGCTGGTGGAAATGAGTTGCGCCGGATAAATTCAGTGAGTCTCCCGCTGTGTTCGTTTGTAATGTATCGAGCAGCGCAAGTAAGAGGATCATGATGAAAAGCGAGCAGAACGTGCGTTGGACGTGGCTGTGCCTGGGGATTCTGGTGGGACTGGGGATTGCAACACTGTGGCCTCACGAGCCCGCCCTCGCCGACATGTCGGATCGAGACCAGCAGTTCACCCTTTCGACCGCCCAGATTGAGCTCCTCAATCCGCTGGAGGGGGTTTTCGTCACCGACCTCGTTTCCGGAACATTGCGCGGCGCGGTGATCAATCGCCAGTTCGGCAAGTTCAACGTGTTTTATTATCGCGACCTCAATAAGGACTTTCAGGTTCAGGCGGATCGGCAAGCCCGGTATGCCGTTGTGAACGGCCAGGTGCAGGTGGCCTCCCGAGCCGGTATCCAGTTCGGCTCCAGCGTGATCTATGTCGCGGAGCTGATTTCCGGAAGGTTGATCGCGTATGGTTTTCCGTATCGCGATATCGCCGAAGTGGTTCCCCCGATCGAACTGATCCCGCTGGATCAGTTCCAGTGGCGCCCCGTCGATCAGGGGAAATAATACCTGACTAGAAAAGATCAGACCCTGCGGGCAATGACCGCCTTCGTCTTTCCTTGCAGGCGGGCGAAGAACAGAACCCCTGGTTGATCGCCCGGAAGCGTCAGTTGTTTGCGCCACGATTCAACCTGAGTCGGGACGTGACGGCATTTGATTTCCAACTGCCCGATGTCTGAGTTTCGAAAATAGTCTCGGATTGCCCGAGGCTGATTCGGCAGGATCTCCAGAATCTCAAATGTCTGTACGAACGGGGATGTGACCGGGCTTCCCGCCGTGAGGTATTCCTCGCTGGCATCCAGGCGGGTGACGTTCAACTCCCGCCCGAGGCGGTCAACCAGTCCCGCTCGGACCACTGCAGTATCGGGATCGAGCAGGTATTGCCCCGGTTCCGTCACATCCGTGATCTCATCGAGGGGATCTCCGGAGATCGATTCCCCGGCGGGGAGAACCGTGGCCCGAAAGTTGGACTCGCCCGCCAGTTCGCCGAACCAGATCGTCGCCTCTTTGCATTCCCCCTTCCAACTGATGAGTTCAATTTCGACGTCATTAAACTTGCCACCGAAATTGGAGGCGGGGCTAAGCTTGATTGCGCCGCCGCGTGCCGTCTCGGTCAGGTTTTGCAGATACTCCAGGCCGGGGACGTAGTCCTCGACGCGAATCGAACGGCTGGGGCCGGTGGCGCGACGGTCGGGATCGATATGGACCAGTCTGCCGGCCATGTCGAACCGGTGAACGTCTCCGCAGACGATCAGAGGAGTGACTTTCCAGCGTCCATGTTCCATTGAGCCCGCTGACAGTTCACCGGGTTGTGATCGACGGTGATCACGCGGCAATGTTTCGCCAAGGCCCCGGCATCCGCCCCGATGCCGGTACAGAGATCCCACACTTCTCCGCGGAAGCGGGCCGCCTTGTGAGCGGCGACCGCCTCATGCGTCCCCTGTTCGAATCCGGTCCTGTCCAACCAGAGTCGATCGGCGTTCTGGTATTTCTCCGCCGCCCGCTGTCGGCAATCTCGCAGCGCCAAAGCGGCGCGGACAAGTTCGTCCGGATACTCCCGCCGCAGCCGCTGTTGCAGCTGAAACTCGCCGATGTCACGCTGCGCCGCGGCCTCCAGGAGTTCCGGGAGATCGTGCAGACGGAGCAGGATCTCCCATTCTTCCCAATGGCGGCGTTCGAGTTCGTTCGGAGTGCGTTCCACGGCAATTTCCAAAGGTGTCTGACAGGTGGGACCTTTCATATTAAGAGAAAATGCAGGGAGTTCCCATGAATCGTATTACGGATTTGAAACACGTATGAACGGGCGATAGATTGGAGGCATGTCGTAAGTGATGTCCTGGAGAGGTCGTAATGCATATTCCCGATGGGATTCTGGATCCGCCGGTTTGCCTGGTGACGGGTGGCCTGGCTGCCGCGGCGTTCGGCTATAGCCTGTATCGCGCACGGGAGAACCTGTCGCAACGGATGCTGCCTCTTACGGGAATGACCGCTTCGCTGATTTTTGCGGGGCAGATGGTCAATTTTCCGTTGGTCGTCGCCCCGGTTTCCGGACATCTCCTGGGGGGAGTTCTCGCGGCGGCGTTGCTGGGCCCCTGGGCGGGAAGTGTCGCCATGGCGATGGTCCTGTTCGTGCAGGTCGCACTCTTCGCCGACGGAGGCTGGACCAGCCTGGGGGCGAATTACCTCAACATGGGAATCATTGGCTGCTGGGGGGGAGGGGCGATCCTGCAACTCACGCGCTCGTGGTTCAAGGATCCGGTCCGCGGATTGATCGTCGGGGCGGTCTGGGGTTCCTGGTTGAGTGTCCTCGCCGGGGCGGCACTCTTCTGTTTGGAATTCGCCAGCTCGACAACGGTACGCGGTTATGACCTGCGCCACATTTTTTTCCTGATGATCCTGTTCCACGCCGTGATCGGTGTCGGCGAGGCCATTATCACCAGCTTGATCCTGGCGTTCTTGTATCGCCTCCGGCCGGACCTGTTAGCTCTGAACCCTGTGACTTCATCGACTCAGCCCACACGGCTGGGTTCGTTTTCCGGGGCGATGCTGCTCCTCGCGTTGGCAATTGCCGCTTTTTTGTCCCCTTTTGCTTCCAGTCATCCGGATGGACTGGAAGCGGTCGCCGAATCAACAAAGGTGGCGGACCTTTCCCGCGATACGTGGGCCATCTGGTGGGAAGACTACAAGTTGCCCCGCTTTGAGGGGAATTGGGAAGGGACCGGGACTGCCATCGTGGGGATCATCGGCACGTTGGCGGTACTGCTCCTGACGACAATTCTGGTCCGGTTGCTGGTAAGGAATCAATCCGCAGGTGTTGCTCCATTAAGGGAGCAGGCATGAACGCGGATTACCTGGACCGTTACAGTCGCGGGACTACCGTCTGCCATCGCTGGACGGTGAATCGGAAGTTGGGGCTGACGTTCGGCGTCATTCTGACATCCCTGTTGATTCCAGTCTCACTCTGGCCGATGCAAGGGGTGCTGCTGTCCCTGATATTTATCGCGCAGACCGTGGCGGAGATTCCGCTCCGTTACCTGTTACAGCGCCTCGCAGGTTTTTTGCCGATGGTTGGAATCTTCGCATTGACCCTCTGGCTCGGCCAGCCCGGCGGACGGGGCGGAGACTTCGCTTTGAATCTGCTGTTGCGGAGCACCGTCTCTTTTATGGCAGCGCTCTGGCTGGTGAATGTCACGCCGTTTTCGGAATTGCTGATCGGCCTGCGACGCTGGGGACTGCCGCAATATTGCGTCGCGCTGCTGGCGTTCATGTATCGCTACATCTTCGTCATCTTTGATGAACTGGAACGGATGCGAACCGCCCGGCGGGCACGGAGTTTCGGTCGGATTTCACTGGCCAGGGATTGGGGGAGCCGGGGACAATTATTAGGGATGCTGTTCATCCGGGCGCTTAGCCGAGCGGAACGAATCCAGGGAGCGATGTCCGCTCGCGGCTGGGACGGGGAGGTCCGGACTCTCCCGAAAACTGTTACCACCACAAACTCGTGATTTGCTTTGGATACCACTTCCGTCGCTCCCCAATCTGATCGTCCCCCGGTGCTCCAGGTGGATGGGCTGGGATTTCAATATCCGAACGGCCATCCTGCGTTACGCGATATCTCCTTTGCTTTGCAGCCGGGGGAAGTTGTCGGCCTGCTGGGGGCCAACGGAGCAGGGAAAACGACACTGATGTTGCACCTGAACGGCTTGCTACCCGGCTCGGGAACGCCGCAGACGGGTTCGATTCGAGTTCAGGGGCATCCCGTTCAGGCGGAGAATTATCGTCTCATCCGCAGGTTGGTCGGTTTTCTGTTTCAGGATCCGGACGATCAGCTCTTTTGTCCCACGGTGATCGAAGACGTCGCATTCGGGCCCCTCAACCTGGGGTTGGATCCCTCCGAGGTGCGGGACCGCGTGACAACCGCGCTGCAAAGCGTGGGACTCTCCGGGTTTGAAGATCGGCACACGCATCAGCTCAGTTTCGGCGAGCGGAAGCGGGTCGCGTTGGCGGGTATCCTGGCCTGCCATCCCGAAATTCTCATTCTCGATGAGCCGTCGAGCAATCTCGATGCCCGCGCTCGGCGCCGGTTCATGGAGATCCTGAAGGAATGTAAGGCGGCCCAACTGATCGCCAGTCACGATCTAGACCTGATTGTGGAGCACTGTTCGCGGGTGATCATTCTGGACCAGGGGCGGGTTCAAGCCCAGGGGCCGGCGCGCGAAATCCTGGCGAATGCAACTTTGCTCTCACGATATGGCCTCGAAGTCCCGCTTTCCCTGCAGCTTGAAAAGTTGACATCGCCTCAGGGCTGACCAGCGGCACCGATTAACACGCGGTTTACCTCGGTCACGATTCCGTTCAGGAACGTCTCAGTCAGCGGGTAGTCGATAATCGGCAGGTCGCGGCGGAGATGGATCAGTCGCAGTTGCCGCGGATGGGTTCCCACGATTCGCTCGACCGCCAGCGCATAGATTCCCATCTGCAGCCGGTAGTGGTTGCGAAGCCAGTTCTCATCTTCTACCGCCAATCGCCCCGTCTTGTAGTCGTAAATCACCCATTCCCCGCGTTCGTTTTCGACGAGATTGTCGATTGTTCCACTGATCGTCCACGGGGTGACTTCACCCGTAACATCCCACCGCAACTGGAATTCCAGTTCGCGAAAACTCCGCCGCGACTTCTTCAGTTCTTCCATGACGGGCGAATAGATCAATCGTTCCAGCAAACGGCTCGCCGTGGCTTTCTGTTTCTCATTCAAGGGGACACGCGACGAGGATTGCAGGATCGTCAAAGCGGAGGTGAGGGCCTCGGGATGGGAGAAATCGAGCCGTTCCAGGACCGCATGCACGAGTGTACCCATCTCCTCCGCCGAGAGGGATTCATCTTCCGCCCGGATTTCCGCGAGCGTGCCTTGCGGGGCCGGGATCGGAAATTCTCCCAGCCACAGTTCTTCCAATTCGGAAACGCTCAATCTCCGGCTGCGGAAGCGGGCCTGTGTCGTGAAATCCGGGATCGGCCAGATTTCCGGCTCGGTGACGGCGACGGTCTCCACAAACTCCCTCAGCGGCAGCAGGCGCGCCTTTTCACGATCGGCGGGATTCTCAGTTGGAATCTTTTCGTGGACCAGGATGTGGGGAACCTGTTTCCGGAAGGGAGCGGGGATCACATCGGCGCGGGGCTTGCCGGTCCGCAGATCGAATCGCTCATTCAAGGCTTTCAGCCAGGCAGATTGCAGTTTGTCCGGTTCCTTGAGACAGGCGGAGAGAAGCAGATGGTCGGCCGCACGGGTGACCGCGACGTACAACAGCCGCAGGACTTCCGCCTGGTTCTCGCGGGATTCCCGATGGGCCTGCATCTTCAGGGCGAGGTGTTCCCGTTTTCTCCCCCGCCGTTCTCCCAGCCCCAAGAGCGTCCCGAACTCCGGGTCAAACACCACCTGGGCTCTCCCGGGAGGCTCGGTCCGATCCATGTCCGCGAGGATTACCACTGGAAACTCCAGCCCCTTGGACTGGTGAATCGACATCAGGCGGATGACGTCGCTCCCCTCGGCATGAGTGGCGGCCATCTCTTCCTTCAGTTCATCCACGACCGCCGATTGCAATCGGTCGACGAATTCCGGCAAGCCGTAGGTTCCGATCTGGTCGAACTCGCGGGCCATCTCGAGGAGTTTCTGCAGGTTGGCGAGCTTTCGCTCCCCCATGAACTCACTCAACAGCGCGGCGTCATAGCCGGTCAGATCCAGCGCGCGTTGCAGCAACTCGCGCAGTCCCGATCGGTCCCGCAGGTCGAGTAATTCCCGCAAGACTCGACCGGCACGGTGGACATCACTTTGCTGATTTTCAGAAAGTTCCTGAGGCGGCTCGGAAAGCAGACCTTCCAGAAGATGAGAATTCTTTCGCCAGATCGCGAACAGGACGTCATCCGAGAGATTGAAGAAGGGTGACCGCAGGATTCCCAGCAGGCTCACGCCGTCCGAGGGATCGTGCAGAAAACGGCACATGTTCGCGACGTCGTACACTTCCTGCTGGGCATAAAACGCGCGGCCTCCCACCAGGTAGTAATCGAGCCCTTCGCCACGGAGCGCCGCTTCGTAGTGTTTGACATCAGTCATCGCGCGAAACAGGATGACAACATCACTTGACTTGACCCGGCGAAGTGTCGGAACAGTCCCTTTAGCCCCCTGTTCACGAATCCGCGGGGTTGGATCGTCGAGCAGTTCCCGAATGCGGCGGGCAATCCAGATCCCTTCCTGTTGGCGTCGGCTTTCCGCGTTCCCATCTTCGGCTACGGAAAACAGAAACTCCACGCTCGGGTCAGGGGAATATTGCTTTTCGTCAAACGGAAGAAGCGGCTGAAATTCCTCGCCTCGCAAGGGACAGAACAGCGCGTTCACAAAGTGCAGAATCGCAGGTTGGCTGCGGAAGTTGCAGCTCAGGGGGAGTCTGCCTTTTTCCGGGATTTCCTGTCGCAGGCTGGAGAAGACCCGGGGATCGGCCCGTCGAAACCGATAGATCGACTGCTGGGCGTCTCCGACAAGAAATAGTTTTCCTTTTGCCAGCCGTTTCCCCAACAGGAAGCGAACAATTTCCGCCTGAGTGGGATCCGTATCCTGAAACTCATCGACCATCAAGAAACGGATTCCCGCCGCCGTTTTGGTCCGTACGTCCGGATGGTCCCGCAGGAGATCCCTCGTCAGGATCAGCAGGTCATCAAAGTCCACGACTCCCGCCTGTTGTTTCTCGTGCGTGTAGCGTTCAATCGCCCGCCGCGCGAGATGAAACCCGGCGTGGCTGATCTCCGCCGCCAGCGGCAGGTCCACCTCGCAGGAGTCCAATTGATCGAGCAGTTTGTCCGCAGCCGAGCGAAATTCCGCAAAGGCATCACGCACTTCCTCATAGATTCCGAGCGAGTCCAGAGCGGCTTTGACACCCTTCCCCTGCACGGTCGCGTGAGGACGCAATTCTTTCAATGCCTGGACGGCTTCCGAGTCACTTTCCAGCCCGGGGAACCACTGTCGAAGGATTCTCCACCGCTCCCCAATGATTGCCCCGGCCGGTTCTTCCGTTTGCAGCAGGCTCTTCAGCCGATCGAGCCAGTCTTCCTCTCGCGCGGAACGCAGAACCGAGGGGATGTGATCGCGGTGAAATTTTTCGAGCCAGAATCGAGCGAGGTCTTCCGGAGACTTCTCCGCCCAATCCTCGAAATTCATCTGGAAGCGGAGTCCAATCAGGATTTCGCAGCGATCGATCGCTCCTTCCAGGCCAAATTCCTTGACGAGTGTCATCGCGGCGGGATCCCGTTCCTCAAGCGCCTCGCGTACCGCCCGTTTTGAGGCTTCGTGTCGCATCGGGCCGACCGTCGCTTCATCCAGCACGGCGAATTGCGGGTCCAGCCTTGCTTCGGCGGCATTGGCCCGTAACAGCCCCGCACAAAAGGCATGGATCGTGGTGATCCGGGCCGCATCCACCTGCCGCACGAGTTTCTGCCAATGTTCAACTTCGGCGTCAGCGCACTTTTTCAATCTGTCTCGACAGGCATACCGAATGCGCGAGCGCATTTCCCGGGCGGCCCGTTCGGTGAAGGTGATCGCCACGAGTGGCGACAGGTCCGCGTCACTGCGTCCTGGTTGGAGTTCCTCCAGGTAGCGTTGAGTCAGGACGAAGGTCTTGCCACATCCCGCTCCCGCTGCGAGCGCGATGGAGACGTCGCGCGTCTCAATCGCGGCAGCTTGCTGCGGTGTCAGTGTTGTCGTTCGTTCCTGGCCCATGAAATTCAGCGCGTTCGAGGTCTCTCGGTGTGAAGCGGTAATTAAACGTGGTGACTTTTTGGGGTTACTTTTCAGGGGGCGGCCTGGATTCCCGATCCGGAAACCAGGTTTTCGCGAGTGATTCGGAAAGGGGGCGAATCTGACCCACGCGGCAGATTGTTTTGAACGAACAAGCGGCACCGCATTTCTCGTCCGGGTTCGCAGGGGGAAATTCTCCCGCACGAATTCCCTGTACCAGTTGCGGGACGATTTTCACCGCCAGGTCGATCAGTTTCTGCCAGTCCGCTCCCGCCTTGCGAATGTTCCCTTCCAATGTGGGGGCATCAGCAGCCGGGTCGAACCCCTGATCGCGCAAGCTCCAGTAACCGGCCTGCCCCAGGACTGCCCCGTCTCCCGCCAAACCCAGTTGTTCCACTGCGAGGGCGTAAATCGCCAATTGAAGCGCCCGTCCCGCCTGCACATCTTTCGCCTTGAATGTCGGGGCCTTGCCGGTTTTGTAATCGATGATGGAAAAGATATTCCCCTGCGGCGTTTCGTGCACATCGACGCGGTCGATTCGGCCGGCGATCCGAGTCACGGCGGTCCCCGAGGTCAGGATCAGGGGTGGGTGGTTCGCCTCCTCACCCCGTCCGTGCCCGAATCCAATCTCCAGATGCAGCGGGCGGAGTTTTCCTCCGACCTGTGCCTGCGACATCTCTTCGTAGATGCCCAACTGCTGGCCGTATTCCTGTGCCCACTCGGCCATGATGGTCCGTTCGATCTCGCGCAGCGCCTGCGAGAAGTCTCCCCGCACCGGACGCCCCTCCCAGAACTGCTCCAGTAATCGTACGAACTGTTTCTGGACTTCCTTGCGGAATTCTGCTGGCGGGAGCTGCGTCGCTTCCCCCTGCAGATTTCGGTGCAGGAGGGAGAGGACGTCGTGCAGCAGGCTTCCCCGCTGGCGTGGATCGGTCCGGATCTCGGGAGGTTCCACGGCAGACAGGCCCAGAAAATGGGACACCCAGTAACGGAATGGACAGGTCGCGTATTCTTCCAGTTCGGTCGCGCTGAATTCCCGTGCTTCGCCGTAATTCTCCTGCAGATACGACTTGTTTTCCGGATGGCTGAGAACCGCCTCGTACGAGGTCCAGCCCCGGGTATGAAACCGTGCCAGGTTCATCTCCACTGCCGCCGCAAGATTTCTGCGGATTTCATCCTCTCCTGGCTTTAAAGCGAGGCCTTGGAGCAGACCGCCGTCTCCTAGTAGCGCTTCTGACATCGCGACGAGTCGCAGATCCCGTCCCCCCAGAATTTCCGCTCGTTGCGGAATGGGATGGAGATGCCCCTGCTGCAGTGTCGGCAAGGATTTTGGGACAAACAGATCCCGGACCGCATCGTAGTAGGGGCTCGCGGTCAGCGTTTCCCCTCGGCGGTCGATCTGCGGATAACTCAGAACCAGATGTTTTCTGGCACGAGTCACGACGCCATAGAACAACAGCATCTCATCCTGCAGACGTTGTTCTCGCAGAACCAGACCGAGTCCATTCGCGTGCAGTTCGCGGCGTTCGTCTTCTCCGTACAGGCAATTCTCGCCGGAGCGCGTCGGGAAACTTTCCTCCGTCAGGCCGAGAATGAATAGGTACGGCACATCCAGATTTCTCACCTGGCTCACTTCGAGAACCCGGACCCGTCCCCGTTCCGGGACATCGGAAGGAATCGAAATCTCGGCGGCCAGATCCTGCAGTTCATCAAAGAACTGGTCCAGGGAAAGTGTCGCGGTTCCATGTTCAACCGTATCGAGGTTGCTTGCAATCCGCTCGAGCGCGGCATTGAAAACCTTCCAGGCGTTCCAGGCAGTACTGTCGGATTCCCCCCGGCCGCACGCGACATCGTGGACGGGGGAAATCCGCAGTTCCTCCAGTATTTTCTGGATCCATGTCATCCATTCTCGCCACGTCTGGTTCCGCTTCCCCGGCGTGATTGTTTCCGAGAGATGCTGCAGCTCCTGTGAGAGGCGTTGAAGATTCGCCTGCTCCGATGGATCTTCCGCGTGCGTGGAACTCTCAAGGAGCCGCTCCAGAATCTCTTCCCGTCCTTCCGGGAGATGGTGACGCTGCAGAAAGGTATTGATCTCGCGAGCCGTCTGGCCAGCGCGCAGCCAGACCGGCTGAACAAAAAGATTGCGTAGCGTGCAGGTGAGCGCACTCCATTCCCAGTCTTCGCGAATCAGGTTGATGACCTGCATCAAAGCCCGGAAGAAAGGGATCTCCCGGAGGGCAGGGCGGACGTCGCAGAAGCAGGGGGTCCGGGCCTGTTCAAACGCTTCCTGCAGCAGATCCGCATAATCCGCAGGAAAGCGAACCGCGACGATGATTTCTTCCGGTTGCGTACCTGCCGCCAGGAGTTTCCTGACGCGCAACGTCACCTGCCGGACTTCCCCTTCCGCTCCCGATAATGCCCACAGTTCGACTCCCGCACTTTCAGAGGTCGGCTGTATCTGGCGAATGTTCAGGAACAAATCGTTGCAGATGTGTCGTAACCCCGCGGGCAGTGAATTCTTCTCAAGGAGAGATCCTTTTTCCACCCATTCCGTAGTAAATGGCCCAAGTGTTCGCAAGCGACTCAAAACACGATCGCTCTTGGCAAACAAATCCTCGCGGCGTGTGGATGCTTTTCCACCCTCTGACTCTCCGGGGAGTGCGATCACCATCTCGTCCGTGCGATTCAAGAGGATCTTCAGAAACTCAATCTGCGTCCCCAGAAAATCGGTGAAGCCGTCCAAGACCACGAGCTTAAATCGTGGAAAGGGCCCCCAATGGTCGTGCTCGATTAACTGCCGTGCGTACCAGAACCGCCCCTCTTCGTCGTACCACTTGGACTTCGTGAGCGTTTCCTGGTACTCGTGGTAAATCGCCGCGAGTTCCTGGTCTTTGCTGCGTTCCTGAAATCCCTGGCACGCCTGTAGAAACTGATCCGGCCAGATCTCTTCCTGCTTCAACTCCGCAATCATTCCCGCCACGAGATCCAGAAAGCCCCCCGTCTCGGCAATGGCCCGATAGGCGGTCAGGTTTCCTTCAGTGAGCAGGCGATGGATGATCCGCCGCAACAAAACCCGTTCGGTAGACCGATTGAGTGGAGTGACCGGATCGGGAGCATAAATTAGCAGTTTTTCGGCAAACTCTTCGAACGTGTAGACGTTGGGGGCGAAGATTCCGTTGCCTCGAAGTGTCAGCTCGTCCCGCACGGCCTGGCGTGTCCGGTGGCTGGGAGTCAGCCAGAGCAATGTCCCCAGACGCTGCTGGGCTGTTTCCGAGGACAGGGCCGCGAAATAGCGGTCCAGCAACCGTTGAGTTTTGCCGCAGGCCGCAGGCCCGGACAACACATTGAGTGTCCCTGCTCTAGCCGTTCTGACTTGGGCCGGGTCTTTCACGCAGCCTCACTCCTTATTCTTCCGTGTCGATTCGCGGCGAATTGGTGGTCCACAGTCCATTCCTTGCAGCGTAACAGTTTGACGAGATTTGCGGGAGCGGCCGGATATTTAGCGAGAGTCCACCCGGCGGGGGTATCTTGCCGATGCCTCCGCGATTCCTTAGAATCAACGTAACTGCCGTTAAATTACGCAGTTTCCGAGGCTTGAATGCCGGCTTTGCGAGGAAGTTCGACCCGTATTGTCGCCCGACGATTTCAGGATCGATTTCTTCGCCAGTTGGCCTACAGTGATTCCGTTCCAGGGAGGAGCTTCCGAATGGTCAATCGGTTCTTCGTCGCGTGTCTGATGGTGACGGTCTGCGTGTCGGCCAGCCTGAGTCTGACGGCGGCTGATCCTGCGACTCCCCCCGCCGGGAAGGCTCCCGCAAAACCGACCAGGCCCGAGGAAGATTATTACCAGTTGATGAAACTGTTTGTCGATTCCTTCGAGCAGATCGAAAAGAACTACGTGAAGGAAGTGGATCGCCGCGTCCTCTTCGAAGCCGCGCTTGAAGGGATGATGGAAAAACTCGATCCCTACTCTAACTATATTGGTCCGGAAGAAATCTCCCGCTTCAATGCCCAGGTCGAACAGGAATTCGGCGGCATCGGGATTCAGATCCACATTCCCGAAAACACCAAGCGGTTGACGGTCATGACTCCGCTTCCAGGCACCCCGGCCTATCGGGCCGGCCTGCGGGCGGGAGACCAGATTCTGGAGATCGAACACAAGTCCACGGAAAACATCAAACTGGACGATGCTGTCCGCACTCTCAAGGGGAAACCGGGAGAGACGGTCACGCTCGGAATCCTGCACCAGGGTGGCTCTATGGTGGAGCAGGTGGTCCTGACGCGGGAAATCATTCACGTCGCCACCGCGCTGGGTGATGCCTACAAGCCGGACGGCCATTGGAATTTCATGCTCGATCCCGAAAAGAAGATCGGCTACATCCGCCTGTCCGCGTTCAGCCGCAATACCGCACGCGAATTGCACGAGGCCCTGGACGAACTCAAGAAGGAAGGGATGAAAGGGTTGATCCTCGATCTGCGTTTCAACCCCGGGGGGCTTCTTTCCGCGGCCGTAGAAATCTCCGACATGTTCATCGAGAGCGGAAAAATCGTCAGCACAAAAGGGCGGAATACCGATGAACGGGTCTGGGAAGCCACCAAACCGAATACCTATTCCGGTTTCCCCATGGCGGTTCTCATCAACCGTTACAGCGCCTCCGCCAGCGAGATCGTGAGTGCCTGCCTGCAGGACCATAATCGCGCGAAGATCATCGGCGAACGCTCCTGGGGAAAAGGGAGTGTCCAGAACGTGATCGAGCTGGAAGGGGGGAAGAGTGCCATGAAACTTACCACCGCCAGCTATCATCGTCCCAGCGGCAAGAATATCCACCGCTTCCCCGGTGCAAAGGAGACGGATGAATGGGGAGTCATGCCGGACGATGGGTTCAAGGTCGTGAATAGCCTGGGAGAATTGGAAAATTACCTGATCTACCGGAAGGAACGGGATGTCCTCTCCAAGGACGGCCCTCCCAAGTCGGATTTCAAGGATTCCCAACTGAACAAGGCCGTGGAATACATCAACGCGCAGTTGCAGGCTCCCGCGAAGCCGGCGGATGCCAAACCGGAGGCACCCGGCAAGACCGAACCGAATGCTCCCGCCACGGACAAGAAAGCCTCCCTCAACCCGCCCCATCCCAAACAACTGGGCCGCTGGTGGAAGGCCCACACTCCGATTGACCTCGGTTAAGCTGATTGGTTTCCCTGCTCTGCTTCCATCTTTTCACATGACTGCACCTTCAGAGCGGGATTCATCCGGACGGCGTGAACGTTCTCTCGCGCGGAACAAGATCCTCGCGATCGAGTCTTCGTGTGATGAAACCGCCGCGGCGGTGATCGACAGGGATTTGAACATCCTGTCCAGCGTTGTTTCTTCCCAGGAGGAACTGCACCTTCGTTATGGCGGAGTCGTGCCGGAAATTGCCTCTCGGGCGCACGTGGAACGGATCCTTCCGGTGATTCATCAGGCCTTGACGGAAGCTGGGGCCACGAGCGAACAACTGGCGGCCGTCGCCGTCGTCACGCAGCCGGGGCTCGTGGGGTCGCTCTTGGTTGGGCTGACCGCCGCGAAGACCCTCTCACTGGCCTGGGATCTCCCTCTCATCAGCGTGAATCATGTCGAGGCGCACCTGTTCGCCTGTCGCATGGCGGCGGGCCGGGAAGTCTTTCCCGCTGTGGGGCTGGTCGTCAGCGGCGGCCATTCCAATCTCTTCGACTGCCGCTCACCGCTCGATTTCCAGCTGCTGGGATCCACTATCGATGACGCCGCGGGGGAAGCTTTCGACAAAGTCGCCGCTATCCTGGAGCTTCCTTATCCCGGAGGTCCGCATATCGAACGCGTCGCACGACAGGGAGACCCCACCCGACATCCGCTGCCCCGCCCGTTGTTTCACGAGGACCGGCTGGCGTTCAGCTTCAGCGGGTTGAAGACCGCAGTCCTCTATCTCGTGGAAGGGCATCCACCGCATCGCAAAGATAAGCATGATTTGACGCCGCAATTCGTGGCGGATGTTGCGGCGTCGTTTCAGGAATCGGTCACTGATGTCCTGGTCCGCAAATGCAGGCAGGCAGTGCACAAAACGGGACGGAAATCGCTGTGTGTCGGCGGCGGAGTCGCTGCGAATGGTGTCTTCCGGGAGAAACTGGCCCGGATGGCGAAAGACGAGAGAGTCGAACTGCATATTCCTCCCCTCTCTCTCTGCACGGACAATGCCGCCATGGCCGCGGTTGCCTGGGAGAGCTTCGACCGCGGCCTGTTTGAGGACCTGGATCTCGACGTCACGCCGGGATTGGTGCGCAAACGCTGAGCCTCACGGGGCCGCGGATTTCACAGTCATCGGCTCACGACGCCCGGCATTCAGCGTCATGTTGTAAGCCTGTTCTTCGTTGCCGACGATGATCGGAATGGCTCGTTTCGATTCGTAGGGTGTCCCCTGATACCGGAGGATCGTCAACGTCGCCCGGTCGGCCACAATCGGACCTCGAATCTTGCGGATCAGAATCCGGTAATCGCCCGGCTTACCGCGACGACAAAGATATTCCTCGTAGGAATTCTTCGGATCGGGGCCGAAACCGTCATGCAGATAGGAACCACCGTTGGGCGTTTCCGGCTGTTCCGAGGAACAGACGCTTCCTCCCGGCTCCCCAATCTGCATGTCCAGATCCCCTTCGCCGCTCCACTCCAGGCGAATCTGCAGATCCCGCTGCCTGGCTTCTTCCATGGTTCGCTGAAAGGTCTCCCGCCGCGCCGTCTGACCTTCATCCTTCAGAAGTTTCAGGGCATCCGCCGCCGCCTCAGCCGCCTCTTTCTGCTGCTGTGCGTGATCCTTGCCCCAGGCATACTTCAAGATCCCCGTGCAGGCCCATTCCAGGCCGTCAATATCCTTCAACTGGCGAGCCAGTTTCAGTCCCAGGAGATAAGGTTCCGCCCGTTCGGGGGCCAGGCGGGAGGCCTCGCGATAAAGCTGCAAGGCCCGTGATTCGCGCCCTAGGCGCACAAAGTAGGCCGCCAGGTACAATGTCCCCGGATAGTCCCCAGGGTCGCCGTCCATGCCGGACAGGAGCGCCCGTTCGACCTCTTCTTTCGGATAGCCGCTGACTTCCATCGTCAACGCCAGGACTTCATACATCCAAGGCTGTTCCTGCCCGTTCAGGATCGCCGCCTGCAGCGCCGCGATGACGTGGTCATAGCGTTTGGCTTCGTGCAGCTTGCGCACAAATTGGCGCACCGTCTCCGGATTCGGACGTTCCTTGGCAAAAAAGTCGTTCCATGTGCCCGCCGGATCTCCCTTTTTCAAGGACGGGAGAACGATTTCGGGGGTCACCCGGTTTTCAGGGACGACTTCATTGTTGGACTTCGCCTGACCCGCCTCTTTTGACTTTAAAGGCTCGGTTTTTTTTTGCCGTCGTTCAGGCTTTTCTGATCAGGGGTTTGATCCTGAACCTGGGCGAAGGCCTGGCCACGAGGAGCGGCGGTCTTCGATCCAAGCTGATTACGCCCCGGTTTGGCCGGCGAGGCTTTCCCTTTCTGAGGCGCGGTTTTTTCCTGCGGCGTTTTTCCGGCTGCGGGAGCATTGGCTGCGGGGATCGGGAATCTTGTCGGGGATATTGAACGCACCCATCCCGCCGCCCATACCGCCACCCATCATACCGCCGCCGCCCATACCACCACCCATGCCGCCCATGCCGCCGCCCATCATGCCGCCGCCCATACCACCACCCATACCACCACCGCCGGAGCGGATCGGAACAACGAGGTCGGCAACGCTGTACACCTTAATGACGCGCTTCTTGCGGGCCGCCGCTTGCGTTGTGATCTTCAACACTTCGTCTTCGATCACATAGGTCAAGCCGTGGTCCTGCAGGATCAGCTTGAGTGCCACCTTCACCTTGATGCCCGAGACGCTCAGGTTGACTGTCAGGGTATCCAGGGAGATGGATTCTTCATCCAGAGCCTTCTTCTCGGGCATGATGTCGATGCGGGGAGTAATGCGATTCCGCAGGATTTCCAACGCGTTTTGCACGGATTCGTCCACGAGACTCAACGGGAAGTCGAGTTCTTTCTCCAGAACGTTCCGGATCTCCTGTTCCTTTTTGCTGTACCGGCGGAGATCGGTCTGGGCCCAGTTCTTCCGGACGACCCGTTCTTCATAAATCTGGCGCCAGACTTCCACCGGGGGATACACGAAGGGAGGTTCATCCGGGAACGGGATGTGAGCCAGTTCCGCCTGGTGCAGAGCTTCCAGGAACTTGTCGTTACGTGCCTGACGCAATCGGAACGATTTATCCAACTGGCCGGCCGCTTCCGCGTCGAACAGCGCCGCCGCCGGTTCTTTCTGGCCGGGCAGCATCAGGACCGCAGTCCGGGCGACACCTTCCGCTTCTTCAAAGGCGTTTGCATTCCCATGGAAGCCTTCTTCCATCAATGCCTGGGAGCGGTCGATCAACTGGTTGATCCGCTCTTCTTCGAGTTGCTGCTTGTCGACAAGCCGCCGCTGGGCCTCCAGCACCGCGGCCCGGCTTTGACGCTGTGCTTCTTCAGCGATCATGACGTCACGCTTGCTCATCAGTTCCCGCCACACGATCACCAGCCGGTCGCGCAACTGGTCGCGGATTTCCGGGTTGATGTCCTGCGAGGAGAGGACCGTGGTTAACTGTCGCTTGATCAAGTCGAGAGCCGCGTCCGCTTCCGTCTTGACCAGTTTGCGGGCGAGTTCAATCTTGTTGGTGACTTCGGCGGTCATCTGCTGGGCCGCGACTTCGCGCCGTGCTTCTTCCGCTTCCAGGTTCGTCCCGGGGCGGGGAGCGGAAACGTTCTTCTTGTCATCCGTGTCGTCCTGCTTCGCTTCGTTGCGCGAGGGAGGAGCTTCGTTCTGCAACGCAACCTGCTGGGCCAGCACGCTCAAGCGCTTGTGTTCGGGGGCCATCTGGCGCAGCGAATCCACACCCAGTTGCGCCTGCTCCTTGTTGTTCGACTTGATGGCTTCCTCAGTCATGTCCGCGACGAGATCCGCCTGTTTCAGATACGCGCGTTGCGCCATCTCAATCTGATGCTCGCCCGCGAGCGGCAATGACCAGCCTTCGTTCCCTTGACCCACCTGCCAGAGAGAGGCCAGGCAATTCAGACGAGCGGTGGAACCCAATTCCAATTTGAAGGTCCGGGTCTCTCCCAGAATGGTTTGGCCGATTTGAATGTCAGATCCGCTTCCCGTGAATTTTCCCAGCACGATCGTGTCCCGGTCCATGCGGAGCGGGGGGAGTGCGGTCGTCATCAGCGTGACCTGCGGATCGGCACTTTGCAGTCGGCTGCCGTATAGGACCAGTTGCGACAACCCGCGGGACAGAATCCGCGCGGCATTGACCGGTTCCTCACCCTTCTGGCCAATCTGCGCCGCAGAGGCGCCATCCGTCACGGTGATTCCGCCGGTCTGCTGGGCCAGGACTCCCGGCAGCGCCAGGTCGATCCGACGGCCGACCACGTAAGAGTGGACCGGCGTGCGACGTCCGATCGCCGTATTCACGAACTCACGCATTTCGTCGCTGCTGATCAGGTGGGTAGAACTCATTCCGTCGCCGATGTACAGCAGACCCGTCTGACGTCCCTCTTCGAAATCAGGAACAGTTTGGAGGGCCTGCGTCAGTCCTTGTCCCAGATTGGTGGATCCCAGAGGGATTCGCTCGGACAGGCGAGTGATTGCGTTTTCGGTATCAGCATCCTTCGCCCCGGCCAGTTGCGGCATCAGGGATTCCAGTTTCACATCGAGAGCAAAAATCCGGACCCGGTCCTTGGCGGAGAAGTCCTTTAAAACCTCGCGCACCATGCTCAAGGCACGAGCGCGGTAGTGTCCCGTCTGGCTGGCTGTGGTATCCACAACAATCGTCAGATCGATCGGGGTCGCCTCGCGCATCTCGACGGTGGGAGCTTTGAGACCCACAGCGAAGAACGTTTCATTGCCGAGCTTTTGGCTCCAGACTTTCGGGGCGGGTTCACCCGCTGAAACGCTTTGTCCAACCAGCAGTCCAAGGAAGAGAGCGCAAACGCCAAGTCGCCAATCAGTTCGAAGGGAATGCATATCGAGGTTCTTCCAGAGCCGTGAGATTGTGGAATACAGACAGGGCATCAGTCGTACAAAACCGCAGTCGTAAGCCCGCAAATTGCCTGGGGATTCGAAACGTGATGCTGCTCGCCGCGAGTTTCAGGATTTCCGCTGGGGAAACAAAGACACTCGCACCTTGTCTATCTTATCTGACCCAAATATCTGCGTTGAAGAAAAAACGGCGAACAATCGCTATTTTTCTTTCAAATTCCCCTCCATAGAAACGGACTTTTCAACCCGGAATCAACTTCCGGGATGAACGGAATCCGTGCGCAGACTCAGCCACTCCCTGCATCGGCGTTTCAGAGCCGAAAGAACGAGGGGGAGAGGGGGGTTTTCAGCCCCTCCGCCCGGTTTGGGCGGGAATAAAAGCATCCTGCCTTAAGCCGCTATTCGCCCGGTTTCGTAAACTTTTCCCGACAGGCGGACTCTCAGGGAGTTTTCCCGGCCCCGTCGATCTCATTTCGTGGGAGGAAACAACAATTCCGGCTGATCCAGGAACAGGTAATGGCCGTGATCTGCCGTCACAATGACCACGGTCTCCTGCCAGTTGCTGTGTTTTTCCACCCAGTCGGTCACGGTTTTGACCGCCCTGTCGCCGGAATTGACCGCCCCGATCGAATTATCGATGTTGTTGTCGTGGTTGGCCCAATCCACATCTCCCGCCTCCACCATCAGCCAGAAGCCTTTCGTGGGTTGCGCGGAAAGATACTTCAATGCCCCTTCTGTCATATCCGCCAAGGTTGGATTCTCGATGAGGTCAGCCTCCGTGTAGACCTCTTTCCCCTTTTCCTTACCCTTGCCGATGGTTGGGTTGAACTTCCCATCCGCAGTGGCAAACGGCAGGTGCCCCGTCGCTGCCACGCCATAAAATCCCAGGAATCGCTTTTTGAGCTGGAGCGCTTCTGCCACCCCGCGCTGGATCCCATCCGCTCCGGTGACTCCCGCGGTCCGTTGGGCGACGATGTATTTCCCGCCGTTCTCCGCCCGAATCTGTTTCAGGTCGTCTGCGGCCAGATACAGGTTACCGGCGACGAAGTTGTCTCCCTGTTTCTTCTTACCACTTTTGACATCCTGAACCTCCGCTCCCCAGCCGGTTCCCATCAGCAAATCCAATCCCAATAAGGGCTGATTCGGATGGCTCACGGACTTCAATCCGAGAAGATCCCGCGTGAGATCCTGGTAGTCGTCCCGTTCCACATTGTGGGCATAGGAGGCGGCAGGCGTGGCGTGGCTGATCGGCACGCTGGTGATTGCTCCCACCGAGTAACCCGCCGCCTGGGCGATGTGCGCAATCGTCCGCACCTGTTGCCCCTGGAAATCGACGTTTACAGCGTTGTTGTAGGTCTTGATTCCCGCCGTCATGCTGCTCGCTGAGGAGGAAGAGTCCGTGTAGGCGTGTTGTCCGGCAGGGTTCTTGGATTTCGAAATCAGGTACTGGACGTCGCTGCCGGGTGTCCAGGGATTGGGGCCACCGAGTTCAACGTTATAGCCTCCAAACATCTTGCCACCGGGGTTCTTGACGGTCTGGGCATTCACATCCACGTCCGTCCCCTCATTGTGTGGGCTGGTGACCATGAAGCCGTATTGAGAGGTGCCCCCCGCATCATAAGTCTGAAAATGGGTTCCGGTTCCCCGACCCGCGGTGTAACCGATTTTTTTCAGGTTGTAGAGGGCCGCGGCACGCGTTGTCTGCCAGTCCATCCCATCGAACACGACCAGGATGATGTTCTTTTTTCCCGCCTTCAGAGCGGCCTGTTGCAGGTCGAAAATATTCGTCTGGTCGATGTATTCCGCATTCGGATTCACCGAGTTCGACGGCATCCGCATATAGATCTTCTGGAGCGCGTCCGCGGTACGATACGGACTGTTTGCGCCCTGGTAACTGGTGAGATCAATGCCTGCCCCGGAGTTTTTGGTCCCGAAGGTGTAAACCGGAATCAGACGGTTGCTGTGTGTGCTCCACTCGGCGTAAATACTTCCGGAAGGGCCCCAGTGGGCGAGCGGGGATTTCCCTTTGCTGATCGCTTCCGTCTGTAACTCCCGGAGAAAATCGGTTTTTTCCGCAGCAACGGCCCGAGGCTGCGTATCACTCAAGGCCTGTCCCAGCAAAGCCAGGCACACCGTTACTTTTAATGCCGTGCGCGACATGGTGTCCACTCCCGATAATTTCCAGAATGACCTCAGGCCGATAGCGACTGCAAAGCCGGAATTATCGCCTGTCTTGAGTGTTTTTTCCCGTGGGTGCCACCCTATCAGCCGATAAGTCCTCAGGGAAGCGTCTCACCCGGTGTTTCAGCAGTTTCATGGGTTTCTAGTCTTCCATGACCGCCCCGCAGCAGCCTATTCCAATCGCGTTTTGCATTACGGAACTCGACCCCGGCGGGGCCGAGCGGGCGTTCGTGCGCCTGGTGCTGGGGCTGAATCGTGCTGAGTGGGATCCACAGGTTTATTGCCTCTCGAACGGCGGAGTGATGACCGCTCCTTTGCTTGAAGCGGGAATTCCTATCACCTGTCTGAACGCGCGAAACTCAATGGACCTGTCGGTGATTTTCAAGTTAACGCGCGCGCTGAAACAGCAGAGGCCGAAGATCCTGCAGACTTATTTGTTTCATGCCAATCTGCTGGGACGCATCGCGGGCAAACTCGCCGGTGTGCCCCGCATCGTTTCCGGAATTCGCGTGGCGGAACGTCGTTCTTCGTGGTATCTGCGACTCGATCGCTGGACCGAATTTCTCGTTGATAATCATGTCTGCGTCAGCCAGGCCGTCGCCACACATTCGATGCAACATGCGGGTTTGTCACCCGCGAAAATAGAGGTCATTCCCAACGGAGTGGACTTCGAAAAATTCGCGCAGGCCGAGCCGCTGGATCGTGCCTCACTCGGGGTTCCATCAGATGCGTTTGTGTTTCTGACAGTGGGGCGACTCGATCCGCAGAAGGGGATATTCGATTTGCTGCAGGCCTTTGAGATGGTTCGTGCCAAGTCTCCCGCCGTGCATCTGCTGATCGTGGGGCAGGGGGCCGAAAAAGAGCAGATTGAAGAGTGGATTCGTGCGCGGCAAATGGGGAATTGCGTGCAGCTCCTGGGGTACCGCGACGACGTCCCACGATTGATGAAAACCGCTGACGTTTTTGTCCTCTCCTCGTTGTGGGAGGGCATGCCCAACGTGCTGCTGGAAGCGATGGCCGCCGGCCTGCCGGTGATCTCTACGCGTGTCGAAGGAGTGGAGGATCTCATACTTCCGGGCGAAACCGGGATAAGCGTTCATTCCGGCGCCTGCGGGGAACTGGCGGATGCGATGCAACAGGCTATTGGGAAACGAGTTGCGTCAAAAGAGATGGCCGAGAAGGCCGCACAAAAAGTGCGTGCGGAATTCACCTGGCCGCAGGCGATTTCGCGCTATGAGGATCTTTATCGCCGCCTGTTACAGCGCTGAAATTTCGCTTCGGATTTCAATTTTCAAAAATTGATTTTCGGTCTAAGTCCTTAGTGAGCAAGGG
>JAXMBX010000043.1:0-43578 GCA_046349635.1 Planctomycetales bacterium
CATCGCCAGGAAGCTCTCAAGCATGCCCTCCAGTACGGGCGTGACCTCGATACGCAACAGGCGGACAAATTCGTGGGCATGTACGTCAACGACTGGACGCTCGATTTCGGCCCGCGCGGCCGGGACGCGGTCAAAACTCTCCTCGACCGTGCCTGGCAGGCCCGCATCATTCCCCAGCCCGTGACTCTCGAATTCATTGACTGATTAATTTCCTTCCCGCCGGATCTCAACCGGCCTCGATTTGAGATTTCCGATGCCGGATCAGGATAAACCCTCCCTCGCTGCTCAATACCTGCAGCAACTGTTCGGACTGCAGGGGCAGACGGCTGTCGTCATTGGCGGGACGGGCGTTCTGGGAGGCGCGATTGCGGAGGCACTGTGCTTTGCCGGTGCGGAGACGATCATCGTGGGCCGCAATGCGGAACAGGGGCGGGACAAGGCCGCTCAATTAACCTCGCTGGGGGGCAAAGCCTGCTTCTTCGGTGCGGACAGCACGGATCGGGCGGACCTCGAAGCGCTGGTGGCCGATCTCCGTGGCAAAAACAAATCGCTGCAGATCCTCGTCAATGGAGCCGGGGTGAACTCCCCCACCCCGTTCCTGGAGATTACCGATGAGGAATGGGATCGGATCTTCAATGTGAATCTGCGTGGCGTCCGCCTGGCTTGTCAGGTCTGCGGTGCTTATATGCTGGAGCGCAAGAATCCCGGCTCGATCATCAACATTGCCTCGCTCAGTGCGATGACTCCCCTGTCGCGCGTCTTCACCTATTCCGCGTCGAAGGCTGCCGTGTTGAATCTGACGCAGAACCTGGCTCGCGAATGGGCGCCGCACGGAATCCGGGTGAATGCCCTGTCCCCCGGCTTTTTTCCCGCGGAACAAAACCGCAAGGTTCTGACCCCCGATCGCGTGGAAAGTGTGATGCGGCACACGCCGATGAAGCGTTTCGGCGAATCGAGCGAACTCGCCGGGGCTGCCCTGCTCCTCGCCAGCCCCAAGGCCGGAAGCTTCCTGACCGGTGCCAACCTGGTCGTGGACGGCGGCTTTTCCGCAATGACGATCTGAGCTCCCGGATCGACCTCGCGACACACAGCTCCTCAGACGCGAGACACCCCCTCTCATAAAAGACACACGGCCTCCGTATCATTCTTGCTAGGGACATAGTACCCGGCGGTGTTTTCGAATCGTCTGTATTTTTCCCTCAAAGAATTGAGATTTGGCAGGATCCGACTCCCAGGACAAGGCTTCTGCAAAAAACCGCGCAGTCTCTTGCAGTCCATCTTGCAATTCACCTCTTACGAGACTATGTATAAAATAGATGTAGCTCATTTTTTCGCCCCGCCGGTCATTTTTTGTCCTGCTCCCGGTGAGGTGATCATTCCGTAGTTGCAGGGACAGCGGAGAGATCAAACATGGCAAAAGGCCCTCAGTTGGAGCGCGGGATGCGCACCGCGGCGGTCAAGGAGTATCTGACGGAACACCCCAGCGCCTCCCCCAAGACGGTCGTCGCGGCCCTCAAGGCGGAAAAGGGGATCGTCGTTTCCGAAGGACTAGTCAGCGTCATTAAGTATCGCAAACCCAATATTTTCTCCTGGGGGCGTCGTCGGGGAGACGCGGGGGCCCAGTTGAGCGCCAGCGATCTGATTGAAGCCAAGCGCCTGGTGGATGCGCTCGGAGGGATTGAGAAAGCCCGCGAAGCCCTGATCACTCTGGAGCAACTCAAGTAGACCGTACGCCACTGAACAATGAATTGACCGCAGAAAGACGTTTGTCACAGATCGTTCACAAGCCGGCTTGTCATTTCGGTGAACGTTCTTTCTGCGGTTCGTTTATTGGCGGAGATCCCGCCCCGCACTCCCAGCCCCAGCTACTCGCCTGCCCCCGCCAACGCCGCAGACTCTGGCAGATCTCTCCTCTTCCCCCTATGATTCACGCATCAGGCCACGGAGGATAAGCCTGGCGAATTTCTGGGTAGAATCCCGGGGGCATCAATGAATCAACGAAAGACAATGACGATGCGCAACATGGAGGCTGGAGGGCCGGTTCGGACGTGGGGGATGTTTCTGCTCCTGGTAACGGTATCGTTCGCGCCCTGGGCCTCCAGCGAGGAAGCCTCGACCGCGGTTGAAACCCGTCTGCGGAATGACGTCCGTTATCTCGCCTCCGATGAATTGGAAGGGCGCGGAGTAGGCTCGAAGGGACTCGATCTGGCTGCGGAATATATCCGCAGTGAGTTTCAAAAGGCCGGGCTGCGACTCGATCTGGTGAACGGGGGACCGTATCAGACGTTTGAGATGAAAACCTCCGCCGAAATCGGTGCCCCCAATGAACTGGTCTTCACGGATAAAGATGGGACCGTCCTGCGATGTGAACTGAATAAGGATTTCACCCCCGTCTCCTTCAGCGGTAACGGGGAGTTGCAGGGAGAACTGGTTTTCTGCGGCTATGGAATCGACGCCGCCGACAAGAAATACCAGGATTTCGAGGGGATCGACCTCAAGGGGAAAACGGCGGTCATCATGCGGCGGAACCCCACCCAGGGGAACCCGCACGGCGCGTTTCAAGGCTCGTTCGGGCAGATCTCCCGACATGCCGAATTGAACTCCAAGCTCCGTGAGGCGGTCAACCGGGGAGCCAAGGCGGTCATTATCGTCGACGACCCTTACACCGCCCGCGAAGCCCTCAAGAATGCTCGCAAAAGTGTCCAGACCGCCTCCAAGTCTGTCGTGGAAGCGGCGACGGAACTCGTGGCGATCGCAGATAAGGACAACGAGAAGTTGCTGGTCGCGAAGAAAAAACTGACCGAAACGGTCGAGAAACTGAAGCGGCAGGAAAAAGTGGTCGAAGCGGGAGAAACCGATGCGCTGATGGACTTCGGCTACGGCGGCCAGGACGCCCGCTCGATCCCCATCCTGCATGTCACCCGTCGCGTGATCGACCAGCTCCTTAAGAAATCGCTGAAGACAGACCTCAGCAGTATCGAACAGAAAATCGACGAAACCCTCAAGCCGCAAAGTGCCCCCCTGACGGGCTGGACGCTCAAGGGGGTGATCACGATCAAGCATGTGAAGAACGAAGTCAAAAACATCATCGCGTCTCTGGATGGAACCAGCGATGAGACCGTCGTGATCGGCGCACACTACGACCACGTGGGACGCGGAGGCCAGAACTCCCTTGCCCCCGGCTCGAAAGAAATCCACAACGGGGCGGATGACAACGCCTCCGGCTCAGCGGGCCTGCTGGAACTGGCCCGCGAACTCGGCGCCCACAAGGGGAAACTCAAACGCCGCATTCTGTTCATCGCCTTCACGGCGGAAGAAAACGGTCTGATCGGGTCCGCGCACTATGTGGCGCACCCGGTCATCCCGCTGGACAAAACCGTGGCCATGCTCAACCTCGACATGGTGGGCCGGATGACCGACAACAAGCTCTCCGTCTTCGGGACGAAGACCTCCCCCATCTGGGAGCCGGCCCTTACGAAGCTGTGTACCAAGTACGACTTCAAGCTGAATTCGATCCCAGCCGGGACTGGCCCCAGCGACCAGACCTCCTTCTACCTGAAGAAGATCCCCGTCCTGCATTTCTTCACGGGAACCCATTCTGACTATCACCGCCCCAGTGATGACTGGGAGAAGATCAACGTTCCCGCCATGCGACGGGTGGTGTCGATGATCGCGGAAATTGCGGTCGATGTCGCCAACGCCGACAAGCCCCCGGAATTCACCCAGGTCGCCGCCCCGGTCGCCAAGGCCAAGGAAGGGAGCCGCCCCTATTTCGGCAGCATCCCCGACTTTTCCTCCGATCAGCCGGGCTATTCGATTGGCGGAGCCGCTCCGGGCAGCCCTGCCGAAAAGGGAGGCCTGAAAGCCGGCGACCGGATCATCAAGCTGGGGGATAACAAAATCGAAAACCTTGAGGATTTTGACGTTGCGCTCCGCAAATTTAAGCCGGGAGAGACGATCAATGTCACCGTCAAACGCAAGGATGACGAAGTTCTGCTCAAGGTGACGGTCGAAGCCCCGCGCTAAAGTTTGAATGCGGAAGTCTCAATTCTGAGAGAACTGCGGGAAGCCCCCGAACACCGGTTGGCGTCCCTGTGAATCAACTCTATAATTCATAGTGGCTTATGAACTTTTGGGCTGGCTTTGTCACGGACTGAACTGCCGGCGGGTAGCGGGTCGACGCCTCTGACCCCTGCCAAATCCTTGATAAATAACCATTTGGAGACTGACGATGGCCAAGGCGGGATCCCGCAAGAAGCTTCCCAAGGAAGTCGCTGTCATCAATGCGGATAATTGCACCGGCTGCGAATCCTGTCTGGAAGTCTGCCCCGTGGACTGCATTTCCAAGGTTCCCGGGGAGGACATCTCCGTTCTGCAGTCCTGGTGTGAGATCGACGTCGAACGCTGCGTCGGCTGCGAAGTCTGCGTCGCCATCCCGACCAAGAAGTCCGACCCCTACCGCCTGACCGTCTGCCCGTGGGACGCGATCGAGATGGTGCCCGTGATCAAGGTGGCGGAACAGGTGGCAAACAAGGGTGGCCCCCCCGACTACATGCTCAAGCATTGGGATCGCCTGGTGGTTCCCGCTCAACGCATGGTCGAACTGGCCGCCGAAAGCGCCAGTTAATAACAGATAGGCTCCGTGGGCAGAGCGCTTGCAGGACTTTGAAAGTCCAGAGGAGGCTCCTGCATGTCAGCCTCAATTCGTGTCCTGTTGACCGACCGTGCCTGGCCGGATGATCGCCTCGAACGGGACATTCTCGAACAGGCCGGTTTTGAAGTCGTCAGTGCCGACGATCATTCCGAAGCAGCACTCATCGAACTGGCCCGCGACGTCCACGCCATCGGCGTGAACTGGGCCCCGGTCACCACCGCCGTCATCGCGGCTGCCCCTCAGTGCCGCGTCATCACCCGCTTTGGCATCGGCCTCGACAACATCGACGTCGCCGAGGCCACCCGCCGTAAGATTCCGGTGACGAACGTCCCCGATTATTGCGTCTCGGAAGTCTCCGACCATACGCTGGCCCTCATCCTGGCGGCCGTTCGAAATGTCGGCTTCTTCCACACCCGGACGAAGCAAGGGGTCTATAACCTCGCCGAAGGCCCGCCGATGCGCCGCCTCTCGGAATTGACTTTGGGGATCGTCGGCTGCGGCAAGATCGGCAAGGAAGTCGCCCGCAAGGCGAGTGCGTTCGGTTTCCGCGTGCAGGCCTGCAGCCGGTCCGGAAAAATTTCAGACGCGGGAATCGCCGCCGTGGATCTGGAGACCCTGCTCCAGACCTCGGACGTGATCACCCTGCATCTGCCGCTGACGAGCGACACTAAGCACATGATCAACCGCGAGACCCTCGCCCGGATGAAACCGGGAGCAATTCTGGTTAACACCTCGCGTGGCGGGTTGATCGATCACGAGGCTCTGGCAGAAACGCTGGCTGCCAATCGCCTGGGAGGCGTCACTCTCGATGTCTTCGAGCCGGAGCCTCCCCACCTGGATTCTCCCCTCTTCGAGCATCCCCGCGTCATCCTGACGCCGCATGCAGCCTTCGTCTCACACGAATCGCTCCAAGAACTGCGGACGCGGGCCGCACGGCAGATTGTCACCGCGCTGCAGGGGGGGCGCCCGGAAAACATCGTGAACCCGGAAGTCTTGACGCCATGAAATCGGTATGAACAGGAGAAATCACATGCTGCTCTGGATTGTCCGTCATGCCGTCGCGGTGGGCGTGAAGACTGGGACAGGCCGGATGACGAGCGGCCTTTGACCCCCAAAGGAGAACGGCGGTTTCTCGAACTGGTCGAAACCCTCTCCCCCAAGCTGGACATTCCCGACAAGCTGATTCACAGCCCCTTGAAGCGGGCCGTCAGACGGCGGAACTCCTGCGGCAGAAGTTAAAGCTCCCCGTGAGTGCTGGTGCCCGAACCCAAAGCCGGGCCGGGGTGAATGCGAACTGGATGGCGGAAACGCGAAAAGCCCACACCGAGGATTGCGTCGCATTTGTCGGGCACGAGCGGACCTGAGCCGCTGCCTCTCCGCTTTGATCGGCGGGAGGAGATCGAAGTCGCGAAGGGAACGTCGCCTTACGTGGAAATTCCCCGAGCGGGTTACATCGGCGCCCGGTGTCCTGCAGTGGCTCATCCACCCGAAATTGCTCGGGCGAAAAGATTGACCACAGTCCCGCTACAGGACTACTGCACCAGGCCCTTGGTCAGTTCCATGAACGCCGTTTCGAGGTTCAGTTCCTCTTCACGGAACAGCGTCAGCTTGAACCCGTCCGCGATCAGGTCGCTCGGAATGTCGCTGTAATCCAGCGTCTCCGGTTTCAGGGTCACCACCAACGTCCCCTTCTCATCCTCGACGGTGTCCACCAGCGGGTGTTTCTCCAGCAGCTTCGCCGCCTTGTCCTGGTTTTCCTTCACCTTCAGGTTCAGGATGATCGCCTTACGGACCTGCTGCATCACTTCGGAGACCTTCCCGTTGACGAACAGGATCCCCTTTTCAATCATCCCCACCTTGTTGCAGACGTCCGCCAGTTCGGGGAGGATGTGGCTGGAGACCACGACCGTCTTGTTCAGTTCGCCCAGCCGCTTGAGCAGGTTCCGGATTTCAATCCGCACGCGGGGGTCGAGACCGCTCGCCGGTTCGTCCAGCAGCAGGACTTGGGGTTCGTGCAGCATCACGCGGGCCAGGCCGATGCGCTGCGTCTGTCCGCGCGACAGCTCGTTGACCATCGCATCCCGCTTGTAGGTCATATCCACCAGTTCCAGCTTTTCCTCGCACACCTTGCGGCGGTTCGGGCCGTTGATGCGATACGCCGCGGCGAAGAACTCCAGGTACTCGATGACCTTCATGTCGTCGTACACGCCGAAGAAGTCCGGCATGTAACCGACCAGCCGGCGGATCTCCTGCGGGTGGGTGTAGATCGACTTCCCGCAGACGTAGGCTTCCCCGTAATCCGGGTTGAGCAGCGTCGCCAGCATCCGCATGGTCGTGGTCTTCCCCGAGCCGTTCGGACCGATAAAGCCGAACACGTCCCCCTGGTTCAGTTGCAGGTCCAGGTTGTTCACGGCAATCAGGTCGCCGTAGCGCTTGGTGAGTTGTCGGGTTTCAATCACGGGAAAGTTCCTAAGTTCGTAAGGCACGCGGGAGAGCGGGAAAAGAATCGGAAGCAGGTCAGGGAGTCCCCGACGTGGCCGGTTCCCCTTCCTTTTCTTTTTCCAGGGCTTTTTTCGGGCTGTCGAAATTTCGAAGATCGACGTTCTGCAGGCGTGTGACCGGCAGCAACGAGCGAATGTAAGTGTATTCCTGGCCGTCTGAGTCTGTCTGGGAGGCTGCGGGGTCGATCGCCAGTTTGAGGGCGGTCTTCTTGATCCGGCCGAACAGGACGCCGCGCCCCAGTCGCAGGTGCGCCGACCAGTCCATCTGTCCCAGGATGTCATTCTTGAGTCCGGTGTAGTCCGTTCCGCCGGAGTATTCGTGGAAGCTCAGCGTCGTCAGGATTTCGGAAATGTTGCGGGAATTGACGTCATACAGGCCGGTCACAGTCTGAATTTCCTCGACCGGCTTGGAATTGGTGGAGGCCCCCGTCGCGACGCTCCGGATCTGGATCTTGGTCAGGAATCCTCGCAGGTCGCGCTGCGTCGACTGTGAGGACAGGACCGGAGTCCATTCGATGCCGGTGGGCAGGTTGCGGCTCTTGGAACCACGACCTCCGATCGCCGGAAAGAAGATTCGGTTGCCGTGCACCAGCACGCAGTCTTCCAGGTCCTCGCCCAATTCCCAGGTAATCGTTCCCGACAGGACCCCGAAGCCCGTACCCGCGCTCTGCAGCGTGCTTTTCACGAACGGCTTGGCGTTCCCCGTCCAGTCCGAGGAAAAGCCCTTGGTGGACCAGACCTGCAGGGGGACTGTTTCCAGCGTGGACTCATTCTCGGAGAGGGCATAAGTCCGTCGTCCGAATTGCAGGCCGCTTTTGCGGTACAGTCCTCCGACCATGTTTTCCGGGGGGGCCCACCACCCGTTGGCTGGCGGGGAGGCTGCGGACTCACCCCCCTTGGGGAGGATGTCTTGTGCCGTGCCCGAAATCGTATAACGCCGTGTCTCCGGGCTGTACAGCGTCCACCAACTCCGGCCATGCACCGTTCCGGTTCCCTGGTCGATGTCTACGACGGAGACTTGATTGGTCCGAACTTGTGTGCCGTTGCTGCTTCGCGCCAACGCCAGGCCGCATCCGGCTCCCACCAGAATCCAGACGGGGAGCGTGAGCCAGGTCAGTTCCGGACGTTTCAGAACCCGATGCACGACAAAATAGTCGAGCGGGCCGACCAGGATCAGGTAACCCAGGATCAAGGCCAGATTGCCCCAGATGGAGGTCCGGCGGACCCCCTCGACGTTCGAGACCGCCTGATACCACTGGGTGGAAAGATCGCTCACGCCGGAGTGAGACAGGCGTGCCCCTGTCTTTCGGGCGGTGACGTTCTGTGAGCGATCGACCCCCCTGATCAGGAGGAGTTCATAGAAACGTGTGACCGATTCCCACTTTTCAAATAAGGGATGGTCCAGATCGAGCGCCACGAACGTGATTCGTCCCAGACGGAATGGATATTCCCCCGCCAGGACACCGTTCACTCCGGGGACCAGCGTCTGTCGCGCATCCAGTTGTATCTGGGCGGAAGTGGCCCCCTGATCGAACCGGACCGGTTTTCCGGCGAAGGTCTGCAACGGAGCGAAGGTCCGGAGCTGATATTCCCCCTCGATCTTTCCGGGGAACCATTTACCGACCGGCCCGCCGGCAAACTCCTTGGAGTTTTTGCCGACGCCGAGCAACAGTTGCCCCCCGCTTCCGACCCACTCTTCCAGCGCCCGATGCTGGGCCGGAGACATCGATTCGATCAGACGTTTTCCATTCTTATCCCCGGCATTGGCGACCAGTATCACGCTGTCGATCCCCTGATAGCCCAGCCAGCTTTCGGGAAGTGTGCGGGTCTCTTCCAGCGCGCGGAACGCAAAGGGAATTTCTGTTTCCCGGTTTGCCTCTGCACCCGGCGCACCCAGTCCCGCCGGCTTTCCGATCGAAATCCAGAGCTTTTTGGCGTAGGTCAATGCCGGTCGAACCGCACCCTCGCGAGAGGCATCCGGCTTCATGCGGCTTTCCCAGCGGGTTGCCGATTCGGATTTCACCCGGAATACCAGTTCTCCCTCGGTTCGTCCCGATTTGAACAGGCACCGCAGGATCTGCGGTTTGCGCTGGTCAGCTTTAAATTCCACGACTGGCCCGCTGTACGTGACGACATTGTCGTCCGCGTCGGGGGCATCGATCTCTAACCGGAATGCTCCCGCAGCGGGTGGGCTGAGCTCAACGAGTCCTTCGGTCCAGGCCCCGACTCGGAAAGTGCCATCAAACCCAACACTCGCTTTTCCCACGAGGTTACTGAGATCCGCGGCGCGCAACGCTGTTCCCCACCCCAGGAACATGAGCAGGAGCAGCAGGCAGGCCGGGACAGATCGGACGAACCGGGGAGTCTGAGGCACGGTCGGAAATTTCACGGAAAATTCATCGCAGGGTGACGGGATCGCGAACGCTTAACGATCTCGGAAGAGACGCACCCGCAGTACGCCCCCCGGCCGGAAATCGTCAATGAAATCAGCGAATCAGACGGAAAAATAGAGCCTTTGATTATGGTCGAGCGGGCGGAGGGTGACAATCCACCGGGGTCTCGAAATGGGTAAAAGTATCGCTTCACCGCCGAATATGCCGTGTACACGGACAAATCGCGGAATTAGCCGCCCGAACCTGCGTGGAATCCACGGTTTTTAAGGGAGCAGCCGGGGAGATTTCAGCCCAGCACGGGATGAATGACTTCACCCCGGCTGATCGGCAGGGGGCGCCCCAGCGTATCCTGCATTTCGGTCCGGGGATCGAGCCCCAGCGCATGGAAAACGGTCGCGGTGATGTCCTGCGGCGCGACTCGCCCCTCTTTGGGTTGCCCACCCAGATTGTCCGAGGCCCCATGCACGATCCCGCCGCGAACTCCACCCCCCGCCATCGCGACCGAATACACCGAACCCCAGTGGTCGCGGCCCCCCACCCCGTTGATGCGCGGCGAACGGCCAAATTCCGCCATCGAGACCACCAGCGTCTCCTCCAGCAATCCTCGCTGCGACAGATCTTCAATCAATGCGGAAAAGGCCTGGTCGAAGTTAGGAGCGAGGACGGTCTTCAGCCGCTTCGCCTCGCCGATATGACTGTCCCAGCAGGGAGCGTCCATCGGTTCTTCCGGGCTGCGGTACCAGTTCACCTGCACCAGCCGGACTCCCGCCTCCACCAACCGCCGCGCCAGCAGCACACTCTGCCCGAACTGCGTGATTCCGTACCGCTCTCGCACTTCGGCACGTTCATCCTCCAGCCGAAAGGCCGTCCGCGAGGCACGGGAATAGAGCAGGTCAAATGCCTGTCGCGTCAGGCGGTCGTAGTTCCCCACCACCGCGCTGCGGGCGGTCAGGTCCAGCTTGTGATTCACCTGGTCGAGCAATGTCCGTCGTGCGCCCAGCCGCTGCTCGGTCGCATCGACGTGCAGGTTCAGATCTCCCACGCGAAAGTCCGGATCGGCGGGTTTGCAGTTGAGCAGCCACGGATCGGCGGCTCGTCCCAGAAATCCCGCATCCTGCCCCGGCCAGACCGAACCGTCGGTGTTGAAAATCCGATGCGGCAGACGAACCGACGCCGGCATGCTCCCTCTCGACGGCAGGAACTTGCGGACGATCCCCGCCATCTGCGGATGATCGTTCGGAAACCCCGGATTCGCGTTCTCGAAGTTCATCGGCGTGTGCGGATAACCGGTGAGCATGTAATACCCGCTCGACGAGTGGGCATTGTCACCGCTCGAAACGGCCCGCAGGATCGCCAGCTTATCCGTCACGAGCGACGTCCGGGGGAGCAATTCGCAGATCTGTACGCCGGCGGTCCGCGTTTCAATCGGGCCGAATTCCCCGCGCACTTCCGGAGGAGTGTGAGGCTTCGGATCCCAGGTGGAGTGCTGCGGCGGTCCCCCCATCAAAAACAGGACGATGCAGGATTTGGCTTTCGCCTTCGGTGCCGATAAGACTTCAGCTCCGGACAACTGTGAGTTCTTTTGCCCCAGAAGTTGCGGCAGGCCCAACCCCAGCGCGCTCAGTCCCCCCACGCGCAGCATCTCCCGTCGCGACAGGCCATCGCACAAACGGGTCGGCGTTCCGAGAATCCTCAACATGCCGCGCTCCGGGAGGATTGTTTCAGACGACGTAAACAATCAGGGTTGCCCGTATCCTATCAAAGCCCCGGTGGGACTGTCGATTGCGATTCGGAGACTCACGCTATCCGGAGGCTTAACTCTGCAGGATTTCCTTGATGACTCGCCCGTGAACGTCGGTCAAACGGCGATCGATTCCGTTGTGACGCACGAACAGTTTCTCGTGATCCACCCCCATCAGATGTAACAGTGTCGCGTGCATGTCGTAGCACGTCGTGACGTCTTTGGCCGCCTTGTACGAAAATTCGTCACTCTCGCCATAGGAACTTCCCCCTTTGACCCCGGCCCCTGCAAACCAGGTGACGAATGTCCCCCCGTTGTGGTCCCGGCCCGTGCTTCCCTGGGTGAAGGGCATCCGTCCGAATTCCGTCGTCCAGATGACCAGCGTGTCTTCCAGCAGTCCGCGCGATTTCAAATCCTTGAGCAGCGCCGCGGTCGGTTGATCGACTTGCTTGCACATCGGAGGTAACTGCGTCGGAATGCTCCCATGATTATCCCAGTTATTGCAGCCCCCCTGCTCCGCTCCAGACCTGCACGTAAGCGCACCCCGCTCCAGCAGCCGCCGCGCCAGCAGGCAATTCCGCCGCATAGCTCCCGTCGATTCCCGCGATATCGCTCCCATACGCCCTGTGCGTTGCCGCCGATTCATGCGTCAGGTCGAAGGCCTCCGCGCCGCCAACTGCATCTTTGCCGCCAGCTCGTACGATGAGACCCGGCCCCAGCGCGAATCTCCCGGGTGACTTTCGGCGTAACGCTGATTCATCCCTTGCAGTAACCGCAGTCCGTCCGTCGTGGCCTCAGGAGTGACATATTTGGCGTTCGCCGCGGCCTTCAGGTCGGCGATCGGCGTCGGTGCGGCGGGATTGATCACCGTCCCCTGGTGAAATGGCAGAAACCCGGCCGAAAATCTCCCATCGCGTTGTACGGTGTTTCCGCGCGGATCGGGCAGCACCACGAACGTCGGCAGGTTGTCGGTCAGTTTTCCCAGTGCATAGCTCACCCACGCCCCGCAGCAGGGAAATCCCGGCAGGACGAATCCGGTCGTCTGCAGGTAACTGGCCGGGCCATGCACATTGGTCTTTGAGGTCATCGCCATCAGGAACGCCAGATCATCCACGCAACCCGCCATGTGTGGCAGCATGTCGCTCACCCACCGCCCGCAATTCTCATGTTGCTTCCAGGCGTAGGGGGATTTCATCAGGGGACCCGGCACGGAGGTCGCCGCCGCCTTGATCCTGAAATCCACCTTTTGGCCGTGGCGTTTTTCCAGCTCTGGTTTCCGGTCGAACAGGTCCATCTGGCCGCGCCGCCATTCATGAACAACTGCACCACCCGTTTGACCTTCGCCTTGTGATGCAACCCGCCGTTCAACTCCTGATTCTTCCCGGCCTCCTCCGCACTCAGGGAATCCTGGGAAAGGAGATGCGCCAATGCCAGTCCCGCAAATCCCCGCACCACGTGACAACAGTGCACGCCGCGAGAGCATCGCCGAGAGTTCCAAGCTGTTCGCCGAGAACGATTCGTGAATTCAATGCCCATATCAGCCCCATCGATGAAAATGAATTCCTGCTGTTGGCGAACGCATAGAAACTCGCCAATCCCTTTGGCTTAGCAGCTCCACCTGACGCTCTTCTCGAGAATGCAATGGTCACCTTTTCTGCACGTTGTTTGCTGCTGTTGCGAGCTGATCTTTCCATGTCATAGTAAATGTTGATGCCTGCACCGGTAATGTGGGACAAGGTCCACAGAGACACTGCGGGCGGGTTGACGAGTTTCTGCAGACGGGAGGACTGGTACTCGATCTGTCGGCACTCTGGCGGCCGGATCAGCGCCCGCGTCCGGAGGATGGTGGTTACGCCGCCGGCGAGATTCGGACTCGTCGATGGCAATCACGTCAGTGGTCCGAAGATAGCAACTTCGGCTTGATCGTTGAACGGTGCACGTCGTGAGGCGAGCATTTGTTCCAGATGATCGTCACTAGAGCTGAGTCTCGAATGATTTCCGCATCCGGGTCCGGCGGCGATTCACCGGGATGTTGAGCCGGTTTGCTCCGCTTGTCGGCGGCTTGGAACGATTTCACTTCTTCTTCTGCCGATATTGCTTGATTGGTTCAGACCGGGCGATGGGCTTTAACGAGCCGCCGTTGTCGCGCAGCTCGCAGGCCAGCCAGTCGAGCAGCTCCGGATGCGATGGAGTCCTCCCATCTTCCTGAAGTCATTGGGCGTATCGACGATCCCCTTCCGAAATGGTGATGCCAGACCCGGTTCGCCATCACGCCAAGGAGCGGGGTTCTGTCATCAGCGAGCCATTACGGCTGCGGCCCGTCGGACTCCTTCCTGTTGGGGATCGGAGAGCGTGAATCGAGAGGAAAGGGCCGGAACAGCCTGCAAAGCCCCCGGCATCGCCTCCGCACCTTTCTTGTGGATATCTCCCCGTGAGAGGACATGGACAGGCCGCGGAACCGTCACCGGGCGGAAACTCCCCGCGGCGGTGAATTGATTCGTCCCGCAAAACACTTTTGATTCCGTCGGCAGGGTTGCCAGTTCCTGCTCCAGATGTCGAGTCTCCAGCCACCGCGCGATTTGCTCGGTCTGACTGTCGTTCCGTTTCGTGCTGGGAACTGCCAGCAGATCCGCGATCTCCATCGTCAGCGGACGAACCTCGTCATGCAGCGGAAGCGGAGCCGATGTTGCGGAGAGTCGGAAGCGTCCGATCAGATGTCCTCCACCGTGCAACTGATCCATCTCCACGACCAGGGCCGTTCCCGGGGAGAAAGCCACCGGTTTATCGAATTCGAAGACCGCAACGTGCGAATGCCCCTCGGACGGGTGAATCCCCCACGCAGTTCCGGAATCCTTGTCGAGCGCCTTGTGGATTTCCCAACCTTCCTGGTTGAAATCAGCGGTTGCCCGGGAAAGAGCGATGTCCGTCCGCTTGTCGGTTTGTCCCTGCGGATAAGTCGAGATCCGGATCGCGGTCAGGTGAAAGTTGCCGTTGTCCATCCGACCCGGTCCCTGTTTTGGCAACGTGTCATCTGTCAGGACCTCCAGTTGCAGACCGGTAATCGTCGGAAGGTCACTTTTCAGAGTCACCGTGTATGTGTCTCGCTCGGGGCGCGGACCCATTGCCAGGATGGACCGGTCCAAGAGCGCTTTCAGGATCGAACCCTGCCCCGCTTTCCACTCGGTCGGTTCCAGAACCTGCCAGGGGGATTTGAGTGCGGCTCTCTGTTTCTCGAATTCCGCGACCTTGTGACGCCGTTCCGCCGTCAGCCAGCCGGGAGAGGGTGTTCCGCGTAATGTCTCCAGTTGGTGTTTCAAATCCTTGCGGCGTTGGGCGACTTTGGGGTCAGCGTCATAGAGGCGTTCCGCCTTGTCGATCCCGGCGAAGACTGCCTGCAGCGCGTAATAATCCTGCTGCGGAATCGGGTCGAACTTGTGGTCGTGACAGCGGGCGCAACCGACCGTCAGTCCGTTAAAGGCGGAGATCGTCGTCGTCACGATGTCGTCCCGATCCAGGTATTGCCCGATCACCCGGTCGATGGAATCCTCCAGAATGCTCATCAGGGAGCTTTCATCAAACGGACCCGCCGCCAGAAACCCGGTCGCCTGGATCGCCGCCGGATCCTGCGGGTAGAGGACGTCTCCCGCCACCTGCTCCGCGACGAATCGCCCATACGGAATGTCGTTGTTGAATGCCCGGATGAGATAGTCCCGGTACGGCCACGCATTTGGACGGGGGCGGTCCTGGTCGTGCCCATGCGAGTCGGCGTAATGCGCCACGTCCATCCAATGCCGTGCCCACCGCTCGCCGTACCGTTCGCTGCTCAACAGCCGATCGACGAGTTTTTCGTAGGCGTCGCGAGAGGTATCCGTTTCGAAGGCACGCACCTCTTCGATGGTCGGCGGCAGGCCATGTAGATCCAGTGTCAGACGTCGAATCAGCCTGCGGCGATCCACCTGCGGCGAGGGAGGCACGCCAGACTTCCGGAGCCTGGAAATAATGAACGCATCAATGGGATTTTTGATGTTGCGACGATCTTCGGCAGTCACTTCCGGAACGCCTGGTTTCCGCAGCGGTTTAAAGGACCACCATGTCTCCGCGGGGCCGGTCGGTTCCCCGGAATATTGATCGGGCCAGGCCGCACCGTCATCAATCCAGCGTCGCAGAATCCCAATCTCATCCGCCGACAGCCGTTTTCCCTCGGGAGGCATCACCAGCCCTTCTTCCAGACCCGCGACATACCGGATCAGCGGACTCTCCGCACTCTTGTGCGGCAGAATCCCCACCCCCATGTCTCCCCCTTTCATCGCCGCTGAACGGCGATCCAACCGGAAACTGCTCTTCTGCTTGCCGGGACCGTGGCAGGAATAGCAACTCCGTTCCAAAATCGGCCGAACATCCCGCGCGAAGTCCACTGGCTTCTCGGCAGCAGGAGGGAGATTGTCCGCGGCTGGTAGCCACGCTCCGAAAAGCAGCCTTGCAAACAACACCGTCCAAAGCATCCGCCCCGCGCAGAAATCCCCGCGCGGGAAAGAACCAGATCGTCCGGAATGGCAGGGGCGCATCATGGGGAGGATCGGACGAGGTTGAGGCGGACGGAAAGAGGCTGCGGAAGAGTCCACGGTTGTTCGTCGGGAAGGTCTCTCTATTATCCGACGCCTCAAAACGGCCTGTCAATCCTGCCTGCGGAATGTCCCCGGCTCATTTGTTGATTCGCAGACCGCGCACCAGTTCCATCGCCGTTTCCGTCAGCCGGCGTCCCCCGGGCACATCCAGTTGCGTGACCGACGCTTCATATCCTCCGGTCTCCATGGCGCGGGGGGTCACGATATAACCCAGATGCCCATTCGCATACCCCACGAGACACATCGCTTTGCCTGTCTCCTGCTTGACCCGTGCCCGCATTTCCAAAGCGTATTCGACGAACAACTCTCCGGGAATCGCCACGAGAATGACATCCCACCCGCAGCACCTGCACTTCCGCCTTCAATTCCGGCTTGTAGAGTTTCCCGGATCGGCGGCGATCGCCTTGGCCCGTTCCACGCTCATCGCCAGGACTCTGTTCTTATCTTTCAGGCCTTCCAGCACGGTCGCGGAGGCAACCGGTTTTTTCCGCATCCGCCAGAATCGCCTGTCCTCCCTTCAATGCCTGTTCCGCATCCGACAATGAAACCAACGGACGGGCAACCAAAGTGATGGTCTGGCTCGCGGCCTGAAGCTCGATCGAATCCTGCAACGTGATCAGCCCGCTCGTCTTGATCACCTCTCCGGCAATGGTCCGCCCCAGCCGTTCGATTTCCATGAACGGATCGCCGTTCCGGTTGACGGTGATATCCCCACAGGCTCCCTGCAGATAGATGGCGACTCCCCCCAGCAGTCCTTCAATCGCCCGGCAGGCCGCGCCGGGAAACTCTCCCGAGAGTTCCAGGTTATTCGAACCGATAATGACCGGATGCCCGGTGAAACTGCACAAGGTGGCGATGGTCTTGCGTCCTTCGAGGGCTTCGACTCTCAGAACTCCGACCTGAGGATCGATCACGTCATCATTTTTCTGTTGGCGGTTGCGGGTCGCACCCCGCAGTTCTCCCGCCTTGAATCCGACGCGGCACGGTTGCAGGTGCGCATGGGCTTCGACGGCGGCGGCGAGGAATTGCTTCGCCAGGAACTTCTTCAGTGACGGTTCCTCGTCCTGCTCCCCCGGTTTCTTCTTCTGGTAATACGAGGGGGCTGAGTGGTCGTGCGTGCAGCAGATCAGGATATTCGAGGCGGGGATCTTCGTGGCGGCCGTGATTCCTTCCCGCGCCAGAGCAATCAGCTCCGCGTCCACCGACATCAGATCCGACCCGATGATGACGAGTTGCATGCCGTCATTATCCAGCACCAGCGCCCGTGCGAAGATTTCATCGTGAACCCCCGTGAAGCTCTGCATCCGGTCGTGAAAGCCCCCCATGTTCGTGGGGAATGGAGGAACAATGCTCTGCCGGGCTGCCCCGGCCAGTAGTTTGGCTTCGGCCGTTGAGACCTGGAAAACGCTCAGCCAAAAGAAGGCAAAACACAAAGAGACAGCCAGGGAGGGGAGCCGCATGGAGGGTTCCTGTCTAACAAGGGAGGCATTTCGTCGATTCGTCACAACCAACAGGAAAATTGTGACAATGCAGAGGTGGATTTGCCATCAGAAAATGGAGCGGAATGGTTGCGCGTTCCCCCGACAAGGCTGACCGATCAATCGTCCGTCTCGTCTTCGCTCTCGTCTCCCTCGCCCTCTTCCGCTTTTCCACCCCAGCGGAATACGTTCAGCCATGAACCTTTCGGCTCGACTTCTTCTTCCTGCACCTTGGCCCGCTTGACTTGAGGCTTGAGCGTCTTCTGCAACAAGGCCATCCGTTTTCGTTCCTTGGCCATTTGCACCTGCTGTTGCTCGAATTTCTGCAGTTCCCGGGAAAGTTGCGCCCGTTCGACACTCAACTCCACTTCCACACGCCGGTTATTTTCCCGTAATACCGCTTCCCAGGCCTCCAGCTTCTGACGCTGGTCTTCCGGCAGAGAATCGTAATCTTTCAGGTCGAAGACCGGGATCTCAACGGTATTGATCGCGTGCACGTAATCGGTCAATTTCTGCAGGCACTCATCTCGCGAAGTGACGGCGGCTCTCAGTTCTTCGATCGTCGCGTTTTCGAGATCGATTTCCTCCGGTAATGCGGGCATCCGTTCCAGCGGAGGCGTTTCTTTGTGAGTTCCCGAGGCCGACGCTTCAGGGGCGGTCGTCGTAATTTCGGGTTCCGGTTCCGGGGGAGCGGCTGGTGTTTCTTCGACAGGCTCCACCGGACGGGCCAGTACCTGCTTCTGTGCTCCGAGAATCGCCGCCAGGGGGTCCGCCCCCTGCCGTTCCATCTGCATCGCCAGCGAGGCCTTCCAGTCCTGAGGTTCCGGAGCAACCGGGGCGGGAACGGGAAGATGGGACAGATTCTCGACGAGATCCCGGATCTCCTGCAACTGCCCTTCGATCCGCTCAAGGGTCAGCCCGGACTGCATCTCCTGCCACTGGTGGACGCAGTCCCGCATCTCGTGGACGAGGGTCTGCTGTTCTTCCATGAACTCAACGGGAGGCGATTCATATTCATACGAGGTGTTATCGGCGACGCGCGGCGGGGGATTCTCCATCAGCCCCCGCTTGGTTCGGTCCAGTTCGTTCGCCGTCTGCTCCAGGCTGTCCGTGAGCGCACTGATCAACAGCTCCTGCTGTTGGAGTTGCGCTTCGAGTTCGTGGATCAGCGCGGACGAGGACATGGGTGTCATTTCAAATGCAGGCAGTGGCAAATGCGGTCAATCGTGTCGGAATCGGCCCGGGTGTTGTTGCGAAGACTCATCAACAGCCGAACTCTGCCCCAAAAAACCTGACGCTATGCAATGGTTTGCGCAGCTTCAAGCCACACGACTCTACGTCACGCTTCGGACTGATGCCAAATTGACTCACCCTATTGATGAGGAATGTCAACCCGTTCACCCGTCATGACCGGCACAGACGGATTGTTCGGAAGGAAAATCTGGTTGCGAGGGGGGTCAGGAGCCTCTTTCGGCCGGATATCGCCCTAACGCCTCCTGCCAGGGTGGGGTTCCCAACCGGTCGTTTGGATGAATTTGTGGCAATCAGGACGCTGAATTTGGGTCGGGAGCTGCGGCTCCATACTCTTCCGTCGTAATTCCGGTCAGTTTGACGTCGAGCCCCGCCTGCCGGAATATCTCCGCCGCGAACTCGAACCAGGTGCAACTCCCGCTATTGGTGAGGTGGTACAGCCCATACGCCTCCGTGTCGATCAACTTCAGAATCCCCGTTGCCAGGTCAAGGGCGGAAGTCGGCGTGCAGCGCTGATCGGTGACGACTCGCACCTCCCCCTTGTCCTTACCCAGCCGCAGCATCGTTTCGACGAAGTTCCTTCCCCGCCGTCCGCGCCCGCCCATAGACCCCACAGGTCCGGATGACGAAGTGGGAGGCTTTGCTGATTTCGACCATCCCCTCCCCAAGAAACTTACTCGTGGCATAAACCCCTTTTAGAATTGGAGGGTCTTTTTCCGAGAGGGGACAGGCTTCCGAGAATTCATCTGCTTTATTGACGCCACCGCTGAAGACATAGTCCGTACTGAGGTGCACAAGCGGCAAATTCCGGTTGTGGCATTCGTGGGCGAGAATTTTCGGGCCCATGGAGTTGATTATCTCCGCCTTCTCCCGCTCTGTCTCCGCTCTGTCGACGAAGTTATACGCGGCGGTGTTGATGATCCCTTCCGGCTCGAGACGGTCCAGGACTTCCTGGATCTGCTGCCGATTGGTGATGTCCAGTTCGGCGTGCGTCAGGCCATGCATCCGCTTGGGGGCCAGACGGCAGAGCGCCGTCCCCAGTTGTCCGTGGGCACCGGTGACAATCCAAACCATAACGAATCGCAACTCAAGTAAAGTGAAGAGGGGATCTGTCAGCCCATCATATCGGCAGGTCGATACCGCTGACGAGTGCCGCGAAACACTCAAAACGATACGATACCTGCATCGGCAAATCTTCCCTTCTGGAAAGAAACATCATGCAGGATTCATCCCGTCTCTCCCGTCGCGGATTTCTCTCGGGATCAACCGCCGCCTTGACCGCCCTCTCTGCCGCGAGAACTCCTCTGCTTGCTAATACGGCGGACGAGGCCACGGAGACCAGTGAATTCCGCTCCGGCTGGGAACAGGTTCCTGACCGGGTCTGGCCCGGCCCGCAGTTCTGGACCAACCCCTTGCAGGACTGGCGAATCTCTTACGGCCGCTTGGAGTGCTTCAAATCCGTCCCGGATCGCAACATTCATCTCCTCTCCCGGGATCTGGCCGATCGCCCCGGCACGCTGGCCATGCGGGTCGAAATCGGCTCACTCTCCGGAAAAAAACTCCTGCACGGGAATGGTTCCGCCGGGTTTCTGATCGGCGTGAAAGGCCCCCTGGGCGACTATCGGAATAACCTCGTCCACGGGCAGGGGCTGGCGGTTGGTCTTCGGTTACCGGGGACGTTATTCATTGGCGTTGGAAAAGGTGAGCAGGAGCGGACGATCGATATTCCCGCCGAGGCAACGAGCATCGAGTTGCGCCTCCAGGGGGAGCCGCAGGGGCAGACCTTCCGCATCACCCTTGCGGCGTATCACCCGGCGGACGGGAAGCTCCTCGGCCAGGTGGAACGGGCCAATATTCCTCCACGAGCGATGGTCGGCAATCTGGCCCTTGGGGTGAACTTTGGCGCGTCTCCACAAGCCGCGAAAGGTGCCTCTCGGGAACAGGCGTCCAGAGCGAAGACCGGCCCATGGTGGTTCTCCGACTGGCGGATCAGCGGTACCAAGGTTGAAAGCCACGCGGATCGGACGTTCGGCCCCCTCCTCTTCAATCAATACACCCTTCACGACGGCATCTTGAAAATGACCGTCCAAATGCCCCCGTTGGGAATAGACGACACTCAGACGGTCCGCCTGCAGGGAAAGCGGGACAGCGAGTGGAAAACGATCGCTGAGGAACAGTTTCATCCCCGTTCACGCACCGCCATGTTCCGGATCACCGGCTGGGATAGCTCGAAAGACGCACCCTATCGACTCGCCTATACGCTCCAGGGTTTGAATGCTGCTCCGCAGGAGCATTTTCTCGAAGGGACCATTCGCCGCGACCCGGTCGATCAGGAGACGATTACCGTCGCGGATATCTCCTGCAATGCCCACTACGCCTTCCCGAATACCGCCTGCGTGGCGAGCGTGGCGAAACTCAACCCCGATCTCCTCGCCTTCACTGGCGACCAATACTACGAATCGACCGGCGGCTTTGGGGTCGAGCGAACCAATGAAGACGCTGCCATTCTGGACGTCCTCCGCAAATGGTTTCAGCATGGCTGGACCTGGCGCGAGCTGATGAAAGACCGCCCCACCGTTTCCATCCCAGATGATCATGACGTCTACCACGGCAATCTTTGGGGAGAAAATGGAAAAGCCGCACCGGGGCAGGAATCGAGTGCCGAAGCCAAGGGGGGCTACAAGATGATGGCCGGCTTCGTGAATGTCGTCCATCGGATGCAGACCGCCCACCATCCCGACTCCACGGCTCCCGCCGGACTGCAGGGAATCACCGGCTATTACAGCCCCCTCACCTATGGCCGGATCAGTTTTGCGATTCTGGCCGACCGGCAATACAAATCGGGCCCGGATGGTAAGGCTCCCCCGACGACCAGCGGCCGTGCGGATCACGTCACCGATCCGAACTTCGACCCCAAAACCGCCGACCTCCCCGGCCTGCAACTTCTCGGCGATGCTCAACTGGACTTCCTGAAGTCCTGGGGGAAGGACTGGACCGGAGCAGACATGAAAGCGGTCATCTCCCAGACGATTTTCACCGCCATGGCGACGCATCACGGCAAGCAGGACGGTTTCCTCGTCGCCGATTATGACACCAACGCCTGGCCTCAGACGGCTCGGGATGCGGCTGTCCGGGAACTCCGTCGTGCCTGCGTGTTTCATATCGCCGGGGACCAGCATCTTCCCGCGGTTGTGCATTATGGCGTCGAAAGTCATCGGGATGGAGTCATCGCATTTGCTTCCCCGGCAGTCAACAACCTCTACCCCCGCTGGTTTCGTCCCAAACAGGGAGGAGCGAACCGTAAGGCAGGCGAACCCGAGACACATGGCGATTTCAAGGACAGCTTCGGGCATCCCATGACGGTTCTAGCGTGCGCGAATCCTCAACTCACCATTCGAGCGGGCGTTCTTGAAGCGGAGACCGACAAGTCTTCCGGTTTCGGCGTTGTCCGGTTCAACAAGCGCCGCCGGACAATCACCGTCGAGTGTTGGCCGTTGCTCGCCGATCCGACACTGCCCCACACTCAGTTCGCCGACTGGCCGGTCACGGTCGGGCAGCTCGATGGCTTCGCCGGCGCTCCCAAATTCTGGCTCCCCCGACTGGTGGTTCATGGATGCGATCAACCGGTCGTTCGAATCATCAGCGAAGTGGACGGGGAAACACTCTATACCCTCCGCCTGCCGACAAATGCCTGGCAGCCGTTTACCTTTGCCGTGGGACCGCACACCCTCGAAGTCGAAAATCCGGAGGCGGGGACGCGACGGGTTTTCCGGGGGCTGGCAGCGGAATCGAACCCGCAGGGAATTTTAGAGGTCAGTCTGTCGTAAGAATTCGGGGAAAGTTTGCCGAGCTTTGGCCCTTCAACCCGCTTCAAACTGCATAACCGCACTCGAAATCGAGTGTTCGCCGGGGGGAGTTCCAGCTTCCCTATCTCGTTCCCGCTCTTCCCCGATAGAATCGAAGTGAGTTGATTGAGCCGTTTTCCCCCTTGATCTACCGGGAAATTTGCATTGAGGTCTCTGACACTTCCCATTCCTCGCAGGTATCTGGTTCGATTTCATCCGAAGCGCATTCCGCATGCCTTTACGGACGTGCTGATCATTGGCGGGGGAATTGCGGGGTTGCGGGCGGGTCTGACTGCGGCTCCTCACGCGGAAACCTTGATCGTCACCAAGGACCGACTGAACCAATCCAACAGTGCCTACGCCCAGGGAGGGATAGCGGGTGTCCTGGATCCCTTGGATGCCATCTCCAATCACATCGCGGATACCATCTCGGCGGGCAAAGGTCTGTGCGACCGTGAAATCGTGGAGATGGTCGTCCGTGAGGCCCCGGAACGAATTCAGGAACTGATTCGCTGGGGGACAAAATTCGATCGCAATTCCGAAGGAGAAATCGAACTCGCGCAGGAAGGGGGGCACAGTCATCGGCGGATCGTACATGCCCTCGGGGATGCCACCGGAAAGGAAGTCATCCGCGCGATGATCGAAAACATCCGGGCTGCTCCCCGTGCCCAGATCTGGGAATCGACCTTCACGATCGATCTCCTGACGCACGAAGGGGAATGCCGTGGAGCGCTGGTCTGGAATCCGCATCACGGCAAGACCTTCATCTGGGCCAAGCAGACTATTCTCGCCACGGGAGGCTGTGGCCGCGTTTATCGCGAGACCACCAATCCCCCGATTGCCACGGGCGACGGACACGCACTCGCCTATCGTGCGGGGACCACGGTCAGGGATATGGAATTCATGCAGTTCCATCCCACGGTGTTGTACATCGCCGGCAGTTCGCGACATCTCATCTCCGAGGCGGCGCGAGGCGAGGGTGCCTACCTCCGGGACTGCCACGGCGTCCGGTTCATGTCCGATTATGCCCCGAAACAACTGGAGCTGGCTCCCCGCGATGAAGTCAGCCGCGCCATCACACAGCAGATGGAGAAGACCAAGCACCCTTGCGTCTACCTCGATCTGACCCACCTCCCCCGCGAACTGATTCTGCAGCGGTTCCCGCACATCAGCCGCGTCTGCGCGGAGTTTGGCCTGGACATCACCAAGGATCCAATTCCCGTTCGTCCGGGGGCTCATTACATGATCGGCGGCGTGAAAATCGACGAGCAGGGGAAGACCTCGCTGCCCCATCTGTGGGCCGCCGGCGAAGTGACCAGCAGCGGCCTGCATGGGGCGAACCGCCTCGCCTCCAACAGCCTGCTGGAAGGTCTTGTCTTCGGCAAGCGGGTCGGACAGGGAGCCTTGGAGCAGGCTCTGTCGCAACCGGACAGCTTTCAGATTCCCCGCATTGAGGTCGATTGGCCCTTGACGGAAAAAGCGGATGATGAATTGAACCTGCTCGACGTCAGCAACTCGCTGGGGGCGGAGATGTGGCGCAACGTCGGCATCGAACGGGAGCATGCCGGGCTGGAAAGTGCGGGCCGGCACATCGAGTTCTGGGATCGTTATGTCTCCAGCCGGGAATTCCAGCATCCCGCCGGCTGGGAACTGCAGAACATGCTTCTGGTTGCGCGGCTGATGATTGCCGCCGCCGATGCCCGCCGTGAAAGCCGCGGCACCCATTACCGCCGCGATTTTCCGCAAACCGACCCTCTGGAAGCGGTTCACATCGAATTGAGCCGCGGACGGGAATAACCTCGTTTCTCCGCAGCGATACCGGGGTTTGGGGATTCGGGGGCGGTTCGTTGCCCCCCCTTCACTCGGTTGTTACCATCGGGAAAACGATTCGTCCCCAGGGAGGGACATGCGGACCATCACCAAGGTGAGAACAGGTCGATGCAAGCCACGGAAGCCGTGCAGACCGAGAAGAAATCCTGGACACGAAAACATCTGCTGGGACTGGAAGAGCTTTCAGCAGACGAGATCACATTGATTCTAGATCAGGCCGCGGAATTCAAACGCCTCGCCGATCAAGGGGAAACCAAGCTCAGGGATCTCGCCGGGACGGTTGTGGCGAATCTGTTCTTCGAGCCGTCCACCCGCACCAAGACGAGCTTCAACCTCGCCGCGAAACGGCTGAGTGCCGATACGGTCGATTTCACCGCCTCGACCAGCAGCCTCTCCAAGGGCGAGACCTTTATCGACACTGCCCGCAATATTGAGGCGATGGGGGTCGATCAGGTGGTGGTGCGGCACAGCACTCCCGGCGCACCGCACCTTCTCTCGCAGCATCTGCACGCCAGCATTTTGAACGCCGGCGACGGCACCCACGAACACCCCACCCAGGCGCTGCTCGACCTGATGACACTCCGGGAGAAACGGGGAACACTCAAGGGGTTGACCGTCGCGTTGGTGGGGGACATCTCCCACAGCCGCGTTGCCCGCTCGAATATCTGGGGGCTGACGAAACTCGGGGCGCACGTCATCGTGTGCGGACCGGCGACCCTGATTCCCCCCCACGTCGAACGGCTGGGGGTCGAGGTGGCGAACAATTTCGACAAGATTCTCCCCCGCTGCGATTGCGTCAATCTCCTGCGGATTCAATTTGAACGCCAGCGGAGCGGGTTGTTCCCATCCATTACGGAATATGCCCATCTGTTCGGCATGAACGGAGAGCGGCTCCGACGCGCCAAGGAAGGGATCGTTATTCTCGCCCCGGGCCCGATTAACCGGGGTGTGGAGATCACCCCGGACGTGGCGGACGGCAGTCATTCCCTGATTCTGGAACAGGTGACGAACGGCCTGTTCGTCCGCATGGCCTGCCTCTATCTGCTGCATCAGAGCCGGTTGAAAAACTAGCACCTACAAACCTTCAGGAAACTCAACACAGGAACGGGAGTCGCGCGTGACGATCACACTGATTCGTGGAGGACGAATCATCGATCCGGGTCAGAATCTGGATCGGGTCGCCAATTTGCTGTTGCAGGATGGCAAGGTGCTGGGCATCGACGTCGCCACGGCTGAGCCGAACGTCGTGATCGACGCCTCCAATAAGATCGTGACTCCTGGACTGATTGACATGCACGTCAGTTTCCGCGAGCCGGGAAATGAAGAAGACGAGACCATCGCGACCGGTTCGGAGTCCGCGCTGGCGGGGGGAATTACCAGCGTCGCCTGCATGCCGGATACCAGCCCCGTCGTCGATAACCGTGCCGAGGCGGAATTCGTCGTCATCCAGGGGGACCGGGCCGGGCATATCAATGTCTTTCCCCTCGGTGCCGTCACGAAAAACGTCGATGGCGAAGAGCTGGCCGAAATCGGGCAGCTCGTCCAGGGGGGAGTGGTCGCCTTCACGGATGGACGCAAGCCGGTCGCCAACGCCGAAATCATGCGCCGCGCCCTGCAATACACCAACATGTTCGACCGTCCGGTGTTCAATCGCCCCCAGGTTCCCGAACTGGTGCAGAATGGCGTGATGCACGACGGGTTCATCTCCACCCGGCTGGGACTGCGCGGCATGCCGGCCGCAGCCGAGGACATCATGGTGGGCCGCGACATTGCCCTCTGCGAGCTGACCGGAGGGAGGCTGCATCTGTTGACCCTGTCCACGAAAAATGCCGTGGAGCAGGTCCGCCGCGCCAAGGAGCGCGGGCTGCGCGTCACCGCCGAAGTCACACCGCATCAATTTATACTGACCGATGATTGTCTCGATACCTTTGATTCGAACTACAAGGTCGATCCTCCCCTGCGCACGCGGGAACATGTCGAAGCCCTGATCGCCGGGCTGAAGGACGGTACGATCGACGCCCTCTGTTCAGATCATCAGCCCCACACCTCCGAAAAGAAGATCCGTGAGCTGGATATCGTCCCCTTCGGCATCGTCGGACTGGAAACTCTGCTCCCCCTCTGTATCAAGAGCCTCATCGCTCCGGGGCACCTCACCTGGCTGCAACTGATCGAGAAACTGACCTCGAATCCCGCCCGGATTCTGAAACTGGACCGGAAGGGGACTCTGCAGCCGGGAAAAGATGCGGATGTCACGATCATCGATCCGCAGTTGCCCTGGACGATCGACCCTGCCGAATTCCGCTCCAAGAGCAGCAATACTCCCTTCGCCGGCTGGGAAGTGCAGGGACGTGCGGTGGCGGTTCTCGTCAATGGTGAAGTGCGCTACGAATATTCCCCGTAACGCCTGCACAATGTCCCTCGCAGGTGGATCTGAGGCAGGCCCGTCATGATGTCCTCCTTTTCAATCATCATCGACGGTTACAACCTGCTCCATGCGGCGGGTTTCGCCAAGCGCCGCTACGGACCGGGGGGCCTGCATAAATCGCGCCAGCAACTGCTCCGCTTCCTGCTGCGATCCCTGAGTCCCGCGGAGCGGGACCAGACCATCGTCGTCTTCGACGCTCGGGATCGACCTCTGGAAGCCAGCGATCACGCCGGGTGCTCGAAGGGATACGGATCCTGTTCGCCTCGCCGCATGGAGACGCGGACGTGATCGTCGAGGAACTGATTGCCCAGCACGCGCGCCGCGGCGCTTGACCGTCGTTTCCAGCGATCGCCGTCTGCAGACCGCGGCCCGCCACCGCCGCGCTTTGTATATCGACAGCGAATCGTTCGTGGAGGATCTGCTCCGCCGCCCTCCCCCCGCGTCTCAGGTGCCTGTTCAGCCGCATCCCAAGCACACGGGCGAAGTCTCCGCAGCCGAAGTGGAATTCTGGCTGCAGGAATTCGCGGGGTGTTAGAGGAAGTCTCCCCCCCGGAAAAGAAACGCCGCAGGGAACACAAGCTGCCCGACGTTTCCGCACCGCAGCCTCCCGCGACTCCGGCACCCGGCGTTAAACCCAAGCATGCCCCTGGTGACGGCGATCGTCGCGGTCACAAGTCGGACTCCGAAGCTCCGGCGATTTTCTCCGAGGCCTGGATCGCCGATCTGCAGCAATGGGTGGATCATCTCCAGAAACGGCGTCGTTAAACATTTCTTTTGCGGCAGAAATCTCTCCGGTTTGACACTCTGAGAGCATGGTCCTATTCTCAGATGATCAATCGACAAACTTTTTGAGGTCAATCATGCCGCGTTCTTATTTTGTGCTCATTGCTCTGGCGCTTCTGTGCACTGTTGTTTCTGTTTTCCCCGCAGTTTCAGCGGAAGAATTGCCCCGCAAGAGAATCGTTGTGGCAGCCCACCGGGCAGCGCACGAAGATGCCCCGGAAAATTCGATTCCCGCCATCGAAAAGGCCATCGAGTTGGGGGTCGATTACGTCGAACTGGATGTCCGCACCTCGAAGGACGGAATCCTCGTTCTGATGCATGACAGCAGCGTGGACCGCACCAGCAACGGCAAGGGAAAAGTCGATCAACTGACTCTCGCCGAACTCCAGGCGCTCGACCTCGGGGTCAAAGGGAAGGAAAAGTGGAAGGGGACCAGAGTCCCGACTTTTGAACAGGCCCTGCAGGTTTGCAGGGGGAAAATGGGAATCTACCTCGACCATAAATCCGCGGATGTTCCGCAGACGTTGAAGCTCGTCGAAAAGTTCGGAATGTTGAACAAGATCGTGGTCTACGGCGGTCCCCCGATTCTGAAACAGTACAAGGCGATTCATCCTGAAGTCTGGATCATGCCGGATCACCCCCGCACGATTGATGAAATGAAAGCCCTGGCGAAAGACCTGAAGCCCGAAACGATGGACGGGGGCCTGTTCTTTTGGACCAAATATCAGGTCCGCGTGGCCCATGAGTTAAAAGTTGAAGTCTGGGTGGATGCCTTGGGGCCGATCGATTCGCTGGCGGGTTACAAGACCGCGCTCGACATCGGCGTCGATGGAATCCAGACCGATCATCCGGAGCGGCTGCTCAAGTTCCTGAAAGAACAGGGACGCCGCTGAATCGCACCGCATAACATAGCGCGCTTACCGCTGGCGGAACCGTTTGCTGGCCTGCATCAGGAATTTCCGTTCCTTGTCCGTCAGGCTCGCTTCCCCCTGCTCGCTGATTTTTGCCAGCAGGCGATCCACTTCCATTTTCATCTGCTCGTCATTCTGCTCTTCGCCGCTGAAGACTTTCAGCTTGGGGCTTCTGCGCAGCACCCGCTTCACGCGCAACCACGAAATATTCTGGAACGGGGAGGCCAGCGTCCAGTGAGTTTTGACGTAGAAATAACCGTACAGCAGGCCGCTCAGGTGCGCGGCATGTGCGACGTGGTCCAGGGGGCGCCCCGCGCTCAGTGACTGCAACAGCGGAGCAAGGTCCATAAAGAGGAAAATCGCCAGCATCCAGCGGGCCTCAATCGGGAAAATTCCCCAGATGTAAAACTGTGCCCGCGGATAGTGCATCACGAAGATCATGAAGATCGCCATGACGGCCCCCGAGGCACCGACCACCATCCCCGCCCCGCCGGTCAACTGCGCGGACAGAATGTAACCGAGCCCCCCCACGACTGCCGCAGTCAGGTAGATCCAAAGGAACTCGCGTGAGCCGTAGATCTGTTCCACCGCCCGACCGATGAACCACAACGCGAGCATATTCCAGACGAGGTGCCAAGGCCCGTCGTGCAGAAAGGAATAGGTCACCAGCCGCCAGACTTCTCCCCGCGACAGAGAGTCCGACACAAGTGCAAACCACCGCTCCGCGAATGAACCCCACTTCGGGTCGGGGATCAGCAACTGCAGCACAAAGACGGCGCAGTTGATGATCAACAGCCGCCGACAGACCGGGGCTTCCGCTATCCGCCCCAGAAAGCCGCCCCCCTCAACGTCGTCCTTGTAGTAGTCGCGGTCTTCGTAGCCCATCTGCCGGCGCTCTCCATCCACTCGGTCTTAAACACCTCGGTACGGAATCAGAGGCACATCAGCCCCCCGGAACAGCATCCAGCTTCCGTGGCGATTCCACGCCAGCATTATATCGCAGGTCCGCAGGGGTAGGGATCCGGAAGAACAAATCGGCGGACAAAACCCGGTTCCGGAGCGAAACTCAGCGGGTCTTCATCGTGACCGCTTTGTCAGACTTGGGGGCTTTTTCCAGCTGTTCCATCAGTTGGGCATTCAGTTCCCGGATCTCGTCGAAACTCTTCTGCGTTTCGAACAACTCCTCGCGGAGCTTCTGGACGTCCGCCGCCAGCGCGTTCCGGGCGGATTCCTCGTCTTGGATGGTCTTCAGCAGCCCCTGCACGTTTTCCGGGGGAAGAACATCCTTCTTCTCGTTGAGATCGGAGAAACCCTCGATCTCCCCGACGCGGAGCTTCAGCACCTTCTGCGTCTGGGCCATCATCTCGTTCAGCCGTTGTAGCTGCTGATGGCGGGTATTCAGACGTTCCAGGCCCAGCATCAGTTGGATTTCCTGGCTGTTGAACAAGGCTTCATCGGCATTGGGGATATAGGCCCGGAAGTGCCAGTTGTCCCCCGCCGTCCAGCGTTGGACTTCCCCGGGGCGCAGCAAGCGGGTCGGGACCAGCATCGACTGCCCCGGTTGCAGGTTCTCGACCCGGAACTCGCCGACGTATTGCATTTCAGGTTTGCCGGGTACCGGTTGGAAGGCATGCAGCACCGGATTGACCGCGGTCCCGTTCACATCCACTTGCGCTATCTGAGGCGTTCCCAGGTTCGCGGTCAGCGTCGCCTGGTCATTCCCAATGGGATTGATTCCCACCTTGATGCCGGTCCAGTAGCTTCCCCACGGCTGCGTCGTTCGCTCCAGGTCGGCCTGCAGGTTGGCACGCTGGTTCTTGGCTTGCGCGAGTTTGTCCACCCCTTCGTTGTATTGCTTTTCGAGAACCGCCGACTGTTTCAGCCAGCTGTTCCGAATCTCAAACATCCGGGTCGTGAAGAAGAACGCCGCCAGACACAGCAGAAAGTTCAACCACAGAAAAACTTTGCCGAGCACATGCATGAAATGGATCCACTCTCAGCCGCGGTGATTGCGGTTCAATTGCAGGAGACTTCCGTGCCGGTTCGGGCTTCCTGGAAACATCTCCCCCCAAAGGTCAGTTCCAGGGATCTGACGGCTCTCAGGGGAGTTTCTCAAACTCCTTTATACTTCGGCTGTTGAGGCAAACCGACATGATATCGACGAAGCTCGGGAACACCGGCGGGTAAGATTTCTCCCCCCCGACCCGTTGTATTCCTCCCGCTGTCTCTCAGACCGGATGGATCAACTGCTATTTCATGATAGAAGAGTCAGGAGATGCGGGTCAAGAAGTGAGGGAGGTTCCCGGAAATAATGCGGTTTTGAGTGACCCTGCGGTTCACTTCGGTTTCGATACACACGGTCCCGTTCTCCCGTTACAATGAGCCGGTCCGAATTTCGGGTCTGATCGATACAATCCCAATTAATGGAAGAATTGCCGCAACATGACAGGAGTACGTAACTTACGGGCAGGATTGAAGCCCGGGGAATTCCTGTGTTCCCACTGCACGGCGCTCTGCTGCCGCTACTTCTCCCTCCCCATCGACACCCCCCACACGTGGGACGATTACGACGTCCTGCGGTGGTATCTCGCTCACGGGCGGGTCTCCCTCTTCGTGGAGCGGGGGCAGTGGTACATTGTCGTGTTCGGGGATTGCCAGTACCTGCGGCCGGATAACCTCTGCGGGATCTACGAGACCCGCCCCGCGATCTGCCGCTCCTACCACACCGATGACTGCGAATTCGACAACGACCACGTCTTTGAAAAATATTTCGAGGCTCCGGAACAAATCTGGGAATATGCCGAAGCGCTCCTCGGACCGCGCGATCCGGAAGGAAATATTCCGCACGAACTGCAACTTCCCGTGATCCACGCCGTCTGAATTCGTGTCTCCTCCCGTATCAATAGATCTCTTTTCTTTGTCCTCCCGAAACGGGAAAGCACCCTCCCCTCATGTCCGATTTGATCAAGCCCCAGACGCTTAAAGGTTTTCGAGATTATCTCCCCGCCGCCATGATGGCCCGCGAGCGGATTATCGAACTTGCCCGCGGCGTCTACCGCAGCTATGGCTTCAGTCCCATTGATACGCCCGCTTTGGAATACACCGAAATTCTCCTCGGAAAAGGAGGAGAAGAATCGGACAAGCAAATGTTCCGTTTCACCGATCAGGGGGAGCGGGATGTTTCCATGCGGTTCGACCTCACGGTCCCGTTCGCCCGCTTTGCCGCGCAACACCTGCAGGAAATCGGTGTCCCGTTTCGGCGCTATCACATTGCGACCGTGTGGCGGGCCGAAAAACCCCAGAAGGGGCGCTACCGCGAGTTCATGCAGTGCGACTTCGACACTATCGGCACGGAATCCAATGCCTCCGATATCGAAACGCTGTTTGTGATTCACGACCTTGTCCACAAGATCGGATTCGAGCAGTTCACCATCCGGGTCAATAACCGCCTCGTACTGAATGGCCTGCTGCAGAAATTGAACCTGGCCGAACAAAGCACGGGCGTCCTCCGTGCGCTCGATAAGCTGCACAAAATCGGCGCCGATGCCGTCATTGAAGAGATGACCCAGAAAGTCGGCGCTTCCGCGGAGCAGGCGCAGGCCGTCATCGAACTCGCCTCCCTGAAGGGGGAAAACGCCGCGATTCTGAAATCGCTGGAGGGGATGCTCGCCGGAAATGAGATCGGCCAGCTTGGCGTCGCCCGCCTGCAGGAACTTGTGAATTGCGTTCGCCTCGCGGGAATTCCTGAGGACCGCGTCCAACTGGACGTCTCTATTGCCCGCGGCCTGGATTATTACACCGGGACGATCTACGAGACCTTCCTGGGGGCCTTGCCCGGAATCGGGAGCATCTGCTCTGGTGGCCGCTACGATAACCTCGCCGGTCTCTTCACGAAGGAAAAACTCCCCGGGGTCGGCGCCAGCCTGGGACTCGATCGCCTCCTCGCCGCAATGGAAGAACTGGGGATGATCGCGCAATCCGCGACTCCCGCCAGCACGCTGGTCGTGGCGTTTGATGCCGAGCGGATGCCGGACTATCTGCGCATTGGCCGTGTCTTGCGCCAGGCCGGGATCGCGACCGAGGTCTATACCGACCTCAAGGCTCCGGGCAAGCAGTTGAAGTACGCCGACCGCAAAGGCTTCCGCTGGGCGATCATTGCCGGCTCAGATGAATTCGCCAAGGGAGTCTGGCAAGTTAAGGATCTGCTTAAAGGAGGGCAGGAAGCTGTCCCCGAAGCTCAGTTGGTGGAATTTCTTCTCGCGAAGATCGCCAACGGCTGATTCGCGGGTTCATACCGCTTCCGGGATGCCAGTCGCCAGGAGGGGGGCGACCCACTCCTCGATGAACAGGCGATTGACGCACCCGAAATGCCCGCCGAAATTGACGCTCCGCAGCATCCTCCACTGATACCCGACCTCGCGCAGTTTCGTGGCATACAGTTCTTGAACATCCGGCGATGCGTTCTTTGGCGGCAGAAATCCTAGCGCTCCCGCCGAAGCGTGATGCCGACCGTCCAGAGTCCCCATCACGCTTGTGCCGAGTATCAGAAAGAACCAATCCAGATACGAATAGAAATTCCAGACTTTGCCTCCCACACGCCGGAGAGCAACAGTCAGGTCATAATGCCGTGAGAGTGCAGGCCCCAGCAGCACGACGGACTCCACCGGATTCTGCTCCGGCAGACGCTCCAGGACGAGAATGCTCATTGCCCCGCCGCCGGAATGCCCCACCAGATGGACGGGCCGACCGGGGTACTCCTGCTGATAGGCCAGGATCTTGGCGACGATCCGTTCCGCCTCGGTGACGTTTCGCTTCCAGCCTCGGAGGTGGTACAGGTAGTTGATGATCCGCTTTGTTGTCCAGTCCTCGTGTTCGATGGCATAAGGCAACCCGGCATCTATCAACCCATGCATCACATCGTGGTTGAAAAAACTTTCTCCCTCGATCCCCGGCAGGACCAGGATCAGCCCTTGCTCGCGCCGCTCGGGTGTGTCGTACGGCTCCAACTGGTAGTGGTACTTTTTTGCCCAGCGGTTCAGAGGGAATGACAACGTGGACCACAGTCCCCGCTTCATTCGCCCCGGTGCCACGGATGCCTTTGGGATGATGGCTTTCTGCTCATTGACCAACGTCATTGGCGTCCTCCTTATCCCATTGTAGGGAGGGAGCCAAGAGTTCGGGAAATTCGAGCGCCGCGCCGCTGTTTAAAGCCGCAACAACTTGCGTTTCCGGCGTTTCGCCACCGAGTTTCTGAATGGTCTGTTGAATTTGTAATGCGTGCGCATCGTCGCGACACAGAATCGCCAGTGTGGGGCCCCAGGAACTTTGGCAGATTCCATGGACACCTTGGCGCATCAAGGCGGTGGCGACGTCATTCATGCGCGGATCGGAAAAGATCCCCCCCTGCACCGGGGCGAAATACTGACCGATGAGCGTGCCGAAATGTTGGAGCGCCGACGAACATCCCTCGAAGTCGACATTCTGGACCGCCGGCAGGAGTTCCATCAGCACGATGCGACACAACTGGCCGGTCGTCTCCTCGCTCATTGGCTCCAGACGCGAAAACGCCCGCACCTCTTCGTTGCCGGACAGACCTTCCCGGCTTCGGGGACGGACGAGCAGGAAACGCCAGGAGGGAGGACACTCCAGCCGGGAGACCAGCGTTCCGATCCCTTCCGCGGAAGTCTTCCCCGATTCGACGAGCAACCCCCCCCGTTGAAATCCATGAATCCCCAGCGCGGAGCGCTTGCCCCGTCCGATCCGTTGGGCCAGTTCCACCGCGGACAGTTGCTGCTCCCCCGTCAACAGCGCAATCCCCTGTGCCAGGCTCATTCCCAACTGGGTTCCGGAACCAAAACCGCAGTGCTGCGGAATCTGCTGCACCAGTTCGATTCGCAACGCAGCGGATTTCGCCGCGGGACTGTTCTGGCGATACTGCTCCAGGCACTCGGACAGTTTGTTTCGATAACTCTCCCCGGCGATGATCTCGTCCTGCGCCGCCAGTTCCACGTCGAGTTTGAATCCGGGGCGGTCGACCATCAGCCCGACCCCGCCAAATTGCCGCGTCGCCTCGGGGGCGTGCGACAGAAACCCGAAGTGCAGACGTGCGCCGGTCGAAATGACCACTTTTCCTGGATTGTTCATGGAGACTGTGTGACCTGATTTCCGTGTTGTCGAATGTATTCTTCTACCAGTTGAAACGCCGTCGCTTCATCCGGCCCCGCCGTTTTTTCGACGGGGATTCTGAGTCGGTTGAGTTCTTCCTGAATGAATTCCCCGGGTAGCAGATGCAACCGGGTGGCGAGGATCGTGGCTTCCAGAACGGCGTGCTTGGCCCGGTTGAATCCCCAGAACTCACGCCCGCTTCCGCTGTCGACGATCCGCAGCCTGATTTCCGTCCGAGGCCGGGAATCATCGCACTCAGCCACTTCAAACTCCCACCAGCGGCAACTGTCGGTCAGGATTTTTCCCCGGACCGTCCTCGCGTCTCGCGTTGGGATCTCTCCCAGAGGCATCCCCAATGCGGCGCGGGCCAGCAGCAGGACGTCGTCCGTCACGTGCAGCACCCCGCACGGGTTCTCCTTCAGATTCCTGTAGGTCTGCGACGTGTGAAAAGGACGCAGGAGGAACTCCGTCTGGGCAGGATCGACCACCGGCCCCATCGGTGCGATATTCAATTCCCCTGTTCCGGACAGGGTTGTCACCACCCCTTCGAGAATCATAATGTGATGAGGCCGATCTGCTCACAACGTGGAATAAAACCCGGGAAATAATGTACCGAAATTGAATCCCCCGCGAAACTCGCCCTCCGGGTGTCGAGTCCGTTCCGGTAGGATTGACGGCCTGTTTTCCACTGTCTTCACTCTGTCATGCGCCTGACCGATTCCAACCTGAACCGCCACCGCACCCTGTTCGCGGAAACTGGCCCCAACCGGGGAGTTTTAATTCGCATCCGTCCGGACGGGAAACGGGCGGAAGGGGAAGAGATCGTCGCCGAAGCCTGCAAGCTCCTCGTCTGGGGAGATGACCGGGAAGGCTGGACCGTCAGTTCCCCCTACTGCGAGCAACCTCTCCCCACCGTCGCGGAATTACTCAGTAGTTGCCCCGAACTTTCCAAACATCACTACATTCCCAGCGAGCGGGTCTATTGGTGGTAGGGAGGAACGCAGATCCGATGTTTCACTTCAGCCTCAATGCCAGCACGATCCGCCCGACCCCTTTGCTGGAGAAAATCCGGATCGCCGCAGCGTGTGGCTATGAGGGGATCGAACTCTGGCACATGGAACTGGACGAGTTCGAGCGCTCCGGAGGGAGCCTCACTGATCTTCGCCGCCGCCTGGAGGATGCCAGGTTGCGCGTCCCTTCCACGATCAATCTCAAGAACTGGTTTGAGAGTGATCGCGACGATGGGCCGGAGTGGGACGAATGCCGGCGCCGGATGCAGCAGGCCGTGGATGTCGGTGCGATGTGCATCGTAGCGGGGCCTCCACTGGTCACCACCGACTGGGAACGGGGGATTCGCAATTTTCAGCGCCTGCTGCGGCTGGGAAAGGAAATCGGCATCAACCCGGCGATGGAATTCCTCGGTTTTGTGGAGCAGGTCAACACCCTGGAGTCCGCTCTGGAAATTATCGACCGTTCCGGCGATCCCCAGGCTCAACTCGTCCTCGATCCGTTCCACATTTTTCGGGGAGCAGGAGACTTTGCGAGTGTCCAGAAACTGCGCGGCTCGCAGATCGCCGTCTGTCACATCAACGATGCTGCCGCCGAGCCCCCCGCGCATCTTCAGAAGGACGCGGATCGAGTCATGATCGGGGAAGGAATACTGGACCTTAAGAAGATGATCTGGGATCTGGACACCATCGGCTACGAGGGCTTCATTTCCCTGGAGCTGTTTTCCGAAGATCTCTGGCGGCGAGACCCTCACGAGCTTGCCAAACTGGGGCTGGACCGAATGCAGACACTCGTTGCGGAGTTGAGTCCGTAGGAATTTCGGTCTCAGGGAGACTGATTCCGCCAGACCCTGACCAGCGGGTATGCCACGCAGGAATGGATTTTCGCACCATTCCCCTTCGCCTTCAGGCTCAGACCCTGCGCAAGTTTCTCCGGCTCCAGGGAAAACGTCTGCGAGATCACCCCATCCTGCCAGTAGATTTCGAGCGAGGTTCGATCCAGCAGGATGCGACAGCGGTAGCGCCCCTCCACCGTCTCCAGCGGAATGACCTGATCGCGGGAATGCAGTTTCCCCTCGGCGATCCGAAATTCCTCACCCCGCAGATTGAATTGCAATTCCACCTGCGGGCGCAATTCAAACTCCAGTTCCACATCCAACAACTCGTCGTTGACCCCCTCCCACAGATTCTTGCCCGGTTCCGGCGAGACAAACTTCCATGTCCGGGGAGGTTGACGCAGTTTTTGCAATTCGCGCAGCGGCAATTTCGCCAGCGCCAGACCGCCCGGTTTGTTCAATAATCGGATCTCGCTTGGAATCCCCATCTGCTGGTTGAAGGGCATGCCGGGGAATTTACCCCCGTTCATCCAGCCGATCGAAATCCGCCGTCCATCTTCACGCGGTATCTCGCTGAACGTCTGCGCGGCGTAATAGTTCTTCCCTCGGTCAAGCTGCACCGGCCCTGTCTCTGCCAGGAACCCCGTGCCGGTGAACTCGCCGATGAAATACTTGCTGCTCGCGTCCCACAAAATCCATTTCTTCAGATTTGGGTTCCCTTCCACGCCGATCTCGAATAGTTCGGGGCATTCGAACAGCGCGGGGAAAAAACTGCGATAGGTCCACTGATGGAGGTCGGGGGAGGTGTAAAACACCATCCCTTTTCCCGTGACGGAGAAGACCATCGCCCACTGCTTCGAGGGAGCATGCCAGAAGACCTTCGGGTCTCGATCCGGATCTTTCTTATTAGGATCGTGGGGAACCACCGGGTTGTTCGGAATTTCCAGAAAGCTCCGCCCCTTGTCCAGGCTGTACGCCAGGCATTGTCCCCGGTTGATGGCTGTCCATGCGACGAACAGGACCTCTTTCCCCTGCGGATGCAGTCTCGCACTGTTCTGCCAATCGATGAACGCGGTCCCCGACCACGATCCCGACACTCGGCCGTCCGGAAGTTTGACCGGAGCGAGAACCCGGCCCAAATGGGTCCAGTGCAGCAGATCCCGGCTGACCGCATGCCCCCAGCTCAAATCCGGCACCCAGTTCGTTCCTTCCGGATTGTGCTGGTAGAACAGATGGTATTCCCCCTGGTAATAGACCAGCCCGTTGGGGTCATTCAGCCATCCGCCGGGTGCGGTGAAGTGGTACTGCGGGCGGAGTTTTTCATTAAACTCGATGATTTCCTGCCCGTTTAAAATCAGCGGGGAAATCAGGCAGACAAGAAATGAAAACACCCGGTATCGGGACATGGAGCCATCCTCAATTCGCGACGGTCTATGGGGAAATACCGCACCAGACGGAGATTTGTCGTGGGGAAGAACTGAGCAGGATGCGAGAAAACGCCGCAATTTTCAATAGGGCGTTCCCCTCCATCGACCGCGGTCGATCTTCTTTTCCGGCATTTGTTTTTTTCGATCTGCCGTTTTCAGCCTTCCTTCCTTCGATTAGAATCCACCTGTTCCGGTCGTTGCTGTTTCACGATGTTGCGGTCGTCCCGTCGCCACCACAAGTCTTGGCGCGGAGAGGCACACCGGTGCACGAAGGATTTTTGCATATGACCAAAACGGGAAAGTCGCCGGCTCGAAAATTGAAATACCCGGTTCCGGCCTATCACTTTGTTCTCGCTGCTCTGAAGCACACGCAGGAGTCGCTGGGATACATCCGCAAAAAAGGGGACTCGGAAGAACAGTCCCACGTTACCGGCCAGGAACTCTGCCGCGGGTTTCGGGATTTCGCCCAGCAGCAACTGGGCCTCATGGCGATGACCGTCTTTCGCCAGTGGGGGCTGCAGTCGACCGACGATATCGGCGAAATTGTGTTCGAACTCATTGAACGCGGGGAGATGCGCAAGACTGAGCAGGATCAGTTGAGCGATTTCTTCGACGTATATGATTTCCGGGAAGCCTTCGAGAAGAACTACCAGATCGACGTCTCCCACGCTTTCGACGCCACGCGTTCGGAAGCCTGAACGAGACACCGCTCTCGCTGGTTTTTGCTCGATTGTGACCTGCCGCTCAGCGCCGCTTGCCATCACATTCTCAGGGAGGAGAAGGGCCACTTGTCTCGCTCCAAACGTCGGCGACATCAGTCCACTCCGAAATCCGATTCGGCGGCAGCCTCCTCTTCCGCCGCTGCAACCGCCTCTCCCTCTTTGGATCGCGAAGGCGGACTCCTTCCCAACGACGGATTCACCAGGTCGCAATGGCTCTGGTTCCGAACGGTGGTTGCTCTGGCCGCCCTCTGGTGGCTGGCTCTGCTCGTCGCCGCCGTCACCACCTCCAATCCTCCTTCCCTCTCCGCATTCATGGTGCGGCAGGCGGATTGCGTCATTCGTTTCCGCCAGACGGAGGACTCCGTTCACACCTTCCTGGTCGAAGAGACCTGGCCGAATCCCCTCTCGAAGGACAAATCCCCTGCTCCTCCCTTCGGTCGCATCTCCTTTCCGTTGCCGTTCGGGGTGAAACTCCAGCCTCGGACCAGCTACCTGGTCCCTTTGCGCAAGACCGGCTCCGGTTTCGAACCTCCCGAGCAGAAATTCGATCCTGCCGGAAATCAGGCGGTCGTCCCGGTCACACCCACTACGCAGCAGCAGCTCAAGGGGATCATGGACAGCCTTGCCGCGGAATTTCCCGCGGAACCGCAGTCTCCTTGAGTCGCGGTCATTCCAGGACCTATCCCCTCCCGTGCGAGGTCTGAGGGGCCGGTTGTACCGACTTTACCGCTTGCCGGATTTCCTCCTCCCCCGTTTTGACTTCCCGGCACATCGAGCTATCTTTCCGTAGCCGCTCGGCCAGTCCTGAGTCGGACTAATTGAAGACACACCTCGTCCAACACCGCATCGTCCGTTCCGAGTCTTAACCCGCATGAGGAAGGGCTGATCCATGCTCCCACCTTCCCAGTCCTGGCCGTTTATTCCCGTTGCGCTCCATGAGCCGTCGCGTCACGTCTCGCACCAGCCGATGATGCCGCCGCAGACCCCTCCTTCAGGCGCGGCCGGTCTGCTGCACATCAATCCCCAGCAGGAAACCGACCGCATCGTCGAATTTCTCCGCGAACAGGTGGGAGTTCACCTGAAGCGCAAGGGGGTTGTCCTGGGGCTTTCGGGCAGCGTTGAAAGCAGCCTCTGTGCGGCTCTCTGCGTCCGGGCCTTTGGAAACAAACGAGTTCTGGGGCTGTTGATGCCGGAACTTGATACCCCACACGAGGAGGAAGGTCTGGCCCGCGATCTGGCGGCGCAGCTTGGTATTGCTGCGCAACTGGAAGACATCAGCCCGATCCTGAGTGGTGCCGGCTGCTATGTCCGCCGTGATCAGGCTCTGCGGGCCGTCTTGCCGGAATTCGGACCCGGATATCGCCTGCTCTTTTCCAGCGCCAAATGGCTCACGCAGCAGGCCAATCGCCGCGTCGAGTTTCTCGTCGAGAAACCCGATGGCTCGACAATTCCCCTGCAACTCACCCGCAGCAGTTACGAATCCCTCGTCGCCGCGTCGCATTTCAAGCAGCGCACGCGCCGGATGATCGAATATTTCTACGCCGACCAACTTCACTACGCCGTCGTCGGAACTTCCAACCTCCCGCAATACGATCAGGGTGATTTCGTGAAAAACGGCGACGGCGCCGCGGACATCAAGCCGATCGCTCACCTTTACAAGACCCAGGTCGATCAACTGGCCGCACACCTTGATCTTCCGAGCGCCATTCGGTCCCGCCCTCAGGGAGGTCGCACCCTCGTCTATCTCGCGGAGGGTGAGCCGGCCCTCCTCTCCGTTTCAGACCGGGAACTGGACCTCTGCCTTTATGCATTAAATCACGGAATGCCCCACACCGAACTTTCAGAGCATCTGGGATTCACGCCGGAGCAGACTGATATTCTCCTGCAGGATGTTCTGTCACGGCGGGCGGAAGCGGCTTACCTCCACTCCGGACCAATGCTCATTTCCAATACCTGACATCCGAATGTGCCGGTCGAGCCGATTATGTCACTGCCGGTGATGAATGCGGATCGGACAGGCCGATTTGAAACACGTCCCTTTCTTGTTCTTGAAAAATGATTTGCGGAGTGAATTGCGAAAACGTCTTTACTCATAGAACTGACAGACAATCTTCACGAGTAAAACACGGGAAAAATGGGATTTAAAGCCGCCGGAAAAATGTTTCTCGCCAACACGCTGGAGTGTTCCGGACTGGGGAGTTGGACCCGTTCCTCTCCCAGGCCCGGCGTGCTGGTATTGAACTATCACCGCATCGGCGCGCATGACGGTTCCCCCTTCGACTGGGGGCTCTGGAGCGCGACGCAAGACGAATTCGACGCCCAGGTCCGGTTCCTCAAATCAGAATTCGACCTCATCGCCCCTTCTGAACTGGATGACGTGTTCCGCGCGCGACAACGCCGTTGCGTCCTGATCACGTTTGATGACGGTTACCAGGACAATTATTCCCTCGCGTATCCCGTTCTCAAAAACCACAACGTCTCCGCCACGTTCTTTCTGAGTACCGGCTTTCTGGATCATCCCCATATCAGTTGGTGGGATGATGTCTCCTGGATGGTCAAAAACAGTACTCGCGAGAAGCTCCCCTCCTCACATTGGATTCAGGGGGAAACGGAGATCGACCGGGACGAGCCCCAGAAGACCATCCGTACCCTGCTGCAGGTTTACAAATCACTCCCCGGCGATGAGACCCCCCGCTATCTGGATTTCCTCGCTGCGGCCACGGGCAGCGGGCGCTGTCCGCAGGAGCAGGCCACGGGCATATGGATGACCTGGGACATGGTTCGCGAAATGCACCAGGGAGGGATGTCCTTTGGTGGGCATACTGTGAACCATCCGATCCTGGCCCGTCTGAATCCTGCTGCCAAGGAATATGAAATCTGTGAGTCCTGTGCCCGGATCCAGCATGAACTCGGCACGCCGGTGAAATACTTCAGCTATCCCGTGGGGGGACCGACGGCCTTTGATCGCTGGACGCATGCGGCTTTGCAGAAAGCCGGCATCCAGTGGGCCTTCACCTATGGCTACGGCACCCAGGCCTCCCGCAGTGACTTCCCCTACACGATCCCCCGCATCCCCGTGGAGTCCGACTTTAACATGCTCCACTTCCGGGCCATGACCACCTGGCCCAGCCTCTTCTGCTGAACACCGCGGCGAGCCAGTCGCTGATACAAAAAGAGGGAGTTCGATTCAATTCGAACTCCCTCTTCTGTTTTTGGGGCGACTTCGGTCTGAGATATTCTTACTTCTCACCCATCAGTTCCGCCACCTTGGATTCTATCGCCTCACCCCAGATCGCATACCCGGTGTCGGTCAGGTGCAGGTAGTCGTACATGATATCCGGCGAGATGGACCCGTCCGCTTCCAGGAACTTCGGGCCGATATCCAGGTAATGGACCATCTTCCCATCCGCCTCCTTGGAGATGATTTCATTCACCTTCGTCAGTTTCTCGCGGGTCTTGTCCGGCTTCGGGCTCCGCGGGAACACACCCAACACCAGGATCTTCGTCTCCGGACGCATTTCACGGATCTTCTTGACGATCGCCTTGATCCCCGCCGCGATTTCCTCGGCACTGTCGCTCCCGGCGTTATTCGTCCCGATCATAATCACCGCCAGCTTGGGCTTAATATTCTCCAGATTGCCATTCTCCAGGCGGTAGAGGACGTGCTGCGTCTGGTCCCCGCCGATCCCCGCGTTCATGGCGTTCCGCTTGCCGTAGTATTTCTTCCAGACCCCCGCCATCGGGTGCCACCCCTGGGTAATCGAGTCCCCGATGAAAATCAGGTCCACATTCCCCTCTTTGGCCCGCTCGTTGATCATCTGCTGCCGCTTTTGCCATCCGGGATCGGGGCGGGGAACAGGAGTGACCGTCCTGGGAGGTTTGGGATCATCGGCCTTCAAAGCCGGAGACAGGCTGACAGCACAGACTGCTGCTACAAAACTCCACACTAACCAGTTTTTCATGGAAGCTCCTCGCCTTTTCAGTTCGATGTTGTTCGATCCCGGGAATCTTCCTGCACTCTACACCGTTCCATTTCGACTGTACACCAAACCATTTCCCTGCAGGTTTTTGAGCCAAAATCCAACGGGGCACTCTCCCCGAACCGGTCTGGATCAACTGCTCCGATTTCCCTATGATTTACCCTCATATTGACGGAACAAGAGGATCTGGCCCACGGCCTGTTTTGGACTCGATGGAGCGAAGACACGATGAGGACGATTCACCGCACGCATATTGCCGCACTGCTGGCCTTCGGTTTTGCCGTCGCTTCCCCCTCGGGACAGGCTGCCGATTCCCCGACCGCCAAGATGGCGCTCGGCTTCAAGCCGGTGCAGGCCGACATCGAATATGAAATCCCCACCGCCGCCGAAGTGGAAAAATGCACGATCAAGGTGGAGCGGAAAGGGAAACGCTCCGGCTGGGTGGTCTTCGGCCCCAATGGCCAGGTCCTTCGCCGCTTTGCGGATACCAACGGCGATAATGTCGTCGATCAGTGGAGCTACTACAATCGGGGGATCGAGGTCTATCGCGATCTCGACACCAACAATAACAACAAGGTCGATCAATGTCGCTGGCTGACCGCGGAAGGGACCCGCTGGGGACTCGATACTAACGAAGACGGCAAGATCGACAGTTGGAAATCTCTCTCCGCCGAAGAAGCCAGTCGTGAGGCTGTCCGCGCGCTGGTCGGCGGTGACATCCGCGCCATGGGACTGGTGTTGGTCACCAAGGAAGATGTCACGAAGCTCGGCATTTCCGGTGAACTCGCCGAAAAGGTGCAGGCACAGACTGCGGATGCCGAGTCGAAGCTGAAGACGGCCTCCAGCTCCGCCCTGCTCTCCGCCAAGACCAAGTGGATGCGGTTTGACAGCCCCATGCCCAGCGTCATCCCCGCCGATCAGGACCAGCTCGGTGAAGACCTCACCATCTACGAAAATGCGATGGCCATCGTCGATCGGGACGGCAAACCCGCGTTCGTTCACCT
>JAXMBX010000044.1:0-43054 GCA_046349635.1 Planctomycetales bacterium
TCGCCCGGAACACGGTCCAGACGACGATGACCCGCCTCGTCGAGAAGGGCTGGCTCAAGCACCACGCGGAGGGGAACACATTCCTCTACAAGGCCACCCAGCCCCGCGAAAAAACCCGTCGCCGCACTCTCAGGCAACTCCTCGACACCGCCTTTCATGGATCCACCGAGGGGCTTTTGCTCACACTGCTCGGGGATCAACGCCTCTCCCAGGACGAAGCGGACAAGATTCGCAACCTGATCGATCAGGCGGCCGCCCGCTCCAATCCCCGGAATTAAACGCCCGATTTTGAACACATCCTCAGGAAACCATCATGAACCTCAGTTTCCTCACGAACCTCGATGTGAACTCAATGCTTCCCACTGTCCTTCTGTGGCTGGTTCAGATCACGATCCTCGCCGCATTTGGGCTGCTGACCGCCCGCTGGTTTTCGCGTGACCCTGCCTCGCGGCACGCGATCCTTGTGGTCACTCTCGTGGCGACACTGGCCGCTCCACCGATCACCTCCGCTGTCCAACGCTCCGGCTGGCGGCTCTGGTCCGTCGCCTGGGAACCCGCTGTTGCTCAACACTCCGTTCGCGAATCCTCTTCCCCCAGCCCGGAAGTTGCGGCCCTTCCGCAACCTCCTGTCATCGCGGACGATGAACCTTTCCCTGAAGAAACATCTCGCGCGCCCGCACTGAAATCGCCGCTTACGACGGAACCTGTCGCAACAGCGCTTCCACCGCAACTCCGTCCCTCAATCTATTCTTTTGCCACCATCACCAATCTGAGCCGGTTACTCGTTTTGATCTGGTTCGCCGGGGCGTTCCTTTTATTTACTCGGCTGTGTGTGGGATTCTGGCACGTAAGGCGGTTAGTGCAAAAGAGTGAGCCTCTCAGTCTTCCTGAAACCACTCTGATGCAATTGCAGACCTTGTTCTCAAGCTTTTCGCCTTCTTGTATCCGCGTTCACGGCTCTCTTCCGACGGCCTTTGCCACCGGCCTCTTCCGCCCTGTCGTAATTCTCCCCCGCTCCTACGTTCAAACCCTCACCGAAGAAGAACTCGCTTCAGTCCTTACGCATGAGCTTGCCCACCTGACCCGCCGAGATCCTGTTGTTGGGTTGTTGCAACGCGTGGCCGCCATCGTTTACTGGCCTCACCCTCTCGTTCACCTTTTGAATCGCCAACTGTCCCGCGCCCGCGAGGAACTCTGCGACAACTTTGCCCTGCAGGCAGCTTCCACCACCCAATACGCCGAACTCCTCTTCCGCCTCGCTCAAGCCCCTTCAACGAGGGAGCGCATCCCCGCCGGCCTGACTATCAGCTTCCTCGACTCCCGCTGGAAACTGGAACATCGCATCGCCGGTATTCTCGATCCACGGCGTCTTCTGACTGTTGCCTCTCGCCGCCGATTACTCGCCTCGGCAGTAGTTTTCTCTCTCGGTTTGACCGTCTTGTTGGCAGGCATCCAAAATGCGGACAAACTGCCCGGCAATGTGACGCCCCCTGACACTTCAAACTTCCGGGTTACCCTCTCCGACGGCACTAGCATCGAACTCCTCGGCGTCGGTGAATATCCCTCGAATGAAACTCCCTGGTGGAAGCCGGACGGATCTCCCCTCACAAACAAACCCAAACAACCCGAACCGGGCCTTTCGTGGACCGAACAAAGACAAAATGGGCCGCGGCTTCTCCTTGCAGACCCTCAACCGGGAACCGCAATCCGCTGAACATTATTGGGCACTCCAGCAGCATGGAAGAGCATTGAACCGACCTGCAAGACCGATTCCAAACCCCGATAGGTCACCTCCGAGCAGATCTCACGACAAAGCCGAAAACTCCGCCACAATCACTCTCGAATACTCTAACGCTCCCTGGAAAACGCTTGACAGATGGACCACAAACAACGGCATTGGTTCGGCAGCTTCAGACCGGGCAACAGTCGCACATATCCAGCGGGAGAGCGCGACGGGAACTCCACGATACCACTGCAACCTTTAACGGACCGCACCACACCGCCACCGCATCATCGCCTCCGATCAGGAAGGGAAGGAGCATACGAACGGCTCTCACTCAACACTCGGCGTGGGAAACGACGGTCGCACCACGATGATAAGCGCCAAGTTTGATCGGCTCCCCCTCGCGAAAGTGAAATCATTCCGATTCCAGACTCGCCCTCTGCGGTCATCGAATTTCGTAACGTCTCGCGCAGCTCAACACAGACGCAGGTCGAAGTCTTCATCGACCAGAGCCCTCTTAAGCACCGCCGAGACGACACCTAGACTTCTTCACACCGAACCAGTCTCCGCCGAACCTCCGCCAAAAACCGGTGGTGTCATCGCCCAACTCGGGGACCTCACACCGAAACCCCTGGTGGTTTCCTCTCTGCCGGAGGGTGTCACCCTCACGACGCAGGACGGTATCACCATCTCTGCCGGTTCCTCTTCAACTCTTCCCCCCGACGCCAAGTTCCGCCTCGGCGGCACACGGTTCAAGCATTCGGGGCAGAAAGAAGTCTACTTTTCCGCCGATGGACAGACTTTGGTCAGTGTTGGCGGATCCACCCTCATGTTCTGGAATGCGAAGACCGGAGAATTGCTACGGACGGTCACTTCGGCTCAGGACAATATTCAAAAGACCTGCATCACGCCTGACCGCAAACGTCTGATCGCACTCGGATTTTTGCAAGGGAAACAAAACGAGCAAGGGCGGCCCTATGCCGTCACCCATTGGAATCTGGAAACCAGCCAACTTGAGCAACGCCGCGAACTCCCTTTTCTGGAGCGTAACGCTTACGAAAGCCTCGCCCTCTCACCGGATGCCTCAATCATCGCCACCGGCGATACACGCGGCGTGTTGCAATTCTTCGACCTCAAGTCCGGGGAAAAACTTTCGGAACAATCTTTAGGCGGAGGTGGGGTCAATGGGATTGCGATCGGGCCTGATGGAAACCAGACCGCGGCCAGTCAGTCGCACGCGAACAATCTCTTCCTCTGGAATCGCAAAACCGAAGCGAAACCCTTCGAAATCGCCGAGGGGAGGCGCTTCGATGCGGTCGCCTTTTCCCCCGATGGAAATCTTCTCGCGGTTGGTCCGAATCCGCGCGACACCGTCCAACTGTATGACGTCGCCTCCCGCAAACTCATCCGCTCCCTGGAAGGAGCCTCGACATTCAGCGTCGAGAAACTCCTCTTCACCCCCGATGGGAAAACCCTCTTCGCGGTCAACAGGAGCGCCCGCATCGATCGGGATGAGGGGGGAATCTATGCCTGGGACGTCGCCACCGGCCATCTTCAACACCACCTGACGCGCCCCGGATTCTCCCCCACAAGCCTCGATCTTTCCCCCCAAGGCGATCTCGTCGCCGCCTGCGATACCGGCGCCGAACTCGGCCTCTGGAACCTCAAGACCGGCGACAGCATTTCCAGCCAGATGTCCGGCGGACACACCGGCCCCCTCCGTCACCTCAGCTTTTCACCTAAATCCGACCTCATCCTCACCACAAGTGCAGATACTTCCGCCCGCGTCTGGGACGCTCACACTGGAAAACAGCTTGCCAATTTCAAACACCTTAACCTGGTTGATACCGCCGCCTTTTCTCCCGATCAAACTCTCGTCGCGACTTCCAGCTTCGACGAAGTTTCTCTTTGGGAGTTTCCTTCAGGTAAAAAACGATTCAACTTGAAGAAAGGCTTTGAAAATTTTCGCATCTCGCGAAATCTTTCCTTCTCGCTGGATCGGCAGGAACTTTATGTGGTCAAACTCGACATGACTTTGCAGGTCTGGGGGACAGCCGATGGCAAACTCCGACGAGAATTCCCCCTCAAATCTCCGGAACTGGATCGTGCATGGGCGGACTACTTAAAGCTTCCCTACGTCAGGGATTCCGGGCCGTTAATGGCCCGTTATGACTTCATGACCGCCTATACACTGACCCCGGACGGATCTCGATTCATCGCCGCCGCAAACAAACACTTCTGGGTCTTTGACGTGTCAACGGGAAAAGATCTGTTACATTTCCCGCTTCCCCTGCCTGACATTCAATACCATTCCAATCCACAACATGTGGCCGTCAGTCAGGATAGCAAGCGGCTGGCCTTCACAACCTTCCGTCAGATGAAGACTGAAACTGAACCCAATCCTAATACTCACCCTCCAGAAATCCTCGTCGTCGAAACTGAAACAGGAAAACTTCTCTGGCGGAAAGTGCATGGCCGTCGAGGACATTTCACTCTTTGTTTTTCCCCGGACGGCAAATTCCTTGCCTCGAGCCCTGATTATCAGGGTAGCGACACGATCGAGTTCTTCGACGCCGAATCCGGCAAACCCGTCCGCTCCATCGACAGCGGCAACGGCATGGGCATCTTCAACCAGGGCCTCGCCTTCTCCCCCGACGGAAAACAATTCGCCGCCATGCAACGCGACGCCACTGTCATCGTCTGGGATATGGATAAACTCCACTCCCTTCCGAGAGCACCGTAATAACAGCTCTATTCAGTGAGTCCCCGCAGCGCCTGTTCCGCCACTCGCACAACATACTTCCCGTCGAACTGCGGATCGTCTTTCTCTTTGAGAGCCTTTTTCAAATCATTCAATGCGGTCCGCGCGTCCTGATCCATCTCATCCAGGACAATCGCCGCCTGCAGCCGGTCCACGCTCTCCCCTTCATTCAGCGCCTGGATTAGGACCGGCAACGCTTCTTTCGTGCCCCCTTTCCGGTGTAAAGCTCCCGCCGCCGCGACCCGCACGCACGCCGATTCATCCTTCAATCCTTTCCGCAACGTTTCCAGCCCCACAGGCTGCGAACTCTGAACCAGTCCCAGTCCCGTCATCCCCCACCAACGCACCGCCGGATCCGGATCTGTCGCCACCCGCACCAAATCCGACACTGAAGAAGACGGGTCGCCGACTAAGTCCGCAGCCCCCCTCAGCCGTCGCATCAACTCTTCGCTCCCGAGCTGCCGCAGGATCTCATACCGCGATCCGACCAGTTTCTCCCGTCGCATCATCTCCGACTCATTCATCAGCCCCAGGTCTCGCGTCTTATTCGACCAGTCTCGTGCCACCTCCCGCAGCCGCGTCAGGACATCTTGATGCTCCGGACTGCCCGCCAGGTTCTTCAACTCATGCGGGTCACTCGCTAAGTCATACAACTCCTCCCGCGGTTTCTTCGCCGCCATGAATGCCTTCGCCTCAGGAGGCAATTTCCCCCCGGCTGCGACCCGCCGCAATTCGCGCAGCGTCGCCTCCTGTGTGGCGTAATCCAAATACTGGTCATACGGCTTCCATGGGATGTCATTCCGCAGGTAATGAAACTTTTTGTCCCGGACAGAACGGATCAAATCATAGCGCTCATCCATCCGGTCCCTGACCCCAAACAGATAATCCGGCTCGGCGGGGAGGTTCTTCCCCAGGAAGGGCTTCCCCTGCATCCACTCCGGCACTTTGACGCCACACAGGTTCAAGGCCGTCGGTCCCAGGTCCAAGAGCGACACCAGCCGTTCGCTCTCGCTCCCCGGCTCTCCCTGTCCGGCGACTCGGAACTTCTTCGGAATCCGCACGATCAACGGCACGTGCGTCCCCGATTGATACAACCACCGCTTTGCCCGCGGCAGCCCCACTCCATGGTCCGACCAGAAGAATACGATCGTATTCTCCGCCTCCCCTGACGCCTCCAGTTCGGCCAGCTTCTCACCAAACCAGCGGTCCATCGCCGTCACCAGGTCGAAATACCGCCCCCAATCCTCGCGCACCAGAGGAGTATCCGGATAATAGGGCGGCAAGGTCTTTGCGAGCTTATTCCGATCATGCGGCGCAATTCCTTCCGTTAACTTCTTGTATGTCTTCTCCTGGAAGATCGCGGACTCGTGCGTCCCCGTGTAATTAAACACCGCAAAGAACGGCTGTGACTTGTCCTTCCGCTTCCGCCAGTGGGCATTCGCGCTGGACGCATCCCACACTCCCGGCGGACACACAAACTGGTAGTCCTGCTTCACATTGTTCGTGCAGTAGTAACCTGAGTTCCTGAGCAACTTCGGAAACGGCTGGATAAACTCCGGCAGACGTGCCACACTCCGCATGTTCTGCGTCCCCAGCGTCGTGGGATAGACCCCCGTGATAATCGCCGACCGGCTGGGGGCACAGACTCCCGCCACAGAGGCTGCATTCCGATACCGCACCCCCTGGGCCGCGAACCGGTCCAGATTCGGCGTTGTCGCCTCCTTGACGCCGTAACACCCCAGATGCGGACTGATGTCCTCACAACTCAGCCACAGGATATTGGGCCGCTCCGCTGCGAGACTCATATCCCGACAGCAGATCAATACCAGGAGCAAGCTGAACAGGCGTCGCATAATGTCACTTCCCCTCAGCGGCCCACTTTTTCATCAAATTAATGTTCTCCTGCAGACCTTTCTTTTGTGGTGACTCTCGATTTCCCCCTTCACCGAGATACACCTTCATATCGCTGTCATACATTGCCTCTGATTCCGGCGTCCGGCCATGATCGTCGGTCTCCACCATCCATCGCTCCAGCATTCCTCGCAGTTCCTCCAACTGGGCCCGATATTCCGGATCCACTGCCAGGTTATGAATCTCGTCCGGATCCTTACTCAGATCGTACAACTCCTCCCTGGGGCGCGTCGGCGTGAACAACTGCTCCTGCACCGGATTCAGCTTCCCTTCCGCATGCAATTGCCGCATCCGCTGCACGATCTCCTTGCCGTCCTTGTACCGGTTCGGTTGCAGATGTGGCCGTTCCGGGTAAAAATTCCGGATGTATTTGAAATCGGCAGTCCGCACGCTCCGAATCCGTTCCACGGTCTCATCGCATCGGTCCCGTGCCGCAAACACCGCAGTCCGGGGCTGATAATCCTGAGCAAGAATATTCTTCCCCTGCATCTTGGCCGGGATCGGAATCCCCGCGAGCGCCAGCGACATCGCCGCCATATCGATATGCTCGACGAGATCTTCCCGCGTCTTTCCTGCAGGAACGCCCGGTCCACGAATCACAAACGGGACATGAATCCCCTCGTCATACAGGAATTGTTTCCCCCGTGCGTGGCTGATCCCGTGATCCGTCATGAACAGCACCACCGTCTGCTCCAGGATCTTTTCTTCTTCCAGCCGCTTCAGCACCTGCCCGACTTCATAATCCGTGTACCGGACCGTATCCAGGTACTCCGCCCAGTCTTTGCGGATGACGGGATCATCCGGATAATAAGGCGGCAGTTTCACGGCAGCCGGGTCGGTCACGCTTCCTAGCTCTTTCCGGACTCGTTCCGACCACCCTTTGCCGTGCCGATACTTTCCACCATGCAGTTGCACCTGCATGAAAAACGGTTGTCCCGGTTTCCGTTTCGACCAGTCCGGCCCGTCATACATCTTCGGATCCCACTCGAAGTTATAGTCCGTCTTCCCCAGCCCTCTGCCGCGCACCACCGGGCCGCCGATGCACGTGTAATACCCTGCCCCCTGGAACAGCACAGGGACAGGCTCAACTCCCTCCGGCAAATGAATCTTTTCCGTCCCTCTCCCGCTGCGGTGGTTGTGTGCTCCGAAGCTTGTCTGATACATCCCCGTGATCAGGGCCGAGCGGCATGGCGAACAGACCGGTGCCGTGACATAGGCGTGCGTGAATCGCGTTCCTTCCCGCGCCAGACGGTCCACGTTCGGCGTCGAGATCGTCGTCTCCCCGTAGCACGAGAAGTTGGGCGACATATCGTCCACGAAGATCCACACGATATTCGGGCGCTCTGCACCTCGCAGGTCTTCCCCGGCGACAAGTCCGGCGATCCCCAGGATCACCAGCCAATTCCAGATGCTTCGCGCGCACATACGGACCTCTCCCAACTTGCCTGCCACGTGATTTATGGAATGCCGGTTATTTTGGCGAGATTTGCCGTCCAAAAACAGCTTCTCCCAGTCGAATTTCCACCTGATTTCTCCTCTTTCCATCCCAGGGGACGGATTACTTTTGAGTCATCTCTTTTGGTTTTTTTTCTTTACGTCTCTCCCCTCAGGGATATGATGACAGTAGCTAAGGCCAGACAATCCGAAACGCAGCCACAAATCCGTGAGGTCACCATCGTGGATTTTGTACAGAAATTGCGAACGGAAACGGTTGAAGCGGCGCTTGATGCAGATCCATTATGCGCCGACATCGCCACCACTCTGCGCGACCTTCTGGTGCAGATGCAGCAGCGCCGTACCGGTGCCGCGCTTGTTTGCAACGGCGCTCTCCTCGTCGGGATCTTCACCGAACATGACATGCTGGCAGTCGTCGCGCGCGGGGATTCTCTCGACGCGCCAATCTCCGCCTGCATGACGCGTAACCCCACGACGATCAACCGGAACGCCTCCCTCGCCGCCGCCATCCGCACCATGTCCGTCGGAGGTTATCGGCAGTTGCCCGTTGTCGACGAGCAAGGCCGCCCCTGTGGCCTCGTCAAGGTGAAGGGCATTGTCCATTACCTGGTCGAGCATTTCCCACAGGCGATTTACAACCTCCCACCTAAACTCCAACTTCAGGGACGTGAAGGGGCCTGATGAATACGCTGCCGTCATGAATGGGAAAGGACCTCCCTCCCGACTCCGTCATTCACTTCACCTCCCGTTACACGAAAGCACGCCACTCAGAAATGTCCACAACCATCACTGGAGAGAAGAAAAAACACATTGTCGACCTCTCACTCGCGACCATTCGCTTCTGCGGCGATTCCGGCGACGGCATGCAGCTCGCCGGCACCCAGATGACGAATACCTCCGCTCTCATCGGCAATGACATCGCCACTTTCCCCGACTTCCCCGCCGAAATTCGTGCTCCCCGCGGCACCAAAGCCGGCGTCAGCGGCTTCCAGCTTCAATTTGCCAGCCAGGAAATCTTCACCCCTGGCGACAAGGTCGATGCTCTCGTCGCCATGAATCCCGCAGCCCTCGCCACAAACCTCGGCGATCTGGTTCCCGGCGGCATCCTCATCGTCGACAAAGACTCCTTCGACTCCAAGGATCTCAAGATGGCCGGTTATGCGGCCAGTCCTCTGGAGGATGGGAGCCTCAGCAGCTATCAGCTTTTCGCTATCGACATGACCAAGCTCAACCGCCAGGCGGTCGATGGTCTCGGCCTGGGGGTCAAGGATCAGGACCGTTGCCGCAACTTCTACGCAATGGGCCTCGCCTTCTGGCTCTATGACCGCCCCCTCGAACCGACACTTCGCTATATCCAGACGCAGTTCGCCAAGAAACCCGCCGTCGTCGAAGCCAATACCCGTGCCCTCAAGGCCGGCTACCACTACGGCGAGACCACAGATGCGTTCGCCAGCCAGTACCGCGTCCAGAAAGCCAAGCTCAAACCGGGGAAATATCGAAACATCACCGGCAATCAGGCGATGGCGCTCGGCTTGATTGCCGCTTCCAAGGTCAGCGGCTGCGACCTGTTCCTCGGCAGCTACCCCATCACCCCCGCGAGCGACATCCTCCACGAACTCTCCAAGTATAAGAACTTCGGCGTTCGCACCTTCCAGGCAGAAGACGAAATCGCGGCCATGACCTCCGCCATCGGTGCCTCCTTTGGCGGTGCGATGGCGATTACCACGTCGAGCGGTCCCGGGATTGCACTCAAGGGGGAAGGGATTGGCCTCGCAGTGATGACCGAATTGCCGCTGTTGGTGATCAATGTCCAGCGCGGCGGTCCCAGCACCGGCCTCCCCACCAAAACAGAGCAGGCCGACCTCCTGCAGGCGGTCTGTGGACGCAACGGAGAATGTCCCCTGCCGGTGATTGCGGCCCGCAGCCCCGCCGACTGTTTCGAAGTCGCCCAGGAAGCCTGGCGAATCGCCACACGTTTCATGACCCCCGTCATGCTCCTCTCCGATGGTTACATTGCCAACGGCTCCGAACCTTGGCTCATCCCCAAGGTGGCCGATCTCCCCCATATTCAAGTCGATCATCCCGGCCCTTCAGTGGGAGATGAGGATTTTCACCCTTACGCACGCAATGAACGGCTCGCTCGCCCCTGGGCCATCCCCGGCACCCCCGGCCTCATGCACCGTATCGGTGGTCTCGAAAAGCAGGATGTCACCGGTAATGTCAATTATGAAGCCGCTAACCATGAACACATGGTCCACCAACGGGCTCGGAAGGTGGAACTCGTTGCGGATGACATCCCCCTGCAGGAGGTCGATGGCGCTCACACCGGCAAGCTGCTCGTCCTCAGTTGGGGGGGAACCTATGGGGCCGTCGCCACCGCCGTCCGTCAAGTCGCCAGCCAGGGGAAATCCGTCTCCCACTGCCATCTCCGCTATCTGAACCCTTTCCCGCGCAATCTCGAAGAAATCATTCGTGGCTTCGACAAGGTCTTGATCCCCGAACTCAATCTCGGACAGTTGCGGATGCTGATCCGGGCGAAGTTTGTTATCGACGCCGAGGGCTACAACAAGGTCCAGGGGAAACCATTCGCCGTCCAGGAACTCGTCGCCAGGATTCAGAGTCTCGTGTGAACCCGTTCGCTGTTCTTGTCACCACCAATCACCAGATTCTCAACTTCACAAATAAAGCGGCACGCCAGCATGAACACCAACACCTCGCTCCCTGTTCTCACCCCTGCGGATTTCGCCAGCGATCAGGATGTTCGCTGGTGTCCCGGCTGCGGAGACTATTCCATTCTCGCCCAGATGAAGAAGATTCTCCCGGGCCTCGGCATCCCCCGAGAGAAGACTGTCTTCATCTCCGGCATCGGCTGCTCCAGCCGCTTTCCGTATTACATGAACACCTACGGCATCCACTCCATTCACGGCCGCGCCACGGCCGTCGCGACAGGATTGAAGGCCAGCCGACCCGACCTTTCCATCTGGGTGATCACCGGCGATGGAGACGGCCTCAGCATCGGCGGCAACCACCTCATGCACTGCATCCGCCGTAACCTCGACATCAACATCGTCCTCTTCAATAACCAGATCTATGGCCTGACCAAGGGGCAATATTCTCCTACGTCTCCCCTCGGCAAAGTGACCAAGAGCACTCCCATGGGGGCCATCGACAATCCGCTCCACCCTCTCTCCATCGCCATCGGCTGTGAAGCGACCTTCGTCGCCCGTACGATCGATGTGAACATCAAGCACATGGGGACCGTCCTGCAGCGGGCCGCCGAGCATCGCGGTACCTCCTTTGTCGAGGTCTACCAGAACTGCATCGTCTTTAACGACGGCGCCTTTGACTACGCCACCGACCGCGAAACCAAGGCGGACATGACGCTCGAACTGGAGCATGGCCGCCCGATGATCTTCGGCAAGAACAAGGACAAGGGGATCCGACTCAATGGCATCACGCCTGAAGTCGTCGAACTCGGAAAGGGCATCAGCGAGGACGATCTCTTGTTCCACGACGAGAAGGCCCACGATCCCACGCTCGCTTATCTCCTCAGCCGGATGACGCATCCCGAATTCCCGGAACCGATCGGCGTCTTCCGGGCCGTCGATCGCCCCAAATACGATGAACTGTTGAACCGCCAGATCACTGATGCCAAAGCCGCCAGGGGGGAAGGAGACCTCGACAAACTCCTCAACACCGGCGACACCTGGATCGTCGAAGAATAGAGTTTTTTCTCGATGTCCTTCTCCCCCTGAGGGAGAAGGTGGCCGTCAGGCCGGATGAGGGGACGGTCCAAACGTCTCTGAGCATCTGTTCACACTGTAATAAATCGAGATTCCTCCCCTCGCCCCTTGTGGGAGAGGGGTTCGAGTGAGGTAAAAATCAAAGCAGAGGCCCACCATGATCTGCCCGAATTGCGGCCACCATGTCCTCGACGGCGAAGAATCCTGCGATAGGTGTCAGCAGTCCGTCACCGACCTCTACGGCGGGGAAGCCAAGTCCGGACTGGAAAAGCGGGTCGGCAAGGACCGGGTCGATCTCCTCACTCCCCAGCCCGCCGTCATCGTCTCACCGATGCGCCGTTACGGCGACGTACCTTCTGCTGCTGGAAAAGGAACAACGCTGTGCCCTGGTGATGGACGGGGACCGGATCGTCGGCATCTTTTCCGAGCGCGATCTTTTGCTGCGGGTCAACACCCGCGCCCCGGAGTGCCTGGACCATCCCGTCTCCGAATTCATGACTCCCAAAGTGGAGACTCTGAAGACGGACGAAAAGATCGCGATGGCGTTGCACAAGATGGACCTGGAGGCTATCGCCATCTGCCTGTCACCGAGGAGGGCGCGTCCGGCATGCTCTACCCGTGAGATCTTGCGTTACATGACCGACACAATTCTCTCCGCGGAGTGAACCCAGTTACCCCGCACGCGCACAGGCCACCGTTCGTACTTCAACCGCGACAGGCATACTCGCCGGAAACGCCAGCGCGGCATCCGGGACTTCACAGCCACGCCCGGAATCTCGCCCGAGGCAAACTGGAAGGTGAACTCCCACGTAAAAGCCAGCCCTGCTAACACCGCGGCGTGCCACAATTCGTGCGGTCCGATCACGCCGTCAATCAGCGTGGGCTGGTGCAGCATCAACACGACCGCTCCCACAGTGTAACTCAGCCCCGCACACACCGCCGGCCGGACAAACTTCCATCCGAACTTGCGCCACATCACTCCTGTCGTAAACGCCCCACCCCACCCGAACGCGAGGAACACCACCACCCCTTGCCATCCGAGTACGGTTCCCAAGACTAGGAACCGCAACGCGATTCCCGTGAACGCCACCAGCCAGACTGCCACCAGCGGCAACCATCGACCCAAACCCTGAAATAGAATTGCATGCACAGGGGTCATGCTCCCGGCGATCAGTAAGAAGACCGCCGACACATCCGCCCGCACCAGGAAGTCTCGCGCGGTCCCCGGCCAGAGCAGGTGATAACTCCCGCTCGTGACCAGCAACAGCACTGTCGCTCCTGACATCAAAAGCAGGCTCGTCCGCCGCAGCCGATCACTTCCTCCCCTGCGTACCAGCTCAAATGCCAGCACAAAGAACACCACCGCACCCACCAGATGGCTGAGGGAACAGAAGGGCTCGCGGATGCCAAGGGCAGGCAGTGCTTGAATGGGAGGCATGATGGGTGGAACTGTATCCCACCCGCCCGTTTCCTCCAAGCCCGTTTCAGCCCTGCAAATCCCGCCGTTTTTTCTCTCCCAGGCTATTTGAAACTTCCTTTCAGCCACGCGGACACCGCATCCCCGATCTGATGATACCCCGACACGGCCGGATGGACCCCGTTATTCAGCCTGCTCCCCTTCTCTTCCGAGTCCGCGTTCCAGGGTGCGGTTTCCGCGCCATAGTTGTGAACGCAATCCAGGCTCACCACGGTGGGAATTAACGAGATCTTCTCACTCTCACGTCCTCCATATCGCTCAATCAACTTCTCCACCAATCGATGCGAATTCCGCTTGTACTGCCACCGCGTTTGATTGTTCCCGTAGTTCGCCCCAAACGCATCCTGCGTCCCCGCCGGAGGGACCGGCAACATGATTCCCACAACCGTCTCCGGCGCCACCTTGTGGACCATCTCCACCAGCGCATCGAAGTGCTTCAGAATCTTCCGGACTCCCTCCTCCAATGCTGATTCATTCAATCCGTACACATCATTCGGCCCGAGAAAGATCGTCACGACCTCGGGAAACTTGCCTCCGTTCACATCCTTGCAGTACGCGGTGAAATCCAGCACCGGTTTTCCATCTGCCCCCGAATACAGAAACGGACTCCCCCGCTCCTTGTAATCTCCCGTCCGCGCCTTCCCCGTGAAATACGTCCCGAACCGTTCCGCCGTCCAGCCACCATATCCTTCATGCCGGACTCCCGGCACTCGCCCCGGTTCGTGCGATCCGATCAGCTTCACCTTCAGGTTCTTCTCTCCCGCACACAACTTCTGCACCCGCTCCGGCCAGACCGAGGCATGCGTCAGGCTGTCTCCAATTGCTAATAAAGAAATTTCCTTCCCGGCTCCTGAGTCCGCCGACGCGATCTTCACCACGGTCTTGCCGCGCGCAATCAGTTCGTGCTTCTCGTTCCGTACCTCTAACTGCAACGCATGCTCTCCCACGTCCTCTGCCTTCGGCGCGAAGGTCCATCGCTCCCGCTGCTGCCTCCCCTTGGGACATTGCACGTCAAACACGTAGTTCTCCGGATTCACCACTAGCACGACGTTATCGAAATACAGATTCGTTTCCAGCCCTACGACTCCATAGATCACCGGCGGCAGTTGCAGCCGGATGGTCCCCGGAAATTCAGCCACTTCCATCTCCGGCATGAACAACGCCGTCTCATCCAGCCACGGAATCAGTTCCGGCACCGCGCGCGGCAGGGCATTCGCCACGAACCGCGCCATCACCCACGCTCCTTTGCGAGAAAAATGCGACCGGTCCTCTGGAATCGGACTGAAATCCGTGCTTCCCTGATCTCCCAGCCGGTCGAAGAGCGCAAAACTCTCCGCGTGCAGGTCGATCAACGGCACCTGCTCCTCGCGGGCCACTTTCTTCATCGCGTTGACATACGGCGTCAGCGTCGTCACCGCTTTTCCGTCCTTGAACTGCCGCCGCGCAACCGACGTCACCAACACCGGCTTGCCCTTCGCAGCCCGCGTCTCATTGATGTACTTCCGCAGGTTGCCCTGGTAATCCTTGTCCGGATCGGTCGAGCGGTCCCCTTTCCCCGGCATGTCGTTGTGCCCGAACTGAATAAACACATAATCTGGCTTGCAGTCCAGCACCGGCTGCCACCGCCCCTCCGCCAGAAAACTCTTCGAACTCCGCCCCGAAGAGGCGAAGTTCCGCACCTCCACCCGCTTCCGGAAGAATTCGCCGAATACCTGCCCCCACCCGGTCAGCTCAGGCCGATCCGCCGGTGGTTTTTCGTACGTCGAGACCGTCGAATCCCCAATCAGCGCAATCCGCACGCTGGTGTACTTCCCCGGCTCCGCCGCATAAGCAAATCCCCCGCGACCAGCATCACGACACATAAACCCGACCCATCGCTGTGCTCTCATGGTGACTCTCTCTCTAGCCTCCGTATTTGTTTTTACGCAGGTCTTATGCGATGCTGCCAACTACCTCGTCAGCCCGCCGTACAACTCCGGCCTTCTAAACCGATACAAATACTCCGGCTCAGCTTGCGCTTCACGCAACACATCCCCAGACAGGTCGCACACGATCATCCCCGGCTCGCCGTTCCCTGCGCTCCATTCCGCGATGATCTTCCCCCGCGGGTCCACCACCATCCCACCCCCGGGAAACGATTGGCTCACCCCGGCACACTCCACGGTTCCCACATAGTTGCAGGCGATACCATACACGCCGTTCTCGACACACCGCGACCGCAACGCGACCCCCGCCCAGTTCGCCCACCCTTGAGGCGACACCGGAGGCGGATCCGCCGCGAACGGAAACAACACAATCTCAACATTCTTCACCGCCAGGAGCCGCGTCGATTCCGGCAGCAGCGAATCGAAACAGATATTCACGCCGATCCGTCCCAGTGACGTCTCCGCCACCTCGGGCACGCCACCCCCGTTATAAAACGGCATTTCGTACATCGGCACGTGCATCTTCCGCCAGTGCCCCACCAGCCCGTTCCCATCCACCAGCAACTGCGTGTTATGCAACACATTCCCCGCATCCTCCAGCATCCCCGCCGAGATCAGGATGTTTCTGTCTTTGGCGATCTGCACCAACCCCTTCACGGCCGGACCATCCAAGGGCTGTGCCACCTTTCGTCCGATCTGCAGCGCCTCTCGCAGCCATTTGTCGTGGTTCCCCAGCGGGTGATTCGGAATGAACCCCGACAGCGACAACTCCTGAAAGAGGACCAGTCCCGCCCCCGCCTGATGTGCCTTCCCTGCCCAGGCTGAAATCTTTTCGAGATTCTCCTCGATCTCCCCCGGCTTGGTATCCACTGACACCGCCGCCACGCGCACTTGGTCCTGCATCATTCTTTCTTCTCGTCAAATGTGTTCATCTCGGTCTGAGCTCACAAGGGCACCTATTATGCCATGCATGAAGGCTTCGGCCAACGGCCCACCTCTCTGCAGTGTCACACCAAAATTGACTTTAGCTTTTTCTCTGTCACAATCTTGGGAATCCACATCTCTGAGTACTTCGATTTCCATCAGGTCATCCCATGAACCCCAGTCCTGCTTCCGACACTGAATCCGCAGATGCTAAAAAAGTCGATCAGGCGGTCGAATCCCTGGCCAATGGAGATCTTCAGGCTGCCGAGTCTCTGTTACAGCAGGTCATCGCCAACACACCCCCCAATTATCAAAACCAGATTGATTCGGAAGAAGGTCTCTCGATCAAGTTCTGGGACCAAATGGCCTTCGTTCACTATGTCACCTGGAATCCGGACCAGAAACCTGGACGGGATATCAGCTGGATTCCGAATGCCTATCCCCGCGCCTTTTATTACCTGGGTTTCATCGCCGTGAAACACAAGCAGTTCGACCAGGCGATCAAATATCTGGACCGTGGCCTCGCGATGGATCCTTCCAATCCGAATTTTCTGTTCGAAAAAGCCCAGGCCCTGGTTCATTCAGGAAAGCCTGAAGAGGCGCTGGCATTTTACGGCCAGGTCAACGAGATCGGCCCGTTCGTCAACCGCCGCCATCTCGCCGTCGCGCTACGCGGCCGGGGTTTTATCCTTATCGAGTTGCAACGACTCGACGAGGCCGAACAGGCCTTCAAATCGTCGCTCGAACTGGATCCGGACAATCGAATCGCCCTCCACGAACTCGCCTATATTGAGCACCTGCGAGGGGGAGGGAGTTCCGCCCCCGCTCAAACGGTGGCATCCAACGCGTCTACTATTTTCAGAACCTGTGCCGCCTGTCAAAAAGAAGTCTCCAAAGGCAGAGTCTTCTCGGTCAAAGGGCTCCCTGTTTTCCTCTGCACGGCCTGCGAGTCGCGTCTGACTAAAAAATGGTGGCAATTCTGGAAATAGCCTAAGCTTCTATCCCGTTTCTGACTCACTTCGCCAACATAAAACGGAAGGCCCCACGATCAGGCAGGGCCTCCCGTCAACTCAAAGTCACATCAACCGCACACCCTTACGCCTGCTTCGTCCCGGTCATCGAGACGTCCACATCGCGCCCGAAGAAATTCTTGTGGGCGTGTCCTTGGAAGCTCGAATAGCTTTCGCTGAACGTGATATCCAGGTGCGCAAAAATCCGAAACACGATATCTCCTCCTGGATTGGCCGGGATATGCGCCACGCCATTCACGACATGCAGGTCATTCTTGTTGAAATGCCCCGCAATCCGGAACTGCGGAAATCCTTCCAGGCTCACTTCCCCCCGCACCCGGCGCCCTGACTTGTTCTGCGTCAGTTGCACCGTTCCCGAGTAGGGTCCCTTCTCCTCGCCGTTGATCGACGCCGTCAACGTCACGTTATAGGCACCGCTCACATTCGGATAAGTGATCGCATTCTTGGCCGGGTCAGCGTGCTTTTCAGTCTTGGCTGCGACTTTGGCTTCATGCCTGGCGTGATGTGTCGCCACTTCCGCCGCCACCGCGCCGCTCACCGCCGACAACACCTGCCGTGCTTCCAGCGTCTCGTTTTCACTGCCCCAGGCCCGGTGCGCCTTCCGTTTCCGGAATTTCTTTCCGTCAAACCAGCGAGACAGAAGATAAGCGTAGTTCTGAGTGATATTCTTCATGGGTGTTCCCCTCAATTTTCAGTTGGCAAGACAGACCGCTGAGAGCCCGTCATGCGGAACCTTCAGCCATTCGCGTTTCGCGCCCGTCCTCCACTGGATGGTCGCGTCAGGCAGCGCCCACGCTGAAAGGGGGAGAATGCAAACGCTATGCCTGAATCCTCAGGCTCAATTTGCCCCCGAATTTTGAGGAGACCACCACCCGCGGGCGGAAAACCAGCCACTCTCGACACATCGCCTTCCAGCCCGCACGAACGAGATCAGGTCTGTTCCAGCTCTGCCGTGTGCTGCTTCCGCGTCAGGAGATACAACGCCACCAGGCGCGATCAGGACCATCACCGCGGGACGGGCCCGCCGAGCATCCCCGGAAACCCCCTTGTTATAGACACCGGCCAGGTCGACAGAGTGCGCCTGCGTCACCGAGCACCCCGTCCCAGGCCCCTTCAGCGATTTCGGCGCTGCTGCGGGCCAGTTCAATCCGGTCCCGCTGGGATCCTACGCGTCAGCAGCACATGCGCCACCGCCAGCCCGCACGCTGCACTCGCTCCCCGCCACCCCAAACGCTGCCCCGCCATGATCGCGTGAGCGCACCCCCATCCAGGCTATTCAGTGGCTTGGTCAGTGCCAAGAATGCCCGGCCAGGGTCGACCTCTTGAACAGCCACTTGGGCTGTGAGTGCAGTGGCCTTTGGTTCGATGTCTGGGTCAGTCACATTCCTCAGCGGCCTTTGGCCGATCATGAGCAGGCCACCTGGCATGTGATGTCTGCACGTCCACAGTCGTCAGGCCAGTACAGACAGAGGCCACCCCAGCTGCCTCGTTCCAGCTCTCTTCCCTTCATCAGCTCTGTGGCTCAGATAATCTCCCTGCATGGTGAGCACCACAGGCATAACAAATCACATCAGCCCACTGGAAGCTGGGCTTCTGCCTTGTCCATATTCGTCCCCAACGTGGAATCACTGAATTGGGAATAGGCACTGTTCTTGATCTGGCATCAAATCTGGCTTTGTGCGGCCTGTTTATAAACTCTTCTGATGTGGTCATTTACTCATGTGATTCATTCAGTTTGATCACCCCATCCCACAGGAACAACAGGCGGTGATGATGTTATCTGGTTTCGTTCTGGCACAGAGTACTAACATTGACGCAGAAGGCCAGGCTGATGTCAGAACATTTAAAGGCTTGGTCCTTGGTCTCCCCTAGCAGCAGCATGAAAATATTCCTATCTGGAACTCAGGAAACAGATGGTATAGCGCCCTCACGTTAACCTCCCGGGGATAGCAGCGGATGCCCACTACTTCTTATTGACGCCCACTCCGCGAATTCCCAGAAGAAACCGGATTGCCGGCGGACCCTCCGCCGTTTCTCGGCCCACGCTCTTCGGGTGCCCTGAGCTGCTTCCCGCTTCCTACAAGCGACCACTCCTTTCAGAATCTTGCTGAAACATTCTTGACCGGGGTCCGTGGTGGCCACCACGCTTGGTTTACCGGACCCCGCTGCACCTCGCACAACCGCTTCTTGCACAACAAGCCATCCGGGATCTTCCAGATGCTCATTCATCGCGCCGCACTCATTTCGCATTGCCATCTGACCTGCTGGCCGCTTGGCTGAACTTGCCGGCTTCGCCGCCGCGGGCAAAAGGATGTACTCCGGACAGTTACTTTAGTGCCCCCGCCCGCAACTCGTCCGCAAGGACTGAAACGTTTCCTCAACGGCCTGTGGGACTATTCCATCCAACCCAAAGCCGACACGACCCTCGCCAAACCCGAAGGCAAAATCCTCGTCCCCTTCCCCGTCGAGTCCTCCCTCTCCGGCGTCATGCGCTGATCGGCCCGGACAACGCCCTGTATCGACGTACCTTCCAGATCCCCGCCGACTGGAAAGGGAAACAAATCCGCCTCCACTTTGGCGCGTTGATTGGGACACGACCGTCTGGGTCAATGGAAAACAAGTCGGCTCACATCAAGGGGCTATGATCCCTTCGTTCGACATCACGACCGCTCCGGCTGAAATCAATCTGACGAAATCCGCTCCGTGTATGGGACCCCAACGACGCCGGCCCCCAACCTCGCGGCAAGCAGGTCCAGAAACCCCACGGCATCTGGCACACCCACCACCGGCATCTGGCAAACCGTCTGGCTCGAACCACGTTCCCGTCGGTGGCATCGACACTGTTGCAATCACCCTATGGTGGGGCTCGGCGCGGCTTCGAATCTTCCCGAAGTATGTCCAAGACTCCGCTCTAGGAGTCATCGCCACGCTAAAAGACGGATCTAAAACCTTGGACGTGCTAGGATCTCTCGGGTCTGGAAAGTACGACTGCTGTTCGTCTCCCACCCTTCATCTCTGGTCCCCGGACGATCCTTTCCTATACGATCTTCAGGTCGAAGTCCGTGACGCTGAGACCATCTCATTGATTCTGTCACCTTCCTCTCGCCCTGCGTTATGTTTATTTCAAGAAAGATCCTGGAGGCATCAACCGTCTCTTTCTCAACGTAAAACCCATTTTCCACTTCGGGCCCCTTGACCAGGGCTTCTGGCCGGATGGTCTCTACACCGCCCCCACTGACGAAGCCCTGAAGTTCGGCATCGAGCAAACCAAAAAACTCGGCTTCAACATGATCCGCAAGCATGTCAAAGTCGAGCCCGCCCGCTGGTACTACCACTGCGACAAACTCGGCATGCTCGTCTGGCAGGACATCCCCAGCGGCGACGCCGCCGCAAAGTGGGGGGCCAAGGGGGAACACGACGGCACCGAGATGAAACGCACTCCGGAGTCCGCTGCCATCTATGAAAAAGAGACTCGCACTTCATTATCTCCGCCCTCAAAAACTTTGCCTGCATCGTCGTCTGGGTTCCTTTCAACGAAGGCTGGGGACAGTTCGATACCGTCCGCATCACCAAGCTCGTTGAGGATCACGGACCCTCTCGCCTCGTTAACTGTGCCAGCGGCGGAGCGACTTTTCCGTCAGCCCAATTTATGACCTCACCGCTACCCCGGTCCGATCGCACCGAAAACTGAACTGCTTTCGCGTCTCAGCCCTCGGCGAATACGGCGGCCTCGGCCTCCGCTCCAAGGTCGCCTATGGCAGGCCGAGAAAAACTGGGGCTACAAAAGCTTCAAAACTAGTGAGGAACTCACCACAGCGTATCTCGATCTGCTCAATAAGCTCGAACCGTTGATTCACAATTCGGGCCTCTCCGCCGCCGTCTACACCCAGACCACCGACGTCGAGATCGAGGTCAACGGCCTCTTCACTTACGACCGCGAAGTCCTCAAAATCCCCCTCGACAAGATCGCCCCCGCTAGCACGAAAATCAGCAAATCGCTCCCCCGTTAATCGAGAGACAACTCTCAATTCAGGGGGACATGTGCGGTGATGCTGCAAACTTCGTCGCAGGGTGGGGGCTATTCGTAGAGAATAGCCCCCATCCGCCGCGGTTTTATTTGTCCGTCGTCCCCGCGATCTTCTCGAACTTCTCCTTTTGCTCCGCCGTCAACACCCCCAGAATCTTCCCCCGGTATTTCGTCGTCAACTCTTCCTTGAGCTTCAGGAATTTCGTGGCGCTTTCCACCGTCGACAGCGCGCTCTCGCTTTTCTTATCCAGCGCTGACCGCATGTCGGCGTCATAATCCTTGATCAACCGCTTGATCTGTTCCCGCTGCTTGGAGGTGATCTCCAGTTCTTTCACCAGTTCCGGATGATCAAATACGATGACTCCAACCATCGAGATAAACAGCCGACGATAAATCACCAGTTGCTCCGGGGTCAGCACCTCTCGGATCTTCTTCTCGCCGTCAATCGTCTTTTGACGCATCTCGGCCTCAAGCTTCCTCGCCTCGTCCCCTTCAGGGATCTTCGTGGGGTCGCCGACCGGCGCGTTCATCTCGATCAGAATTTTCTGGATCTTTTCCTTCTGATCATCACTCAAATTGAGATCTTCCCCCCGCCTCTGGATGATCGCCTCACACCGGCTCGCCGCCTGGAACTCGACCTCACTTGTCGCCTCATCCCCTTGCGCCCAAGTCGTCATCAACACCAGCAACAGAACCATCAGCATGCGACACTTCATGGCTTATTTAACCTCACTTTGGACCTATCCTTCGTAACTCCCGGAGCATCCTCCCACACTCTCACTCCTACAGCAAACTGCATTCCCCCCACAGGACGTGTCTGGAAATCGCCCAGCTCTCCCTCGAAACCCTCCCCAGTCACTTCCCCCGAATCCAGTTGATTTTTGCTACCCCCTCATTGTAATTTGTCGGAATCTCACTCACGACGACAGAAAACCCCTCCCATCACGCTCGAATTCAGCCCCACACCCCTGAGGATTCAACATGGCGGACTGGAAGATCTGGGACCTGCAGGCCCTCACCTATAGTGATGACCGGGCGGAATTTAAGTACCTTCGCACGAATCCGGAGTTGGGCCGTGTCGAAATTGACGTCGGCAGCGGAACAGCCGTCGCGGTCGAAGATCATGCCGGTACCGCCCATTTTCCCCACCCGATCACCCTCTTGAGCCTCTCCAGCCTCCCCCTCGGCACCCCTGTCGTCGCCCGCCTGATCGATAGTTTCGGCAGTGAGAAAGCGCGCACCACCGCCATCGTCACCTCCGGCTGGTGGCGGCCCCCTGTCCCCGTCGCTCCTCCCCCCCCCTCCGCCGGAACCACCTCCCCCTCCCCGGATCAAGCACCCGCCGACCAAACCGCTCCCCAAACCGGGCAAGCCCAAGGCCACCTCTTCCGTCACGAAGAAGAAACCTGCGGCGCCAGCTCCAAAAAAGAAGCCTGCCAAACCCGTCGCCACGAAGCTGGTGAAGGCGAAGAAAAAACCGGTCAAGGCGGCCCCTGCGAAGAAGAAAGCGTCAGCTAAACCCGCCCCCAAAGTCACTGCGAAGAAGAAACCGGCGAAGTCGGCCCCGGTCAAAAAGGTGGTCAAGAAGTCCACGCCGGTGAAAAAGAAACCCGCCCCTGCCAAGAAAAAGCCGGCCTCGGCCAAAAGGAAGAAGCGTTAAGATCAGGTTCCTTTCGGCCACCGTCTCGTGATCCGAACTTGTTTCCGGGACTCAGTTCACCGTCACGTCCGTGTAGTAATTCGAAGACGGTGCCCCCAGACTCCAGTTCCAGTGAATCTTTCGCATTCCGGTCTGCGAATGTTTCGCCTTCAGCGTCACGTTCTTCAACACCTGGTTCAGAATCTGTACGTTGACACGCTGGTTAAAGCTGAGCTTCAGGTCCGCCCCCTTCTTGCCCCCTGTTGCCTCTCCCAGGATTTCATGTCCCAGTTTCAATACTGATCCACTCCGACGGAGAACCTCGCCGTTGTACGTCGTCTTCCGCAGCCCCAGCGCATCTCCCGGCTTGTCCGTCTGATTCGAGACCGTCACCTTTGATCCGTTCAGATCCCCCAACGTCAGGGCATATAAGTGGACGCTCGGATCCAGCGTTGCAGGGGGGCCTGCCGAAATCTGGTGCTGAAAATCTCCCCAGAGGAGGGGTGACAATCCCCCCGGCGAGATGGGCAGCACGATGGAATTATTCCCTTCATCCGACTCTGCCACCACGTTTGTTGTATCAACGTGCGCGATGAAATAATTCACATTCACCCCGGGCATCGGAGACACCTCCGCCACAATCAGAAATGACCGTTCCTGGTTCGGTGCCAGTGGGAACGCAATGTTGTCCGTAACCTGCCCGGTCGCCGTCACACTCCCTGTGGGAAAATCATCGATGTTCCCAAACGTTGGATCCACGGAGAACGCCGAGTCAATCACCACGTTGTCCGCAATGTTGAATGAACTCCCCGCCAGGTCCACGGTCGTCGTCCCTGCGTTCTTGACCGTGACCTCCAAGTGCGACACATAGCCGTTCGGATTCGTCGGTGACGGGAGAAAATCGTAGCTAAAACCCGTGAGCACCAGATCCGCCGCCAGCAGAACCCGCGACTCCAACGCATTGATCGCTCCCACCGAGCGAGTTGGCCCCATCCTCTTTCGCCGCCGAACCGGACCGCTTCCGAGCGTTTTCTGAGTCAATGACCACAATGATTTTAGCATGTTCCACCTCCGGCTCGACAACCAACCCCTGTCACCGGTCCATGCTACACCTCCCCAGCAACGCGCGGCAATTCGAATCCCTCGCGCAATGCGGAAAATCATCCCGTGAGAACATGATCGCTCAGCCACCATCTTTTGGCTATAGAGTGGCGCGGCCCATTCCCACGAGCGTGGAATCCCACACGTCTGCAGAAGAACGCTACTTCCCCTTGCTCGCATCAAAGTCGTACAACTGATCCAGCGGCTTCACGAGTTCGACCGTCAGATCAAACTTTGGAATCGTCGGTGACGGCAACATCACCCCGCGCACCTTCCCCTTGAAATCGCCGGTCTTGACTTTGGCAAACATCCTCTCATCGTTCTTGCTGAAACGCAGGTGCGTCAGCCGCACCCCACCCTGTCCGGGAACATCAACTGTCGACAGACCATCCGGATTGATGTTCATCTGATACGGACCGGGGTCATCGGGCGGCGGGGGCAAGGGTGATTTAAGGGTCAGACTCCACAAACCTTCCCATTGCGACAGCAGTAGGCGCTCCTCACACTGTTCAACAACTATCCCCGCGGCTCGCGCACGACGTCGTGCGCGGCCGCTCAGCCCCAGGATCGTTCGAACTTTCCGGACAGATTCCTGCACCAAATTCGGCATGACATTCTCTCCAGTCCGGAAGACCTGTCTGATAACTCAACCGTTTCGTTACGCCGGATTCTGCTTGTTACCGGTCATTGTGACGCTGATGTCGTGGCCGAAGATAGACCGGCTTCCCTGCCCCGTGAAGCTCTGGTAGTCCGCAGCGTAATTCAATCCCAGGGACACGCCGATGTTGAGGTTGAAACTTCCGAGATCAACAGGGATGTGTGCCTTTCCGTTCAAATGCAGCAGGTTATTCTTGTCAAACTTTCCCGTGATCCGGAAATCTTCAAATCCCGTCAGGTGCACTTGCCCTGTAATGCGCTTATGCGAGGGAGGCTGAGACACCTGCACCGTCCCCTGGTACGGTCCGCGCGACTGTCCATCCACCACGGCGGAGACGGTGACGTTCCACGTCCCGGTCACATTCGGATACGTGACCGGAGTAGCGGCAGCCTTGTCCAGTTTCTTCTGTGTATGTTTCGCATGATGCGTCGCCGTCTCCGCGACCACGGCACCTTCCAACCCGTTCAATGCCGACAACACTTTGCGGACTTCCAGAACCTCGCTCTGCTCGCCCCAGCCCTGCGCGCGTCGCGGCGTCCGCTTCCGTCCACCTTCCTTGACTCCGAAGACCCGCGCCAAAAAATTTCTGTAGTTCTGCTCGATCAGACGTTCCAACATCGGCCAGACTCCTTTTATTCAAGAAGCACGAACTCTTCTTGACTCCGTCACTTCTCACTGAATCGTCATTCACCATGACAGCACGGCACGCACCGTCTGCTTTCCTGAATCTAGAAAGCACCTTCCAGACCTGTCAAGGTGCGAACCAGTTCCCGATCATTTCGTTCCCGTCATTTTTCCGCAAACTGGGAGATTTGCTCACAATCACGCAACCAGACACGTTCGGAGCGATTGTGAACCTCAGTAGCGCGCCAGGCTCGGATCGATCGTCACTGCCCAGTCATCGATCCCTCCCGCCATGCTTTTCGCCTGCGCAAACCCCTGCCCGCGCAACCACATCGCCACACGCAGGCTTCGCCCGCCATGATGGCAATGCACGATCACCTCGCGACCCTTGTGTGCCTCCAATTCCCCAACTCGGGCCTGGATTTCACTCATCGGCACGAGGACCGCGCCCGCGATCTTCACCGTCTCATATTCATCCTTCTCACGGCAATCGAGCAGCAGGAAATCCGCCGCGCTGTCGAGCTTCTGCTTCACTGTTTTGCAATCAACTTCCATCGGAATCTCGGCCATGCTCAACCTCATAAATCGCGGTTTTTATTTTGCATTCAACGGAACGGCAACAAGTTCGGTGTCGTTCCGTGCGTACATCATAGTCCCGGCGAATGCCGGTGCAGCCCACGTCGGGCCGATAATTTTGACTCGTCCGAACTCATGATAACCCTCCGGACGAAATTCCGCATGCACCAGTTCCCCCTCAGAATTCAGAGCGAGGATCCGGTTCGATTTCTCCCAGTTCAGGCCGACATAACTCACCTGCGGATTTCGCCCCCGCGGTGTCAGAGCGTTCTTGTCATCCCACTTTTTCTTGCCGCTCGCCAGCTCAAAGCACGTGATCCCATACTGCTTGTCGAGCAGGTACACAAGGCCGTCCTTTGACAGTGGCGGCGCCATCAAGCCCCGCAGGAATTTGTTCTCTTCCCAGACCAGCTTGGCATCCGTTGGTTTGTCACCGAGCTTGATCGCTTTAGTCCCTTCCCAGTAACCGCACACACAGACAATCCCGTCGGCATACAACGGCGTCGAGATCGAAACTCCATACGTGACGGGATAAGAAACGCTCCATAGTTGCTTCCCCGTTTTAGGATCGATGCCGAGTACATGCTGCGGCGTCCAGCCCACCAGCTGCGGACCGCTCGGGCTCTCAATCAGGAGGGGCGTCGCATATCCCCCGGGATCTTCCGAGCAGCGCCAGCGCATCGCACCGGTCTTCTTGTCGAGACCGACGAAACACCGCCCCCTTTTGCCTCCCGGCTGCAGAATCACCAGATCCTCAAAGATCACCGGCGAAGCTGCTAGCCCCCACTCCGGCAGCACCACTTCAAAGTCCGCCTTCGGATCCTTGTTCCAGATCAGATTCCCCGAGATCGCATCGAGACAGCAGGCATGCCCCAGCGCACCAAATGTATAGACGACCCCATCTCGGACCGTCGGCGTACTGCGCGGACCATTCCCATAGTCGAGCTTGCCATACGAAACGGGATACTGATGCTTCCACAATTCCTTGCCGGCGTGCGTGTCGAAACAGAGAATCCGCTCGACCTCCTGCGGCTCCTTCTGGCGATCCATGACGTACAGCCGTTCTCCCACGACAGAGATCCCGCCATACCCTCCACCGATCGGTTGTTTCCAACTCGGCTTGAGATCTTTCGGAGGCCAGGATTCAGGGAGTTCGGGACCCTGCCAGGTGCTATCCGCACGCGGGCCGCGCCACTGCGGCCAATCTTCTGCAATGCCCCAGGAGCAGACCAGCGCCGTCAGTGCCATGAAGAGACATCTGCAAAACGGCACTGACTGCCTCATGGACCAGACCTCTTTTAATGCACGCGCTGGCCGGGGACCGCACCGCTGTCGGGACTGAGGACGAAGACATCCTTCCCGCCCGGCCCCGCCGCGACGACCATCCCCTCGCTGGTCCCGAACTTCATTTTGCGCGGGGCGAGATTCGCCACGACGACCACATTTCGTCCCACCAGGGTAGTGGGATCATAGGCACTCTTGATGCCGGCGAAGATCGTCCGCGGTTCGCCACTTCCCAAAGTGACCGTCAATTTGAGCAGTTTGTCCGAGCCTTCGACGATCTCCGCCGTTAACACCTGCGCAACTCGCAGGTCGATCTTCGCAAAATCATCGATCGTGCAAGTGGGCGCTAATGCCTCTCCCGCATACGTGACGGGTGCTGCAGCCGCTGGTGCCGGCGCGGGAGCGGCAGGTTCGGGAGTCTTACCGGCTTCGATCATAGCGTTCACTTTCTTGGGATCCACACGTTGTAACAGATGCTGGAATTTGTTGACGGACGTTCCAATCAATGGCGTCGCCGCCTCTTCCCAGGAGAGAATCGGTGACTTCAGCAATTCTCCGGTCTGCTCCGCCAACCGCGGCAAGACTGGAGCCAGATAAATCGCCAACTGACGGAACAGATTGAGCGCGACGGTACACGCGCGCTGTAGTTCCACGGAACCCTTTTCCAGTTTCCAGGGGGCAAGTGCATCCACCAGCCGATTGGCGTCATCAGCCAATGACATGATAATCCGCACCGCCGTGGAGAACTCACAGTTTTCATAGGCCTGCGCAATCTCCTCACCCTTTTCCGCGTTGCGGGCAAATTGACCTTCATCAAGTTCGCCGGGATATTCCGGCGAAAGTCCCAGAGTTTCGACGAAGCGAGCGGTCCGGCTGGCAAGGTTCACGACTTTGCCCACTAGGTCCGCATTCACCTTATTGATGAAGTCTTCGAGGTTCAGGTCGAGATCGTCGAGTCGGCCGCCCAACTTCGAAGCGTAGTAATACCGCAGATAGGCGGGATCGAGATTCGCCAGATAAGTCGAGGCCTGAATAAAGGTCCCCTTGGACTTCGACATCTTTTCGCCGTCCACCGTCAGGAAGCCGTGGATATGCACCTTGGTCGGCAGGCTGAAGCCGGCCATCTTGAGCATCGCAGGCCAGAACAGGGTATGAAAATAGGTGATGTCCTTGCCAATGAAGTGGTGAATCTCTGTCTTCTCGCTCCGCCACCAGTCATCCAGTTCTTCGCGGTTCTGCTGGCACCACTGCAGCGTCGAGGCGATATATCCGACCGGCGCATCAAACCAGACGTACCAGTAGTCACCCGGGCTGTCCGGAATCTCGAAGCCGAAGTACGGCGCAGGGCGGGAGACGTCCCAGTCCCGGAGCGGCTCTCCCAGAAAGTGCCCCTTCAAGTAGTTGGCAACTTCTTCCTGGAGGTGTTCCCCCGATTGCGTCCACTCTTCCAGAAAGGCGTGCAACCGCTCAATCTCGATGAACAGGTGATTCGCGGAACGGATTTCAGGCTTGGCCCCGGATAGGGTACTGACCGGATCGATCAGGTCTGTCGGGCCGTAGGTCGAACCGCATTTGTCGCAACTATCCCCGTATTGATTGGGAGATTTGCAATTGGGACAGGTTCCTTTGACGAAACGATCCGCCAGAAACGTCTTCACTTCCGGGTCGAAAAGCTGCACGACCTCCCGCTGGCGAATGAAATCCGCTTTGCGGAGGGAAGCCCAGATCTGCCCGCACAGCTCGCGATTTTGTTTGCTGTTGGTACTGCCGTAGTTGTTGAATTCGATATCGAACCCGGCGAAGTCCCGCAGGTGCGCTTCCTTCATATCCGCGATAACCGCTTCCTCGCTCCGTCCTTCCTGGCGGGCGCGGTTCATGATCGCCGTACCGTGGGTGTCATCCGCACAAAAATACATGCAGCGGTGCCCGCGCAGCCGCTGAAAGCGGACCCAGATATCGGTCTGGATGTATTCCACCAGATGTCCCAGGTGGATGTGCCCGTTGGCATACGGGAGAGCAGAGGTGACAAGAATCCGTCGAACAGTCATGCGTGCAAATTCCGTTTTTATCGAGACAGACAGCCATTCCGCAGCGAAGGTTCTTTCGCACACGGATCTTGCGGCGGCATTCTACAGCATTTCTCCGTTGAATGCAGTCACGGCTGGAAGGGTAATCATGCAAAAAAACAACGATTTTGACGCGATACAACAGAAAAACCCGATGGCTCCGAAGGAACCACCGGGTAGAGGGAGGGAGGAGAGGCAGGATCAAGTTGTCAGGTCAGATCTCAGGCCTGAAATTGCTTTTCGAAGTCAATTCCAAACTTCTTCATTTTCTTATAGAGAGTGGTACGGTTGATCCCGAGTTGCTTGGCGGTGTGCTGTCGGTTCCAGCCGTTGGATTCCAGGGCATCGATCAGAATCTGGCGTTCCGGATCGGCCAGCGCCTGCTTCAGCGGGGTATTGCCGAGGTGCAGGATTGAAGCTCCGGGGACATGAATAATGCGACGGATCGATTCGGGAAGGTCGTCAATACCGATCGTCTTCCCTTTAGAGAGGACGACGGCTCGTTCGACAACGTTCACCAGTTCCCGAACGTTCCCGGGCCAGTTGTATTGCTGCAGCAATTGCACGGCATCGGAGCTGAACCCTTCCACGTTTTTTCCGGTCTGTTCGCGGAAATCGTTGAGGAAGTGTTCGAGGAGCAACGGGATGTCCCCGATCCGTTCCCGGAGGGGAGGCTGCGTCAGGGTGATGACGTTGATCCGGTAGTAGAGATCCTGTCGGAACTCTCCCTTGGCGACCAACGCTTCCAGGTCGGCATTCGTCGCAAGAATCAGGCGGACGTCCACCTTGATCGTCTTGTTGCCGCCGACCGGTTCAAATTCCTTGTCCTGCAGCACGCGGAGCAGTTTCACCTGCAGGCTGGGGGAAGCGGTCGCCAATTCGTCGAGGAAAATCGTTCCGCCGTTAGCCTGCAGGAATTTTCCGTCCTTGTCTTTCGTCGCTCCCGTGAACGAGCCGGCCACGTGGCCGAACAATTCGCTTTCAAGAAGACTGTCCGGCAGGGCGCCACAGGCCACTTCGATGAAGGGCTTGTCGCGGCGAGAACTCATCTGGTGAATCGAACGGGCCGTCATCGTCTTGCCGGTCCCGCTTTCACCCAGGATCAATACGGACGTGCGGGTATCGGCGACGCTCTCGATGAGATCGAACATCTTGAGCATCTTGTAATCGCGGCCGATGATGTTCCCGAGGCCGAAGCGCTCGTTCAAACGGGCGCGGAGATTCTTGTTTTCTTCCACGATCCTCTTCTGTCCGAGGGCCCGTTCCACGGAGAAGATCAATTCATCTTCGATCAGGGGCTTGGTGAGATAATCGAACGCCCCCAGGCGGATGGCTTCCACGGCGTTTTCAATCGTTCCGAAACCGGTCAGGAGAATCACTGCGGTTTCGGGGGCATGCTCGGAGGCCCATTTCAGGAGATTGAACCCGTCGTGATCGGGAAGGTGGACATCGCAAATAACCGCGTCGAAGGGGTATTCCTTCATGCGGGCGATGGCATCCTCACAAGTGTCCGATGTCTCGGTCCGAAGCCCCTGGCTGCGGAGATAGTCCGCCATGGACTGCTGGAGGGGCTGATCGTCATCGACCAAAAGGAGGGAGCCGCGGTTCGTCGTTACCACAATGTCACCAATCTGGTTGTCAAATCGAGGTGTGTCGGTTCAAAAAGGTGTTGGCGAAAGCCCACTCAAAGCACCATAAACCCATTCAAATCAAAGGGTTCCAGATAATACAGCCGGCCAGTAACAGCCGTCCGCGAGGGGTCAGTCTTCAGAACCGTAGGTCACGAGTTGCCAAGGGTCAACAAATCCGGTCGAACGAGATACGAAAAATAAACAATGGGTATCGATTACGTTACAAATCGTCACTTTCGGCAAAATCGGAAATTTCGGGAATCTTCGATTGACTAGCAAACCTTAGCCCGTTAACTTCAAACTCGATATAAATAGTCGGGAAAAGGATTTTCTCGTCCGTTAGCTCCACTTCTGGAGGATGACGTGGATCTGCGTCATACTCACCCAGCGAAACATCTTTGTCGAAGGAGTACCGCCTATGAGAAAATTCTTTCTGATTATGGGAGTGTTGGCAGCGTCAACGTTCTTCAGCAATGTCGCTGAAGCCCGTTTGAGCGACTCGCTGACGATCTCCCGCGCCAGCCAAGCGGGTTCCCCGCTGAGTCACAAGGCGCTGCGTCATGCGTTCAAAAGTCTGATTAAACAGGCTCAGCAGCAGGCTGCAAATGCCCCTGCCAGCCCCGCCAAGACCTACATTGCCCAGGTCCTGGACATGCAGGAAAGCTCCTTCAACTATGCGAAGGATTTCTTCTCCGAACGCAAGGCGATCAAGGCGATCAAGAAAATCGTTCGCCAGGATTTCCGCCGTGCCAACCGGTTCCAACGTCAGGATTTTGCAGCCAAGAACAATGGCTTGCACAAGAAAGACGTGATCAACCAGTTCCTCTCTTGGTTGCATGGCGGGGTCTATCCCGTCTACTTCTAACGTCCCTCACTGAAGGAAAGGATTTCTTCTCCTTCGGTCTTCGCTGAAAGTGAAAAGCAAGCAGGTGAAATCCTGCTTGCTTTTTTTATTACCTCCAAGGTTCCGCCCGTTGACTTCAAAGCTCGATAGCCGAGGATCCAGGGCTCTCTTTTTGAGCCTCTTCGGCCACCAAAACATCAATCAGCCTCGATGTTTAGGTTGCCTAATCGTAAAAGATGATTTTTTCGAAAAAATCGTAATGTTCGGTTGTCGACGCTCAATTGACTCGTTAGGATCTGGAGTATCTGCACAAGATTTTCGTTCGCACTTGGAGATTCAGCGTGGAATTTCTACCTCCAGTGCGGTTGTTTTCGGGCCAAAGAGTGTCCCTTTTTGTCCAAAATCGGTCACGGAAGAGAAAAGGTAACAGTTTCCATGAGTAAGATGTTCATCGCGATCATCGCGGGTGCGGCATTTTATGCCTTCAGCCCGAGCGTCGCCCAAGCCAAGCTGATTGACAACCTCGGTCTCAACAAGCATCAGGCGAAGCAGGCTGCGAAGGCTGCTCGCAAGGCCCTTGGCAAGCACAATCACCACAACGGTGGAAATCCCGGGGCCGTGAGCCCCTGCACGACCTTCATTGCCCAGTTGCTCTGCAGCCAGGAGCCCACGTTCCTGTTCATGTACGACGCCTATCAGCTCGGACAGGTCGGCAAGCACAAGGTCAAGCATTTCCTGCGTCGGGGCATCAGGCTCGACTTCAGGGTTGCTGGACATAAAAATCGCCAGGAATTTAAGAACCTCAATGGCGTCGGTAGACGAGGAGTGATCCACGATTACATGGCCGCTTTCTTCCAAGGTGGCGTCCTTCCGATTTACTTCTAGTGCCGTTCCGATCCCGTCAGAATTTCACACCCGCAGAGATTTCTCTGCGGGTGTTTTTTTGTTGGAACAACCTGAGCAGGCACCTGCGGATCGTTATAATGTCGAGATGAACGCGATCCAGTCCACAGTCTGGTTCCAGTGAACCCAGCCGCGCACGACTGTGAGTTCATTACGGGGGCAAACGCATGAGTCAGGTCTTTGATCGTCTTTGCATGTTGCGGGCACGGGATATCATGAGTACTCACATTGTGGTGCTCACCGAGGAAATGTCGATTCCCGAAGCGGCCCAGGTTCTGTTGGAACAGCATATTTCGGGGGCACCGGTCTCTGACAGCCAGGGAAATTTCGTCGGATTACTCTCCCTGTCCGATCTGGTTCAGCCTCGTCCCGCTCACTTCGAAAATCAACGAGTGTTGCTGCGCGAGGACCGGGAGGCACATACTGCCGTCCTGGGTGAGGCCTGCCGCCAGCCTTCTGGAGAACTGGTGCGTGAAAGGATGTCCAGAAATCTGATCTCCGTCACGGAAGAGGCCCCCCTGATCGAAGTAGCGCGGATTATGTGCGATGGACATTGGCACCGGGTCGCGGTTCTGGACGGCGAAAACAAACTCGTCGGAATTGTTTCAACGATGGACGTTCTGGCGGCGCTCGTAAACGCCGCCGATGAAGCCTACCAGCGTTAATGCCACCGATCTCAACAAGTTTTCCCCTGTTGGGCCGCGTCGCGACTTAGATGATCCGCCCAGAACAGGGGTTCCGGCAGCCTGTGATCGCGGAATAGCCTACGGACGAGTTCCGTGGCGGTCGGGACATCCGTGAGATGTCCTGGAGAAATATAGACGGGCCGCGATTTCTTCTGCGCCCGGACAGCAGTCGCGACGCTTTCCCCTTGATAAACGATTGGGGAGCCCTGCTCCGAAACCTGCTCCTCGGACTGAATCGTCCCACAAATCAGCGTTTTCCCGACCCCGATCGTGGGGATTCCATGCAGGACTCCCAGGTGAGTAGCGATTCCCGCGTGTCGAGGATGGAGTCGGCCGTTTCCATCGACCAGTAGAACGGGAGCCAGCCTCCCCGCCGCTCTCACCTCGGCGAGGAGCTCTGAGAGAACGGGAAGTTCTCGAAAGGCGAGGTAACCGGAAATATACGGAAACGTGACGGGATGGCGTTTGACGTGCGACCACACAAGCCGGCGGGTCTTCACTTCGACCAGGGTATACGCCGCAACCGCAGTCATTTCCGACTGGTAAGAGACATCCACACCGCCGACAAATTCGCACTCGGGGGCCGGTGAGAGACGGCTGCTTTCCGAGAGCGAGGCCTGCAGAGCCTGCAAATCCTGCAGGGGAAAAGTCGATTGGAAGTCATGAAAGCCAAACTGCCCCAGATCGACCCGTCCGTTCAGAACATTCACGCGCTCGCGTTTGAGCAAATGCTCAGCGCCCATCGCTAAGAAAGAATCAGGAAGTTCGCCGGTCTGTCGCACAATGCGATGGACCGGATGACGCTGTTTTAAGGATGAAAACTGATCCGCAAGGTGTTTCGCCACCCACAGAGCGGCGGTGACATCCCCCAGCGCACGGGCCAACGCCCCGAAGGTCGTCACCCGTCCAGAGGGTATCTGATCGACGAGGGAGTAAAGCTCTCCGCGGAGATCCGGAAGTTCAGGAACGACGGGCGTCATGCGCGGCTGGAAGAGTTGGAATGAGGGACGAAAGTCGGATCGAGCATCACTGCAGGAATACCGATATCCAGGACATGCAATTGCCCCAGAAAAGGCTGTGCGGCCGGATTTGAAAAGCCGATCTTGGGAGCGACGAACGTCGCGGTGTGAGTCGCGCGGACACAGACAGGTCCGGGTTGACCTGTATCGGCATCGAGACCTGTGGGGAGATCGACGGCGAGGATCTTCTTTCCGGATTCATTCATCGTCGAGACGACCGCGGCAAAAGGCTCGCGAAGGACGCCGGAAGCCCCCGTTCCCAGGAGGGCATCCACTATCCAGTCGGCCGTCGCGAACTGGCTCGAGAGTTCCGTCAGAGCGTGGGGAAAGTGAGTGAGGACCGTTCCGGTCCAGCCGGCGGCGTGCAAAATCTGGTAGTTGACGGCGGCATCCCCTCTGAGTTCAGAAGGAGACGCAAAGAGGAACAGCCGGACGTCAATTCCCTTGTTGCGAAGATGACGGGCGATCACGAAGCCATCCCCTCCATTGTTTCCCTTACCGGCACAGATGACCACGGGGCCGCGAATCCCCAGTTGCAGGAGGAGTTCCGCAGCGTTGCGACCGGCGTTTTCCATCAGGAGCAGGGAAGGAATCCCATAATCCCGGACCGCCCGGACGTCGATCTCCCTTGCCTGGGCACAAGTGAGTGGCATCGCGGACAAGTTTGACGGTGACGTCGACATGGAGGATTGCAGGCCCGACAGGAACATGCGCGAAAAAAGAAGCGGTTTATCGAGTGTACCGTGGCAGTGGTCAAAATCACCGGTACAAGTGGCCGGTTTGCTGCCCTTTTCCTGGGGAACGTGTTAGGATACGGTGATCCAACTGATTCCCGTGGCTGGGTTTCCGTTCGGGAACGGGTGCCATTCCAGGCATCAGGACTACAGTCGGTCCGTATCGATCCGACATTCCTCTTTAAGGGACAACATTGTGCTGCGTGGGTATGCAGACAAGTGGGCATTGATTACCGGGGCATCTTCCGGAATCGGGGCGGAATTCGCGCGACGGCTGGCAGCCCGGGGAATGCACCTCGTGCTGACCGCCCGCCGCAAGGAATTGCTTGAAAACCTGGCGACGGAACTTCATACCGCGCATGGTACCAAGTGCGAAATCATCCTGATGGATCTGGAAATTCCGGAGCAGGGCAAGGAATTGCACGCGGAGATTGCGCGGCGAAATATCCGGATTGACCTCCTGATCAATAACGCGGGATTCGGACATGTGGCCCAGATTCTGGAAACCGAGCCGCACCGCATCCACGAGATGCTGATGCTGAACGTGGTCGCCCTGTCCGATCTGACCTACCTCTACCTGCCGGAAATGATGCGGCGAGGCGAGGGAGGAATTGTGAATGTCTCCTCCGTCGCCGGTTTTCAGCCTGTCGCCTACATGAGTGCCTACGCCGCCTCAAAAGCGTTCGTACTGCATTTTTCCGAAGCACTCTGGGCGGAGGCGTACGATTACGGCGTGACTGTCAGGCGCTCTGCCCGGGAACGACACGGACCGACTTCTTCGACGTGGCGGGGTCCAAGGCTGGCTGAACGGACGGGCACAAACCGTTCAGGAAGTGGTCAAAACCAGCCTCAAAGCCCTGGAGCGGCGGAAACAGTACGTCGTGTCGGGATGGGGAAACTACTTCCTCACCCTGCTCGTGCGGATCGCCAACCGCCGGACAGTCGTCCGGGAATCCATGCGGATGTTCCGCCCGATCAAACGGATCGAACCCGGCGAAAACGCCCCCAAACGATAGATCACTGTCGCACGTCGATTCGGGATCTGAATCGATGCAATTCAGCAGACTTCAGTAACTTCAGCCTCAGACACATCAGAGAGAGTGAACACGTGCAAGCGAAGATTGTGCTGCTTCAGGAGAATGGAATCGGTCCCGAGATCATGGCGGAAGGAGAATCCATCCTCAAGCGGTCGCCCGCCGTTTTGGACATCAATTCAGCTTTCAAAGCTTTTACATGGGGAAATGCCATCGATTCGCACGGCACCCCCTCCCTGACGGACTTTGGCCGCCTGCAAAGCCTCCGATGCCGTGCTGCTCGGGGCCGTCGGTGGCCCGAAATGGGATGACCCCGCCGCCAAGACCCGCCCGGAAGCGGGTCTCCTGAAAATCCGCAAGGAACTCGGTCTATTCGCAAACCTGCGCCCGATTCAGGCCAGTCCTTATCTGCTGGACGCCTCCCCGCTGAAGAAGCATATCATTGAAGGGTGGACATCCTGTTCTTTCGGGAACTGACCGGAGACGTGTACTTTGGGGAATCCGGACGCCGCCCGCATGCCACCGGCGAAGAAGCTTACAACGTGATGATTTACAACACGGAAGAGATCGTCCGCGTCGTGCGCTGGCGCGGAAGCGGCCCGGAAACGCCGCAAGAAGCTCACCTCCGTGGACAAGGCCAATGTGCTGGAAGTCTCCCGCTTATGGCGCAGCACTGCCGCGAAGGTCGTTAAGGAAGAATATCCGGACATCGAATACAACGTCGTCCTCGTCGATGCGATGGCGATGCACCTGATCTCCAAGCCCAAGGAGTTCGACGTGGTGGTCACGGCCAATCTGTTCGGGGACATTCTGACTGATGAGGGCTCCATGCTCCCCGGCTCGCTGGGACTCCTCCCGTCCGCTTCGCTCGGTTCTTCCGGCCCGGGGTTGTACGAACCCATCCACGGGTCGGCCCCCGACATCGCCGGAAAGGGAATCGCCAATCCTCTCGCCACGATCCTCGCCGCGGCCATGCTCCTGCGGCATTCGCTGAAACTCGAAGCGGAAGCAAAAGCAGTGGAAGCGGCGGTGGACACTGTCCTGAAGAGCGGCGCCCGGACCGCGGATATTGCCGCCGGAGCCAAGAGCATCGGTACCAAGGAGATGGGGGCGCTCGTTCTGAAAGCCTTGGAAGGGTAGTTCCTGATGGCTGCGACGGAAGGACGGCCTTTGTTCGTCTTCGGGACGCTCCGCCGTGGCCGGTCCAATCACCACCTGCTCGTGGGAACTTACGACAAAATGCTCCCCGCGAAGTTGGTGGGCTATCAGCGAATTCTCCCCCTCATGATCCGCCGCAAGGCAGGTCATGCGGTCACGGGTGAGCTCTATTTTATCCGCCCGGAAGTGTACGCCGAGACGCTCCAGAAGTGCGACTTGCTCGAAGGCATCCCACCTTGCAAGACCGCTGGTTGGGAGTACAAGCGCGTCTGCGTACCCGTGCGTACTGCCATTGGTACCGTACGCGCCTGGGCCTACGTCCACCCGCAGACCATCGTGCGCGATGATTGATCCACCAGAAATGGCTAACCTGTGCGGACAGGCTGAACCGAGGTCTTAGACCAGTTCGACGACCGGCTGTTCCTCGACGCCGCTCATTTCCGCCCACCAATGCTTGGCCCGTTGCTGGTCCCATTCCCCGGCACAGGCACAATCCGCGAGGGCTTGCTCCAGTTCGGCGGCATTCTTGTAGCGGTCGCCGGGGGACTTGGTCAGGCAACGCATCACCACCTGCTCCAGGTCGGCAGGGATATCGGGGCGAATCTGTGTCGGGGGGACAACCGGCGCGCTCGCGTGCGCGATCATCAACGCGACTGCGTTTTCCCCTTCAAAGGGCGGCCTGCCGGTCAGGACGTAGTACAAAATCGCCCCCAGGGCATAGAGATCGGCCCGGCCATCCAGATCGGCAGCACCGGTCGCCTGTTCCGGAGCCATGAACGAGGGGGTGCCGCTGACGGTATATTCTGCGGTGAGCTGGACAACTCCCGGCTTGGATTCAACCTTCACCAGGCCGAAGTCCAGCACCTTGATGACGTCACATTTGCCACCCAGGACAGCGACGAACAGGTTCGCCGGCTTCAGATCCCGGTGAACCAGGCCCATGCGGTGCGCCTCAGCCAGGGAGTCACAGGCCTGGCGCATCAGGTAAACCGCCCGTCCAAAAGGAAGCGGACCGAAGTTCTTCACGAGGTCGTGCAGGCTCAGCCCCGCCAGGAATTCCATCACATAGTAAAAGACCCCTTCATCCGTATGGCCGTAGTCGAAAATCTGGATTGTATTTGGGTGGCTGAGCATTGCGGCGGACTGCACTTCCCGCTCGAACCGGGCAATCGCCACAGGATCAGCCCCTGACTCCGGACGGATCAATTTCAACGCCGAGGGACGCTTCAGGAGTTGATGCTCGGCCACATACACCTCACCCATTCCCCCCTCACCCAGCTTTTCGCCGAGTTGATATTGCCCCAGTTTGCGCGCGGCATGCAATTCCTTGCGAAGCCGATGCAAGATCTGGGATAGATAAATTGACAGGCTCGCAGCCAGGAGGACAAACACCGAATTGGAAAGAACCATGTCATTCCGCATGTGCCGGATGTCTTCCGGCAAATCATCCGGGCGACAGCTGACCACGATGGCAAAGGCGATGATCGGCGCAATCGCAATCAGCATGATCACGCGAGTTGTTCTTTTTGGCGTGTTGGGAATCAACGCCGCGTAGAGCACCATCAGGATCGTGATCCCCAGAATGCCGTTTTTCTCGTTCACCGCCATCGGCAAGTACTGCCCCGCGCGGATCAGGTAGGCATTGACGATCGTCTGGGTGATCAGCATCAGAAAGACAAGCGAGCCAATATAGGCATACTCCACCAGGCGAAGCTGCTTCTCACTCAAACACGGCTTGGCGTGAATCAAATACATGACTCCCACGCTGAGCAAGCAACGGACGAGCGTCGTGAACAGCGCTAGCGGAGATCCGACGGTCACGACCAACCCCAGCAGGAACAATAGCCCGAACGCCACCGAAAGGAATGCCGCCACGGAAAACAGCCGGCTCCGAAGGAGTGTGACCTGCTCGGTCCGGAAACCCGGGCCGCTCCCGGCGACCAGCCCCACCTGATGGGCAGCGGTCATGGACGCATCATAGCCGGAAGCTACAGTATCCTGGTCCCCGCTTTCAAAAACCCCACCCTCTAAATCGTCGCTGTCGAAATCTTCACCGTCGACTTCGATTTCCAGGTCGCGGGTTTCCTCGACGTCAGAAGCAGACATTTGAACGGTTTTATCAGTCGGTCCGGATGACATTGCGGTGATTTCTTAGTGAGTTCGAGAAAGTATTCTGGAGTCCGAATTAGATCCTGGGATGACGTGCCGGCCTGGGCATTATTTGGCTGCGGGGGGAGGTGTCGCGTCCTTGGAGGGATTCAACTGCTCCTGAATTTTACCCGCTTGGTCCACGACGGTGTCCTTAGCGGTATCGATGATCTTGCCCGCTTCGTCGACAGCCTTTTTGCCAATCTCCTGCAAGTTGTTGTCTTTGATCAGTTCCTGGCCGCTCTTGACACCCTTAGTCAGGTCTTTGCTGGCATTCTCTTTCGCCTGCTGAACTCGATCCGTAACGTTCTCCTTGACCTTCTCGTACATGGAACGTTCATCTTTCGCCTTTCCATTCGCGTCTCGCCCAGCCTTCACCGGGGGTTTGTGGCCAAACCAGGTCGGGAGAAAAATGTACATCAGGCCAACCCCAACGATGAACGAAATCGGACTGATCACTCGTCCGACCGGCCTGGAGAACTGCTTCCAGTCATTCTTAATGTAAAAGGGGAAGGTGCACAAAAACCGCACCCCCTCCATCGGGCTTTTGCGGAACGGAATAATCAGGATGTTGGCCAGACCCACTGCCAATCGAGCCAGATTCAGAACGACAACCCCAGCTAAGCCGAGCATCGCCAGCCAGCTGTTCTGCAGGATGTATCCGAACGGAATCAGCACGAAAAATGGAACTGTCAGTTCCAGTCCACGCTCGTTCAGATATCGCATCCACTTCTGCAGCTTGCGCAGCTCGTTCGAATAGGTCTTCTTGACCGCCTTACCCGGACGGAACTTTTTCTTCTTCTTCCCGGGGACAGGAATCGGCTCCGCAAGGGCATAGGGATCGCGGTCGTTGACGTCAAACTCATCCGCATCATGCCTCGCGGCCTGCATCGCACGAATGCGGTCCGAGGAGACCGGGGCCAGCGCAATCTGGCTTTGGATCGATGCCAAAACTCGGTAGGAGACGAGGGACTTGACGGGAGGAGCCTTGGCCTCGGGCTTCCGGAGCGGCGCAGCCATCTTAAGGGGAGACTGGACCGCCCCTGCCCCGACTAACTCGGGAACCTGCCCCCCCGGCTGCGGAATCTTGAACCGATGGCCGCATTTTTTACAGCGGCAGGGTCGTCCCGCCAACTCCGGGGAGACATTAAAGCTTGTCCCGCAGGACTCACAGTTAAACGACAGTTTCATAGAGTAGCAGGCGATGAGGAAATGAACTCGACGGAGTTTGTCGAGAGATAGTGGCAGTCCACAACGTGGGCGTCGGGCTCCGGGCGCGGATTCCGTCGCGAAATTCCATGAAGTAGTGATCGTGACACCGTTCAGACTAATTTGCCGTTCTCATGGATTGCAAGAACCAAACGAATGAATTCCTCAAAAACCCATAGAACCGGCGGGAGTTATGACTTGACCGGACGCCGTTTGCTTCCCGAAGATGTGGGTTAACTCGATCGCGCCAACTTGCAAAGAAACCACTTACGTCATCTTTCCGCAGGCATCTGCGGAACCTTCGGACTCGCTCCCGTCATACCACAGGATATCGCGATACGTCACGGACGAGATGAGACCTCACTGAGACGCACCCTTCGAGAACAACTATGAACGCACGCCCCTTGTTTCTTGCTCTGACATTAGTCCTCGGACTCGCCTGCTGCCTCCCCGCCGCGGATGACGTTTCCGTGTTGATGAAGTACATCCCCGACGACGCGAACGCGATTTGCGTGATCAAGGTTCAGGAATTGCACGACAGCCCGCGGGGAAAAGCAGAGCAATGGGAGCAGAAGCACCAGTCCAAGTTCCTCGCCGGAGCGGCGGACGTTCCGCCGAGTTCCAACATCGTGCTGCGGGCCTGCGACTTTTCCCTGGAACACAGTTTCATCATCGAAGCGTGGACCGTCGCGAACTGGAAAGACCCCGTGCCGATGCAAAAGGTGGTCGAGCGAACCAAGGGAAAACTGGACCGCATGCTCAATAAGCGGCTGATTCTGGGCAATCAGGACCGGCTGATCGTGGAATGGGATCCGCAAACTCTGGGGGCGATCCATCCCGCATCCCGTCAACATATGGCACGCTGGATCCAGGATTCGAAAACCACGGCCATGATGACCAAACCCTCGTACCTGCAAGATTGCGTCGATCAGATGTCGGGCCAGATCCTGGCCGCCATCGACCTGAGCAATGTTCCCGAAACGAACCAGCTCCGCGACCGCTTGAAGCAATCGACGATTTTTCAAGGTGATAAGGAAGCCATCGACTCGGTCACTCGAGTGATTGAAAGCATCCGCGGCGCCCGGCTTTCGGTGAACGTCAGCCGCGTCTCGCAGGCCACGTTGACGATCGATTTCGGCATCAACATCGGCGATCGCCCCGGCAAATACCTCAAGGCGGTGCTCATTGAATTCCTGGCGGGGATCGGAATGCAGATTGACGAACTGGTCAACGCCCCGGCCGAGATTCAGGGAAAATCAATGTCCCTGTCGTTTGAAATGCCCGACGATGTCCTGCGACAGGTCATGAGCCTGTTCCAATGGGGAAACCACATGACCGAGGAGAGTGGTGGAGGCCCTGCAGCGGCGGCCACCGAGGAGAAGTCGAATCCCAAGAACGCCGAAGCCTTAATGGTCATTAATTCCGAGCGCTATTACCAGCAGGTCAACCGGATGGTCGATGATCTCTGGCGGAAGCAGAAAAATGCGGAAACCTACAACCAGTCTGCTTCGTGGCACGATAACTACGCCCGGCGCATCGAACAGATGCCGATTTCCAACGTCGATCCCGCTGTGGTGTCGTATGGAGCCAAGGTGGCCCAGACGTTCCGGTCGCTCGCCGGCTCGCTTCGCGGTGTGCCGCTGGATCTGGGAGTGCTCCAACAGTCCCGAAAAACCCAGGTCAATTACTACCCCTCTGGATATGGGTATGCCGGATACGGATATGGTGGGTACGGTGGCTACGGCGGCTATGGCGGATACGGTTACGGGGGATATGGGTATCGCCCGTATGGAGTTTTCGGAGGTGGATGGGGTTCCGCCTATATGCCCGGACAGTATCAGGTCAATACGAATAACGTCGAAGTGAATACCAAGCAGGCTGAAGCGGTCGCCAAGGACAAGGAAAAGCGGGACCAGGTCTGGCAGCAAATTCGCCAGGATCGCCAGACTGTCCGCCAGGAGATGCAGCAGAAGTACAACAAGGACTTCGAAACCCCCTACGAATAAGTCCGACGCTCGTCGACCTGTGCTCTTTGAAACACTGGTGAGGCCACTGTCTCACCAGTGTTTTTGTTTTCCCAAGCCTCCTCTCCGTCACCGAAAGAAAACTCCGGAGTCCCGCTGGCAGTACGAATCTTGACGCTCTGCACGGGGGCGGATACCGTGACTGCAGCGCACCATCTTTCTCCGGGCTGGATCGATAAGAACCTTGCACTCACCCATTTCTGATCCCAGGCCCGCTCTCTCAGGAAATCCTCCCATGAGTCCACTCACGCGGCGCGTCACGCAGGCGGGATTGCTCGCCCCACTTCTTCTTCTCGTATTCAGCGGCTGCGAACAGGCCCGCTCGTCGCCGAAACTTGCCGCCGCCCCTCCTCCGGAAGTCTCCGTCGCGACCCCGATCACCGCGAACGTCACCGACTTCCTCGATTTCACCGGGCAGACCGAAGCCGCAGAGTCAGTCGACGTGAAAGCCCGCGTCAGCGGCTATCTCACCAAGACGCTGTTCAAACCGGGCGCCGAGGTCAAAGCGGGAGAAACTCTGTTTGAAATCGACCCCCGCCCTTACCAGGCCGACCTCGATCGCCTCGACGGAGATCTGAAGGGGCTGGAATCCCGACTGCAACGGCAGACCGCGGAGATGACCCGGGCGGAACGGCTCTTCAAGAACAAGACCCTCACCGCGGAAGACTATGAAAAGACGGTCGGTGACCACGGGGAAACCGTGGGACAGATCGCCGCCACAAAGGCCTCAATGGAAAAA
>JAXMBX010000045.1:0-40785 GCA_046349635.1 Planctomycetales bacterium
ATCACTGCCCTGAAGACCGCGGGAGCTGATCTGGCGGTTGGCTCCTCAGGCCCTCCCGAAAATGTCGCCTTGGCCCTCCAGGTTCTCGAAGCCCGACACCTCTTCTCCGCCGTCGTCACCGGGCGGGACGTCCAGCATGGAAAACCCGATCCTCAGGTCTTCCTGTTGGCCGCCGAACGGATCTCCCTTTCCCCCCGGCAATGCATCGTCATCGAGGATGCCCCGGTCGGGATTGAAGCGGCTCGCCGGGCCGGGATGAAATGCGTCGGCATCCAGGCACCTCCTCCCCGGGATCGGGATCTCTCCGGCGCGAATCTTATCATCAATTCACATCACGAACTTTCCCCGTCCCGGTTGCACGCGCTTCTTGAACTTACTGTGCCGTAATGTCATGCTGATTGTTGTCGAAAACCCCATCCCTCGGTTTCGCATCCTCCCGCGAGGTCAGCTCGTCTGCTCCTTCTCGGGATCTGAACTCTTTCAAATCTCAATTGAACGCAGCGATTCATGACCGAACCCGCTGAACCGATCAAGGAACGACGGCTCGCCGTCATCCCCCTCCGCGCGGTTGCCAATCTGATGTTCGGCATCACCGGACTCGCGACCTACTACAATCGCGCGCTCGTTCCCGCACTGGCGCCGTATCGAGTTCCCATCCTCATACTGGGGATCTCCCTCGCGATCTTCGGCCTGACTGAGATCCTCGTCACTCTCTTCTCTCGCAAGCCCGCCCGTCGCGAACACCGCAACTGGACCGGCTTTGAAGTCCGTTTGACCCGCGAGGGAATGTCCTTCATCGCGATCCTGATCACTTGCTTCATTGGTGCGTTTCTCGGGAAGGCGAACCTCTTGATGCTGGTCTTCGGCTTCCTGGCCGCGACTTTCGTCATCAACGGTTCCATGACCCTCGAGATCCTCAAGGGAAACAAGGCCCGCCGCCGCCTTCCACGCAGCATCATGGCCGGAGAACCTCTCGCCGTCGAACTTCTCCTCAGCAATCGACGCCGGTGGATGTCCTCCTGGTTGATGATCGTCCGCGATCGGGTCGCCAATTCCCGTGAAGTACTTTTCCCACAGGTCCTTTTCTCCCGCGTCCCCCCCGGGCGGGAGCAATCCGGCTGGTATCAGATTCGTTTCTCCCAGAGAGGTCTCTATCAGTTCGGACCTCTCAAGATTCTCACTCGTTTCCCCCTCGGGTTTGTCGAGCGCTCGTTGTGGGTCACGGCCCCCGATCAGATTATCGTTCATCCTCGCATCGGGCGGCTCACGTCCGCATGGCGGCAAATTTCCGCGGCCGCGGAAGATATCATGTGGAACAGCCGGTCTCGCCTCGGAGCGCATGATGACGACTTCCATCGCCTGCGCGAATTCCGGGCGGGTGACAATCCCCGCGCCATTCACTGGCTCACCTCTGCCCGCAGTAACACCCTGATGGTCCGCGAGTATCACGAAACCCGGGACCGCGATCTGATGATCATGCTCGATCTGGCCGGGACAGACACACCCGAAACCGTTGATCCGAGCCTGGAACTGGCGATCAGCTTTGCCGCCACATTGTGCGTTGATCATTGTCGCCGCAATCGCAGCGCCCGCCTGTTCCTCGGGATCGCCGGCAAGGAAACCTATTTCTGGCACGGAGTCGGCGGACCGAATATCGTCGCCCCCCTGCTGGATCAGCTCGCCGTTGCCCGTCCCGTTCCCACCCCGAATTCCCTCAAGGTTCTGGAAACCTCCCATCATCTCGACTGGCGTGGTTGTCGCAGAATCCTGATCACCACCCGCAAGCGTGTCCCCGGCGACCCCTATCGCCTCGCCCAGGATCTGGGCATCGGCTCACAGAGCCAAAAACCCTGGCAGATGATTTCCGCGGACCCCCAGGAATTGGCCCCGTTGTTTGATTGGAGTTGGTGAGATGGGACATCAAACCCCTTTGCAACGCACCCTCGTCATCAGCGTGTTTGTGCTGATCTGTTTCGCCGGTGGGATCCTGACCTCCTCGGTCGGTTACTTCTTTCCCACCGGGTTGACGATTCCCATCGCCATTCTGGCCTTCATTCTGAATGAGCATCTCCGCATCCTTCGCATCAACCTCGTCACGGCAAACGTCCTCGCCGCTTTGGGTTTCGTCATCGCCGGTTTTCAGTTTTTCGGCGACGATCCGGAAGCCAAGCTGCTGGCTCCCATCAATCTCCTCTGCTACGTCCAGTGGACTCTGCTTTTCGTCGACAAGAACGAGGAGCAGTATTGGTGGCACATTGCCCTATCCATCCTCCAGGTCGCCGCTTCAGCCGTCCTCACCTTTAACGCCTGGTACGGATTCGTTCTTGCCCTGTTCATTCCCCTCATGATCTGGACCCTCGCCGTCTACATCATGTTTCTCAGCGATCAGCAGTTCCGTAAATCCCAGGGGCTCGATCTCGCGCTGGCATCGGAAGACGTTTCCGCGAACTCCGTCGTCACCCCGCAAGGCCGCTGGCGGCAAGCCCAGACTTTCTCCACCGCCACCCTCCGCTCATTCGAGGACCTTCGACAGTCACAAAGTTCCGTCACCAATTCCATTCGTCTGAACTCGCGCAAGGCCTGGATCACCTCCCCGTTCGTCATCGGCACCAGTCTCCTCTCCGCCGCGGCCTGCTTATTGGGAGGCCTCATCTTCCTCTCTGTTCCACGGGTTTGGATCGAAGGGGGGACACAGTTTCAGGACATCGTCAACAGTCGCAACGGCGGGGCTGCACGCCAGACTCTTTCCGGATTTACTCAGGAAATCAAGTTGGGAGACGTCGGTGAGATCCTGCAGAACCCGCAGCCCGTCTTTCGGGTGAAGTTCGTCGAACACTCCAAGAATCAGACGATTTCCGCCTACGAATATGCCCGCAAGCTGGGACTGGAAGAACCCCTCTTCCGTGGAGCCGTCCTCACCACCTATGACAAGGGACGTTGGAAGCCGCTTGAGGAAGCGTACGGCCAATTCGAACGGCTGAATATGCTGAACATTCCGGCATTTCCTCCACCCCGCAATCGGGACGGAGGTCCGCGTGGTGGCGGTCCCAGGGGACGCGGGTTTGGTAGATTTGGCCCCCCCCCCTCAATTCCTTCCGAACTGACCGATAATCTCGTCCGCCAGGAATATCGTCTGGAGCCCATCGGCGTCTCCACGCTCTTCTCCATGGGACCCGTCATTTGGGGAGGGCAGCGGAACAGACGCTTGAATGTCGAAATTCAATCCGAAACGTTCGATCTGCACTACGATCTTCGCGAAGAGCCCAGCGGCGTGCAGTACGAACTATTTACTCTCGATCATATTCCCCAGGAATATAAGCCCCAGCTCAATGCTGGGATCGAGTTCTATCAGCTCAGGGACAACCGCAAGGTGTTTCGCCAGATCCAGAAGCGCCAGTTCCCCGGGCTTGTGAAACTCGCCGAGGAACTCAAGACCACCGCACTCGCCAGTTACCCCAGGAATCGAACCCCGAACTCTCCGAAAGACACCAAGGAACCGGATACTTCCGACATCTGGGTCGCAAACGCATTCGTCAACCATCTCAGCCGGCCCGATCAATTCACCTATGCCCTCAACGTGCCTGTCGTGGACACCAAACTCGATCCCGTCGAGGACTTCATTGTCAATCGCAAACGCGGACACTGCGAATACTTCGCCTCCGCACTCGCGCTCATGCTCCGCGCCGTGGACATCCCTTCCCGCGTGGTGAACGGCTTCAAGGGAGGCACGGAACTCCGGGATAAAACGCTCGAGGTCCAGCAGCGGTTTGCCCACTCCTGGGTCGAAGCCCATGTCGGCGGACGCTGGCAGACTTTCGATCCCACACCCACCGCCGCTCGTACGGAAACTCTCGATGAAAGCCGGCCCGATCTGGCACGCATGGTCCGTGCCGCGATCATGGAAAACTGGATCGCATATGTCATCAATCTCAACACCGACCGCCAGTGGGAACTCGTGGAGCCTCTCTGGATTTCCATGCAGCAATCGTTTTCGGAATTCGATCCCCGCGACTGGCCCAATGAGATCCTCGCCTGGTGTTTCCTCATTCTTTCTGAACCCTGGCGCATCTTCACCTGGTTGGGGGCCGCCATTTTTGCCTTCATCCTCATTATCGTCGCCGCGATCTATTTCATTGGCAGAAAACTGTTGACACTTTACCGTCGCATTTCGGGCCAAAATGGAACGGTCGGGATCACCATCCAGTCCGGAATTTTGTTCTTCTCCAACTTCCTGAAACTGATGGCCAAACGGGGAATTAAGCCCACACCCGCTCAGACCCCCGGCGAGTTTGTCTCCACCGCCCTGAACAAGATCGATGGCTTGCCCCAGGAGACCCGTGACTTCGGAGGCAGGATGACGCAGGCCTTTTACCAGGTCCGCTTCGGCCACGAAGAATTGTCACCCAGCCAGGAACACGATCTCTCCAACGGCATCGACCGACTCAGCCACGATCTGTCGCATCGCAACGGGAACGGGAAAAGCAAAGGCAAGGCCCCTCACTGACCGCAGTGTAGGAGCGACGATCTCTCCCGTCTGTCGCGGGAAATAGGTCTGAATGATCGACGAGTTCGACGCGACGCCAAAGCGCCGCGCGATCTAAGCTGCCAGCCGGGGAACTTTCCGCCGAATCCGGTAGACATATGCCAGGATCTCGGCGACCGCTTCATACATCTCGATCGGCACGCTCTGCCCCACTTTGACGGATTTGTACAGGGCTCGGGCCAGCGGTTTCTTCTCGATAATCGGGACCCCGTGCTCTGATGCCAGTTTCCGGATCCGTTCCGCGATCAGTCCTTCCCCCTTCGCGACGACCACCGGCGCCTCCATCTTCAGGGGATCGTACTTGATTGCCACCGCCAGGTGTGTCGGATTGGTCACGACGACGTCCGCCGTTTTGACCTGCTGCATTTGCCGCGAATTTGCCAACTTGCGATGGATTTCGCGGCGTCGCTGGCGAATGTGCGGATCCCCTTCCATTTGACGCATCTCTTCCCGGATCTCCTGCTTCGTCATCCGGATGTCCTGCTCGAATTTCCAGTATTGAAAACCGTAATCGGCCACGGCGACGGCAATCAATCCCCCCGCCAGGAGGAACGCCAGCATCACCATTGCCTGAGCCAGCGTCACCGCTCCCCCTCCCACTCCCGCTTCGTGCAACCCCAGGAATGTCGACACCTTGGAATGCACGAACCACGCCACGATCGATAAGAGAATCGTCAGCTTGAGCAGGCTTCCCACCAGCCGCGCCACACCGTACAGCGAAAAGATCCGCTTGAAGCCCTCAATCGGGTTCAGCCGGTTCCATTTGGGAGTCAGTGCTTCATTGGTGATCAGGAATCCGACCTGGGCCAGATTCGCAGCAATCGCCGCACCCGCCAGGACCAGCAGTAGTGGCAGCACCCCTCCCGCGACGGCCCCCAGCAGCTTCATGCCTTGGTCGATCACCAGGCCACGGTCCAGCGAAATCCACGCCGGTTGTTCCAGCGAGTTCTTCAGCACACTCGACAGGCTGCTCACCAGCCCCGGGCCCGAGAACCACATCGCCCCCGCGGCCCCCAGCAGCAGCGCCGCGGCGTTCAGGTCCGAGCTCCGGGCGATGTTCCCCTGTTCGCGGACTTCCTGCCGTCGGCGGTCTGTCGGTCGTTCTGTTTTTTCGCCGTTTTCGTCCGAAGCCATGCCATACCGTCTTTAGAAAAAACCGTTCTTCTCACGCCCCCTGCGCTGCCGAGGGAAACCCGCTCAGCACCCCCCGCAGTTGATCGATCGCCAAAGGGACCGCATCCGTGATCTGTTCTGCGATTCCCGAAAACGCCAGGCTCAACACGAACAGTCCTGCCAGCATCCGGATCGGGAACCCGAACACCAGAATGTTGATCTGCGGCACCGTATGCCCCAGGAAGCCCATCGCCAGGGAAATGACCGTCATTGTCGCGAGCAACGGGGCGGAAACCAGCAGCGCCAGCACCAGCGACCGATGTACCAGTTCGCTCGCGAATTCCACGCTCGACGCTGACACGAACGCCTGACCCACGGGAAAACTTTGGAACGTGTCCAGCAGCGAACCGAGCAGCATTCGTTGCCCTCCGATAATCAGGAAGACCACTCCGCCGAATAAATACAGCGTTTCCCCAGTCATCGAGGCGGAGGAATTGAGTTCCGGGTTGAAAACTTCCCCCAGCCCCAGTCCGGTTTGCTGGTCGATGATCTGCCCAGCCAACTGCAGGCAGGAGAGGACCGTCATCGCGCCCAGTCCCAGCAGCAGTCCCAGCCCCAACTCTCCTGCAACGATCCAGACGTAATCCAGGATCGATCTGGGAAACTGCGTCACCAGGCGGAATTCCCGCTCTCCCACATTCTCATAATCTTCCTCGGCATCAGTCTCCGAGACCTGGCGGATCGCCTGAATTCGGGGCCGCAAGACCTCCGGAATTTCTTCTTTCGCCAACACCCCGTTCCGGTCCGCGTCCAGTCGTCGAAATCCTTCTCCCGTCAGCCGGGAGAGATTCGGCGTGATGACCATCGCCAGCGCGATCATCAGGAAGATCCGCACATTGATGGGAATCGCGGTGTGCGAGAAGCCCGGCGCGACCAGCATCAGGCCGCTGATTCGGAACAGGACCAGCGTGAAGTGGAAGAACTGCAGCAACACCCCCTGCCACAACTCCGCGGTCAGGCGGCTCTCGGCGGGAGCAAGCGTATTCGGTAGCGAGAGCCAGTCCATGATCACAGGTGCGCGGGAATGTTTTCGAAGAGCTGCAACGTGTATTCGGTCAACTGCCCCAGGATCCAGGGGAGTGTCAGGATCAGCACCGCCAGCATCGCGACCAGTTTCGGCACGAAACTGATCGTCTGTTCCTGGATCTGCGTCACCGCCTGCAGCATGCTGATCACCAGCCCCACGACCATGGAGGCCGCCAATGTCGGCGCGCCGATCAACAGTGAGATCATCACTGCTCCCCGCACCAGTTCCACGGCTGTATCGGTGTTCATCTCTCCGTCCGTCCGTTAAGTTTCGTCCTCTGCCTCACCCGTGAACGCTCGCCAGCAATCGCCCCACTGACAACGCCCAACCGTCCACCAGCACGAACAGCAACAGTTTGAACGGCAGCGAAATCAACACCGGGGGTAACATCATCATCCCCATGCTGATCAGCACCGCCGAAATCACCATGTCGATTACCAGGAACGGCAGATACAACTGGAACCCGATGATGAACGACGTCTTCAGCTCGCTCAGCATGTAAGCGGGGAGCAACGCGGACAGCGGAACCTCGTCATACGTCGAGGGCTCTTTGTAGTTCCTTGCCTCGGAGGTTCCCGGGGCCGGTTTCTGGTAGTCGATGAACATCCACAGCATTTCATCGTTGTTGGCCATCGCCAGTTGTTCCGCCATGAACCGTCGGATCGGACGCGCGGTCCGGTCGAACGTTTGCTGCAGTGAGGGGCCGCTTTGCCCCGGCTCAATCGATGTGTAAGGCTTGATCCCCTGCTCGTAGGCTTCGCGCCAGACCGGCGACATGACCATGAACGTCAGGAACAGGCTCAGCGAAATCAAGACCTGATTGGGGGGCATCTGCTGCGTCCCCAAGGCCTGCCGCAACAGGCTGAACACAATGATGAACCGCACGAAACAGGTCGTCATCATCAGGATCGACGGCGCCAGGCTCAGCACCGTCAGCAGCAGAAACAAATTCATCGTCGACGACATTCCCCGTGGGGAAAGCATCGTCTCGGGATTGAATGAAGTCGGCAATTCAACCGGAGCGGGCAGGGGATTGGCCGGGGCCAGTTGCCTCACCACTCCGTCGCGCGTCGTTGGAAGACTTCGTGGCCCATTCCCTTCGGACGTGGATTCGGTCACCGGGCTGCTTCGACGCGCTGACTGTTGGGCCTCCGCACCCGTTGGGATCTGCACCATCCCGGCACTGATCAACAGGCACGCGACCACCGCAGAACGATGGAAGCGGGAAAGTGTTCTCGGAAAGAGGTTAGACATTCACTGCCCCCCTCGTACGGGCCTTGCCGGATCGGGCAGAGCCACCTTCGGTATGATTCGTCTCGGGGGATTCTTCCTCTCCCGCACCGCCAAGCTGACTTCCCAGCACCTGTGAAAAGCGTTGCGACGCGGAATTCGATCGCCCCTGGAAGCAACGTCCCGCCAGCTCGTCGACCTGCACGGGGTCTGTGATCTCCGAGAGCGGCTGCATCCCGTGTTGTGGCGAATGCGCCACGATCAGGATCTTGGAGCCGCAGCGGATCAGATGGATGCTGTTCCGCGGATCGAGATAGCGCTTTCCCAGGACTTCAATCACGTCCGCAGGCAGGATTTTTGAAGCCAGCGGTATTTGTTTTCGAAACGCATACGCACAGGACAGGATCAACGCGATGACCACACTCAGCGAGAGCAGCGTCGTGGACCACCCATTGCTGCTGCCCGATGTTTTGGTTGCGGCGCCCGTTCGAAATCCCGTCGAAGGTTCCGACTTCCGAGGGGGTAACGCAGGCATCCCTTCCTCGGGTTCGCTTTCCGTGCCCGCCGCCTGGATCACTTTGGATGTCTTGCTCGGTGTGGCATTCACGGGCGTTCGGGGCCCGGAGTTCTTAAGCTTCGGCGGGACGGTATCCGCACCCCGCAGCAGGGGGGACATTGCCAGCAGGCAGACCGTTCCCAGGATCGTTCGCCACCCGTTCATCCGCATCCCTGCGTTTCGAACTGAAATCCTTTTCTCCTGCCACCCCGGACTTCCAACCAGTCAGGGACAGGAATCGGGCGGAATCTTAATCAGAATCCGGATTTAGGGCGACCCCAATTTCTCGCGGACCGACACATTTTCGGCCCGTTTTTTCCCGCGAATGGATCTTTTTCAGGGATCGGTCCCTTTTGGAAGAGTACTTAACCGCTTCGCCTCAAGTTGCCCATTTTGACAAGGGAATCATCGGTTTTTGACTTCCTTCCGCACCGACCGCTACCCGTGATCGTGATCGTGATCGTGATCGTGATCGTGATCGTGATCGTGATCGTGATCGTGATCGTGATCGTGATCGTGATCGTGATCGTGATCGTGATCGTGATCGGCGCGCGGGGGACTCATTGGCACCCCCCCCTCATACGCTTCCTCCACAACCCGGTAAACTTCCTTCAACGGAACCCCTCGTTCCCGGGCAATTTGTGCGCACGCTTCAAATTCCGGTGTGAAGATCGGCTTCCCTCCCTCCAGCCAACCCAGCTTTCCCGCCACTCCCCCCCATGGCGTCATCACCACGGTCGCGCTTCGTTCCCTTTTGGAACGCTCCATCAACTTCCGTCGGATTCCAAGCGTCCCCGTCTCATCAAACAGGATTTTCTCAAACCGACTCGAATCGTCCGGTTTGCACAGCACCGTGAGCAACACTCCCGGTCGCTCTTTTTTCATCTGGATTGCCGTGCTGAACACATCCAGCGCCCCCGCCGACATCAGTTTCTGCTTGACGTACCCGATCACTTCCCCTGTGACGTCATCCAGGTTTGTCTCCAGGACGAGGATCTGATCCTGGACTGGCTTCTCTGTCGTCTCGCCGACGATCAACCGCAACACATTCGCTCGGTCCGCGAAATCTTTGGTTCCCGCCCCGTAACCGATCTGCTCCATCGTCATGGCAGGCAGCGGACCGAAGCGGTCCACCATTGTCGCGAGGATTGCCGCGCCGGTAGGTGTCGTCAGTTCCGCGGAAATCGGGACATCGGCCAGCGGGATTCCCTTCAGCAGTTCCGCCGTTCCCGGAGTCGGCACCGTGCATACCCCATGGTCAATTTTGACCTGTCCACGTCCCGTGGGAACCGGACTGGAAACGATCACCTCCGCTCCCAGCAGGTCAAACCCCACCGCTGCGCCGACGATATCGACGATCGAATCGATCGCCCCCACTTCGTGAAAGTGGACTTTTTCCAGTGTGGACCCATGCACCCGGGCTTCCGCTTCCGCCACTTTCTGGAAAATTGCGAGTGCCAGGTTCTTCTGCCGCGGAGTAAGCCCGCTCCCCTGGATGATCTGCTGGATCTGGCCCAGGTGTCGATGGGAATGCTGCTCCGGATGGACCACCTTGATCCACTTGGCTCGGAATCCGCACCGCTTCACCTCGTGGATCTCCAGGCTCACTCCGGGTAATTGCAGCGACAAGATCCCTTCACGGATTTGCTCCGCCTTGACCCCCGCATCGATGATCGCGGCGAGAGTCATGTCTCCACTGATGCCGCACGAGCAATCCAGATATGCCAGCCGAGCCACGTTCCAGCGCCTTCTGTTGATTCCAGAAAAGAATAATGTCTCCTCTGTCCAGTGTAGGGGACCCTTCTACCGCCAGCAACTTGCACCGTCTCACCGTTTCTTCGTTTGGTGCAAGCATGAACAGAAAAAGGCCACAGGTCGTGATGACCTGTGGCCTTGTCTTTCAGATCCGGAATTCCGTTGAGGATTCTCTCCTGAGGGGATTGTCTCCTGACATCGGAAAAATCCCGGGTCCCGGTGCCGATGATTACTTCGCGCCACCCGGGGGCGGGCCCGGAGGCAACCGGTCCACGTCGTTCGGTTCTTCCATATCCTTGGGCAATTCCACCTTCAGGTCGATGGTTCCCAAGTCGAGCGGTTTTCCCTGTTCGACCACCACGTCTTCCTTCCAGGGGCTCTTTTTCCCGTACTTATCCCCCAACTTGTCCGGACCAAAGTACGTGTTCCGCAGCAAGCTCGTCTTTCCCCACAGGATCGTGATGTCATACTTCCCGGGAATCAGGCCATCCCCTTTTTCCACCGTCATGAATTCAAAGTTGCCGTTCACGTCGGTAAAGGCATGCTTCCCGGTATCTTCCGGGGGAGCATCCTTCCCACGCGCCGTGACGCGAATTCGGCTCTTCGCCGGGGCTCCGTTAATCAGCAATTTCCCTTTCACCGGGGTCGAGACCGAGGCTTGCTTCTTCAAATCGTCCGGAATGAATTTTCCCTGCTTTGCGGGGCAGCCGGTCAGGCAGACACAGGCGAGCAGCAATCCCATCCAGCTATTGTTTTTCAAACGCGCCAATCCAGGCATGTTAGCTCCAACTTTCATTTGCAGGTCTTCAGTGGATTTCCATAGTCCAAAACCATCCGGCACGCTTGCTCCTCGTAGTGCCGGCGAGCATCTTTTTTGATCCCTCAATCCCGATTCACAGCGACTCCTCGCCGCATCATGTCTTCCGCAATGCGGTGGCGAAATTCTCCACGACTTTCATGGCAGCGGCCAGTGAGAAGCTCGACGAAGCGGCATTCAGGAACGTGTTTCTTCTGCGGAATCAGGGTCACCCCGCGACATAACAAAAACCCCCGTCCGCATCGGGTGACACGGAACGGGGGGCTCTGAGAGTTTATAACAAAATGCGGTTGAGGATCACACGTATGGAACGGTTGTTCGCGTATCGCGATTCACCCCAGGCATCTTGTTAGGTCATTCTTAGTAGTCGCCGATCGCTTCCGCGCCCTGGCAGGTGAACAAACCGCACAGGGTGTAAGAGCCGATCGAGGAGGCCAGGAACTTGACCGCTCCGTCGCACATCAGGGCGTGAGCGCCACCGGTGTGGAAGGCATACAGTCCGGCACCCGGTTCGTTCGTGCAGTTGATACCGCACGGACCACCTTCACCCGGGTTCTCGTGTCCGTCATACAGACGGCCGGAGATCCAGGCGGCGTTGTTCGGGTCGGCCCAGGCACCGCCACCGATCTTGCTCTGCATAACGGCGGAAGCCGCGAACAGCGCGTCGGGGTCGGTCGTGAACTTCTGCTTCCCGAGGACGTAGAACTCGTTACGAGCAGCGCTTTCGCTCAGCAGGATCGAGTTCGACAGACCGTCGGTGCACGGTTCCAGACGTCCGGCCTTGCTGGCCTGGAAGTCGTTGATGTCAGACGTGGTCACGCCGAACATCATCAGGACGGTGATGAAAGCGCTGTCCAGAATGTAGGCGGTTTCATCATTGATCGTCTGGCGGTTCGGAGCGGACGGATGTCCGACATAGGCATAACCCGAGAAGTCGCGATGCACGCCGCAGTGGGGGATGTAGTCGCAGGCTCCCAGGGTCGCGCTCACCGGCAGCGCGACAACAATGACCGGCGGAGTCGTGTCGGGCGGATCAGGATAAATCTGTTCGTTCGCCGGAATGCTCACCGACGTGCTCACCTGACCGCGCGGAGCGGACGGGCAGTTGTACGTCGGAATGTACGCCTGGTTGGCAGGCGAATTCGTGGTCGACCACGTGGTGTTTCCGAATCCGCACATGTTGCCGGCCATCGTCGCAGCGGCAATACCCGGAGCATTCGGATTCCCCAGCTTGATCGCGTTGGCGATCGCAACCTGGTCGAGGTACGGCAGCAGGGCGACGCCCCACGCATTGCAGTACGGAATCGTTGCCTTCAGGTTCGAACCGGCCAGACCCGCGAACCCGTAGTTCATCATGGCGGGAGCCGCGAACCGCTTGTACGTATCCAGGTAGTTGTGATACGCCAAGCCAATCTGGTGCATGTTGTTCTTGCACTGCGTCCGGCGGGCAGCTTCGCGAGCTTGCTGCACTGCAGGAAGCAACAGCGCAATTAGAACCCCGATGATCGCAATGACCACCAGGAGTTCAATCAGCGTGAACCCCTTACGTTGAGACTTCATACCATTCTCCTTTTCAAAGAGACACAAAAGAAAGAAACAGAAACGAACATCCGCTCCATAGAAAAAGAACGGAAACGGATCGAAAGGAGGTCACGTCACAGATTTGCGCAATAATATTGGCGGAACGCCAAACTCAATTCTGCTTCGTGACAACGAACAAGGACGTGCTGCAAAGGCCTTCAGAATCAGTGTTTTCCGCTTCGGAAGGCAGAGAGATTTCGAGACCGAGTGGTCAATAACTGATGATGCTACTGGTCAAAATTCAGTTGGTCAATCAGGAATCTTTCGCGAAGACTTGATTTTTTCAAAGTTCTTTGCTCGTCGTTAATCACGACTAACGTGGAGATATATTCGCCTCCAACGTGGCAGTTCTACGTCAAGTCAGGTCATTCATTGATCCCCCTCTCAACCGTCATTTCCTCAAACTCACCTTGTACTCTCATTCTCTCGACGCAATGCTAGGGGAATACAAAATTCCTCGGAAAAACCTGCATCAGAACGGCGGTCGCCATGCCGGAATCGGGCTCCCTTTCCTCTCTCGGTCCGTTTCATCGCAGACACCTTCTGCACATCGGGGCTCTCGGACTGACCGGCATCACCCTCCCCCGCCTTTTCGCCGCCGAAAAGTCCACCCTGTCCTCTCCCGCGGCCGACGCCTGCATCCTCATCTTCCTGAATGGCGGTCCCAGTCATCTTGATATGTGGGACATGAAACCCCTCGCTCCCACCGGAATTCGTGGGGAATTCCAGCCGATTCCCACCTCCGTCCCCGGAGTTCTGTTCAGCGAGCATCTGCCCCGGACCGCCCCCTGGATGCACCACTGTGCCCTCATCCGTTCCGCTCACCACAGCGTCAATAATGCCCATGCCGCTGCCGTCTACGCCGCCTTGACCGGTCACGACCGGGGCGAACTCGGGGGTGGAGCTAAACCCGATGATCACCCCGCGATTGGTTCCGTCACCGGCACGATCCGCCCTCCCGTCAAACCGACCGTTCCTTACGTTTCCCTCCCCTACGTCACCAAGGAAGGGGCAGGGGGGCCACCTCAACCCGGTTTCTTTGGGGGTTGGCTCGGCAAACAGTACGATCCGCTCTGGGTCTTGAAGGATCCCAATTCTCCCGATTTCAGCATTCCCGAACTCACTCCCCAATCCGAGCTCTCCCAGGCCCGGCTCAGGCAGAGACAGACCCTGCAGCAGGTTCTCGACTCCGGGTATACCCCCCGTTTCTCTTCCCAAAGCGCGGGCTTTTCTGGCTTTCAGGAGCGGGCGGTCGATCTCCTCTGCTCTCCGGAAGTTCAACGCGCCTTTCGTCTCTCCGATGAGCCCTTCGATACCCGTGCGACCTACGGCCGAAATATCTACGGCCAAAGCACCCTGTTGGCCCGGCGACTCATCGAGGCCGGAACGCGCGTCGTCACTCTCTCCTGGGCACCCGATGCCAATGCCACCTGGGATACCCACGGGTCGAACTTTCAGTCCCTCAAGAACCGCCTCCTCCCTGATCTCGATATGGCCCTCTCCAGTCTGATTCGGGATCTCGTGGAACGGAGCATGCTCGAGCGAACTCTCGTCGTCGTCATGGGGGAATTCGGACGCAGCCCCAAAATCAACAACGCCAACGCCGGCCGCGACCACTGGAACTTCTGCTACTCACTCCTCATGGCGGGTGGCGGAATAAAACCGGGGTTTGTCTACGGCGCAAGCGACCGCATCGGCGGCGAACCCGCCCTCAATCCTGTCACTCCTGCCGACATCGTCGCCACGATCTATCATCAGTTGGGGATTTCAGCCGACCTCGAATTGTACGATGCCCAGAAACGCCCTCATCAGCTCGTTCCCTGGGGCCGCCCGATCTTCGACTTGCTCACGTGATGCGTCACGTTGAAAGAAAACAAAAAAAGGTCACGGCCGGTTTCCCGGTCGCGACCTCTTTTATTTGCTCGACTCGACGACTGCGAAATTAGAACTTCGCGATCGCGTCGATGCCGTAGATGATGTGGTTGAACGTCGGGTTCGGATCCCCAGGAGAGTTGTTGTACCGGATTTCAGGCCGGAACACGAGGTTGGGGTGCGGGCGGTAGTTCAAACCCCACGTATTGGTGTAATACGAGGTTCCCGTCGCTTTGTACCATTCCGTCCGGTAGCCGAACTTCAGGCAATCGTTGAAGGAATAGAACAGATAGTTGATCCAGCCCGTCGAATTGTCCGCGATCCCAGTGGCCGCGAAGTTTGTTCCGGTATTCGTTCCCAGAACGTCAAACTGCGAAACGTATTGCCACTTGTCGCCGAACTTTTCGCTGAAGATGAAGCTGTTGATCATCCCCTGGCCGCGCCAGCCGAAGTTGCCGAAGCCGTTCATGTAGGTGATCGTGGTGTTCTCGTCATAGGTGTACACGAGACCGCTGATCCCGTTACTCCCCTGGTTGAGTTGGGCATAACCGGTATCCCAACCCAGGGTCCACCCGCCGATGATCGACAGCTTATCGCTGTACTTGTAGGTGCCCAATGCACCGGTGTGGGTGAACGGTTCGCTGTTGTAGAACGTCAACTGACGGCTGAGGAAGAAGTTGTCCGGTGACGTCACCACTTCATACCCGATCGGGGTATAAAAGTGTCCGATCTTCACGCTCAAATCGCAGTGGGCCACTTCCAAATACGCCTGCGGCAACGCGATTTCATAAATACCGTGGTCGAAACCATTCAGGTAGTCCCACGTGCCTGCCGGGTTACCGAACGACTGGCCCTCGTTACCATCCACACCGTAGTAGGTGTCGAATCGATAACCCCAGTCCCAACCTTCGGAACCGTCGGCCACCTTGGCCGAATACAAGTACAACTGTTGCAGATTGAACTTGCCCGCTTCCGCTGCGCTCGTGAACGCACCGTCCGCATGGCTTTGATAGCCCATTTCAATCCAGCCCGCGTAGTCGAAGCCCTTCGCCTTCGAAAGCTTCCACGGTTCACCCAGGTTGCACCAGCCCTTGCAGCAGCCGTCTTCCGAAGGAGCCGGGTTGTTCCAGAATTCGTCGAACATCTCGCAGAAGAACCCGGTCGGCTGGACCGCATTCGACGCGTCCGCCATCTCCGAGCCTTCGGGAATCCCTTGGAATCCCGAAGGAGCCTGATATGTCGTCGGGGGATTGATGACTCCGCTCGGGAGTCCGTTGTAGTCTTGAGCCGAAAGGTAGGAATTCCCACCCACGGCCACCGCCATCCACAGCCCCATCTTCGTCAGGGCCTGAATAACGCGTCGGTTCGCTCTGAATGCCATGAATCTTCCTCCTGAAGATACGTCTGTATGTTTCCCGGAATTCGTTCACATTTCGTGGAAACAACCAACCGGTGATCCCTGAACGTTGTGGCGTCCATCGAACCTCAGAGCGCCCGACCATTCCCGACAAGGGCATGCGTCATTTCTGACAGGTACGACGGCTCAGGGTGTTCTCACCAACTGGTTCCGCCTTCTTCCAGGTTTGTGGGGCTGGTTGAAAGCAGCTACCGGTTCCAACGAATATGCTGGACCTCAATTCGCTACGATCACGACGCTTCTTCATCCGAGCGCAATCAGGAGAATACGTCTAGCCTGCATATCGGTCAGAGGTGGCCCGGAAGAATTACGATTACGGGGCAGTAAGATAGACTCAACCTGATCGAAAAATCGGGAGTAACAGGCATCTCTTCACTGACGGGAAAACCCACCGGATTCGGAATTGGGAGCCAGGCTTTCCTAGATTGAAAAACGGCTCCTTGAAAAGAGGCTTCGTTCCCGATTGCAAAGGATTCTCGCGCCACAGGTTTCGCCAGAATCCGGAGAATTCTGGCTCAGCCAGCCTCATACGGAGTCTTCCTGCTTCAGGGCGGGGAACAATGCACACCTTCGGCCAATTCAGCCGAAACGGGCAGGTTTTCCGGACACAATGGGGCGCTCTACCGGGGCGCCACTTTCACAGCCACTGCCGCCGCGTGTCCATCCACCCAGAGGCGATCCAATTCCGCGACGGAATTGAAGCCATATATTTCCTGCAGGGCGAGACTCGTCCCCGCTTCCACAGAACGTTTCAGGAACTTCTGGAACGTCTCTGCTCCTCCATTCTGCATCAGGAATTCCACCAGCAGCAGGCTTTTCCCGTAAAATTCCGCCCTGCTTTCCATTCCCGGATACTGCTCGGATTTGACCAGTTCCACGAACGTGAACCGCTGCAGTTCCAGGCGACGCGCATCCAGACGATGGGCCGCTTGCTTTTCCTGCGGATCATTCAGCAAAGCCAACCCTTCCTCCGCCCAGCGGGGAGGGTTTTGACCGGAAACAGATCTGCGAGCAGCACGTGAATCAGTTCGTGCCGTAAAGCCGCAGGGACCGATTCCGCCGTCTCGATCACGTCGATCCGGCGACGAACGATCCGATTGGCTTGTAACTGGATCGAGGTCGTCCCGGCGGTTTGACGCCCTGCGGCACCCACGGCTTTCAAGTATTCTGCACGGGTCGCATGGACCAGCACTTCACAGCGAAGCTCCCAGTTCTTGGGATTTTGAATTCCCAGCCAACGCTTGGAGAGTTCTCCTCAGCGTTTCAGCCAAGTTCGCGATTTCGGTCAGCGTTTCAGTGGTGCTCTTCCGGAGACCACGAAGTTCGCTCGCGTCACCGACTGGAAAACAGCCTGGTTGCTATCGCTCTCATCGTCAAAGTCCACCGGCCGGAGGAGTTAACACGGCAGCAGGAGTTGACGCCGTAAAGCTCGTCGGTTGCACACCTCGGGGGGCAGCGACACTGGGTGCCACGGGATCGGCCATCAGGCAGGTCAGGAGCAGCCAGGTCTTCATAACAGGTGTCGCGTTCAATAGGTTGTACAAGCAGGGCTCAATGCGGGTTACCTTTCCGTTATCAAATCCCATGCCTTCGCTGCTGTGGACGCTCACCGCTTTGCGATGTGCCGACAGTAACGCGGCAAAACACAATGGGTTACGCAATTTGTAAAAAGTTCAGAAAGGTTTCGGCTTCCTCCTGTCTGCTGATTTCACAGGCACTCTACGCCGCAAGACTGGTCAAGTTTGGCCTAACCTCTTGCGCGGAAATCTGTTCAGATTATTGAACATGTTCCGTTAAACAGGCGATTTCACCCTAGTTGATGCGGTTTCGCGGGGCCCGTTCTCAATAACCGGGCCACGGGCCGCAAGCTCTTCCATAACCTCGCCTTGAACCGGAAAAGCTTCACCTGTTTCCCTACGTGCTGTGATTGGTCAACACTTACGTAAATCCTTACGAAATCTCCCGCACGTTACGGATCCGAGTTAAGTTTGTTTTGAGCAGCCGTCGCAGGGACATCCTCGACGCGACCGCCGGATCGGGTCTGACGTGAAGCGCTCTCACGGGAAGACCGCGAAACAGATATAATCCTCGAAATGGAAGGAATCCCCTGGCCAACTCGCAGGATTGACGAATTCACTCGAATCCATTGGTTACGGAGCGGAACGATTATGAAAACTTTCAAGAACTTGGTTTTTGTGCGGTCGTCGGGTGCGGTGTGATGTTGGCAGTGATCTCCTCTGCCCAGGCTCAGCGCGATGCCGGAGCCAAGGCCCGCGGTGAATTCGGCACCGGTTTCTGGGATTCAAACGCCGGTGGCGGAACGGACCTTCCAGTCAGCTCCACAACGGAAACTCGTCAGAACTTCTCCTTCACCCCGGTGGCTCCCTCTCCCGCAGTCGCTGATGAGAATCGTCAAAGCTTCTCTCATCAGCCTGGTGAGTTCACCAAGGAGATAAGGTGGTCGTGACCACCGACACCCGCAACATCGGTAAAGGACAGCAGCACGTCGCCATCCTCAACAAGGAAACCTTCGAAGTCAAGAAAGTCGAAGGGATCTGGCTCGGCGTTGTGATCTATCGCGATGGACAGAAGCTCAGCGGTTGGGTCAATAAGAGTGACGTCGCCCACGAAGGACAGAACGTCGCCAACGACAACACCCGTCAGTTCTATTCCGCTGAACCGACCCAGCAGCTCAACAACTACTCGGCTCCTCAGTACCGTGCCCCGGTTCGCAAGGATCCCTCTTGGAGCTACTCCAAGGCTGATCCCCGTCGCTACCAGGCCGACTGATTCGCTTGAGCGCTCAAGAGTGGTTTGAAAACGGCGGGTTTTCCGGGCCGCTTTTCTTTGGCAAGCGCCTCTCGGCTTTGAGCCGGCTGAGGGCGGGTGATTGGGGTCGAGCCTCAGTCGAGGCCCGCGGTATTTTCCCAGGTATCTCCTGGACACGTGCCGCTACTCGTTTGACGGGTGGCACTGGCTTTGCCAGTGTTTCCAAGCCGTCTTTGCCCAGCGACTGGGGTTCTGAACTCGGTCATCTCTCTCTGCAAATAAATAACGATTACGTAAAGACGACCATGCGTGGCGATCCGCAGCGATTTTCCACCCGCATCGATGTCGATGTATCTGCTGCTCGATGCGCTTCGGGCAACTTCGACGGTTACAGCGAAGATTTCGGCAGTTTCAGCCGCTCAGGTTGATCTCCCGAGGCCACAAGACTTCGCCACCGGTCGGAGAGCAGGCGGGACGGACCTAACGCCGGTCATTCGGCACGTCCCTGCCTCGACCCGAAGCGAGGACGGTCGTCTCATGCCATCGAGCATTCAACGCCATGCGTGGAAGTACGCAGCCAGTCTGGGGATTTGTCTCGGAGCGTTCACCAGCACCTCCCTGATTTGGGGACAGGAGCAACCCCAGGCCGCGACGGTTGCCGCTTCCGATTCGGCCTCCGCCCCATACGAGAACTATCCGTACTCTTCCTATCCCCTGACGAATGCCATCCCCACAGACGTCCCTTATGGCGTCGCCCCCACCGGACTTTTTCGCAGCCCCTTCGATCAGGATAACCCTGAGCCTCCCGCCGAGCCCGCGACTGAGGAACCTGCCGAGGAAGACTCCGGCTGGCAGTTGACCAGTCTCCTCGGGCCACGCTGGGGATGCAACGGCTTCAAGGTCGGCGGCAGCATGGTCAACAGCTACGTCTATAACTTCAACAGCCCCTCAAACCACTTCAACGGTCCTGTCACCTGGACAGATCGTTCCAACGAATACCAGCTCAACCAGCAGTGGCTCTACTTCGAGCGTGCCACCAGCACTGAAGAAAAGAACTTCGATATCGGCGGACGCATCGACATGCTCTACGGGACGAACTACCGTTGGGCCACTTCCGCCGGGCTCGAAGACCGCTGGAGCATGAACACGTCCCAGTCCTTCTATGGAATGGCTCTCCCCAACGCTTACCTCGAAGTCGCCTCCGGAGACGTCAAACTCAAACTCGGCCACTTCGTCTCACCCGTTGGATTTTTCACCGTCGATACGACCCAGAACTTCTTCTACACCATTCCTTATACCTATCAATACGGCGAGCCTTTCACCCACTGGGGGGGACTCCTCACCTGGAATGCCACGGATAACCTCGTCATCGGCGGGGGTGTCACACGTGGATGGGATAACTTCGACGGTTCCGGTTCAGGCAGCCCCAACGCCGGTGCACTCGGCACCGTGACTTATACTTTCGAAGACAAATCCAGCGTCGCGATGGTCTTCGTCTGGAGCAACGAATACAACAACCGGACCGACGCCGCCGGCAATCTCGATTTCTCCTCCCGGTACTTCCAGACGTTCGTCTACACCAAGCCCATTAACGACCAATGGACCTACGTCCTGCAAAGCGACTTCGGTACCCAGGGCTCGACCAGCGACTTCTCCGGCACCCGTGATATTGGGACCGCCCGCTGGTACGGTGTCAACCAATACCTCTTTTATAAGCAATGCGACTCACTTTCCTGGGGGGCCAACTTCGAATGGTTCCGCGACGAATCCGGTTATCGCGTCGGTTGCGTACTCCCCACGCTATCCAATCCGGGAGGCTCAGATACCCGCGGCCTCCCCGCTAGCTTTTATGGATACGCCGGAAACTTCTTCCAGGCATCGTTCGGTCCCAAGTGGACACCCACCAAAAACCTCATGATCCGGCCCAATGTCCGCTGGGATTGCTTCGCGGGAGAATCATTGAACACTGGTGGTCTCCGTCCCTTTGACAACGGACTCAAGAACTATCAGGGGATCATGGGCCTCGACGTCAGCTTCCTCTATTAAAATAAACGGCACCGTATCGGCGAGAATTGCCGCTCTTGAAGAACAGTGCTTCAGAAGATCGGTAATTGGGGAGTATGTGCGCGGGACGAGTAGGTTGAGTTATTTCGGAAGAACGGACATCCGATACATCTGGACGAATATGCAACGTCGCGCGTTGTTGTCGGGCCAAGAAACGCTCTGCCGCCGGATACAGACATGCTTCGAGATTTGGACCAGTTGAAATCCCGCAGACTGCAATGTCTGTTTGTCCTGGCCCCCCTGTTTTTGTTCGTCTTTGTTTTGGTGGCTCCCGTTGATCTCCATGCCGGCCTGGGGATGGGCCGTCCCCACCAGGAACGGGATGACGAACAACAGGCCGCCCCTCGCCGCCAGTATGCGGCTCCGCAACAGCAATCCTCGAATTCCAGTGTCAGTCATCATTCCGAAGATGACGGCTCCGAGTCACAACAAACCAGACCCTTTCGGCTTCTTCCCAACTCCACGAAGCCCGTGAAACCTTCTCCCGGCTCTCCGTCTCTCGAAGAAGACCCCGGCGAAGATCCGCTTGAAAAGTCTCAAACCAAACCCGAAGGGGAAGATCCCCCGTTATGGCATGACACCGCGATGCGCGGCGCCCCCAATGCCTTTCCTCCCGAACCTCCCATCCGCCCCTTCGATGCCGATCCGGAAAACCTCGCCGATCACCCCGAGGTTCATGCCTACCCCCGCATCTATACCTTCCAGAACGATGACCCGGACAGCTTCTGGTATAGCCAGCGCCCCAACCTCTTCAACATCCCGATTCCCAACAGTTGGGACTTCTATCACATCATCGGGACCGACCGCCCGGATTTCACGGACTCCCCCTTCACCGTCGGTAAGGGCATCACGTATCTCGAATCCGGTTACACCTACCGCAAAATCACCGAGCAAGACGGTTTCGTCACTGCCCGCAGCGGCCTTCCGGAAGCCTTGCTCCGCTACGGAGCCACCAAGAACCTTGAGCTTCGCCTCCGCTGGAACGGCTACTCCATCATCGATCAACACGACCCCGCCTCAGGTTTGAGACGCACGATCGCCGGAGGGGAGGACATGGCCGCTGGGATCAAGTACGTCTTCTGCGAACAGGATAACTGGATGCCGATGGTCACCTACGTCGGCATGGTCTATGCCCCCACGGGCTCAGAGGGAATCTCGGCTGACCAGGCCCAGTTGACACAGATGGTCGTCACCGGTTGGGGGCTCAAACGCTGGCTCTACCTCAAAAACGGGTTCGGTGTCGACTTCATGAAATTTGGCGAAACCAGCGTCGGCCTCAACGGACTCGGCGCACCTGTCTTCATCGACCACGCCGACAACGTCACCGACTGGCACGAGTCCCTCTCCCTCCTGTACCAGATCTCGAAGCACTTCGGCGGTTATTCCGAATGGTTTTGCTTCTTTCGCGACAACGCCACCGATAACCGCCCCGACCACTACCTCAATACCGGCTTGTATGTCTACCTGACCCCCAATACGCAACTCGACTTTCGTATCGGCGCCAAGGTCAGCAACCGCACCGATGAAGTCTTCTCCGGAGTCGGCTTCTCCGTCCGCTGGTAACGACCGAAGTTCAAACTCACACGGCGTAAGTCTGAACAAGGGGGAGAGCCCTTCCTGGTCGTCAGCGGAAGCCCCCCCAACCAAACGTCCTCCCCTACGGCAACTCATACCCTTCCGTGTTCAACCGGATCCGGTACAGACTCTTCCCCGCAGTGATGTACAGCAGGTTCCGATCTGCCCCCCGGCCGAACCCCACATTCGTCGGCACTTCCGTCTCGATATAGTCGATCTCTTTCCCTTCGGGGTTATAGATGTAAATCCCCGGCCGGTTCTCCGCCCGCACCGCGACGATCAGGTTCCCATGCTTGTCGCAGATCAATCCGTCCGGCCCGTCATACGGGGCGTAATCCACCAGCGTCTTCCGGAACTTCGCAGTCCCGTCCTCCGCCAGGTCGTACGCCATCAGCGCCATCCGTCCCTTCGCCAGCGGAATTTTCACCTTGTCCGCCTGTGTCGCCGGTCCCGCCGCCTTAGCCATCCGCTCGATGCTCGTCGTCCCGTTCTCATTGCTCACGACATACAGCGTCTTCTGATCGGTGACACCGCCACTCCGTTCGGCTTCCCGGCGTCCGTGATGATTCGATGCACCGAGCAATCCGCATCAATCCGATACACCGCTTGCAACGGCTGATCCACCCCTTCATAACCCAGGTAACGCGGATCGCTGAAATAAATCCGACCCTTCTCGTCGATCGTGATGTCGTTCGGCGAGTTCAACGGGCGTCCTTCATACATCGCCGCGATGATATACGACTTTCCGTCTTCATGTCGGTCCGCGTCACCGCCGCCCCGAAGTCCGCCCCCTTCCGCCACCAGCATGTTCCCCTGCTTGTCGAACTTGATCCCGTTCGACATTCCGCTCGGCGAACGAAAGATCGACGTCTTTTTCGTCTTCGGATCGAACTTCCAGATGTGCCCCGCCTCAATCGAATTGTCCGGCTCGACCGCCTGGTGTGAGAACGTGATCTCACTGAAGTAGATCGTCCCGTCCGGAGCGCTCGACGCCCCTTCCGTCAACACCCGCGCTTCAAACAGTTTTTCGACCTTCGCCCCCTTGGGAACGATCGGCTCCGCCGCATGTAACAGTGAAACCGACAGACAGACCCCCAGTGACAACAGACCGGTGACACGCGCGCGCAGCATGGTGACTTCTCCTCGGAGAGTGCGGTTCAGGTGGGACGACAGTTTAGAGGGGACGCGGTATTAGCTAATACGAACGAGAGGTTTCCATTTTGCCAGAAATCCCGGCCGTTGGAAGACCTCGGGGTTCACAATCCCTGCAGGAATCTTCCCCTGCAGCAAATCGAGCATTCCACGGCAGACCGCCCGCCCGATATCCCGGAACAATTCCTCCGTCCACGCAATCGAGTGCGGGGCCAGCAGAACATTCTCCAGATCCGCCCAGATCGGCGGCGAAGTAATCGGCTCCGCGGCAAAGCAATCCAGCGCCGCCCCCGCAATCCGCCGCGACTTCAACGCGTCATACAACGCCGTTTCCTCGATAATCCCGCCCCGCGCCGTGTTGATCAGGAACGCGGTCGGTTTCATCAACCCGATTTCCTTCGCCCCGATCAAATTCCGCGTCTGCTCAGTCAACGGACAATGCAGCGATACAAAATCAGACTGCTTGAGCAATTCCTCCAGGCTCACCGGCACGGCACCACTCTGCTCAATCGCTTCCGGCATTTGGAACGGATCGAACACCAGCGGTGGATTCATTCCGAATCCCGCTGTCAATTTCATTAACTCGCGGCCGATTCCCCCGAATCCGACAATCCCCAGCGTCCGGTCCCGCAGTTCCGTCCCCATGTACCGACTGCGCGCGTCCCACTCTCCCGTCCGTACCAGCCGATCCTTCACATGCAGGTGATGCGACAACGCCAGCATCCACATCACAGTCGCTTCCGCCACCGGTCGATTCACCGCCCCCGGCGTGATGAACAACGCCACGTCCGCCTCGGTGCATGCTTTCACGTCCACCGAGTCATATCCCACCCCGAACCGCCCGAACGCCAGGAAATGGTCTGCCTTCTGCAGCGTCTCCGCCGTCACTCGCGGCGTCAGCACAATCACCCCATGAAACGGTTCAATCTGATCCGCACCGATCACCGGTCGATGCTCGGCAAACGCCGCCACTTCGATTCCCGGCGTCTTCTCGAACATCCCCAGGCCGATGTCCGGATACTTCAGCTTTCCGGCGGCGTCATAAAAATCCGCCGTCAATCCAATTCGAAACGGAGCAGGGGGGAGACTCATTTCCACGGATTCCCTTCCACGGTCCCGTTCCGCTCATCCACGATGATTCGCTCCGGCTTGGGTCCCGCATACACCCACAGCATTTCCATCGTCTCCTGGGTGTCGTTGATGAAGTAATGCACCCGCCCCCGTGGCTCCAGCGCCGTGTCGCAGTTCGCCAGCGAGTATTTCCGCCCTTCCACCACGCACGTCGCCGTCCCGGAAATAATGCAGATCGACTCGTCAAAATCGTGGATGTGCGCCGGCAACCGCCCCGTCGGATGAAACAGCCCATACCCCCCGCTCAGATCCAACCCCGGCATCAACGTCACGTTGAAGTGATCGATAAACTCCGTATTCGGTCCTGCCGCTGATCGCGGTGCCGTCGCGAATCGGTTCACCCGTTCCGCCCCCGGCAGTCCCGTCGAATCCTGGGGCATCGCCCGCCGCGTGAAAAATTTCTCCACCAACGTCCGCGTGGGGTTATCCGTCCCCATCGCAATCTGCAGCTTGGCAGGCTCTGTCGACGATCCGTTCTTCGCGCAATGCGCGATGCCCGCTGGAATCACCACGTTATCCAGGCGGTCCAGGTGATAAGAGCGTCCCTCGACTTCGAAGATCACCGTCCCCGACAATAACGTCACTGACTCCGTGAATATGTGGGAGTGATAAGGCAACATCGCTCCCGGCTGCATCGTCACAATCCCCGTCGTCAGTTTCTTCGCATTATTGAATTTCCCCACCAGGCACTCGAACTCCACCCCCCGCGCGATCTCCACCTTCTGCCCCTGCCCGAGACGTGTGATCACTTCAGGCCTGTCAGGCCGAAATGACTCCGGCGGCCGCGCCAACGGAGGCTTCACGCTCGGAGCCGCCGTCTCCAGGCTCGCCTGAATCGGGCGATCCCGCCCCGCCACTTCCAGCGCCGCCCGCAACGACTTCGCCATCAACCCCACGTCCTGACCCACACCCACAAACCGGAACCCCTGCTGCTGACGTTCCAGCAGGTTCTGATGATCCGTCGCCAACAGGCCGCAGTTCTTCCCGGCACGGCGAATCTGGTCCTTCATCTGCTGGATCTGGTCTGCGACCCCCGGACCTTCCCACTGGCCCCGGTATCCTGCCGTCGAGGAATAATCCGCCGGCCCGAACAGAAACAATTCCGCTCCCGGCACCTGGCACATCTGCGGCACCTGTCGCATCGTCGCCACCGTCTCGATGATCGGCACCACCAGCACGTTTTCATTCGCCTCCGCCGTATGCTCCGGCAGGCACTGCCCCCAGCAGGTCGCCCGATCCCCGCCGATTCCCCGGCGACCTTCCGGAGGATATTGCGCCCACGCGATCGCCTGCCGCAGTTGCTCCGCCGATTCCACCCACGGCACCACCACCCCATCCGCCCCGATATCCAGCACCCGCTTGATCAACCCGCCGTTGAGTTCCGCCACCCGCACGAGCACCACCGTCTCGCTCCGGACCGTCGCCCGGATATGCTCCAGGATCTCTTTCCAGTCGAGATGTCCATGTTCCGCGTCGATCACCACCCAGTCGAAACCAAGCGCCACCGCCATCTCCGTGATGCTCGGCGACTCCAGCGTGATCCACAGGCCGATCGCGGTTTTGTCTGCCGCCAGTGTCGCGCGCAATTTCCGGAGGGCATCAACCTTCATAGACAGTCCTTCATCGCAGCGGCGTGATCAGCATTTTGCCGTTTCGGGCGACTTGACAACGCCGTTTTGTTCCCTGATTATCAGACAGATCATCACTGATCTACTGTCTCTCTTCGGAGGAGTCAAGTGACAACGACTTTACCGCTCCCTGAGACCTCGCCCGTTTCGTCTCCCAAGGCCGACCTCTTACCCGCTCTCTGGCAGATCGTGCAAGACCGGGGTCTCCGGATCGGGGATCAACTCCCCTCCATCCGTGAACTTTCCGAACTCCTCGACGTTCGCCCCACGGTTGTCCGGGACGCCTTCCTCGAAGCTCAGGGGAAAGGTTTCCTCCGCATTCTCCCCCGCGCCGGCGCCTTCCTCTGCCGCCTCCCCGAGAACCTGGCCTCCCTCCCCCCGAATGCCGTCCAGTTTCGTACCATCACCCGTCACCAGCCAAACCTGTTTCATCTTCTCGACGCCCGCCGCCTGATTGAAATCGAACTCGTCGGCCGCGCCGCCCAGGTCCGCCGTCTCGAGGATCTTCTCCCCCTGCGTCACACGCTCGATGTCATGCTCGCCCTCCCCGCGACAACCACGCGGGAAGAACGCATCAAGCTCGATATCGAGTTCCACAAGGAGATCGCCCGCCTTGCCGGCAACACGGTCCTCGCCACGATGCAGCACGACCTGCTGGAGCAACTTCGTCCCCATCTCCACAACGTCCCGAAGCCTCTCCATCGACACGATCTGGTCGACCGCTCCCACATCGCGATCTACGAAGCCCTCGTCAATGGCGACGCCGAAAAGGCCCGTCGCGAAATGCACGACCACCTCAGCCTCGCCTACGATGGCCTCCTCCGCGATCTCCAGCAACTCCCCACGCCGCCGACGGAAGGAGCCTGACATGCGGTTGTTGCTTTGTAAGCTGTTCCGTAATTCCTGGGTGGCCCGTCTGGGTGCCACTGCCGAGCCGTACTCGGCTCAGCAGTCTCTTTTGATCGTTTGCTGTCTCATCCTTTTTGTCTTCGCCACACCCCTCCACGCCGCAGACCCCGGCCTCGAATTCTTTGAAAAGAAAATCCGCCCCCTCCTCGCCGATCATTGCTACAAATGCCACTCCGCTGCCTCGAAGAAAACCGAAGGGGGTCTTTCACTCGACAGCCGCGCTGCCCTCATGAAAGGGGGCGATAATGGACCCGCCCTCGTCCCGGGCAAGCCTGCGGAAAGCCTTCTCATCAAGGCCGTCAAATACGCCGATGAAGGGCTCCAGATGCCCCCCACCGGCAAACTCCCCGAAGCCGCCATCAAGGATCTCGAACAGTGGATCGCCCTCGGCGCCCCCGATCCCCGTGGCGAAGTCAAACCGCAACCCGTCGTCTCCTGGGCCGACACCTTTAAGTCCCGCAGTACCTGGTGGAGCTTGCAACCGGTTAAGGCTCCGAAAGTTCCGGAATCTCCGAATGCCCCGACGTTGTCCCCCATCGACCGTTTCCTCGATGCCAAACTGCAAGCCACCGGTCTTACCCCAGCAGCCAACGCGGATCCCCGCACTCTCATCCGCCGCCTCAGCCTCGTCCTCACCGGCCTCCCCCCCACGACCGCAGAGGTTCAGGCCTTCCTCACCGACTATTCCGCCGCGGACCCGCACGCCAACCCGCATCCCGGCGTTGAACGGCTTGTCGATCGCCTCCTCAACTCCCCCCACTTCGGCGAACGCTGGGCACGCCACTGGATGGACGTCGTCCGCTTCTCCGAAACCCACGGCAATGAATGGAACTATGAAGTCCATCACGCCTGGAAGTACCGCGACTACCTCATCCGCGCCTTCAATGCCGACGTCCCCTACGACCAACTCGTCCGTGAACACCTCGCCGGCGATCTTCTCACCGAACCTCGCTGGAATAAGCAGGAGCAGTTCAACGAATCCGTCATCGGCACCTCTTTCTACCGCTTCGGCGAAGTCAATCACGATGACTGCATCAGCCTCCGCTCCCTCGGCTACGACATCCTCGACAACCAGATCGACACCCTCTCGAAAACCTTCCAGGCGACAACCGTCGCCTGCGCCCGCTGCCACGATCACAAGATGGACGCCGTCTCGACGAAGGACTACTACGCCCTTCTCGGCGTCCTCCGCAGTTCCCGCATGGTCAGCCACACCCTCGACGCCCCCACCGTCAACGAACCGCTCATCGCCCGCATGACCGGCCTCCGTCATGCCGTCCGGGACGAACTCGCCAAACACTGGCTCAGTGAAACCGACAAGATCGCCGCGTACCTGCAAGCCGCCCAGGCGAAACTCGCTTCCCCCGAGTCGAAACCTCCCGAAGCCTTAGATCCGAAGCGTCTCGGAAGCTGGGTCGCCGCTTTGAAGCAGGAAAAAGCCCCTCCCGAAAACAGTCTCGAACCCTGGCGCACACTCCATCGCCGCCCCAAGGAACAAGCCTGGGACGTTGCCTGGAAAACTTTAGCCGCTCAACAGACGAAAGAAGCCCAGGACCGCGCCACCTTCAACGCCCAGAACTTCGAACTCATGGCCGATTTCCGTAAGGAGCTTCCCGGGAACTGGAAACCGGAAGGGCAGGGGCTTCGCCACGGCACGACCACCAGCGGCGACCTCGCGCTCGCCTTCACCGGCGACTCCATTCTCCAGTCCATTCTCCCCGCCGGTGCATTCACCAATGCCACCTCCGACAAGCTCAACGGCACTCTCCGCTCCACCGTCCTCACCAATAAAAAGAAGCACCTCAGCTTCCAGGTCATGGGCCTCCGGAGCAGCGCCCTCCGCCTCGTCTCCAACAACTGCCAATTAAACTACAAGAACTACCGCGCCCTCATCTCCCCGGAACTCCACTGGATCACCTTCTCCCCTCCCGAAGATCGCGAATCCCTCCGCACTTACGCCGAACTCATGACGATGTTCGACAATCCCAAGTTCCCCGATCAGCTTTCCGCCCTCGGCGGGGACAAGGCGAACTACAAACTCCCCTGGGAAAAAGCCGCCGAAAACCCCCGCTCCTGGTTCGGCATCACGCGCGCCGTCTGGCACGATCAGCCGGAACCTCCCAAGGCCGAACTCGATCACCTCCGCCCGCTCTTTGAAGGCGCCCCTGTTCAGGATGCCTCCGAACTGGCCGGGCGTTATGCCCGTGTCACCCGCGCCGCCGTCGAACGCTTCGCCACCGGGAAACCGACCGACTCCGATGTCACCTGGCTCCAGCAACTCCTTACTGCGGGGCTTCTCCCAAATGACGTCTCCGCATCCCCCCGCCTTAAGGATCTCGTCCAGGAATACCGCGACTGCGATGCGAAACTCTCGCTCCCCCGCGTCTCCGCAGGTCTCGGTGAATTTGGTCCCGGTTACGATCAACCGGTCCTCGTTCGCGGCGATTGTTACCGCCCCGGAGAAGTCACGCATCGAGGCTACCTCGAAGTCCTCGCCAACGGCAAACCTCTCGATGTCGGCCCCGGCAGCGGCCGCCTCGCCCTCGCGCAACGCATCGCCTCACCCACGAATCCCCTCACTGCCCGCGTCTATGTCAATCGCGTCTGGCACCACCTTTTCGGGGCCGGTCTCGTCCGTAGCGTCGATGACTTCGGCCACGTCGGCGAACTCCCCTCCCACCCCGAACTCCTCGACTACCTCGCCTCTCAGTTCGTCAAGCAAGGCTGGTCCACCAAACAGCTCATCCGCGCCATCGTTCTCACCCACGCCTTTCAGCAGGATCACACTCTTTCCAGCGCGAGTCGCGAGAAAGATCCCCAGAACCGCTGGCTGTCGCATTACCCCGCTCGTCGACTCGAAGCCGAAGGGATCCGCGATGCCATCCTCACCGCCTCCGGTCGTCTCGACGGCACCCTCTATGGCATGAGCGTCTACCCTTACCGGGAAAAAGAAAACTCCGACCGCCGTCTCTTTCCCGGCCCGCTCGATGGCAGTGGCCGCCGCAGTCTCTACATCAAGAACACCCTCATGGAAGGCCCCAAATTCTTGAACGCCTTCAACTTCCCCGGAGGCAAAGTCACCACCGGCCGACGCGAAAGCACCAACGTCCCCTCGCAGGCCCTCGCGCTTCTGAACGACCCCTTCGTCATGCAGCAGGCCGAGGTCTGGGGCGCGCAACTCGCCCGCGACACCCAATCGTCCCCCGAGCAGAAACTCAACGGCATGTTCGAACGCGCCCTCAATCGTCCTCCCCATCCCGAGGAAATCCAGGAGTTCAACGCCCTCCTGAAGCAGCTCGCCGATTTCCACGGCGTTCAAGAGGCCCAACTCGCTTCGAATTCCGCCGTCTGGAAAGATGTCGCCCATACCATTTTTAACCTCACCGAGTTCATCTACATCCCCTGATCCTTCCCCCGGAAACGCCCCCGCAGGTCTGTTATGAAACATCAGTTTCTGAATTCGAATCACTCCGGCTGCCCCGGTCGCTGCGCCAACCCTCTGACCCGCCGCGACCTCCTCCGGCAGTCCGCAAACGGTTTCGGCTGGCTCGCCTTCTCCGGCCTCTTCGGACAAATGGCGAAAGGGACGGAAAAAACTTCCCCGATCCAACTCCCCGCTCCCCACTTCCCCCCCAAGGTCAAGAACGTCATCTTCTGCTTCATGGACGGCGGCGTCTCGCACGTCGATTCCTTCGATCCCAAACCCCAGCTCACCGCACAGGACGGCAAACCCTTCCTCGATTCCAAAAATCCCACCGCCGATGGCCAACGCCAATGGCTCGGCTCCCCCTGGAAATTCCGCCAATACGGACAGTCAGGCATCCCGGTCAGCGAACTCTTCCCCCACATCGCCGGCTGCGTCGATGACATCGCCGTCATCCGCTCCATGAAGGCCGACCTTCCCATCCACTCCACCGGCGTCCTCTTTCTCCACACCGGCTCCAACGTCGCCGGACGCCCCAGCATGGGCTCCTGGACCACCTATGGCCTCGGCAGCGAAAACCAGAACCTCCCCGGCTTCATCGTCCTCAGCTTCGGCGTCATCCCCTGCGGCGGTCTTGAAAACTTTTCCAGTGGTTTCCTCCCCGCCAGCCATCAGGCCAGTTTCTTCCAGGCCGAAGGGAACCCCATCGACAACATCCACCCCGGCGACGCCGACTCCCGCATCCAGCAGGCCAAGCTCGCCGCCCTCCGTCGCTCTGATGCCTCCTTCTCTCAGTCCCTCGGAGGCAACGATGACGTCGAATCCGCCATCCGCAACTACGAGATGGCATACCGCATGCAGTCCCTCGTCCCCGATGTCCTCGACGTCGCCAAGGAGACCGAGGCGACCCACCGCCTCTATGCCCTCGATTCCAAAGTCCCCTCCCAGCGCCTCTACGGCATGCAATGCCTCCGCGCCCGCCGCCTCGTCGAATCCGGCGTTCGCTTCGTCGAGATCTGCTGCCCACCGGGCGCATCGAATGGCACCTGGGACCAGCACGGTGCTCTCAAAAAGATGCACGAGAAAAACGCCCTCGACACCGATCAGGCTATCGCGGGACTGATTCAGGATCTCAGGCAGCGTGGCCTCTTCGACGAAACCCTCATCGTCTGGGCCGGCGAATTTGGTCGAACTCCTCACTGCAAGGACCGGGACGGTCGAGATCACCACCCCGAAGGTTTCTCCGTCTGGCTCGCCGGCGGCGGCATTAAGGGAGGCACCATCTACGGCGCCACCGATGAACTCGGCATGCACGCCGTCGAAAACGTCTGCACCATCCACGACCTCCACGCCACCATGCTCCACCTCCTCGGCCTCAACCACGAAAAGCTCACCTACCGCTTCGGTGGCCGCGACTTCCGCCTCACCGACGTCCACGGCCGCGTCGTCAAGGAAATCCTCTCATAGCGCGATATCCTTAATGGGGTGGCCCAGGTTGCCGGTAATCCGGCTACCTGGGTGGCGCAAGCCACAAGAGCAGAGTTCAATTCGACTCATAAACTTTCGGACGATTTCTCATGCGCCGCACCCTGCTTGCAACTCTTTTCTTCCTCGGCACGACTACCCGCCTCCTCGCCGCCGATCTCTCCTTCGACGTCCGGGAAACCGCCGGCATCCGTCGCTTCGACTACCCCGCCACGGCCCGCCTGACTCTCCCCGAAGCCTCCAGCTCGCGACTGGTTCTCACTCACAACGGCAAGCCCATCTCCGCACAGATCGCACCGCATCCTGACAACTCTCGCCAGGTCACCATCGACTTCAAAGTCACCTGCGCCCCGCACGAGACACAGCACTTCGAATTAAAGCCCGATAACTCCACCGCACCCACCAAGCCCCCCACGCGCACCATCACCGCCACCCGCGACGGCAACGACTGGCTCGTCGTCGGCACCAACGCCCTCACGTATCGCATTCCAGGGGACCTCAAGGGCTTCGTTAGCTCCGTCCGTCACGACAACTCCGAATGGCTCCGCGACAACTCCCCCGGCATCACTCTCACCTCTCGCTCCGGAAAATCCTGCACCCTCGGCTCCAATGATTTCCCCGTCTCAGCCTCACGCGTCCTGCGCCAAGGCTCTCACTGCTGCGAACTCGAATTCAAAGCCGCCGGTGCGACCCCCGACTGGCAGGACGTCTCCGCCGTCGTCACCCTCACCTTCCCCCTCGCCAAAAGTTGGTTCGAATTGAACCTCGCCATCAACGATCCCGCCGACCGTCTCGCCTCGGCTTCCCCTCGGCCTGAACTTTCAGGTCACGCCCAAACCGCTCCTCGTCGACTACGCCGCCGGCGATCTGACCTACCTCACGCTCACCGAGGCCCAGGCGAGTGAATTCAAGATCACGTCAGCGTCCTGGGAAGTCCTCCGCGGCCCGCCATCGCAACTCACGTCATTCACTCAGGGACCGCTCCCAGCGAAACACACCGGCGCGTGGGCTCATCTCATGGATAAGGAACTCTGCACCGCTCTCAGCGCTCGCCCCATCGGATCAGTCCGCGCAGGACTCGTTCCGCATTACGGGGCAGGGGACTTTGCACATCAAACGGGACTACAAACCCGTGACAGGGGGCAAGGCATCTAGGCCATTCCGCCTCTGGTCCCACTTCGTCCGCTTCCCCCCTCACATCAGCGCCGTCACCAGCCCCCAGGCCATGCTTGCTCCGCTGGAAGTAAAGCCTACGGCTTCACGTTGATCGGCTGCTGCAGATCCTCGGTCTCAATCCCTTCAAACGGATTCTTCTCCGCCGTCGCCGGTGAATCCACCGCGTGCGTCACCTTCCCCGGCAATGCATCTCCACTCGTCTGCCGGATCACTCCCGCGGGCCGTTGTTGTTGGGGCTGTCGTGCCGGTTCCTCGGCCCGGATCGCACTCATGTTCGTGTCCTGCGCCGGGAAAGCCCGGATGATCGTGATCGTCTGCTTCCGCTGGTCAAATTCCTTCCCGCTCGGCAGCTTTACCTTCATCGCCAGGTCTTCGTTGATCTGTGAATTGATCGGCAATCCCGTCCGCCGGTCGATCGTGCAGCTTCCGTAGTGCTGTCCCGCCCGCACCGTCATGTTGATTCAATTCGGCTTCGACGCAACGGCCCCTTCCTGGGCCGCCGGGTTCGAGATCGAACCCAGAATCCGGATCTCCGCCACGTTGTCGTTCAGTTCCTGCAGCGTGTACCGCGTCATCTGGTCCATCGGAACGGGGTGTTGCCGGTGCTGCGTCAGGGACCACTGATCCCCCTTCTTCACATCCTTCGGCGGCAGCAGCCCGATCGTGTCGTCGATGAAATTCGCGATCCCCTCGCTTCCAGAGGAGACGCTCAACATCGCCCGCGCTTGGCCCCGACGTTCCGGAGGCACTGAGACCAGGCACCGGTCCAGAAACTGTTGGAACCCTTCCACCTGGCTGATCTGGTTGTTCGCTCCGATCCAGAAGCTGAACCCGTTGTTCACCAGCCCCTGGTAAGGCATCGCTTCGACGGGCACTTGTTGGCCCGTGGCCTGTGAATCGAATTGCGCCGTCTTCCCCAGCAGGTCTTGTTGGAAGCGAACGCGATGATACCGGACGGCGAACTTCCGTTCGTTCGCCTCAGTGATTTCTTCCAAAGTCAGCGACATCGTCAGTTCCAGACGCGATTCGCTCTTCCCTTTTTTTCCATCCACCTCCTGAAACACCGACTGCGTGACCGACTTGATCAGTGGAAACCGTTCTCCCACCTTCAGGTTCAGTTTCAGGCTCTGCGGTTTCTGATCAGCCGCTGGTGTCGTTGCCGCGACGGGATCCGTCGGAGCACTCGCATCCGCCGTCTGGCTCGCCTTCTCTTTGGGGTCGTCGGAATCCTCACCCGCATCTTCTTTGTCGATGTCGAATTCGCTTTCGCCGTCCGCCACTTCCTGGTTCGTGCCGAAGCCAATCCCTTCGCAACCCGCGCACAGGCAGACCGACAACAACATTCCCAACACCAGGCCGAAGCGACGCGTAAGCATAAAGACCTCGGGAGACAGTTTTTCTTCGGAGTGCAGTGACGATGGACGTACCTATAAACGCGGTCGGAAGTTATCAGCTTCCCCCCAATCCTCAAATAGCTCTTTTTGATCCCCTTTCTGGACGCTCGCAGAAGGTTCGCCTGTGTGGTGTTAAGATCCCTGAACACCCTCCCTTCTCCACATTTTTCGCACCTTGCCACCCGCCTCCCGACACCCTTAAGATGCAGGGACGCCTCTCTTTTCCTCGGAAGGCGCTTCACCGGGCGGATCTCTCTCTGTCTCCCCTGTGAAACCGCGGTCTTTCAGCCTCTCTCGCGCCCGCCACAAAAGGTTCTCTCGTGAAGAAATGGTCCCCCCGGAGTTGGTTTCGCACGGCTCCGCTCCGTCGCTCCTCTCGTCAGACTTCATCCCCGGAAGCTCTGGAGTCCCGCACCCTCCTCTCCGCCCAGGTCATCACCAAGGCCCAGCCTCCGGGCGTCGTCGTCACCGCCAATGGCGACAGCACCGTGGCTTCCATCAGCCAGAACGGCCAGTTCGCGGTCTATATCACCGCCGCCACCAACGTCAAATCGGGCGTCACGGATTCCAACGGCGGAAACGACGTCTACCTCTACGACCGGGTCAATAACCTCACCACCCTCGTCAGCCATGCCGCCGGGAGTTTGACCACCACCTCGAACGGCAAGGTCGCCAAGGCCGCCATCAGTGCCGACGGTCGCTATGTCGCCTTCACCTGCGATGGAACCAACCTCGTCACCGGCCAGTCCGATGCCAACGCCGATTTCGACCTCTTCCTCTACGATCGCACCACCGGCAATATCACCCTCGTCAGCCACGCCGCCGGTTCCACGACCACCACCGGTGATAACGGCGTCCGCTCTGTCGTCATCAATCAGGATGGCCAGTTCCTCGCCTACACCTCCGAGGCGACCAACCTCGTCACCAGCCAGACCGATTCCAATAACGGCCTGGACGTCTTCCGCTACGATCGCAACACCAATACCTCGGCTCTCGTCTCCCGCACCGTCTCCTCTCCCACAACCGCCGCCAATGACACCGCCGATTCTCAGATCGACATGGATCAGACCGGCGCATTGATCGTCTACGCCAGCCGCGGTTCGAATATCGCCGCCGGCCAGTCGGATTCGAATGCCTCCCTCGATGTCTTCCTCTATACCGCCTCCGTCGCGAGTAACGTCGTCGTCAGCCACTCCTCGGTCTCCACCGGTGCCGCGGCTGCGGGCAGTTCTTCCGCCCCCGTGATCAGTGCGGATGGCCGCTCAGTCGCCTTCGGCACCACCGCCACCAATCTTCTCTCCGGGGCCACTGATTCCAACGGCGGCGTCGACATCTACCTCTACAACGTCGCCACCAAGGCCAATCAGCTTGTCTCTCACAGCTCTTCGAGCGCCACCACCGCCGCGAATGGCGTCTCCACCCCGCAACTCGCGTTCAGCGCCGATGGCCGCTATCTCGCCTACGCCGGCAACGGCACCGACATCGTCCCCGGCCAGGTGGATGTCGCCGGTTCGCAGGACGTCTTCCTCTACAATCGCGACCTCAACACCAGCACCCTCGTCAGCCATTCTTCCTCCTCCTTCCTCGTCGCCTCCAATGGCTCCTCCGCCCGCCCCTCCATCAGTGCGGACGGCCGCTATGTCCTGTTTGATACCCTCGGCTCGAACCTCCTCTCCGGGCAGTCCGGGACCGCCTCCACGCGCAACGTCTTCCAATACGACTCCGGCACCGGCATCCTGACTCTCGTCAGCAACGCCACCACCGGCACGAAAGTCGGCGGCAACGGAGACTCCCTCTCCGCACAGATCAGCCCCGATGGCACCTGGACTCTTTTCCACAGCGCCGCGGCCAACCTCGTCGCGGGTGATACCAATAACTTCCTCGACGTCTTCCTCTCCGGCAGCGCTCTGACCGATCGCATCGGCCTGCAGCGCGGCACAACGGTCTTCGAAGACCTCGACGGCAGCCGTCGTTTCACCACCACCGACACCTCCTTCAACTTCGGCACAGCGACTGATACCTTCGTCGTCGGCGACTGGAACGGCGACGGCATTGAGGAAATTGCCGCCTTCCGCAACGGACAGTGGTATCTCGATGCCAACGGCAACCGCAAATGGGACGGTACCCCCTCTGACAAATATTTTTCCTTCGGGACCGCGGGCGACACCCCCGTCGTCGGTGACTGGAACGGCGACGGCAAGACCGACCTCGGCGTCAAGCGCGGCGGCACCTTCTTCCTCGATCTCAACGGCTCCGGTAAATGGGACGCCGGAGATGTCTCCTTCAGCTTCGGCAACGCCAGCGATCTCCCCGTCTCCGGCGACTGGAACGGCGACGGCAAGGACGAAATCGGCGTCTTCCGGAACGGAGAGTGGTATCTCGATCAGAATGGCAACCGCAACTGGGATGGCACCGGCGCAGGCAAGGACACCTATTTCATCTTCGGTATTGCGAACGATCTCCCCTTCGTCGGTGACTGGAACGGCGACGGGACCGATGACCCCGGCATCCTCCGGGGCTATACCTGGTTCATCGACGCCAACGGCAACCGCAAGTGGAACGGACCCGGCGCCGATCTGCAATTCAACTTCGGCAACGCCGGCGACAAGCCCCTCGTCGGCCTCTGGTCTCAGAAAACCTCTGCTGCTTCGGGCGCCCAGTCTGACCCCGCCGCTCCCCTGGCCCTGACGATCTCTGCCGATTCCACCTCAACCCCCGAGACGGTTTCGGTCACCTCTTCGCAACTCACCCCGGCCTCGACGTCGCAGGCCAATTCCACTTCCAGCGCAAAGTCGACCACCCGCGCCGACAAAAAAGCCGCCCGCAAAGCCTCGCGCCATTCCCACTCCGACCTCTCCTCACTCGATACCCTCTTCGCCAATAACCTTCTATAAACTCTATTGAGTTTCTGGGTGGCATGCCCACTTCGCCGCTTAGCGGCAGGGTGGGCATGTGTGCGTTTGACTTCAAATTGTCTTGGGAATCGCCGCTGATTCTCCGCCAGCCGTGCCCCGATTGTCAAGAGGTGAGCATGTGTTGATGCGATTCTTAACTTATTTCGGATTCGCCAGCAGCACGAAAAATAAGTTGTTCGCCACGTGCGGAATCAATGCCCCCCACAGCGACCTGGAAAACTCCACCAGCACCGCGAACGCGATCCCATACATAAAAATGGCGCCCGTCTGAATGGCCACCTCCAACGGTGGCTTCGTGGCTCCCCACCACGGCAGATGCACCACCGCAAACCACGCCGCACTTATCACCGCGCTCACTATCCGCGATCGACTCCGCCTCAGCACGCGATACACCACCCCTCGGTACAGGATCTCTTCCGCCAGCGGAGACCCGATCAGGACATTTCCACCTCCTTTTCCCACGCATTACGATCTGCTTGCGGGTGGTCACTGGCAACTCCCGTCTCTCAACGCCCTCCAACCCAGATCGGTACCGCCTCCCGTGAAAACTCTCCGCGCGCTCATCAGCGTCAGTGACAAAACCGGACTCGACTCCTTCGCCAAGGCCCTCGTCGAACTCGGCTTCGAACTCATCTCCACCGGCGGCACACGCAAATACCTCAGCGATCACGGCATCCCCGTCATCGATATCTCCGCATACACCGGCTTCCCCGAAATCATGGATGGCCGCGTCAAGACCCTCCACCCCAAGGTCCACGGCGCCATCCTCGGCCGCCCCGATCTCCCCGAAGATCAGCACGCCATCGCCGCGCACGGCATCGTCCCCTTCCAACTTGTCGTCTGTAACCTCTATCCCTTCGAAGCCACCGTCGCGAAGCCCGATGTCACCATCGCCGACGCCATCGAGAACATCGACATCGGCGGCCCCAGCATGATCCGCTCCTCCGCCAAGAACCACGCCTATGTCGGCGTCGTCACCAGTCACACCCAGTTCGACAAAGTCCTCTCCGCCTGGCGCGAAGGGAAGTGGACCCCCGAACTCCGCCGCGAACTCGCCCTCGCCGCCTTCGAGATGACCGCCCGCTACGACCGCGCCATCTCCGATTACCTCGCCAAAATCACCCAGCCTGCGGACGAAACCTCCTCCTTCCCGCAGACTCTCAACCTCGGCTTCAAAAAACAGTCCGACCTCCGCTACGGCGAAAACCCCCACCAGGCCGCCGCCTTTTATGTCGAACCGAATGCCGGTCCCGGTACGCTCGCCCAGGCGGAACAACTCCACGGCAAGGAACTCTCCTACAACAACCTCCTCGACCTCGACGCCGCCATGAACCTCGTCCGCGAGTTTCAACTCCCCGGCGCCGTCGTCATTAAGCACAACAACCCCTGCGGCGCCGCCGTCGCGGAACAACTCAACGTCGCCTTCCAGAAGGCCTACGCCGGCGATCCCATCAGCGCCTTTGGCTCGATCCTCGCCTTCAACCGCCCCGTCGATGTCGCGACCGCCGAGGAACTCTGCGTCCCCGACCGCTTCGTTGAAGCCATCATCGCCCCCTCCTTCGACCAGGCTGCGTTTGAACTCCTCACCACCAAGCCCAAGTGGAAAGCGAACGTCCGCCTCCTCCGCTGCCCGACACTGACCGCCGAACGCCAAAAAGCCCGCGACTACCGCCGCGTCAGTGGTGGACTCTTGGTCCAGGATGCCGATGACCTCCCCATGGCCCAGGCCGACTGGAAAGTCGTCACCACACGGCAACCCACTCCCGAAGAACTCGCCACCCTCGTCTTCGCCTGGGGCTGTGTGAAACACGTGAAGTCCAACGCCATCGTCTTCGTCCGCGATCAGGCCCTCGTCGGCGTCGGGGCAGGGCAAATGAGCCGTCTCGATTCCGTCCACATGGCTGGCTTCAAGGCGGGGGACCGCAGCCGCGGCGCGGTGGTCGCCTCCGATGCCTTCTTCCCCTTCCGCGACGGCGTGGACGAATGTGCGAAAGCGGGCATCACCGCGGTCATTCAGCCCGGTGGCTCACGCAACGACAACGATGCCATCGCCGCCTGCAACGAACACAACATGGCCATGATCTTCACCTCCCGCCGCCACTTCAAACACTAATCAACTACACCCTCGCCCTCCCGTGGGAGAGGGTGGCCCGCAGGGCCGGGTGAGGGGGCGATACAAGCGTCTCTCATCGATAACACCTCTTTGTTCTCATCTGTTCGCGCCCGAAGGGCGCGGGGTGGCCCATACGCCGGTACCCCGGCGTGTGGGTGGCGCCAGCCACAAGAGGTCAGTTCAAATCGATACTGAGATTGGGGGCATCGTTTTCGTAGGGGGCGTCTCGACAATCAACTGCAGTCAGGACTCACGAGCGTGTGTCCTGACAAAGGCGATAGTCTCCAAAGACCTTCTCCCCTTGTGGGAGAAGGTGGCCGCGTAGCGGACGGATGAGGGGTATGGGCCAAGCGTCTCTGAGCATCGTTCTCCCTTTCTTCTCTTCTTCCCTTCGCTCCTGCTCACCTGTTCTACTGCTCCACTGCTCCCACCCGCAGGGCGCGGGTGGCCGCGCAGCGGACGGAAGAGGGGGCGGTCCAAGCGTCTCTGATCACTCCCTCTTGGCCCTTCATCTCCTGCTCTCGCCCGCAGGGCGGCGGGGTGGCCCATACGCCGGTCCTCCGGCGTGTGGGTGGCGCTAGCCACAAGAGGTTATTCAAATCGGCTGTGATGAATCCCGATCAAAGCCCTTCTCCCCTTGTGGGAGAAGGTGGCCGCTCACCTCCCCTCAACTGCTCACCTGCTCCACTGCTCCACTGCTCTCGCCCGCAGGGCGATGGGGATCGGGGCCAAACGTCTCTGGGCCTTGATGCTTTTTTTAAGGTGAAAAAGTCCCTTCTGTCACACTGGGCAAACCCATTCAAAAACTGAAAATCACTCAGTCGATGCTCGCCCCAAAAATGCTATACTGAAACCCTCAACCAAGTGCCCCGGCACGGACCGTTTCTGCCTGCATGGATTGTGGGGATTTCGATATGACTGAGCCTTCCTCCGGCGCGGCCACGCAGCCGTTTGTTCATCTGCACTGCCACACCCACTACAGCCTCCTCGACGGTGCCAACCGCATCCCCGACCTGGTCAAAAAGACCAAGGAACTCGGGATGAATTCCCTCGCCATCACCGACCACGGCAATCTCTAC